>NZ_FTNA01000026.1:25428-58061 GCF_900156205.1 Leptospira interrogans
GAACTTTGCAGTAGTTCCCACATTTCAAATAGAATCTTGAACTTTGCAGTAGTTCCTACATTTCAAAAGAGAATCTCGAACTTTACAGTAGTTCCTACATTTCAAAAGAGAATCTCGAACTTTACAGTAGTTCCTACATTTCAAAAGAGAATCTTAATTGTAAGACCTAATACAGAAAAATTGTAGGAGCTATTACAATTTATAGCCTTTCAAAAAGCCAGTTCTTAAGTTGATTTACGGCGATTCTTTCTTGAGACATGCTATCTCTTTCTCGAACCGTGACCGTATTATCCTTTAGAGTATCATAATCTACTGTAATACAAAAAGGAGTTCCGATTTCGTCTTGTCTACGATAACGTTTGCCTATGGCGCCTCCGTCGTCGTATTCAATATTTCCGAGTTTGGAAAGATCAGCAAAAATTTCTCTGGATTTTTCAGGAAGTCCATCCTTTTTCATTAGAGGAAAAACTGCAGCTTTTACCGGAGCGATTTTAGGAGAAAAACGAAGAACCGTTCTAGTTTCACCGTCAGGAAGTTTTTCTTCTTCGTAGGCGTCTGTAACAACTGCAAGAAAAAGTCTGTTTACACCTAACGCAGGTTCAACGACAAAAGGAACGTATTTTTTATTCTGAACTTGATCTTGGTATTTAAGATCTTCGCCTGAAAATTTTTGGTGCTGATTTAGATCGTAGTCGGTTCTAGATGCGATTCCCCAGAGTTCACCCCAACCGAAATTATATTTAAATTCAATGTCAGAGGTTCCTTCGCTGTAAAAAGATAATTCTTCTTTTTCGTGTTCTCTGACTCTTAGATTTTCTTTTTTGATTCCGACTTGTTCAGTAAGCCAATTCATACAATAATTTACCCAGTGAGAGAACCATTCTTTTTGGGTACCTGGTTCACAAAAGAATTCCATTTCCATTTGCTCAAATTCTCTGGTTCTAAATACGAACTGACGCGCCATAATTTCGTTACGAAATGACTTTCCGATTTGTGCGATTCCAAAAGGAATTTTTCTTCTAGTGGTGGAAACAACGTTCTTAAAATTCAAAAAGATACCTTGAGCAGTTTCGGGTCTAAGATAAATATCTAAAGAGTCTTCCGCACTAGCTCCATGAGAAGTTTTGAACATAAGATTGAAGTCTCGAGCTTCTGTAAATGTGCCTCTTTGTCCACAGTTCGGACAGGCAAAATTACTTTCTTTGATTACCTGATTCATCTTTTCAAGAGTAAGACCAGTTGCGAACCCTTCTCCCTTTTGATCTTCAAGGAACTTGTCCGCGCGGATTCGGGTCTTACAGTTTTTACAATCGATCAAAGGATCATTGAAATTGGAAACGTGACCGGACGCTTCCCAAACTTTCGGATTGAGAAGGATTGAGGAATCAAGACCTACTATGTCTTCTCGAAGATGTACGAAATATTTCCACCAAAGTTGTTTTAGATTTTGAAGAAGTTCGACTCCGTAAGGACCATAGTCAAAGGTATTGGAAAGTCCTCCGTAAATTTCGGAGCCTGGATAAACAAACCCTCTTCGTTTACAAACGGATACGATTTCCTTTAGTGAAGAATCGAGACTTTCTTTTTTTTCCATGAGCCCAGGATTCTGTTCGGGACTGCGGAATAAAGTATTTTAATTCTGAACCGTAAAGGATTTCTTGTTTGCCTGTGTTCCTCGTTTAGGTCCAATGGTTGATAGAGATCCGCTTCTAAGGAGATCTTGTCTGAAAAAGAAATTAGTCATCTTCGGCGTCAATTTTTTGTCTTGGAGTTCCCCTTTTCTGGGGTTGGGGATTTTTTTCCCTCTTGGTGTACTCTTTGCCTTTCCTAAAGGTAGAGAAGTCCGTTCCTCCGCTTTTGGTTCTTTGCTCTTTCAAATCGCCTGTTGGGTAGTTCTTTATCCATTGGAAGTTTCGGCGATTTTATTTCCTACCGTAGAGGCGTTTGTTCGTACCTTCGTTATGAATTTAAGAGAATGGCTGATCGGGTTTTACGTTCTTGTAGGATTTGTAATCTTAGTCTCTCATTCTTATTTTCTCAAAAAACAAAGAGAACGACTGTCGAAACGGAGTCTTAGTGTTTTGATTCCGGAAGAGAAGATAGAAAGAATTCATTATAAAATTTTAGTGCTTTTTGTTGCAGGGTATCTAACTTCTAAACTCGTATTTCAAGACTCTTATCGATTGGAATATGGACAGATCGGAATTTTAGAAGATAGTTTTCTCTATTTCTTTTCGGTTTTAATTGCTGGGGATACTCTTTTAAGTAGAGGAAAACAATTCTTCCTATTTAGAAGGCCTTGGAAACTTTTTGAAAAACAGACTCGGATCGCGCGTTATTCTGGCTTTCAAGGAAAATGGGGACTTCTGAAACAGAAAAATGCAAAGTTGAGGGATTGGATTTTTCCGGGCTGGGGGCATATTTACATCGGAAATCTTTGGAAAGGTTTTTCGATTTTATTTTTATATCTTCTTCTTTTATTATTTCTTGCTACTTCTTTTTTCTCTTGGCTTGAGCCTGCAGACGGAATTCGTTTTTTAATGTCGATGGGATTAAAACCAGGAATCCGGGATCAAACTTTTTTTAAGATCACTTCGAGTGTAATTCCGATCCTAATTTTTCTAGGGGGAATAGCAGTAGTTCATATCATTTCTAAGTTTTTACTCGGTAGGAGCTTTCGTTCGGAACCGGATGATCTCACTCCTAAAAGCACATTTATTAGTAATTTATCATATAGTATTTTACTTCATTTAATTCTAATATCTTTGATTTTGATCATACCGGTAACCCTTCAGAGAAAGAACAAACAAAAGGAATCGGAAAGACAAAGAACTCATTTTACTCCCGAGAATTTGGAATTCTATTTTATAGATCCTAATCTTCCAAACGAAGTGAAAGGTCTAAACGGAGGAGTTGTATCCGGAACCGAAACACCAACTCAGAAAGAAGGAGAAAAAGTTCCAGAAGATAAACCAGCGGAAGAAGGAAGGGTCAAGGGAAAAGTCAAACAGGTTCGAGGAAAAAAATTACCTGCCACTTATTCCAATTATATTTCCGCAAAGATGAGGGGACCCGAGTCTTTTATGGAATATTGGAGAAGGGCTCCTAAAAATTATTCTTCCGTAGTCGCTTATACTGTAACTCCGGATGGAGAAGTTGTGGATGTGGATCTTGTGGAAGCCTCGGATTATCCGGAACAAGACCAAATGACTTTGGAACTCATTGAAAGTCTTTCTCCTCTGATGCCTCCGCCAGGAACGAAGGGTTATGTTCGAGTCACCGAACTTTTTTGGAATGGAAGTATTGATCCGAATGCAATGCCAACTCCACTTCAAAAAGAACTGGTTACGATGTATGACGGGCGTTATATGGAGGAGTTATGAGTTTCGATGTTGCGTTACTCGGCTTTCTTTCTGTTCTTCCTTGGGGATTTTTTTTGATTTTACTTTTTCCCGGAAAAAATACTCCACAAAGAATTTTGCTCATTCTATTGGCGCTTTTTTTAGGTTACTTATCTACGGAGATCGTTTTAAAATTACATCCTATCTTTTGGCCGGACGTAAAAATTCCAAAAAGAAGTGGGCATATACTTACCCAGACGGCGCATATCGCGTTCATCCAAGCAGGGATGATGGAAGAATTTTGCAAAGGGATTTTGATCCTTGCGTCAGGATTACTTTTTGCATTTGATTGGAAGACTTATACGTTCAAAAAAGAAATGGTTTTAATCGGAGGATTTGTAGCCTTAGGATTTGCGGGAATTGAAAACGCCAATTATATTTTTTCCGCAAAAGAAGAGGATCGAATTTCTATGTTTGTAGGAAGAACGATACGATCTTCAAACGCGCACTTTCTAATCAATTTATGTTTTGCTTTGGTGTTTGTAAAATCCAATCAAAAGGAAACTAAAGAAAGACCTCTCGCGTTATTTTTGGCTTTTTTACTCGCCGTATCTCAACACGGGCTTTTCAACTTTTTTGTACTTCCTCAGTCTAGATTTGGGTCTTGGCTTTCTATGGCTCTTTTTGTTGGAATCTGGGTTTGGATCGTAAAAGATTTTCGTACTTTCATACTTGAAAATGAAAACTTAAATGACGCGCCGGTGGATGCGGAAATTCTGGACGAGTCTTGAGATATAGAGAAATCATATTAAGTATTCCTAAAGAGATTGCAGAAAATTTTACCTCTTTTTTGGATGAAGTAGGAGTTGTAGGATATTATGAAATCCTATTTGATAGGGAAGTTCCACGCGCTCCTGATGAAGAAATTATTTCAGACGATACTAAATTCCGAGTTTATCTCGCGGAAGAAGATAAAGAGAACGAGACCAAAATTCTAATTTTTTTAAAAGCGACCGCCGGAGAGTCTTTCTTTTTAGAATCCAGATGGATTGAAACGAAAGAATACGAAGAAGCTTATAAAGAATTTTATAAACCCTTTATCATAGGTTCTTATAGGGTGATTCCTACTTGGGAAAAAGATACTGCGTTAGGCACAACTCCGGAAGGAATTTTTCCGTTGCTTGTCAATCCTGGACTTGCATTTGGAACTGGACATCACGAGACCACACGTCTTGTTTTAGGTAGAATGGGGGATTTAAATCTTTCCGCTAAAAGGATCGCTGACGTGGGAACTGGTTCCGGGATTTTAAGCCTTGCCGCCGCAAAATCTGGAGCTTCCCTAATTTTAGCGATAGACGTGGATCCAAACAGTGTAAGGTCTGCTTCTTTCAATCGGGACGAAAACGAAATTTCTTCGGAAGTTTTGGTCGTGGAAGAGGGTGGTTTTGATCATAAAAAAATTCAAGAACAAACTTGGGATTTATTGATAGCCAATATCACGTTTGCAGTATTAAAAGCGAATATTCAGAAAATTGCATCTATTAAAACAGATCATTTTCTATTCAGCGGAGTGATCACCGAACGTAAGGAAGAATTTTTAGAACTTCTAAAAAACACCGTTGGTGGAGAAGGTGTTTTTTTTCGGGAAGATACCGGTTGGGAATTGATCGAATGGAAAAGAAAAGGATAAATCAATGAAACACTATGACGTATTTGGAGTTGGGAACGCGCTCGTGGATATTTTAGTCCCGACTGAAAACGTATTTATCAAACGTTTGGGATTTGAAAAAGGAATTATGACTTTGGTAGATTCCGAAAAACAAGCCGAAGTTTTAACCGCCCTGGAAGGAAGTAAAAAGGAACTTCGTTCCGGAGGAAGCGCGGCAAACACTATGATCGCTCTTGCAAATTCGGGAGGAACCGGAACTTATACTGGGAAGGTTTCTAAGGATACTTACGGAGAGTTTTATAAAAAGGACATGGAGAATGCTGGAATTCTTTTTGAAGTGGCCCCCGAAGATAAGGGGCATACCGGGACTTGTGTTGTATTGACTACACCGGACGCAGAAAGAACGATGCTTACTCATTTAGGAATTTCAATTACATTACAAAAATCAGATGTAGATTTGGAAAAACTAAAATCTTCTAGTATTTCTTATATCGAAGGTTATCTTTGGGATGGTCAAGGAACGAAAGAGGCTTCACTTTTAACCATGGAGGAATCCAAGAAAAATGGTGTAAAAGTAGCTTATACATATAGTGATCCGTTTTGTGTAAATCGTTCCAGAGAGGACTTTATTCGTTTAACAAAAGAATATTTTGATATCGTTTTTTGTAATACGGAAGAGGCGAAGGCTCTTTCTCAAAGAGAAGATAAGTTGGAAGCTCTTAAGTTTATTTCTGGCCTTTCTGCTCTTGTGTTTATGACTGATTCCGCAAACGGAGCTTACTTTGCAGAGAATGGAAAAATTTCTCACGTAGATGGGTTTCCAGTGAAACCGATCGATACAACGGGCGCGGGGGATTGTTTTGCGGCGGGTGTTCTTTATGGAATCACTCACGGTTTTAGCTTGGAGAAATCTACTCGTTGGGGAAACTACGTCGCTTCTAGGATTGTACAAGAAGTTGGTCCTAGACTAGGAATTAAATTGATGGGGCGCCAGGACGAAATTTTAAAGTAGTCTTTTAACTTGCCGTTTTTCTAATGTAATATGAGTGAATGGAGCTATGGTGGTTGATCGGGTTTTTAGCTCTAGTCAAGTTAATAGAGTTGTTGAAAAATTTTATAGTAGATATTAGTAAAACTGTTTCCAGTGTCCATTTCAATACAACGAAAATAGATAGAGAATTAATTTTTCAACAACTTTATTATTATTTTAACGTGAGTTCGGCTTAAGAAAATCTGGGCGAATCGCTCGCGAATTTCATAGCCAAGGCGGCTCGCGACCTAAAACGCGATCCGTAGAGAGCGTTTTACTGAGTTTCAAACGCTTTCGTAAAAAGCGTTTCATTGAGTTTCTTGAACTCAATGCTGCTTCTTGCTGTCGCAACATAATGTTTCAATTCCTAAATGCCGCCCCATAGGAAGGCATTTATGAGTTCTAACCGGAATTTCCAAACTCAATGCTGCTCTCTAAGGATCGCAGCATAATAATCGCTTTCGTATTGGTTACGTCGAACTCACGTTATTTTACATTTGTATATGCAATTTTTGTAATTTCCCTGATTTGACGCTAAAACGCAACTTACTACTTGAACGTATGAAAATAATATGATTCTTAAGCCTATTTCAAAACTTAAGATGCAGTATTTCACACAAAAAAGCCAACGATTTCAAGTTAGATATAATTTTTTGAGAATTTCTGCGTCTTTGTAAAATTACCATTCATTTTCTGATGCGTCCGAGTAGTCACATTGTGATCTCTATAAAGTAGTGTTGTTGGATTTGGAGAGCGTTTTGCTGAATTTTTCAAAATCTAAGAGTTCCTTTCTATTTTAAAAACCGCCAAAGCTTATAAAATGTAGAGAAACATATTCTGTGGGAACTCTCACATCTTCTTAGAAATTTGTCTTATCTTTATAGTATTTTTTGACAAAGGTAATTTCTTGGTTTTATAAAAATTGGTAGGGCGATAATTTTCAGAGATCTTTTATTAAATTGATTTTATTGAATATAATAAAATAATTATATTATTATGTATATCGATTGTGTTTTAAGATTTGACTTAAGTCTGTGGGTATATACGAAGAAAATTCAAAATCTGAATTTAATGACAGGGGTATCCTGCTTCCACTTTTACCAATCTTTCGTTTCGAAATCTAAAATAAAAACCGCAGTCAGGACGTCCTGAATGCGGACAACTCGGAATTACAGAAACTTGATATTGTATATTCTTCTTTTTTGAAGAACTACTTTTAGTACATTCGAGCGAATTATCTCGATTACATTTTTTAATAAACTCTGAAATGGCCATTCCTTTTGGGAAATCTTCTCTAAGTTTGAGTAAATTAGAATATTCGCAAGATTCAGTAATGTGATAATCATTTTTCAGCTCCATACTGGAGCAATATCCATACCAAATTAGGTTTGTGAGTATAAAACCGAAAAATAAAAAGATGTAGAAAGTGGATTTTTTCATTTAGATTTGTTCTTAAAAACGTGGATTTGGTAAGATGATTTTTGTTTTTTGGACCTAAAGTTAGTTCTATGCAAAAATGTTCTGTGGGAACTCATACCGAGTTGAATTACGAAAAGATGAGAATTTAAAAATTTGTAAAGATGAAATCTGTAGGAACTCCCACAAATCTGGTTGTAACAAGTTTGATTTTGAAAGTGTGGGAACTCCCACAAATTTGATTTGCAAGTTTAATTTTGAAATCTGTGGGAACTACTGCAAACCTGGTTGTAACAGTTCGATTTTGAAAGTGTGGGAACTACTGCAAATCGCGATTTTGCAGTTAAACTTTCCATATTTAAAATTTCCTGTCCAAGGGGTTTTGGTTCATTATATTTAAATATTTTGTTTTTTCAAGTGTTCCGACAAGAGTGAGATTTTTTACTTGCAAAAAGTATAATTTTCTGATGGAGAAAAATTTTCCGAACCTTACCGCCTCCACCCAAAAATAGGGAAAATTCAACACAACGCTCTCTATCTATGAATTACAGAGTAGGTCGACACCAAGAGATATCAGCGTGAAAATTGTTTCTCCATAAAAATTGTCGAACTTATGTTAAATAGATCGTTGCCTGAAAAATTATCTTGCTTCTACTTCTATTTTCTCGTCCTTTTCCTCTTCCGTTAAGATAGGACTATCTAATTTATCTAAAAGACTTTGAAGCAGAAAAAAATACGGGTTTACTTTTGAGGCGATTTCTTTTCCGTAAAGTTGTGTATAAGTGTTGATCAGGGATTGATTTTCTTCTGTATTTTTAGAATATGAATTTTCAGCTAACGCCTCCCATAGAACTTCACCTTTGGAACATTTCAACACTTTGCCGATAGCACTTAGTTCTACTTTATCGGAAGTTTGTTTTTCACGGATTTTTAATTGAAAAATTGCCTGAACTTTTTTATCGGAACTGCCGCAGATTCCATTTCCGGAGCGAAAGGGATATATGATAAATTCTTTATGATGAGAAAGATAATTTTCCGTGATTTTTGCGGCTAATTGTTTTTCCGGATTGCCCACCTCACTTTCCGAAGGAACGGATACTACTATACGTTTGAACGTGTTTAGGTCTTTTTCCCAAGTTGGACCTGTTTTTACGTATTTAACGGTACAATTCATAGTTATAAAGATGATAGAAAAAAATAGTAAAGAATATTTTAATATTCTAATGTAGCCCTTATTTCTTTTTTTGGATGGATTTTTTAGAGACGGTCGTTTTTTTCTTAACAGATTTCTTTTTGGAGGTAGCTGTTTTAGAATTTTCAATCGTTTCCGTTTTTAAGTTTTCCGCTGTTTTTGTTTTAGACGCAAAAAGTAAGTTGCCGGAAGAATTTGCTTCTGCTTGATCAAAACCTACAGGTTTAGATTCTTTTTCCTCTTCTTTTCTAGAACGATATACGATTTCAAGAACTGCTGGAACTAAAGTAAGTGCTATGATCAAGGACGAACCAATTCCGATACTCGCCACGATTCCGATTGATTTAAGTCCTTTTTGATCTGCGATTAAAAGAGAACTCCAACCTACAAGAGTAGTTAACGTAGACGCAATGATGGCAGGACCGACCATTGCCATGGCACGAATCACGTCATGGTCTTCTCTAAACCTGTAGTAAATATAAATTCCATTCTGGATTCCGTAACCTATAATTACAGGAAATACTAATACGTTCATAAAGTTTAGTTGGATTCTAAACGCAGCCATAATTCCTAAAGTTACGAAAATGCCAAGGACCAGAGGAATCAAAGAAATTAAAGCAGGAACGATTCCTCTAAAGAACAAAATCAAGACAATGACTACAAGAACTAAGGTGCTAAGAAATGCAATCACACCTTCCCTTTGAACAATCTTGATAAGATTTGCAAAGAGAATTAAACTTCCCGCAGTATTAGAAATATATTTATGAGATCTTGCTTGTTCTAAACTGGAAAAAGGTCTGGTTTCTAAAATGAAAGAAATCGTAGCATCTAAAAGTCCCAGATTTTTAAATTGAGAAGTAGAATACGTATTTAAACTATTTACAATCAAACGTTTTTCGTTTTGGGTCCACTTATCTCGGGTAGGATTTACGGCCGTATGTCCGTTTGAATCGTAGAGTAGAGTATTTAATACCCTTCTAGATAGTTTAGGATAATGTAATTCTCCTACTGCGTCAAAAAACTTGAGAAGTTTTTGTCCGTGCCAAAGAGCTACTTTAGGATAAATGAATACAAGATGTCCTTTTTCCTTAGAACCTTTTACTTCTGTAAATTGAGAACTAAAATAAATTGGAACTTCAGAAAGAGAATATTCTTTTACATTTAGATATTTTTTTACTACAGGAAGATATTTTCTTTGTTCCGGTTTTAGAAAACTGGCTTTGACAGGTTTCATATCCGATTGAAGTTGTTTTAAAATTTTTAGATTTGCTCTTTGTTGTCCTTTTGGAGGAACAAAATTCCAAAGAGAAACCACCTGATCCACGGAACCCGCGATTTCGTCGGGAACGGGAGTCATATAATCGAAAACGGCTTCCGATTCTTCTAAAGTATCTACTACGATTACTTGCGGATCTGAACTAATATCGAATCTATCTCCAATTTCATCGTATAAATTGACCGAATCCAGATTGTCTACAATTAGATCTCTTCCATTATAATTGAACTGAATTCCGGGGCTGAAATTAAAAAATGAAATCATCAAAACGACTATAATGACGACTAACGTTAAAAGCCCCGGCTTTTTGTAAAAGCGGTAGAGAAAAGGAGAAGTGGATTGTTCTTTAACCGAAAGAAGAAACTTACTTTTGATAGAAGGAAACAAACGAAAAAGGAGTGTAATTTGAAGAGCGGTTACTCCATACATCGAAATTGCTATGATTAAAATTCCATATGTAGCAATAATTCCGAACTCACTAAAACCTCTGAATTCGGAAAACGCAAGTACTACAAACGCGGAAGTAGTTGTCAGAGCCGAGATAAAAGATGCGATTCCAGTATGATAGATTGTGTCTTTGATAGAACGAAGAGTATTTTGTTCTCTGGTAAATTCTTCTCGGAAACGATATAAAAACTGAATTCCGTAGTCGATTCCAAGACCCATTAAAATGGACGCGATGATACTGGTTACAGAATTGAGCTGACCGATTACGATCGTGGTGAGTCCAAAAGAGAATAAAATTCCGGAAAGAAGAGAAATGAGAAGTATGAGAATAAAAAGTGGATTTCTAAAAAAGAAAAGTAAAAGTAAGGCGATTCCGATAAAGGAAGTGATTGCGATTGGTTTTAGCGCCGCCATCAGAGTTTCGTAGTCGTCTAAATGAAGTCTATACGTTCCAGTATAGCCGACTTGAATTCCATTTTTATCTAAACCAAGATCGGCTACGATTTCCTTGATTTTTTTGTCTAACGCTATGTTAAATTCTATATTGGTAAAAGAACCGGCGGGTTTTATCAAAAAGATTAACATCCCTTTATCCGGAGAAATATTATATTCGTCGAATATATCTCTTTTTGCAAGTTTTTGATACTTGGAAAGAATGTCGTTAAAATCCGGATTGTATTCTTCGTTCGAAAGTTTGATAAAAAACGGATTGGCCCTTTCTACTTCTTCGTCGATTTTTCTTTTGACTCGTTTTCTTACTTCGATTAAGTCTTCAGTTTTTAGAAATAAAGGAAGTCTGTCCTGTAAAAAAGATACGTTGTAACGATAAGAAATATATTGAACAAATTTTTTCTCTTTCAAAAGTCTTTCATTCAAAATATCCGAAGCCTTTTTGATCGCATTTTCTCTTTCTTTGTAATAAGAAACGTTTTGTTGTTTTATCTTTTCAGCTTCTTTCAGTTCTTTTTCAGCGATCTCTGGTTGTCCTTTTTTTCTTGCGACAAAGGCTTTGACTAAATGATCCGTCATTCCCTTTTCGTCTTTAAATTTGATACTGAGGATGTAAAAACCGTTTCCTCCGATCATCTCGATTACTTTTTGGGTTTTGACTACAGAAGGATTATTTTTTGGAAGAAGATCTAAGTTGTTACTATTGACTGTAAGTTTAGAAGCTTGCCAAAAAGAAAGAAGAAGTAAAACAAAAAGTATGCTACAAGAACGAATCGGATTGAGTAAAATTGAATCTGTGATTCTGGAAAGGAATTGTTTCATTTCGGTTTAATTTTTTGCTTCTTTTTTAATAAGAGCGATGGTTTGTTTGACTCCGTTCTTTTTAATAGAAGGATCTATCGATTTGACTCGGTTTGTTTCGGAAGCGTATTTGCCTTCGTTTAAGAAGTCTGTGACATACCAGCTTCCTTCTATCTTCATTAGTATCCAAGAAAATGTAATTCTTTCCGAGCCGTTCCAAATGATAGAAGAAGCAAGAGTCGCGTTATCTCCTTTTAAAATCGGTTTCTCGTAGTTGATGTCTATTTTGTCGAAGTATTTATGAGCGATTGGAAAACTTCTATGAATGATAAACTCACTGATTGCTTCTTCGAATTCCTTGCGGTCAGATTCTCCGATTTTACCCGAAGATTTTAAGAGTTGATTGCTGAATTGTTTTACGTGTATGAGAGCGATCGCTTTGTCGTTTTTTTTATAACGAATAAAACCGATGAGCTTTTTTACGGTAGAAACGATTTGTTCTTCATCAGAAGGAGCGGTTTCGGTTGTCGCAGGAACGTTCCCTGTTTCGGGCGAAGTAGAATTTTCCGTCGAAGTTTGTGCAATTAAGGAAGGGATTAGTAAGGATAAAACGAAAAGAATAAAGATTATTTTTTTCACAATTGGTGCCTTTATAGATTGAAGTTTGTGTCTTAAGGAATTCATACAATCTTTCGGATCAGTAAGAGGAAGTCAACGGAATAAAATTCCTCAAAGTAAAAGAGTAGTTTTTCTTTTGGCGTGATAAGATCCGTCTATTTCAATTTAAGTTAGGAGTCATCTTTGTAAGTCTTTCTAAAAATGTAGATTTAAATTCTAGGATAGTATCGTTTTTTACTTATTTGTTTTTTGGAACCTTTATCAATGAATTTTGAATTTGATTTTATACGATGGTTTATCCGTTTTGATTTTATAAAATTTACTTTTTTTAAAAGTAGAATGAGTGGTTGTTGTCTTTCGAACCGTAACGATAAATTGAAGTTATACTAAGTGAAGTGCGCCTACTATCTTGATTCGTTGCTATATAATAGTATCTATGGGCTTAAAAATATCTTGGAATAATCGTCTTTGAATTCCAAACAAAAAGTGTAGTTCCCACAATTTTTAAAGTTTAACTGGTAAACCCAAGATTTGTGAGAGTTTCCACATCTATTTTTTTAAGAAAAGCTGACTTAAGATAAAACATTTCTTACATCGAATCTACGTTAAGCTTCTCAAAAATACTTTATTTTTACTTAAAATGCCAGCTTCAATCATTCTAAAATATTTTTGAAATAGCTTCTACTCATCTCCATCCAATTGAATATTCAGATGTTTATTAGAATTGTTAAAAAATTCCATAGTGGGGTTTAGCAAAACTGCTTCAATCGGCCGTTTTCATAAAATAGAAATAAAATAGGGTATTCATTTTTTAACAACTCTATGATTGAAGTGTAAACTATTGGATTGGTTTTTTATTTTATAGTTATAAGTAATATTCTTTCGGTGTATTTCTGTGTGAGTTTCCGCATTTTCAGGTTTTGAGATATACTCTATAGTTTAGTAAAATCCAGCATTCATTTTTATACATCTTTGTGTAGAGTTATTTCTTTTTAAAGAAAGAATTAAATGTTTTGTATTTTCCTTTTGAAAGATATTTAAATTTGTATAAAAAATAAATTTAGTATATTTAAATATATTACTATTTTTAAATATTTATATGAACTATTTCTGGCTTTTGTGGAAGTGTATGTTCCGTTTAGTCGATTTAATTGTCTCTGGTTTTTGTCAAAAACTGCCATCCTAATATTAAAAGATTGGATATTCATTTGTTTAAATATAAGTAATACGACGATTGTGTGTAAAAGTCTGATTCTATTAATCTCTATAAATTGAGCGCTTTTGATTTTAGACAAAATGGTGCTTTTTGGGTTTGAGGGCCGTTTAATGTGGAAGTTGTTGCGAAAATTGAACTACATTTAAGCTGCTTGAAAATTCGTAAGTTGCCAAAGAGCCTGTTTTGTGGAAATTATTCCGTAATATTATAAATTACTAAATAATGGTCGTATGGGATTTTTTGAGATTTTTGGGCGGGCTCTTATTTTAAAACAAAATACTTGTTATATAACTTTCAATAAGATGATTCTTTTTATTGTTCTATTGAAAGATTCAGATTTGAACGAATTGGTTCTGAAGCCTCTATAAAGTTCAAAAAAGGATGATTGTTTAGCCAAGTTTTCACATGGAGTCTTGTTTTGTGATTTCTATCAAATCAATAACTCTAATTTATAAAGACTTACTTTTAGTATTGCTCTACTTGGGTAATTGATTTTTGTATATAATAGATTACTAAAGTTCCAATGTATATTTATGGAAATTTATATCGAATTAATTTTTTTATTTGATGTCTATCTGGTTGTACATAACGTTTGCATAGTTAATAATTATTAATTTATTATTATTAGAATATTCTAAATAATAGAAAATTTATTATTAATAACCAAAAAACAATAAAATATAAAAAGTGACGTTGTGTGTCTTCTGTTTAATTAAGGAGATCCGACTGCTACTTGAACTATAGAATAGAGTGATAGAGTTTTATCTCTGGAGGGAGGTTCTTCTTAAAATTTATTCTATAGAGATTGGTAGAGTAATACGTATTCAATAACTAGTTCGAACAGAATTTGTTAGGAATATCGCGTTTGTCCTAATGTGTTTATAGTTGCATACAACGTCTCAATTTTTCAAAAGAATGGAGGATATAAAATGGGTCGTTGGATCGTCCTAAGGGTATCTTTGTTAGTCTTGATTGGAATTGGTTTCGAATATGGAATTAACCATACATCAATAAATGCTTCATCAAAGAGTGATTACTCGATAGCTCAGAAACCTGCAGATCAACCAAAAGATAAGTCAATTCAAGTTGTTATGCATGGCGGAAGTAATTATTGTTACTCTCCTGTCTTTACTAAAGGTGAAGGTTATATTTGGATTGACTATTGTAGTGATAATACTGCTAAAGCAAGATACGATGTGTTTCAAAGAATTTCGTATAACATCAATAATACGTGGTTATGTATTACTGCTCCGGAGACAGTAGTTAAAGGGGAAGAAACCTGGAACTATGTAAACCTCAGGCCTTGTACTATCAATGATCCTCTGCAAAGATGGATCGTAAAAGATAATTCCTTTTGGACTGCAAATGGACGTTATCGTTTAAAAGATACAAATTGGTATGGTTATATTTCTAGAAATTCTGGTGATAGATACGACCATACCTTAAATTCTTCCATGGACGATTGGATTAAAACAGTAGCTATTCCCGGTAACATCAGCATTCAAACTTCTATCGCTTGGGATTTGCAAACTACTGAGGGAAATGAACGTTATTTTATTCGCTGGGGAAGTTCGAATAAAAATACAACTCCTCTGTACTACAATCCTGAAAGTGGACATATTGCACAGTATGATCCTTCAAGTGGTCTTCTTAATTGTATGTATTCTAAGATGACAGATAAATATGATTGGAATTGGGTTAAATGGGGAAAATGTAGTGATGCACCTATTAAAAAAGATAATCCAGCTTTTTGGAATGTATTTTTTGAAACCGACAAAGAAGGGGCGATCACAGACTACAAAGGTAATGTGCTGAGAGTTACCAGATATGGACTCAATTGGGGGGTTGCCTATACAGTCAAACCTTCTTATTTAGAAAAGGACACTACTCATAGTCCCACTTCTTTGTTTGTTATTGATAAAGATTTACTGGATTGGACACGTTATACGTATTCTAATCTTGGTAAAACAGATCAGTATTGTCCAGCTGGTAATAAAGAAAGTCTTGTACGGAAACGAGTCAAAAGGAACTTGAACTTACCTTCTGACTTTCAATTAACCAGGGAGTGGATTCAAAGGCTTTATGAGATAGCTAGATCGAGTATATCTCGTGCTATTCCATGCCGTGGGGTATGCGGTGTTTGTATGCTTCATAGTTACCAAATGATAGCAGAGTTATTAGAATATCATTCTCGAGGACCTCTTACAGGCGGAGGATATTTCTTTGATACTGCTCCTAATAGAGATCCTTTTATTTCGTTTAATCAACGTTATCCGCAATTGAATGCATTGCTTACAAATGTACCTAGTTACGCTAATAGGCCCGGATTCGGATCTACTCTGGTTATGTTGCCTCAGTATGAGTGGACGTCTTCTGACACAATCACTACTCGGTCTGGTAGATTATTACATGCTAGATCTCTTATCAATTCTCCTCCTGGAAGCATTTGGTTGGGATTATTGAGGGGAAGAGATGCGGACGGATCTACTTGGGGGCACGCCGTTCCCATTCTGAGAACTTCTCAAGGAATAGTGGTAATTCCAACAAATTCGCCTACGATGTCGTTGAATACCTACATTCGATCTTTAGCGCCTACTATGGATCCGAACGAGGTAATCAATAGATTAGAAAATGGAAGTACTCTGACGGAACTTACAACCATACAGCCGGTAAGGATTTACGATATTCCTTTTAGTCTCACTGTTTCTACTAGGGATTGTACTGGAGATGGGGATGGTAGAAGGGGTTCAGGAAGATATCCAACTAGTTCATTGATAAATCAGTGTTCGGGAGGTAGATGTATTTTGCAGTAAGTCAGTAAAGGAAGAAAAACAATCTTTCTGGATGTCTTAACAAAAAGAGTTGTTGGCGTAGATTACAATTTTATGAATATAAATCTACGTCAACGCTGCAAAAAATCTTTTTCACAAGTAAACTTTTATAAATAGAGTTGTTGAAAAAATTCATATTTACAAACGGTTTTATCCATTTGTTTTAATCAAAAAAACAAAATAAAATTAATTTTAATCAACTCTATTGAATTATTTGAATAACTATTATATTCAAAAAGTAAATACACGTTAGTTTTGTTTTTAGATTTGAGAAGAATTTGAAACAATAGATCTGTTTGTTTGAGTTTTTCTGAAGTAAAACTGGATTTGGAAGTTCTAAATTTTCTAAATTAATAATTGGTGCGGTAGTGTACTTTTAAAAAATATGTCTGCTTCTTTTTTTTATTCTGAAAAGTTGCTCGAATCAATTGATCGTAGTGAATTGTTGAATCAAATTTCTGTATGAAATCTCTGCTTTGTGATCTAACAACTCTAATTTATAAAGACTTACTTTTAGTATTTTTTTCTTTAATTCACTGCTTGAGTAATTGAATTTTGTATATAAAAGATTACTAAAGTTCTAATGTGTTTCTATTAAACTTATGTCGAATTAATTTTTTATTTGATGTTTAATTAAGCAAGCATAACGTGTCCTTAAAAATAGTTTTTAATTTCTTTTTATTAGAATATTCTAAATAATAGAAGATTTCTTATTAAAAATCCTAAAAGAATGATAAAAGCTAAAAATGACGTCGCATGCTTCTATTCAATTGAGACGATCATCCGGCCCTACTTAGGGCTATAGAGTTTTATCTCTAAAGTTAGGCTCGTCTTTAAATTGATTCTGTGAAGATGACACGTGCAGAATAACTAGTTCGAACAGAATTTGTTAAGAATGTCGTGTTTGTCCTATATGTTTTATGGTTGTGTGACGACGTCTTAATTTTCGAAAGAATGGAGACAAAAATGGGTAATTGGAAAAATCTCGTAGTAGTTTTGTTAGTTTCGATTGGGGTTGGATTCGGGTATCATACACTTATCCACGCTTCTTCATCAAAAGCTAATTATTCGATCGCTCAAAAACCCACTGATCCTCCAAAAGATAAACCTATTAACATCGTTACGCATGATGGGAAAACGTATTGTTATTCTCCTGTCTTTAGTAAAGGTGAAGGTTATGTTTGGATTGAAAAGTGTGGGGATAATACTGCTAAAGCAAGATACGATGTGTTTCAAAGAATTTCGTATAACATCAATAATACATGGTTATGTATTACTGCTCCGGAGCCGGTAGTTAAAGGAAATGCAAGGTGGGGTTATGTGAATCTTAGACCTTGTACTATCAATGATCCTCTACAAAGATGGATCGTAAAAGAAAATTCCTTTTGGACTGCTGACGGAAAGTATCGTTTAAAAGATACAAATTGGTACGGTTATATTTCTAAAACCTCTGGAGATAACTACAATCATACATTAAATTCTTCGATGGATAATTGGGTTAAAACAGTGGCTACCCCTGGAAATATCAGTATTCGGACTTCCATTTCTTGGAATTCAGGTTGGGGAGATGGAATTTGGGATATCAATATGGCACCTAGCGCCTACTTTATTCATTCCAAAGGTTCCAGTAAAGAAGATATTATACCTTTGTACTACAATCCTGAAAGTGGACATATTGCACAGTATGATCCTTCAAGTGGTCTTCTCAGTTGTATGTATTCTAAGATGACAGATAAATATGATTGGAATTGGGTTCAATGGGGAAAATGTAGTGACGCACCTATTAAAAAAGAGAATCCAGCTTTTTGGAACGTTTATTTTGTAGCAAATGCAGGAGGGATGATTACAGATTATAAAGGAAATATTTTGAGAGTTACCAAGGAGGGACCCAATTGGGGCGTTGCCTATACTGCTAAACCTTCTTATTTAGAAAAGGATACTACTCATAGCCCTACTTCTGTGTTTACTGTCGATGTAGATTTACTGAAATGGATACGTTATACTACTAGTAATCTTGGAAAGACGGATCAATATTGTCCAGCTGGCAAGAAAGAAAGTCGTATATATCAAAGAGTAAAAAGGAACTTACCGTCTGATTTTCAATTGAGTGTTGCTTGGGTTCAAAGACTTTATGATATAGCGAGATCAGCCACATTTGAATCTGCGAACCCCGGTGCGATTCCGCAGAGACATGGAGCATGTGGTGTTTGTTTGCTTCATAGTTTTCAAATGATAGCAGAATTAATGGAGTATCATTCTAGAGAGCCTCTTACGAGTGGAGGATATTTTTTCAATACAGCTTCTAATAGGGATCCCTTTCTTTCGTTTAGCCAACGTTATCCGGAATTGGACAGATTGGTGACAAATGTACCTGTCGATTACGCTAACAGAGGTAGAGTGCTCGCATTTGCATCTGCTATGATTATGTTACCTCAGTATGAATGGGAGTCCTCTTCTCCGCTTACTACTCGGTCTGATATACAATCTCACATTAGATCGCTTATCAATTCTCCTCCTGGAAGCATTTGGTTGGGATTATTAAGAAGGCAACGTGCAAACGGATCTATTTCGGGGCATGCCGTTCCTATTTTGAGAACTTCTGAAGGGTTAGTAGTAATTCCAACAAATATGCCTACGGCATCGTTGAATACCTATATTCAATCTTTAGCACCTACTATGGATCCAAACGAGGTAATCAATAGGTTAGAAAATGGAAGGACTTTGACAACACTTACAACCATACGGCCGGTAGGTACTTATGAAACTCCTTTTAGTCTCACGGTTTCAAGTAGGGATTGTACTGGAGATGGGGATGACAGAAGAGGTTCAGGAAGATATCCAATCAGTTCATTGATAAACCAATGTTCGGGAGGTAGATGTATTCTGCAGTAAGCCAATGATGAATGGAGAAGAACAAATTCTCTGTATGTCATAACAAAAGAACCGTTGACGTAGATAATCATTTTATAAATAAAAAATCTGCGTCAACGCTACAAAAAAATCTTTTTTGCAAATAAACTTTTTATAAGAACCTGTCCCAAAAGAAAGTGAGACGCTGCGTTTTTGAACGCGCCCTATCTTGCGACCCGTCGAGCGCGAGATTTGAGTTTAGAAAGCGTTCTGTTGAGTTATTGCAGCTTAGTCTTTCTGATAAAGTATAATTAGAACATGTCCCAAAACCTAAACACCGACCCTTAGGAAGGTGTTTGCTGAGTTTCACAAAATGTGGGAACTCTCACAAAAATTTAATAATATTAGAATTACTTGAAAGTTCACAAATTATCAAATGTGACGGTTTTTGTAAAAACTACTGTATTAAAAATTTCTAAAGAATTATCGTGCAAATTCTTTGAGGTTTTGGGACACGCTGTACCCGGACGCATGAAAATAATACCAAGTTATTAACGGCTGAATTTACGAAAAAAATAGTGGTACTTAAAAAATACCGCAAATTCGGGATTTACTGCATTTTAAAGCAGGATCAAAATATTCAAATTTTTGAAACAATCTAACCCAAGTATTTTATTCATGCGTCCGAGTAGTAATATAAAAAACAACCTCTATAAAATCAAAAGATAAGGATTTTAAAAATCAAATTTCTGCATAAAATTATCGTTAGGTGATAAATTTCATTTTGTGTATGAAAAGATTTGTAGAAACAACCTTACTTTCTACTATTCGGACACATGAAAATGATACCTGGAATTAACTGTTGATTTTACAAAAATAAGGAAGTTTTCAAAAATTGCGTCTCTCTTTTATAATAAATTGTAACTAAAGACGAAATATTGTATTAAGTTTTATTAATACATTTTATTGACTGGAGTTGAAGGTGCGGTCCGGATTCGCCTATACTTATTTATAAAAAATTCACGGGATTGAAATATAAACTATATTGGATTAGGTATTTGTTATGTAGCTCAGAGCTGCTGCTTCATTTGTTAGAATGAGTTGATCTAAAAATCATTTCCCAGTTTCCATTTTTTCAGCGTAAAAACGAAAGGAATTACAACGGACATAAATTCACCGTTTTATGTTGGTTTTGATCAATTTCTATAAGATAACTGAATCATTGTATATGTAGATAGAATTATCTAAATCACTTTTTTGTTCGAAAGTAGATACACGTTGGTTTTGTTTCCGAATTGAAAGCCATAGATCGGTTTATTCTTGTTCGAGTTCAAATAGTTCTTTTCTAAATCAAACAGTTAAACTACTGATGCGCTTTTAAAACATAATGACGGTTTCTTTTTTATCTTGGAACGTTTTTTAGAATGAGGATTGTTGATTGATTTCTAATATTTTGATTCGATCCAATTGGATTAGGTTTTTATAGTTGGTTTCAAAGTTTAATTGTACTTTATTAAAAAAATCAAGCCGTAAAAATTTGTTCCGATTTTTGAACAGGTTTTTTGTATATTCATTACATGCGACTGAGTTTAATCCGTAAAAAACTATCTGGTGCCGTTATTCGATTTACAATTATATTTTTAAAAAAACGATATATCGTTTGATAACGGATCCGGATGATTTTTAAAAAAAAGTTTTAAATTCAAATTGATTAGACAATAGAATCCTGATTGACTCGTGTTTTGGTTTAAGTAACTTTACCGGAATCTATTTTCCAAAATAGAAATTATGAGGATAAAACTTTTTTATAAAACGATTTCAAAAATGAATTAGAATAAAGTATTACTCAGAACTATATACTATAGCTCCCAATATTTTGTATTGAAATAGGGGTTTACGATTAAAATTCGGGATACTTAATTTTATAGAAATCAGTAGGTAAGAAAACTTTTTTAAGATTGTTTATAAAGAAATTTAAACTTTATGTAAATTTTAAATGGGATAATAGATTTATTTTCGGTTATAGAATAGAATGTATAAAAATCTGCGTTGGGCGTTAAGATTTATGGCGTTCTATTGTAGAAGTTTCAGCAAACGAACGATCTATCGAAAGTTGAATTTGGAAAAATACTCAAATTTTGAGGTGGTATATATGAAAGTTTTTCGTAATTTGTTTTCTGCGGGAATTCTTGCAGTTGTATTGATGAGCTTTTTGTTTATCGGAACTTGTAAAAAGAAAGAGGATGACGACAATCAGACCAACGCGATTCTTCTTTGGTTAGCAACTCGACCTTACGTAGAACAAAGTAAGACCGGTTTTTTTATTATCGTTCCCAAAGGGATTGCGGAGTGAGGAAAATTCAAATGAAAAAATTACTCTTTCTATTTGCGTTAGTCGTCTTTTTGGGATTGGGACTTAGTTTTCGTTCGGACAGAGTTCCTTTTTTTGTGAGAGAAGATTCTCCTAAACCATTTCCTATACGTTTAGAGTTATTACAACCTTTGAAGGCGAATGCCGATAATTGGGGATTTGTACGCCAGTCAGCAACCTGGGCTAGAGGGAATTCTCTTTTTATGGACGAATTGATTGCTGGGATTCGAAAAACATTTCCTGCTGGAAGTACTGCGAACATCACTTTAGCAAATCAGAATTTTAACGGACAATCTTATACTCTACGTTTGAAATTGAATTCGGGAAACGTATCGTATCAACCGAGTACTTTGGGAAGTGCAGCTTCTTATACGAATTTTTTTGAACTTCGTTCTTCTTCTGATAACCAACCAGCTCTCCAGCTTTTTTTCGATGACGATCCGAGAAATGCTTCCGGAGATGGAGCCGTTCTTGTATATCAATTGAGCCGACTCGATCCGACTCAATGGGCGGGAGCGACTGCGATTATAGAAAGTTATGTGGTTCAACCGGTGATTACTGGATTTTCAAATCAGGGTTTGATTCAAACTTACTCTTGGAAAGGTCCTTTGGGTGCTGATGCGCTTGGACAAGATGTAGACACGGGTAGAGTAATTTTAGAAGAGATGGACAATCGTACTGTATTTTGTTTTAAATCCGTTGTAAGTTTTCATGGAACCACCGATTTAGTTCCGATCAATGCTGGAACACAAGCACTTGGTTATGGGCATAATCAAGGACTTTGTCCGGGGGCGGGAAAAGAATATTATAAACTTGCTTATAGTCAAAAACTTGATGGAAGTTTAAATGTGACTGCTAAGGCAGGATTAGAGCAGACTACAATTACTTCCGGACAGGCGATTACCTGTAATTCGACCGTAAGTCAGTTTGTGAATTTTACTCCTGCTTATGGTTTGTTTAACTTTAACGGATTTGTTTCAGAAGGAGTTGCGGCGAATGCGATTCCTTCTGACTTTATTCAAGCGACAAGAGTGGATGGATTGTATGATAGGGTAGGAACCGTAGGTAAGTCTAGTGCAACTACAAGTCCCACTGTTTCTAGTTGGGATACTTTAACAAAAGCTTATATAGATTCGATTACAATCAGTTTCGCAAACGTTCCTTAATATTATAAAAATTTTCCATTTTATTTTTTAAGGTAGAGCCTCTCATCGGGAGGCTTTTCTTTTTTAAAGGTAGGGTTTGGGAACAATTTTTATTATTCGGATGGTATGAAGATACTATTACTTGTTTCAAAACTTAGAATAGAGTTGTTGAAAATTTCACAGCTAACGTGAGTTTAGTGCAAGAAAATGAGAAAGAATTTTCTAAAAATAAAAATTTCTACAACTTTAGAATTTTTGTTTGTAAAACTATGATTTGTGTAGTTTGACATTTTATTTTTTACATAAAGATTTTACTTTCATAAAGAAGGATTTTTTACTCTGAATCTACTGATCCATATAAAATTGAGTACCATTAATTTTATCACAAAACACTGATCCCATACAAAATATTAGGTACTTTATTATATAGTTATGAGTAATAAGAAATACATACTTAACGTGAGTTTGGCATAACGCGAAAGGGATCGATGCGAGGTTAAGTTATTGGTATTTTATAAAAATTGAATCTGTTTTTGGAATTTCACAATAACTTGACCAGAGCGGAGAGCCCGGTCCGGCTGCCATAGGCAGCCGGATTCGCCCCGATTTTTTTTACGTCGGACTCACGTTATTTAAGTTAGCGGTTATAAAAGGTTTTCTAAAAGTAAGAATCCTATTCTTTTAGAGTTTGAACTATAAAATCACGGTTTGAGTTTGTAAAATCTCTTATAAAATAAATATTTTATAAATACTTTTAAACGGTGTTTTTATCATTGAGTTTCTAAGAGTAGTTTTTATGTCTAACTTTTTTACGAAAAAATTCAGTATTATAAAAAATTAATTTCTTTTGAGTTCACTTTACTTGAAAATAAATTTCATCTATAAACAATTCCTAAAATAGAATTTTTAAAAATACTTAGAGTTTGTTTCAAAACCGTCCAATGTGTGAACTACTACGAAAATTTGATGATACTATAACTGTTCGAAAGTTCGCAAATTGTGACGGTTTTTGTAGGACTACTACATTTTATTAAAAATTTCTAAAGAGTTATCGCGTAAAATTTTTTGAGGTTTTGGGACAAACTCTTATTTCTATTTAACTTCTGATTATTTTTTTAGAAACGTTAAGCGGTTCTTCTAAGAATTTCACCTACCGGATTGATTTCCTGGGACAAAACGAAATAAGTTCTGTAGGTAAAAAACCAAATTGTAGAAATTACACTTAGAGCAATAGTACCTAACGTAATACTCATTTCCGCTGAAAGAACATAAGCGGCACCGACTAAAATGACTAAGCGGATCGGTTCTACAAAAAGAGCCCAACGTTTTTTTTCTAAGATTCCACCAATTGTCAAAAGAGAAATCAAAGAGACAAAACTAATGACACCTATATTGAACCAAGGAAGGGACTGAACTTTAACGAGCATTCCAAATGTAAGTACTACGGAAATGATAAACCAAACTAGAGAATATAAACTTAAACCTTTAGGAAGATCTATATCAAATTTATGGAATGTTTTTGTAGAAACTTCGGGAATTGGATATTGACCTCCGAGTTCTTTGGGTCTCCAACCAGGAACTGCAAAAAAAACTTTAAACTTATCTGACCAGCGGGAGCAATTTCGAGCGAGCTCGATCATTTCCCACCAATAGTGAAGATTGGCCCAAATCGGATTGAAACTACGTAGAGGTTTAACGGTTCCATAAACAGGTTCTTCTAATTCCGGTTCAAAGGTTCCGAACCATTTGTCAAAAACGATCAGAGTTCCTCCGTGGTTTTTATCGATATATTGGGGATTGATTCCGTGATGAACTCTATGATGAGAAGGGGTATTAAAAATTGCTTCGAACCAACGAGGAAATTTATTGATCGCCTTCGTATGAATCCAGAATTGATAAATAAGATTGAGTTGTCCGTTTAGAATCATCACGACCGGAGAAAAACCGATCAAAGCTAAAGGAAGATAGAAAACCCAAGTAAAAAGACCGTGAAAACTTGCTTGTCTGAGGGCGACTGTGAGATTGTATTCTTCGCTTTGATGATGTACAACGTGTCCCGCCCAAAGAAAGTTAATCTCATGGCTCAGACGATGAACCCAGTAATAGGCTAGGTCGTAACCAATAAAACAAAAAATCCAAACTGCTACTACAAAAATCCAAGCCCAAGTATAAGAGCTGAGTCCTAATATTCCGTTTGGAAAAATGGAAAGCGCTTCACTTGGCCAAGAAGGAAGATTGAAAATCCTAAAATTTTGATAGATATAAATATAAGCTGCTAAAGTAACAACTTTAGAAAAAACTCCTACGACTTGACTCGCAGTTCCTGTAGACAAATCGTTGATGGAATCGTTTAAACGATAGAGTTTGCGTTTATGATATGCGGAAAATCCAATTTCTAGAAAGATTAGTAAAAAGAAAAACGGAATTGCGATCGTGACAAGATTGATTTCCATAAAGCCATCCCAGTAAGTTCTACTTTAAGTTTATTCTTCTAATTCGTTCGAGGTCAATTCAAAAACATTGTTTAGGAAGGATCGTTTTAATATCACGATCGTTATATGAAATTCAGACATTCTAAATTCGAATGTCGTGTAACAAATTTTAGAATATTAACTTTAACACAAGTTTGGTGTAACTCTAAATTTAGACCTGAAAACTCTCACTTAACGTGAGCAGTGCGTGAGAAAAAATTTTCTAAAAGTATAATTGCTACAATTTTAGAATTTGTTCGTAAAATCGTGATTTGCAGTAGTTCCCACATTGTTTTACAGACAAACCTAAGTTTTTCAGTAGTTCCCACATTGTTTTACAGACAAATCTAAGTTTTTCAGTAGTTCCCACATTGTTTTACAGACAAATCTAAGTTTTTCAGTAGTTCCCACATTGTTTTACAGACAAATCTAAGTTTTGTATGAGTTCCCACATTTTGTGAAACTCAGCAAACACCTTCCTAAGGGTCGGTGTTTAGGTTTTGGGACACGCTCTTCGTTCTAAAGAAATCGTTCGATCAATCTAAACGAAATTGATTCATAGGAAACTTCTGAGTCATCTCTTGGATGCCACCTTTGACTTTTGTTCTATTTTTATCATCGTTTGGATGATCTAAAAAGTCGCAGATTAAATTTCCCACAGTTTCCATATCTGCAGGTTTTAGACCTCGGGTTGTAAGTGCGGGAGTTCCTAGACGAATTCCAGAAGCGACAGCGGGAGGATTTTTATCAAACGGGATCGCGTTTTTATTTACGGTAACTCCTACCTCGTCTAGTCCATCAGCTGCTTGTGCACCGGTAAGTCCTTTTACGGAAACGTCCAAAAGAACTAGGTGATTGTCCGTTCCACCGCTTACAACTCTGTAACCTCTTTTTACAAAAACTTCCGCTAAAGTTTTGGCGTTTGCAAGAACGGTTTCTATATATTTTTTATAGTCTGGCTGAAGTGCTTCCTGAAATGCCACCGCTTTGGCCGCGATCACGTGCATCAAAGGTCCACCTTGGATTCCTGGAAAAACACGAGAGTTTAGTACTTTCTCATTTTCTAATGTAGAAAGAATCAACCCACCTCTGGGACCTCTCAAAGTTTTGTGAGTGGTGGTGGTCACAAAATCAAACATACCAATTGGAGAAGGATGATAACCAGTAGCAACAAGACCTGAAATATGTGCAATATCCGCCATCAATTTTGCACCTACTTCCTTTGCAATCTCAGCAAACTTAGAAAAGTCGATCGTTCTTGCATAAGCGGAAGCTCCTGCAACAATCAACTTTGGTTTATGTTCTCTCGCGAGTTTTGCGACTTCGTCGTAGTTGATGGTTTCGGTTTTAGAATCCACTCCATAAGGAATCGGCTTATAAATTTTTCCGCTTACATTGACCGGAGAACCGTGAGTTAAATGACCTCCGTGAGCCAGATTCATTCCTAAAAAAGAATCTCCAGGTTCTAAACAAGCGAGAAAAACGGCCATATTTGCCTGAGCGCCGGAGTGAGGTTGAACGTTTGCGTATTGAGAACCAAAAAGTTTTTTTGCTCTTTCGATAGCGAGTGTTTCCACTACGTCAGCGTTATGACAACCGTTGTAATATCTTTTGCCTGGATAACCTTCGGCATATTTATTCGTAAGTGTGGATGTATAAGCTTCCAGAACGGCTCTGGAAACAAAATTTTCAGAGGCGATCATTTCCAGGTTATTTTCCTGTCTTTCATCCTCTTTTTTTAATGCTGCAAATATTTCTGGATCTGCTTTTGGAAGAAACTGCATCTGGACCTTCTTTCTGATAGTTCCGAGTAAAAGTCCGATTTAGTCTCTGAAGATAAAATCCATCCTAGAATATTTGTTTTCGAAAAGCAATTTTGCTTCTTGAAATACAACTTTCTGAAATCGGAGATCACTCTCTGAGCCTATTTTGGAAAGACCCAAGGATTCGGCAAATACATGAGATAGATCCTGGCTAAATTTTACTGTAGAAAAATTGTCCGGAAGAGAGGTCACAAAATCGGTATGTTTTCTATTTTTTCTGTATTCCGGTTCTTCGGGGGGATGTTTGAGTAGTTTGGAAACTCTTTCGATCAGAGAAGGTTTCAAAATTAAGGTTCCATGATGAACGACCGCTCCTCTTTTTCTAAACTGAGCGTTTCCTGAAATTTTTTTTTCCAGACCATTTTCTAACACCGCGAGATCTGATTTTCCACGTAAAGAAGCGCCTAACGTTTGCCTTTTTAACGCATCCAACACCAAACTTAGAAAATAATCGTAGGATTCTTTTACTTTATAGAGTTCTGGTTTTACGTCCAAGGAAATAAAAAACGTAAAGTTCAGATTTTCGTCTGGATGATGAACTACGGTTCCGCCTCCGCTTGCCCTTCGTACGATCATAGGAAATTCTTTTGTAAAACTGTTTTGATCTTCTATTTTAGAATTGAATTTGAAATTTTCTATTTTAGTTTTTTGATTGTTTCCGAAAGTTTCCTGCGCCAAATTAGAGTGAAAATTTTTTGAGAAGTTATCGTTTCTACTTTGGGTTAAGTTTAAATTTGTTTCGGATTTTATATCTTCAAAACCAATCATTCCACTAAATTTCGATTCTTGAAAATGCAGAAGTATTTCGGGTAATATAGTATCTTCCGCTTTTTCGGAAAGTCCTAGTACAATGGAAAATGGATTTTTCCAGATCCTAAGTCCTGCTCCATATCCTGAAGAAACAAGATGAAGCCCGATTGCTTCTTCGATGGCAAGATTAAACGCAGCAGATCGAATTGAATTTTGAACGAACGAAAAAGTACGCATCGTAAACGGTTTCTATTTGCAAGTTATGGGTTCTTACGTTTTTACGCAATCGGAATGATTATTTGTCTGTAGTTCCGACCTAAGGTTTTTACTGTTAAAATCTTGTGATTTGTAATAGTTCCCACGTTTTTCAAATCTGTCTGTAGTTCCGACCTAAAGTTTTACTGTTAAAATCTTGTGATTTGTAATAGTTCCCACGTTTTTCAAATCTGTCTGTAGTTCCGACCTAAGGTTTTACTGTTAAATTTTTGTGATTTGTGGTAGTTCCCACGTTTTTCAAATCTGTCTGTAGTTCCGACCTAAGGTTTTACTGTTAAATTTTTGTGATTTGTGGTAGTTCCCACGTTTTTTACGAAAATAATAAGTATAACTCACGATTTAAAATTCCTTCTCAACCTTCAAAAGAAATTTAGATTTTCAAGTTTGCTACAAAACATGTGAGTTCCCACAAAAATTGTAGATAAATGTAATTTAACGTGAGTTCGATGTAAAAAAGTAGGAAAATTGCATATAATATGTGATCAACAGTTTTGCAAAGAAAAATAAACTTGTTCGAAACGATCGTAGAGACGGATAGGATCGTTTTTTCTAATTTTTTCTAAAAACAAAGATAAAAGAAAGAGTAAAAAGAAATCCTAATATAGCGACCAAACCTAAAAGAGAACGTTCCGTAGACCAGGTTCCGTTTTCTATCTTTCTATTGACTCTTTGAGTTTCCATATCAAGAATAGGCGCTCCACCAGAGACCGAAATAGAAACCTCAAATTTAGGAGAAGGATAACTTACCTTAAACGCTTTCATGTCGGAAGATACGTCTTCTTGAATTCTTTCTTGTTTAGAAGCACCTATAAAGGAAATTTCCATATCCTGCGGTTTTGAAAAAATGGCTCTAAAACCTTCTTCTTTTTCGGTGAGCATTCTATCTTTAAACGTAACTGTGGAAAGATTACTTGCTGGAATTGTATAAGAAATTTGTAATTCAGAACTTCCTGGAAGAATTGCTCTATCCAACAATTTTCCATTGGGTCCGTCTCGAAAAGAAAGAGGGATCGGCATTTTGGAATCCCCTTGAGTCAATTGCCCCATTACTTCGGTTGCTTCTGAAGGAACAAAAATTTCAAATGGATTTTGTTCATCCTGAAAACTTTTAGGAGGAATCGTATTATTAGATATTAGAAAGATCTTAAATACTCTTAAAAAGTCTCTTCCTCTGGAAATCTGCATCGCCGATCTAGTTCTTAAAAAAGATTTATCTTTGGTTTTTTCGTAGACTATGATTTCCTGAATTCCAGAACGAAGAACGGGAACCGGAGGAACCATCTTGTTGTAATTTACACCCTCATATTTGGCTTGAAGAAGAATTGGAGTTTGATCCGGGACGGAAAGTTTTGGTATGACGAAAAAACCATTGGAAGGTCCAATTTCTTTAATAGGAATCATACCTTGTTGAAGTGCAATCACTCTGAGAGATTCTATGTTGCCTTCTTTGCCGGTTGTTCCATTTTTGATACGGATTTTAAGATCAAGTTCTTCCGAATAAGTTGGTGTTTGTATTAAAAAAAGAAGGAATAGAATCTTAAAGAATGTCTTCATCTTAGGCTTTAGGACCAATTTAATTTTACCCTTTCAAAAAGAAAATCCTTTACACCCACTTTTCTTTTCCTTAGTTGTATTCTCTTTGAAATATCTATCTTCCGTTTAGAAAGTTCGTAAGGAGATTCCAATGGGTTGGTTGAAAAAAATAACGGCGATATTAGGAATTCTTTTCGGAAGTCTTTTGATTTTGATTTATGTAATCACGTATCATCCAGATCAGGCGGAACCTGCGGAGATTGTATGTAATGAGAACGCTCCAATCTTAAAAGAAAATTCTAAGATTAAAGTGTTGGTCTGGAACGTACAATACCTCGCCGGAAAAAAAAGGATTTTTTGGTATGACTTACCTAACGGAGATGGGCCGGACACAGGGCCTTCTAAAGAGGAAATCGAAGAAACACTTAAAAAAGTAGCCGGCTACATTCATTCGGAAGACCCAGATGTGATACTTTTTCAGGAGCTTCATGACGGAGCAGAAAATACGTTTCGTGAAGATCAGTTAGAAAGAATTCTTTCTCGGATTGGGTCCGAGTATGTCTGTAGAAGTGAGGCATTTTACTGGAAATCTAATTTTGTTCCACATCCTAAAATTTTGGGAAGTGTGGGTATGAAACTGGCAACGATTAGTAAATATAAAATTTCTGATGGAATTAGACACTCTTTGCCTCTAATGCCAGCAGATCCTATTTCTACTCAGTTTAATTTGAAAAGGGCGATTCTTCAAAATGATTTACCAATTGAAGGTGGGGATAAGTTTACGGTATTGAATACTCATCTAGATGCGTTTTCACAAGGAACTGATACGATGCATAGGCAGGTGGAAACGATTACAGGTTTATTAAAAGAACTGGATCTTGCAGGACATTATTGGGTTTTGGGGGGAGATTTTAATCTTCTCCCTCCTGGGTTCGATCGAAAGTCTATGCATCCTAATGGAGCTTTCTTTTATTCGGACGAACAGGAAATTAAACCTCTTTTTGACAGATGGAATTCCGCCGTTCCATTCAAGATTTTGAATGGACCTGAAAAAGAAAAATATTACACATATTATCCGAACGATCCTGCGATTGGAAAGCCAGATAGAACTATTGATTATATATTTTATTCTTCTAATTTGAAACAGTCTGGATATAAAGTGGATCAGAAAGATATACTCTGGACAATCTCGGATCATTTCCCTCAGATAGGAACGTATAGAATGTCCCAATAGAAACGGGGAAATCGGATAGTTTTTTATTTCAACAGAGCTGCAAGTTTAGAATTTTATAGAATTGGGATGTTTTGCATTTTCAAAAACGTATAAGCTTTGTTAGACGCAATTTGTTGGAGCTTTTGTAAGGGGATTTTAGGATAAATTCTTAAACTCGCGATCTTTGTCTTCTTATTGTGTTCGTCACTTACTCGGATTAGTTTTGCCAAATTGTTTGATTTTGGTTCGCAATTTTCTTTTTAAGAACGTTCTGTACATAGTTCTAATCTTATAGTGACAAGCGTTACCATAACCAACCTGACAAGTTAAGGCTGATTTTGGGATAAGAACGATCAAAACATAGGTTTTCGAGCGTCCAACAAAAGTAAAACTTTTTACCTGCAAAAAGTATGATTTTCTAATATAGGGTATCTCTCGGATTTTTTACTTTAATTGTCCCCAACGGATGAGTCTCATTGAAGGAACTCAATGCATGGTTTGTTGGGTAGCGTTTGAAAATTAATTTTTTTATAAGAAATTTTAGTATTTTTCGACAGATTTAAATACTCGTAAAGTTAGATCGGGAGTATTTAAGGATCAAAGGTTGACAATCTTCTTTTGCTTGGTGAAATCCTCTGTTAAGATTTTAATATTAAAAATAAATCATATGAAATTATCTGTTGACTGTTAAACTGAGTTGAGGTATTGAAGGCCTAATGTCTATATCACAAAGTAAAAAAGCCGAAATGTTCCGTAGTTTGCACGAGCGGGGTACTTTCATTATGCCAAATGCCTGGGATGCAGGAAGCGCGCGTATGTTGGTTGGTTCCGGATTCTCGGCGATTGGAACTACCAGCGCGGGAATTGCTTTTGCTGCTGGATTGCCAGATCATCAGATTCTAGATCGTGACGTTATGCTCGAATATGTGAGAAATATAGTAGCATCGGTTGATATTCCAGTAAGTGCTGATCTAGAAAGTGGGTATGGAATAGAACCAGATAAAGTTGCTGAAACTGTTAGGCGGGCTATATCGATAGGAGTAGTGGGTTGTAATATTGAAGATCTGAGTGGCGATAATTCTTCACCTCTGCTGAATGCTGAGTTAGCTGCCGAACGTATTCACTTTGCTCGTCAAGAAGCAAACGCAGCCGGTTTCGCATTTACTCTAACTGCTAGAACTGATACGTTTCTTACGAATCATCCCAACGCTTTAGACGAAACGATTCGTCGAGCCGATATGTATCGTAAAGCAGGCGCGGATTGTCTTTTTATTCCGGGAGTCAATGATATTGAAACGATTGGTAATTTAGTTCGTTCCATCGACTGCCCGCTTAATGTTGTTGTAGGACTCGGTAAAAATAATTTCACCGCAGCCGATTTACTGTCTTTAGGTGTAAGACGGATCAGTATTGGAGGAAGTCTTGCCCGTGCTTGTTTTTATTTGATTCATCAGGCTGCGCTTGAAATGTTTAACCGAGGTACTTTTAATTTTACAGAAACACAACTTACTCATAAAGAACTTTGTGATTTTTTTGCAGCATTCGAGACAAAAGAAAAATGAAATCTTTTGTTGTAATAACCTAGTTACGTAAAAACGGACACCTTTTACTCAGCGAATGAGGTAAAGGTGAATATGAATAAGAAAGGAAAATACTCTCCGGAGTTTAAAGAACAAGCAGTCAAGCGAACACTTTCGGGTTCGTTTACGATAAAAGAAGTAGCAGGGTCACTTGGAATCAGCTATTTTGTGTTACGACAATGGAGGGGAGAATACTTGAAAAAATCAGAAGATCAGCTTCCACTTACGGATAAACAGTTAAAAGAAAGTGAAGAACTGAAAAAGCTTCGGAAGGAAAATCTGAAACTGAAAGAGGAAGTTAATATCCTAAAAAAGTTTGCCGCCATGCTTTCCC
>NZ_FTNA01000035.1 GCF_900156205.1 Leptospira interrogans
TGACTGGAGCTAAAGAGCCCGGTCCCGCCTGTTTCATTGAATCTTTCTTTTACAAACTATTGGAGGGATTCGCCCGGATTTTCTTACGCAAAATTCACATGATTAAAATGTAAACTATATTGAATCGAGTATTGTATTATGCAGTTTTTGAGTAGATGGTTTTTCTCACATCCAACGTCTTATTGAAATTGCAACAATCTGCTTTATTTTTCTGTCGTAGACTTACTCTCACTCTTTAAAATAATATTCTCCAACTCTGCCAGAGCACGATCTAAATTGTCGTTTACAATTTTATAATCAAATTCGTTTTGGCGTTCTAATTCTAACTTACCGTTTTGAATTCTTTTTAAAATGTTTTCCTCAGAATCAGTTCCCCTACCTCTAAGACGTTTTTCCCATTCTTTTTCATTTGGAGGAAGGATAAAAATGGTCACAATTTTATCGGGAAGTTTTTCTTTGATTATTTTCGCGCCCTGAACATCTATGTCCATAATTACAGAAGAACCTTTTTGAAAAGCCCCTTCGATAAATTTTAAAGGGGTTCCGTAATATTGGTCGTGAACAAGAGCCCATTCTAAAAACGCTGATTCAGAAATTCCTTTCTCAAATTCTTCTTTGGTTAAAAAGAAATACGTTATGCCTTCTTTGTCTCCCGGACGAGGTGCACGAGTTGTACAAGAAACCGAAAAAAGAATCTCAGGATGTTTTTCCCTGATCTTTTGAATTAAGGTAGATTTCCCTCCTCCTGCAACCGAAGAGAGAACAAAAAGTTTAGGGGAGTTCAGTCTAAATCTTCCTCTTCAGAAGCAATCGAATTATCTCTGGATTCAATTCTTTTAGTCAGAGATTCCACCCTAAGATTGGAAAGAATAAGATGATTGCTATCCGTTACAATAATAGAACGAGTTTTTTTACCCTGAGTCGCATCAATTAGGCTGTTGTTGCTCTTTGCTTCATTTCGAATTCTTTTAGCAGATGCAGAATCCGAATGAATGATGCTTACGATCTTAGAAACCAGAACGATATTCCCGAATCCTACGTTGAGTACGCTAAACTGGGACATCAGAACCTCCTATTTCTGTCCAACCTGAACCTTTCAATAATATCTACCTCACCCAGAGCGAGATCCAAAACTTCCGAAATTTCTTCATGAGTATATTTTCTTTTCAAAAGGAAAACAACTTTCTCTATTTTTGTAGAATCATCTCCAATTTCGAGTAACGCAGCTTCGGCGGAAATTTTTGTAGAATCTGGTTTGATAGGTTGATAACCTACAATATTTTCTTGTAGAATTCTACCGAAATCAGCTTCTTTCGGTTTTAGATTATCCTTAAAAACGAGAGAAGACGTTTCATTTAACTTTGATTCGGAAATGGGTGCAAATGGATTTTCATCCAATGAAATGTCCAAAGTAGAATTTCGAGTTCCAGGAAAAAAATCGTTCCCAGAAGTTTCATTTTCTGAACGAATTGTTTTGATTTCTTGAATACCAAAAAATTTACGAATTCCCTTACCAATCGTTTCTAAAACCAGATTGGAAGTAGAACCTTGTGGAAGAATCTCTGGTTTATTTTGGGATACAACTTCCTTTTTAACTACCTTAGAAGTAGTTTCTAATTTTTGAATATAAGAAGTATGAATTTTAGAATTAGAAACTTTCTGCAAATTAGAAAAATTTTCCGCGTCTTCTCTAGTCAGATCCAAATTTTCTTTATAGATATGACCGACCCCTTGTTGAACAGAATCGGAGACTCCAGTATGATTTCCATTTTTGAGGGGATATAAATTCTCAGATCTTTTGTTTTCATTATTAATTACAGAATCCTTATCTACAATTTGGATCTTTTCGAGAATATCTGGAGAAGTTGACTGTTCAATTCGTTTGACCAGTTCTTCAGCCTTAGAAGTGATCTCTTTAAAAGTGAGAATTCTCGCCCCCATAAGATCGACTTGTCTGAGAGATTCGGTTTCCAGCTCGTCTATAAAATCCCTAATTTCCTCGTTGATCTTTCCCAACATATGGGTACGAATTCTTTCGGTTACTTTTGAAGTAATCGTATAATATAAAACAACGGAAACAACCGCGTTGATCGCAAATACTGCAAATAGTTCCATACTTTTCCCCCGGCACGTCTCCAACAACATTCCTTAGGAAAAAGTTTAAGCGAAAAATTCGATTTTGCCTCGATTGGACGGAACGTTAGACGTCTTTTGACCATTAGAAGAATACGTATAAGACTTATCGTCCGAAGCCGATTTGTATGTTTTTAACCGATCTTTAATCTGATCTATTTTTTGATTTCTTGCCAAAGCCATTCTTTCCCTGGATTCAGGAGAAAGAGAAAAAACATCTGTATACAACTCAACTGCATACTTACGTGTGTCGTTATATTCTTTGACCACCCGAGAGGTTTCGGAGATCATATGAGGCATGGTGAAAGGATTTTCCACCTGTTGCTTCCGGATCATATCCGGAGCCTGACCATAACCTAAAAAAGTATCGCTCAGCCTCATCCTAAGGTTTAATTACCACGATTTCGTTTTTTTCTCCAGTCTTTTTTGTCCGGCTCAGGATCTTCGTAAGGAACTTGGCGAATCATCCCATTTTCTTCTACGAAGGTTTTGTTTTTAATCTCGTTTCTAGTTTTAAAATCAGAGTTTCGGATTCTCATAGTCACTCCACCGTAGAGAACTTTTTCGATACTGATCTTACCGTGAGAAGACTTTTCTTCCATGTAATTTTTAAGATTATTAATTTCCGTTTCAAACTCTTTGATTCTAGAATCGAGCTTATCCACTGCTTTCTGCATTTTAGAAAGCTGATTCTCGTGTTCTTCCGTAAAAGAAGCCGGATCAGATTCTTTTCTAGCCTGAAGAGTTTTCAAACTTTTGAAAACTTGTTCGTGTTTGGCCTGACTTTCATGCATCTTTGCTTCATAATCAGCAATCTGCTTTAGAACCTTAGGATCAATTCCCACAACAAGTTCAGTCGCCGGGTTTGCGGAAGAACCAATACTTCTGGCGGCGATCAATTCAGAAGCCCGAACCGTTCCACCTACAATTTGACCTCGTTTTCCATTGCAGAGAATTTTTCCTCCAGCACTTACAAAAGAATGTAAAACTCCTTCTTGAACCATAACGTCTTTTTCTGTAATCACAGTGGCACTCTGTATGAATTTAGCGATCACGTTTCCACCTGTGGATTCTACATGAGCCTCTTCTCTTCCGGAAATTCCTTGGCGAATGATGATGTCTCCATCCGCTTCTACTCGAGCCTTTTGAACCGTTCCGTAGATTTCAATATTGCCCGCAGCTTTGACGGAGTAATTATCTTCCACGTTACCCGTAATCACAATCGACCCGAGGAAGGTAACGTTACCCGTTTTGATTCCCACGTCTCCGTTGACTCTATAAACGGTTTCCACAGAAAGCCTTCCGGTCGCATAAACAACCTGACCGTTTACTTCCGCAGTCAATTTACTTCTATCCTCGGAAAGAATCGTTCCTTTTCCTTGTTTTAAGTCCGTATCTGCCCCGTCTTTTGCAGGTAGAAGTTCGTTAAAAAGAGTACGGCCGTATTTTCCTTTTTCTGCAGGAATTTTTTCGGCGAGTAGTTGACCCACTACTACGTTTTCGATCAGATCCAAATCTTTAAAGTCTACCCTTCCAGATTCGTCTTCGCGGAAAGAAATATTTTTAGAGGTCCGAACGTGATAGATGATCTGAGCATTTTTACCATTGATAGGATAATCTCCCTCCGCACCGATAAAAGGTTGGTTGTAAAATTCTTCTTCGAGTTTTCTTTGGATTTCTTCCTCTTTAAAACCGTATTTAACACCCGCATTTTTGAGATGATTGACTACGTCTCTAACTTCAAAATCCCTTCCACCGGGTCTAGGAGGAAGAATCGTGACTTTTGCTTTCATCTTATCAGGAGAAATATCTAAGATTAGTTTCGCTTCCATCCCCGGTCTAGGTTTTTGTTGAGAGATAAGAATCGGCTCCCCTTTTGCTTCCTTTACGATTTTGCGGACCAACTTGCCGTCCTCTCCGGAAACACCTTTTAGGGAAAGTTTTTTAAAAACCTCATCCAAATCCACGGGATGACCATCACCTAACGGTGCAAAGGTGGTAAGATAGACTCCGTTTCTAAGAATTTGAACCAGAGCTTTTCCGTTTTTGTCCTTGGGTTGAATCAGATCTTTGAGATCCTTAGAAACGAGTTTACCCGAACCGCCAGTAAGTTTTTGATCAAGTTCGGTCAACTCATCTAAAAAGTTATCTTCCGGAAGAATCGAAACACGAATATGCCAAGGTTCGTGACCAAAGAGTTTTTTCTTTCCACGTTTTAGAACTACATAGTCTAGTTCATGTACTTGTTTTTTAAGATGTTTCGCGGCGAGACGTAGGGAGTTTTCGAGAGTGTCTCCGTAAACTTCCACCTGTTCGTTCTGGATACGATCCAGTTCCTTGCTTTGGTCTTGTAAGAATGGTATTAGAGAACCCATATTCTCCGTCCTAGTAAATCAAAAATTACTTACGAGAAATGACGGACTTTACTTTACCGAGTTTACTTCTCAATCTAGAAACGGCTCTAGTATGTAACTGCGAAATTCTAGATTCAGTAACTTCCAGCACCTCGCCGATTTCCTTTAAAGTTAGATCTTCATAATAATATAATACGATTACTTTTTTTTCCTTTTCAGGCAGGGTTTTAATCGCTTCTACGATTACATTCTTAATTTCCTCTTTTTCTATAATCGTATCTGGATTCATATTCATAGGAGATTCTAAAGTTTCCATAAAAGAAACCTCGTCGTTTTCATCTCCTAAAAACCAGATGTCGTTTAACGAAACAAGAGAGGTTCCGCTAATTTTTGTAAGAAGGGAATTGTATTCTTCCATAGAAATTCCCAATTCTTTTGCAATCGCGTCGTCGTCTACTTGCTGGCCTTCTTTGTTTTCCAGCATTCCTATAATTTGTTCTAGTTGTTTTGCCTTTTGACGGATAGATCTAGGGATCCAGTCGATGGAACGTAGTTCGTCAAAGATACTCCCTCTGATTCGAGTCATTGCATACGTTTTGAACTTAATCAGTCTTTCTGGATCGAATTTTTCGATCGCATCTAAAAGTCCAAAAACTCCATAAGATACAAGATCGTCGAACTCGACGTTCTGAGGCATGCCTATAGCGATTCTACCTGCTACGTGTTTGACTAGCGGAGAATATTTTTCTACTAGATAAGAGCGGATGTCCTGATCTTTGGTTTCTCGATAGGATTTCCATAGTTCCGTCTCATCCTGCTGGTTATATTTCTCATATTTTTTGGACATAAGCTCGGATCTGGAAGACCTTCATTTAAAGTGTCGAGCTTCTCAGAAAATTGCAATAGCATTTTTTAGTGCAAAAACGGGGAAATCAAGCAGTTTTTTGTCTCATTCAATTTCTAAGATCAAACGATTACTTTTCGCCCATATCGTCTCGGGCCAACATAGTACGAATCGCTTCCGCCATGAGTTTGGGCTCGTTTTTGATCGCTATATTTTCGACCATGATATGATCCCCAAAGTTTCCATCCTTCTGACGTTTCGGAGCAGAAGAAGCAAAAACCTCGGAGTTACTGGAAGACCCTTCCGCCAAATCAGTATCACTTGCATTACTCGTATAATCTCGTCCTCTGACTACATTTTCCGAATCCGTAGCCTGAGTAGGAGGAATGTATTCTCCTCCTATATTAGAAAGAAAATCTAAAAACTCTGGAACTTTTGTTTCTAAAACTGCGTGTATTCCAAACCCTAAAACCGCAAAGGCGATCATAGAAAGAAAGGTTACAAGAAGGATATGACCAAAAGAATTTCCAATTAAAAATCCGCAAAGTGCGCTTATGACAAAAGCGACAATTACAAAAACACCAATAAATAAAATCTGAAGATTCAAAGACTATTCTTCTTCGTCGTTCTTGTCGAATTCTTTGTCTCGGACGTCCATAAAGTTAAAAAACTTTTTGAAAAAACCTCCGATTCCAGAGTCTTCCAAAGGCTCTATATCCTGATTTAAAAGTGAATACGTTATACGATTTAAGCAAGCTGCTGCCTTACTTTTAGGTGAATTGATAATATACGGTTTTTGTTCTCGAATACTTTTTTCCACCTCTTCGTCTTGAAAGATAAACCCCAGGTTTTCCACCTTTACTTCGAGGAATTGTCCGCTAATATCGATGACTCTATCCGCTACTTTTTTACCTTCGATTGCGCTTCGAACCCGATTAACCACCATTTTGAGATTTTTATCCCTACTTTGAGATACAATCGCCTTGATCAGTCCGTAAGAATCCGTGATTGCTGTTGGCTCTGGAGTTGTAATTACGATCACGTCGTCCGCGGGTAGAGTCAGCCCAATTACGTTAGAACTGATTCCAGCACCAGTGTCGATGATCATAATATCGTAATTATCTAATTCGGAAAATCCCTTGATCAGAGAATTTCTCTGAGTATCATTTAAGTTTGCAAGTTGAGAACATCCAGAAGCTCCCGCAATAATATCCACTCCTTCCGGAGTTTGAATGACTATGTCCTTCAGGCTTTTATGACCTTTGACTACGTGATAAAGATTGTATTTAGGAATGATTCCTAAAATTACGTTTACATTGGCAAGTCCTAGATCCCCGTCAAATACGAGTACTTTTTGCCCCACCCTTGCCATAGAAATAGCCAGGTTTACGGAAATAGTACTTTTACCCACTCCCCCTTTCCCGGATGCGATCGCTACAATCTTAGTCGTGGGTTTTCTGGATGACAGAACTTTAAGACTCGTATTTCCCTCGGTGAGTTTCCGTAAATGAGCCGCCTGATCCATTCTTTACCTCTTCAAAAGCCGATCGAATCAGTCACCCGCAACGGTGAAAACCTCTCCTCTCAGCTCAGCAATTTTCTCCGGAGTTACCACACATTCAGCCATAAGATTTTTTTCGGCAGAAAGAATGTCAAAGGGAACTTCCTGACCTACGCTGTAGTATGTGAAACTCTTAGAGTATGTATCGGCCAGTTCGAGAAAACCACCTAAAAAATCCGCCTCATCTAGTTTTGTGAGTAGAATTCTTCGGTAATTTAAAGACTCATAGGCTTTCAATACAGTGCTCGTATGATGGTAGGAAGAAGTGGACGAAAGGACAAGTAGATTTTCCACAGAGTCTTTTTCTCCAAAACAAGAAAGCAGACTATTCATCCTTTCTAGTTGTTCTAAATTTCTATGACTATACCCCGCAGTATCGATTAGAATGAGCTCGGAACCATCCCGAGCCAGGGTTTCCTTGAATTTTTTTATGTCTTTAACCGGATAAAACGGCATTCCCATCGTATCTGCGTAACGTTTGAGTTGTTCAATGGCAGCAATTCTATAATTGTCCGTAGTATAAAGAGAAACCGATTTACCTCGGTGTAAAAAGTATTTTGCGGCAAGTTTTGCCACACTTGTAGTTTTACCGGAACCAGTAGGTCCTACAAAAAAGATCACTTTTCTTTGATTTTTTCCGGTTCCCCGAAAAAGGTCTGAGTCCACACTCACTCTTTCTTTTAAGATTTCAATTGTCCTTTCTAAAACGGCGTGATTACGTCCTTGATCTAGAGGTGAAAGTCTTTCTTCTACTTTAGAAATAATCTCCTCCACATAAGACTGACTCATTCCTTCTCGAACTAATTTTTCTCCCAATCGGATTAAGGGGGAATCCTTTCGAACAGTAGAAGTTTCTCTTCTTAAAAAAGAATTTTTATCTAAAAGTTCTTTTTCAAAAGAGAGACCCACTCTGTCCGGCTCAGTAGTGATTTCTTCTATTTCCTCTTCGACTGCAATTTCTTTTTCTTCTAAAGTTTTAGAAAGAGGTTTTAAAGTTTGTAGAGTTTTTTTTCTTTCCGGTGAAGCATAAGATTTTTGTTTTAAAAGATCCTTTAAGTCTTGCAGTTTACGTTCTATCTTTTCTCGAGACGCTTGTTTCTCTGGGATTCCAATTTGTATTTCGATCATCTTTTTTGCAAGAAGCCCGGTTCCCATCACACCACCTTCGGTTACGACCGTTTGAGAAATTACAGTAGCTTCAGAACCGTATTTCATTTTCATTTCCATCAAACAATCTTGATAACTTTTGCCCCGAATTTTAGCAAACTCCATATTCAACTCCTCTAATTATTCCACTTTATAAAATTAGAATATTCTAAGTATTTCATGTTTCTTCCGAAATTCCGGCAGTCTGCGCCTGGGGAAGTTTGAGCTCAGCTTCAATTACAGAATCTACGGAAGAATGAATCTCCTCGTAAGCAAGAACTCCGAAATTGCGAGGAGGAAATTCCTTTGCAAGCATATACGAAAAAGGCAAACGTACCTCTCGATTTACTACAAAAATAGGAAACTTTCCTTCGGTCCTAAAATTTCTATAAAGTTCAGCCACACTATCAATCAACCTTCTGTAAAAATCTGGCGCAAGAGACAGAACGTCTCTGTTTTCGATTCTGTCCTGAGTAATGGATTTATTGAGTCGATCCAAAATTCTACTTTCGAGAGTGATCACCCTTAACTTTCCATCCATGGATAGATAATCCCGAACTACGGTTCTTGAAATGGACTGACGTACAAGTTCTGTGAGTATATATGGATTTTGATATTTAGACAAATTGTTCGCAATCGATTCTAAAATTGGAACCAAGTTTCTAATGCCAAGTCCTTCTCTTAAAAGATTTTGTAATACTTGTTGAATGATTCCTAAGTTACCTGGTTTATCCGCGTCCAATTCTCCAATCAAAGTCGGATAACTTGTTTTATAATGATCTAGAAGTTTTTTGACTTCTTCCCTTCCGAGTAAAGTGGACGCGTGCGTCGCAAGAAGTTCTTTCAAATGTGTCACTACTACCGTGGACGCATCTACTACTGTATAACCTTTTGCTTCCGCGTCAGATTTGTCTTCGGCAGAAATCCATTTTGCTCTTTGGCCAAAAGAAGGTTCTAAAAAATCCTCTCCGGCAATAGATTCCGCGCTTCCAGGACTAGTATTGAGTGCCATCAATTTATCCGGTTTTACCGTGGAAGCCCCTACTTCGGTTCCGTTAATTTTAATCGAATACGTATCCGGATTTAAATCAAGATTATCTAATATTCTCACGGGAGGAATCACTACGCCGTTATCCTGCGCAAACTTCTTTCTAAGATTACTGATCTGATCTAAAAGCGCCCCGCCTTGAGAAACATCGACTAAGGGTATAAGATGATAACCGACTTCAATTTCAATCGGATCGGTTCTCAGTTCTTCGTAAAAATCTTTTGGTTTACGATCCTGGCCAGATTCTTTTTCTTTTTTCTCAATCGACTCGAGTTGTTCTTTGACAGTTTGTTCCAGTGAATATCCTAAATAAGCAATTCCCGCAGAAAGCAGAACCAAAGGAATAAATGGCAGCCCCGGAATAAATGCAGCAAATCCTAAACTTCCAGCAACCACATATAGAACCTTTGAATTACTAAATAGTTGACTTTTAAACTGAGTTGCCAAATCGGACTCGGACCCAGAGCGGGTTACGATGATACCTGTCGCTACAGTCGTTAAAAGTGCCGGAATCTGAGATACGAGACCGTCTCCTATGGTGAATTTCCCGTAAGTTTCGATGGCTTGTGTAAAAGATTCTCCCCGAATTGAAGATCCAATAATTACTCCACCTAACAGATTGATGGCGGTGATAATCAGCCCGGCTCGAACGTCCCCTTGTACGAACTTACTCGCTCCATCCATAGAACCATAAAAATCTACTTCGGCTTCGATTCTTTTTCTTCTTTTTTTAGCTTCTTCTTCGTTGATATTTCCGGAAGAAAGTTCCATATCGATCGCCATTTGTTTTCCAGGCAAGGCGTCCAAAGTAAAACGAGCTGCAACTTCCGAAATTCGAGTCGCTCCTTTAGTAATCACTAAAATCTGAACGAGCACCAAAATGATGAATATGATAAAACCTACCACATACTTGGAAAGTCCAGACTCGCTTCCTATGATAAACGATCCAAAAGCGTCGATTACGTGACTGTTCATCGCGGGCCCTTTAGAAAGTATCTGTCTAGTTGTAGATACGTTCAACGCAAGCCTATATAAGGTAGTAATCAAAAGTAAACTTGGAAAGATAGAAAAATCTGCAGGTTCATTGACAGAAAGAGAAGTCAAAAGAACTAAAAGTCCGATCGCCAAACTGACAATAATCAAAATATCTAATATAAATCCTGGAAGAGGAATGACAAGCATCGCCACTACCGCCACCGCTCCAATTCCCAAAATTACATCCGACTGGTTCCACCATTTCTTTTCCATAACTTCCTCTTACACGGCTCTCCGGAAGGATTCCAAACGAGAGAGAATGGTTGCAATCGCGCGATAGAATTGTTGAGGAACTTCCGCGCCTAGTTCCACTTCCTCATAAAGCCCTCTTGCTTGAAGACGATCTTCCACGGTGGGCACTCCGTTTTCTCTTGCAATTCGAATGATCAGCAGAGCAAAATCGTCCACTCCTTTTGCAATCACAATCGGAGCCTTATGAATTCCAGGTTTATATTCTAAGGCTACCGCAAAATGGGTAGGATTTGTGATCACTACGTCCGCTTCTGGAACCTTAGCTAACATCTTCCTTTTATTCATCATATCCCGAGCGAGTTGTCTTCTCCTTGCTTGGAGAGATCTGTCCCCGTCGGATTCCTTAGCCTCTCTTTTTGCTTCGGAAGGAGTCATCTTTAAAGATTCTTCATATTCGTATCTTTGATATAAATAGTCTACAATACTGATCGCAAGTAGTATGATTCCAACGATTAAAAATATCTTAAAGGAACTGTTCATCACAAGCGCAACCGCTTGTTCTAGTCCCATTTCCCCAGAAAGAAGAATCGGAAAAAAATCTTTACTAATAATAATATAAGAAACCCAAGCGATTAATCCTACTTTTGCAAGAGACTTTCCCAAATTGAAAAGTGTCTGACGTGTAGGTAACACTTTCTTAAAGTTAGGTCTAATTCTACTAAAGTTAAAACTTAATGCACGAGGTGTAAATATAAAACCTACCTGTGCTACATTTCCGATGATTGCACCCACTAACGTAATCCCGAGCAAAGGCCAAAGAAGAGTAAATAAATCTGTGGAAGCATTTTTTAAAAGTTCGGTCACGGACTCAGAACTCATGTCAGTTCTAAGACCTACTCCGTGAATGTATTTGCGTAAAATGTAATACGTTCTCATGAAAAAATATTCTCCCATGAGATACACTAAAATGACTCCGGCAAGCAACACTACCGCCGCTGGAAGTTCAGGAGACTTAGGAACGTTTCCTTTTTCTCTTTCTTCCCTTCTTCTTCTTTCCGATCCGGGTTCTGTTCTACCCTCATCTTCGGCGGCAAATAACTGTAGATCTATTTTGAAATCGGCGGCTTCAGTCGATAAACATATATTAGGTGGGAAAATTTTAAATCGAAAGATACGTCGAACGATCTCAATCGTTAAGTTTATAAAACCAAATTGCAAAAAGTAACAAAACAAATTAGAATTTAAAAACTCTGTTAACTTGGAATCAATTGGTTCTGAATAACCTAGAAATTTTTTGACAATTTTTTTATAGAATAAAAAAATCCCGACAATGAAAGACTTTGAAAACTTTTTTTTAAAAAAAAGTTTTTTTATAATAGAAAAAAATCTCTCAATTGTTCGAAACATCCATAGAGAATGAGATGTTGATTTCTGTCCCCATCGATCAAAATGATGAAGGAAACTGAAAATAAAAGATGTAGGATGTACAACATCTTTTATTACAAGACCTTCTTGTCTGTTTTGTAAAGAAACAGTATTTCGATTAGAAAAGTGATCACTGTTGGACTCTGATTTTACGACGTTTTGTAAATTGTAGGAACTCTTACAAGATTTTCGATCTTGTGTAAATTGTGGGAACTCCCATAAGATTTTTGATCTCGTGTAAATTGTGGGAACTCCCATAAGATTTTTGATCTCGTGTAAATTGTGGGAACTCTCACATTTTTTACTAAAATCAGAAACTATATCATAGTACTGTTTCCAAAAAATAAACTTCCCGAAACGTTTCCCAAAAAGCATAAAACGATAAAATACGTCTAACACCGATTTTACGAAAGAATCCTTACCCGATTCACAAACCCAAGGAACCCTAGAAAGGTTCTTGTAGAAAATTCTTATAAAAAATCTTTTAGGATTTTGCACGAAAACAACCACCAGTTTTTTTGTTCTCGACCAAATCGCCTTTTTCATTTCGGCCACTCTTGTAACATTAAATTTACCTTATCAAAGGATAAATCAAAAGCCGCTCCCATTTGAGAGACCAGGTAAGGAGTGATAAAAATCATCACGATCAGACCAATCGTAACTTTAATCGGAAAAGATAATTGCAAAATGTTGAGTTGTGGAGCCGCCTTACCCATCAAAGCTTCGGAAACGGTTACGAGTAATATAATTCCCAAAACTGGAAGAGATAACCGAAACGCTACAAAAAACATTGCTCCTACCGCGTCTTCCATAGCCTTATAAATTCCGTTTTGAATTTCCGGAACAAATCGTAAAACCTGAATTTTTTCAAAAGAATAGGCAAGACTTTCGAACATGATTCGATAAGCACCTAACGTCAAAAAAAGCAACATTCCCAATAAATTCTTTAAAGTACTAATAACTGGTAAACTGGTTTGAGTCACCGGATCTAAAATCTCCGCATAACCAAAACCTAACTGAACGTTAAAAAATTCACCCGCCATCTGAAAGGCTGCAAAAATCAAACTGATCAAAAAACCTAAAAGAATTCCGATCAAAGCTTCAGCGATTACCACAAGTCCGTAACTCCCCATATCCCCCGGAACCGGAGGTAAAAAGCCTGCAATCACCGGAAATAAAATCACTGAAACTAAAAAGGAAAAAATCATCTTTTGAGGAACGCCAATCGAAGGATACGAAAAAACAGGCGCAACGGACAACAACCCCATCAACCTCGAAAGGATCAGTAAAAAAACCTGAAAGTGATTGATAAAGTATTCCATAATATACTAAAATTTTTCGATCATCAAAAAAAGGTTTCGGGTATAATCGGTCATCGTCTGGATCATCCAGGAAGAAAAAATCACAATCACGATAAAGATTGCTAAAAGTTTAGGAACAAACGCAATTGTAGGTTCCTGAATCGAAGTAGTAGTTTGTAATATTCCTACGATCAACCCCACAACCAAAGCCGTAAAAAGTATAGGAGATGAAATTTTTAGAGTAATATATAAAGAATCTCTAATCAAAGTCATAACGTCTAATTCCGTCATTTATAACTCCTTACGAGTTCATAAACGATTAGATTCCAACCATCTACAAGAACAAATAAAATCAGTTTAAATGGAAGGCTGACCATCACCGGAGGCAACATCATAAGACCCATAGAAAGAAGCGCCGAAGCCACTACTAAATCGATTACGATAAACGGAATAAAAATGACTATACCAATCCAAAACGCTTTTTTGATTTCGCTTAACATAAAAGCTGGAATCAAAACGTAAGAAGGAACGTCGTCAAAAGATTCTACTTTTTCTACCTTTCCAATTTTTAAAAAAAGAGCTACGTCTTTTGCACCGGAGGTTCCAATTTGGCGCATCATAAATTCACGAATAGGAATCATTCCTTTTTCAAAAAAAGCGTTCGTATCTATTTTACCCTCTAGATACGGACCGAGCGCCTTCTCGTTGACAGTGTTCAACGTAGGAGCCATGATAAAAAAAGTCATAAAAAGAGCGAGCCCCATCATTACCTGGTTAGGTGGAAGATTCTGAATCGATAAGGCCCTTCTTACAAAATCTAAAACGATCACAATTTTAGTAAACGATGTCAAAGACATTACGATCGCTGGGGCCAAGGAAAGAATCGTAACTAAAAATAAAACCATTAGAGAAAGACTAGTCTCTCTCGGACTCTTGGCCTCATTTACATTGATGTTTAAATTCGGAATCGGAATCCTAGTTCCTGCAGACTGAGCTTCTAGGGTAAAAAAAGTAGAACCCAAAGATAAACCCGCTAAAAGCAAGAAAATCCAGGTTATGCTCTTGATAAACTTTTTATGTCTCATTTTCATCTAAGAAACAAATTCTCTCATGATAACTAAGGTCATCTCAAATCGAAAAGCCCGCCTTCGAGCGAGCTTGTTTTTTCTTTGAGTTCTTCTAATTTTTTTCGAGCCTGCTTTCGTTTTTCTTCCCGAGCAGCCCCGCCCCCACTGTCCGGAGGACCCTCTGTATTTCCAGAAATCCTAGAATTTAAATCCTTAATTTGTTCGAGAACAGTAACCAAAAAACCATCTTCTGGAGGTTGAAAAGTTTCTTTCTTTTGTAAAATCCTATGTTTTACTTCTGGATCCGAAATCTCTGTAATCAAATTGATCCCATTGTCAGCAACTCCGAGAACTAACAATCTATCCGAAACTTCCACAATCTGAAGTTGTTTGTTTGGTCCTATAATCAGGCTGGAAAGAACGCTCATTTCACCTCGAACCGGAAGTTTACCTTCCCGATTCTTAGATACATATTTTAGAATATAATAAAGTGCTGCACAAAGTAGTCCTAATATAAAAACTACTCTGAGAAGAGTCCCTGCGATTCCGGGTCCTTCATCTTTAGGACGATACCTTTCTTCTACCGGGTTAGATTCCTGTTGTATTTCAGAAGAATTTGATTGAGAAGTTCCGTTTTGAGCTGACTTAATTTCTGTAGAAGAATTGGTGGTAGATCCGTCCGCTTTTTTTCCCCCGGAATTCGTCTCCTGATTTTTCTTTTGGGAAAAATCCCCCAATTCTTTTTTGAGAGCCTCGTCCATTAGTTCTCTTTCAGATTGGGCCGATAAAGAAATAACAGTAAAATTGAATATAATCAAAAGAGAAAGAACGGAAATCGTTTTCTTTCCATTACTTTGGGAAGTTTTCAAAAATCTCACTTCCCCTCCGGCTTAATCCGATCGATAGGACTTACTATATCCGTTACACGCACTCCAAAATTTTCGTCGATGACCACGACCTCACCTTTTGCAATCAGCTTGCCATTTACTAAAAGATCTACCGGCTCACCTGCGAGTTTATCCAACTCTATGATAGAACCTTCCCCTAAACCTAAAATGTCCTTGATATACATCTTGGTTCTCCCCAGTTCCACAGTAACGCTCATCTGAACGTCCATCAGTAGATTCAAATTGGGAGTATTAGAAGCACCACTCGCAGTTCCTAAATTAGGGAATGCGACCGATTTGACAGACATGGAACCGGGGGCCATTCCCATTCCGCCCATACCTCCCATCCCCATTCCACTCATATCACCACCTGCACTTCCGGAACGGCGATAAAGATTTAAAAGATCCGAAGCAGTAGAAAGTGAGAGTAAAAATTGAACTCTAAAAGAAGGTATATTTTCGATCGTAAGATTAAAGAATACTCGAATCAAAGTTTCCCCATCTGGCAAAACCAAAGCCGCAGGAGAAGTTACATTTCTAGTTTCGGAAGGAGATCCATTGACTCCTCCACCCGTTTTTGTACTGATCTGGGAAATCAAAGCTCCCATTACAGGAGTCAGAGAATCTCGAAGTGTTTGCATCTGAGCTTCGTCCAATTCTCCAGAATCGAAACCGCCCATCATTGAATTGGAAATTTTTACCGCATTTTCGGCAGACATTGCTAAAACTACTCTTCCATTTACACTTCCAGAAAGTGTAGAATACAAAAGAAAAGATCCGGATTTTAATTCGGATTCTATATCCTTTCGAGTTTTAGTTTCTACGTTTGGATTTAAAAATGCAGAAGAACGAGAAAGAACAGCGCCTAACGTGTTTCCTGCAACTTGAAAACAAGAAGCTAAAAGATCCGATAAAATATCCCGATCCACAGGAGACATCCCTGGAACTTCTTTTTGTGTGGCTGCAGGTGCCACAGTCCCCGGATCAAACGAATCGCTTGCTCCGGCGAGTAATGCGTCTATTTCTTCCTGTGATAGGGAACCTTCACCCATTTTGGGGATTCTCCGGGAGTTTTAAGTTAATGAGACATAAGAAAAGAGTTTTTGTCACCTCTTTTTTTCTTTCCAGTCTGTTTTCATCCAATTTTTAGGTGAAAACAACCTTTTTTTGGAAATAGAGAGAATACAAATTTTTGCAGTAGTTCCTACATTTTTGTAAAAATACAGACTTCACGGGAATACGATCGTGTTCAAACAAATGAGAAAACCTACTGATTTTAAAAGAAAAAGAATAATTTAAACTCAAACAATTACCACTTCACAAAAAGACACAAACCGAACATCAAGGCCGATTCATAAATTCAATTTTATAATATTAAAATATAAGAAACCTTTATGAAATGAATTTTTAATCTACCCACAACCACAGTATAAAAATTTGATTTGAAAATCAGTATTTTTAAATTAAGGTTGTTGAAAAATTCCATAGTGAAGATTTGTAAAATTGCTTCAATTGTCCGTTTCAATACAACGAAAACAGATCAAGAATTAATTTTTCAACAACTCTATTTTATAAAAATTTCCTCCGATTTTACCAAAGGTCTCTCAAAACAGTCCTTTTTAACTCAATTCTCCTCCCAATCCATCCGCAAACATTCTCAGAGAATCATAAGAATAAATCCCTGTTTGATGATTGTCGCTCCAGATCAGATTGATTGCGTATCTTCCAACTTTATTAACTGAACAGAGCCGAATCGATTGGATTGCCCCAGTAGTAGTTCCTATCTTACCTCCGTGCCCACCTTTACAAACTACACAAGGACAACGTTTTCTAAGATCCAATAAATCAAAAATAGAAGTGACTCCATCCTTCCACGTAATTTTTAGATGATTCTCATCAAAATCAATTTGATCGGGTGTAGTCGCTTTTAGACTGAGCTGAGCCATATTTTATTTATTCCGTTTTCTTAAGGGTAATTTCAAAATTATAGTTCGCATACCGATCATATTTTCTGAAAGTAAAATTTGAACTTCTAATACATTCATATACACCATCTATTACTGATCTCTATAAAATTGAGTACCGTTAATTTTATCACAAAACGCTGGTTCTATGTAAAGTATTAGGTACTTTATTATATAGTTATGAATAGTAAAAATAATTTCAAAATCATAGTTCGAATTTCCAGATACTTTTATTCAACATAGATGGAAAAAAATTTGATCGGATCTATATTCTTAAAACTAATTTTAATTTAAATACAACGATGTTTCAAGAACGAATAAATAATCTCTGAAATCATTTTTAATTATTTAGGAAGTTTACATTTTTTCTTTTTAAATTTTCCGATCGTAGTTCCATAAGTAATCTTTTCATTCACTGTAAGAGAATTAAACTGAAAAGTGTCCTTTTCCATCAGTAAAATTACAGTGGAACCCATCTCAAATCTACCCAGTTCCGCTCCCTTACCAATCATGATCGAAACTTCCTTATACTCTACCGTTCTTGCGGTTCGGATAAGGGTATTGGTTACGATCTTATTGTCATAAGTCACTCGAATCCGTCCAACGTTTGAGGCGCCCACTTTTATAACTGCAACCTTCCCGTATTCTGTCTGAAGATAAGTAATCAATCTTTCGTTTTTTGGAAAAAGTCCTCGAATCCCAAAAACGGCAAGTTCATTCACCGGAAACAACTTTCCAGGTTCATAATAATATCCTAATATTTTTCCATATGCAGGAGAATGTATTCTATGATAGTCTTGAGGAGATAAATAAAAAGTAATGTATTTTCCGTTGGTAAAATCTTCTAAATATTTTGACCCACCCAAAAGTTCCTTTAAATTGTAGTCTACTCCCTTAGCTTGAATGATAATTCTTTGATTGATGTCTCCGTATCCGGTAATTTTTGCGTCTACCGGAGATACCATTTCGTCGTCTGCAGAATCGATGATTCTAGATTCAGCCTTTAAGGCCCTCGTAAAGAATTCGTTGAGAGAATTGTATTCTTGAATTTCTAATTCGGCTTCGTCCACGTTAATCTTATATGCTCTCGCAAAAGCTTTTAAAATCGGAATCAAAATAAAACGTGGAAGTCTGGAAGAAGCAAGTAGCCCAAACAAACGTGAAAGTAGATTTTTAGGAACAACAGATAATATTAGAATATAAAAATCTTTTAATACTTCGTATCTCGCTCCGCTCTCCGTTAAAAAACGTTTCAACTCGGTTCTTGCAATTTTCTCGAGTAAAACCAAAGAAATCAAAACAGGCACTGCAGTTATAATCGAAAGAGAATAACCCAATCCAAAAGCTTCGAAAAGAATCTGTTCCCCATTTTTCACGTAAAGATACGCGACCGCAAGAATCGTAAATAGAAAAAGCATTCTAAAAAAGTTCGCAAACTTTTCTCCGAACACATAAAGAGCTTTTTGTTCTCCTGTATAAAACCAACCAGTAATCGAAACTACTCCAAACAATAAAAAAGAAACGAAAAAAGCTGCGTTTATAGGATTTGTATTCCCTTGAAACAAAGCGTTTAAAAATACAAGTTGCTCCTCCATTTTAAAAGCACCGTAAGAAGAAAGTGCGTAGACCACTAAAGTAGATATGATAAAACCTTCAAAAAAAGTAGCGAGCATACTTACTAGCCCTTGCTTGGCGGGATAATCCGTTCTTACAACTCCCGACAAACCCGCGCTTTTACCAATGCCAGTCTCTGTAGAAACAAAAAAAATCCCAGAAGCCATACTATAAACCCTTGCAAGAGCAAAACCTCCCCCCGTAATCGCCGCCCCAGGTTGAAACGCTTCTTTAAAAGATAACCATATAAAATCCTTAAAGTTCATTAGAGAACCTTTGAATAAAAAGAAATAACTCAAAAAAAACAAAAGGATTCCAATAGGAGCAAGATAAGCGGAAACTTTTCCCACTCTTCTTACGCCACCTAACACAATAAATACGAGAATCACGGATAATAAAAAAGGAACCGTCATTCCATTGATTTCGAAAACCCGATTTGCGATATGGGTTACATATAACATCGGAACCACACCACCCATTACGAGTACGGTAAGAAGTCCTACGGCTGCAAAACCTACAGCGAGCCATCTCGCTTTGAGAGCACTTTCTATAAAATACATAGGACCGGAAAGATACCTTCCTGAATCGGTTTTAGTTCTAAAACGTATCGCAAGTGTGGATGAAACAAATCGAAGTGGCATGATAAAAAACGAGGAAATCCATATCCAAAATAAAACTCCAGGGCCTCCGATCATCAAAGCCAAAGCCGAACCGATCACTGCACCGGGAAGAAGAGAGGAAGCGGTTCCGGAAAAAAAAGCCTGAGAATGAACTAATCTTCCCCTGGAACCTTTGTAGTCCATATTGCCCGAAAAAATTTTTATCGCGAGAAACAAGAATCTAAGCTGTGGAAATCGAAGACGAATCGTCAAAAAGACCCCGATAAAACTTAAAAAATAGAAAAAGAATTTGAGCAAATCCCAATCCAAAAACTGAAAAAAATGAAATTGCAACATGACCTACCTGTAGGAAAGAAAATCCGCTTTTTATAGAAGTCCTTGCTATAAATCCTGTAATTATGAGGGCTACCAGCAAAATTTTCGGGATCTTACTAAGTGTTTTATTTTTTTTATTTTGCCCCTATTCCATTTTAAAGGCGCAGTCTTCTAAAATAAAAACTCATTCTGTCAAACCCGCATTGGAAATCCCCAATCCAGAAGAAGAGAACTGGGAGCTGGGACTTAGAGCTGGTATTGGATACAAGGGAGAAGATAGATTGAATTCTTTCTTAAGAGGTTTTACAAACACATACGATCCTGGAGTTGCCTCTAAAACGGAACTGGATCCACCCAAACAAACCACTCAAGTAGAACTTTTCATTCGTAAAAGAATCGCTTCCGAAAGCCAGATCGGATTCATCGGAGGTTACAGAGAGTGGCAGAAATTCGGTTTAAAACAATTCTCTTCGGAGCCTTTTTATACAGATTTAAAATTTAAAATTTCCAATCCTTATGCACTTCTCATGTATTGGCACGAATGGAATTACAAACGCTGGATTTTTCAAGGTGGATTAGGAGCCGGAATGTCTCAAGTATATTGGGACTCAGAAGGTTACGCAACTTCCGGCAAAGAAACCTTTCGTCAAGAAGGTTTACTCAGCGGCACCGGTATAGAATTCCGTTTAGAAGGTGCGGTCAGCAGAAGAATTACAGAATCTGCAAGTATTCAATTGGGAATCGCATTTTCCTGGATTAATATTCCTTCCCTATCCGGAACCTTTAACGGAGAATCTGCAAGTTTTTATTTGAGAGAAAACGGAAGTATTACCCCTCTTACCGAATCAGACAATCAAACCTCAATGCTCGTCACAAATCAATTTTCTCGTAAATTGGAATTTCAAGTTTTGACTACCACTCTCTTTTTTGGAATTGCCCAGAAATTTTAAATATCATTTTTTGAATATAATATTTCTATAAAATTATTTTTTTTATTTATAAAAATTGAGAATTTCATTCCCAAATCCTTAAAACATACAATTTTCTAATAACTTAGAAATTGTCTAAAAAACCTAGAATGAAGAATCTCATTTTTAAGTCTTCTATAGACTGTGGTGTTGTTACGAAACCTATCTATTGTATGATTTACAATTTTTTCCAAAATCTCGTTTGAATATTTTAAAAATAGAATAGAGTTATTAAAAAATTCCATAGTGGAGCTTAATAAAACTGCTTCAATCTACCGTTTCTATACAACGAAAACAAATGAAGAATTCATTTTTCAACAACTCTATTCTTTAGACAAAAAATAAAATCCAGTAAAGTATCATTCCTACTAAAAGAAATAAGATGATACGAGCCTTTCCAATTGTATATCCATCCAAAACAAATCCAGTAAGTCTAAACCCATAAAAGAAAAATACAATCACAGGAAAAATTTTCCATAATTCAAAAATCCCAGATTTAAAATATTTTAATAATAATAGAGAAAAAACAGTTAATACTAAAAATTCCAAAAAACCTAAAACCATTCTTTGTTTAGATACAATCGGATCGTATTTTATATATCTATTTCGATCCACCTCTTCGGCATAAACCGATGACCCTAAACTTTCAGGCCTCCATCCAGGAGGTTTTAAGAATAGTAGAATTCTTTCTTTCCAATTATTTGTCTTTTGCACCAATGAAAAAATTTCTTCATAAACATGAACGTTCGTGTAAACCGGATCAAACGTAGTTACTGGTTTTGTAAGTCCATAAATCGGTTCCTCTTCTTCTCTTGCAAAGGAACCAAAAATTCTATCCCAAAATACTAAAATTCCTCCGTGATTCTTATCTATATATTTTGGATCTCTTCCATGATGCACACGATGATGCGAAGGTGTAATTAGAATTTCTTCTAAAAACCCCAACTTTCCGACCAACCGAGTATGTACCCAAAACTGATAGATTTTTAAAATCCCATGAGCTAACAAAAACGCCTGCCAAGGAACTCCACAAAACGCGATCGAAAGATTAAACATATATTCGAAAATTCTTTGAAAACTAGACTGTCTTAGAGCTACAGAAAGATTAAATTCTTCGCTAGAATGATGAGTCACGTGACAGGCCCAAAGAAAATTGATTTCATGTGTAGCCCTATGAAACCAGTAATACACAAAATCTACAGCCAAAAATACAAAGATCCATCCGACTAAACTTTTAAAATCGAAATGCCAACCTACAGGATCCGGCCAGATAGGAATTCCAAGTGGAATTTCAGGAACTCCAAATAGAGTTTGCAAAGAACAGAATATTCTAAATTTCTCATATATCCAAAGAGAAAAGATAGTTACACAAACCCCAGTCAGAGAAAACAAAATTCCAGTACTTAAATCCGCTACCGTATCGTTCCATCGATAAACTTTTTTTCCAACGATCTTAGAATACAAAACCTCGAACCCGATTAAAATCAGAAAAAATGGTACCGCTAAATCTAGAACGGATCCTTGCATTTTGTTTTAACCGTTTTGATTGAAAAATTTTGTAATCTTACGTGTGACAAATCTAGGAGTAATCCTTACACTCTGAGCTAATATTTTATTCAAAGCCCCGGCGATTACGACTGATTTTCCTTTTTTTAAAGCGTCGTATCCTATTTCCGCTACTTCTTTTGCTTCCATAATCGGCGCCATCGGATTGTCCAAAAGTTTTGACTTTGTGATCTCCGCCCTTTCAAAAAATTCGGTCTTGGTAGGCCCTGGGCAAAGAGCGGTTACGGTCACTCCGTCTTTTTTTACGTCTTCGTAAACCGCTTCTGAAAAGGATAATACATAAGCTTTTGTCGCATAATAATTCGCCATATTCGGTCCAGGTTGAAACCCTGCGATGGAAGCCACGTTCAAAATTTTTCCATTCTTACGTTCCACCATACCTTGTAAAAAAAGATGAGTCAACTCTACTAAAGAAGCCACGTTTACCTGAACCATCTGAAGTTCTTCTTTGAGATCCATTCGATCGAATTTTCCGTTTGTTCCAAAACCTGCATTATTTACTAAAACTTCCACAACCGCTTTTGTTTTTTTTGCGAAGTCGAAAATCTTTTTAGGAGATTTAGGATCAGCCAGATCCAGGGAAAGAATGTCCACCTTTACTTTGTTTGACGATTCAATTTCTTTTTTTACCTTCTTTAAGGTTTTTTCGTTTCTAGCGACTAAAATCAAATCGTAACCGTCCGCCGCGATAAGTTTACTCAATTCGTAGCCGATCCCCACCGTACCACCCGTAATGATTGCCGTTTTTGTCATTTTTAATTTCCTTTGCGGTCGAAATTAATTCTATAAAAAAAGAGAGAAAGACTTTTTTTGAAGAGAAATTGAACATTACGTTTTCATTTTAGATGAAATCGCCTAAATCCAATTTTTCGAACAAATTATAAAATCGTCTCGAAAAATGATTTCCCAAAGAACATAAGATTTGTATTTTTCTTTTTCATGATCAAACTTCACGGCGCAAGTATCAGTAATTACGTTAATAAAGTTAAACTAGGTATTTTAGAAAAAGGTTTAGAATACGAACAAATCAGAATCGCACCTTCTCAAGAAGAGGATTTTTTAAAAATCAGTCCTATGGGAAAAATTCCGGTTCTGGAAATGGATGGAAAATTTATATTCGAGTCGGGAGCTATTTTAGAATTTTTAGATACGATTTTTCCACAAACTCCTAAACTGATTCCGGAAGATCCCTGGGAAGCGGCAAGAGTTAGAGAAATCTCCACGATAATAGAGACCTATTTGGATATACCTGCAAGAAGAATCTATCTACCTGCGGCCAAAGTTTCTCCGGAAATAGTAGAAGAGGTTCATTCAACCCTAGTCAAAGGAATCAAGGCACTTCAAAGAGTGGTTCGATTTTCACCTTACATAGCAGGAAATGTTTTTACACTGGCGGATTGTTCTGGCTTTGCCCACCTATCCGTGTTAGACGAAGAACTACGTCCCTTTTATCCTAACAACCATCCCTTAGATCTATTAAATGGTTGGAAAGAATACTTTGTATTTATGAAAACCAAAGCAGGTCCTGCACTTGTAGAAAAAGACAAACAAATTCTTAAAAAAATTTTAGCAAGAGCCAAAACAAAAATCGGATAACAGCGGAAATTCTTAGGCTAATTTAAAATTGATTTGACTCTCTAAATCAGTAAAATAGCCTACTGTGGTCTTTATGGAACCAGAAAAAGTAATCTCCATCCCGATCCGGGAACTTCCTCATCTCAAAGTTCTTTTGGCAGGCTGGTATAATTTTCTAAAAGAAAGTTACGATCAGAAAACGATCGACCAAAGCGAATTCAAAGACGCTCTTAAAAGTAACGTTGTCTATAACATAGATCAGGATCAGGTAGAAGTACTTTTAGCGGGAAAAGAATCCTTACTGCAAAATTTTAGGAAAAGTCTTTCTTAATCAACTTTTAAGCCGCTTCCTTAAGCCCGTATAGTTTCAATAGAGATTTTACCTCTGGTTCTCTTCCTAAAAATCTTTTAAAAAGTATCATCGCGTTTTCACTTCCGCCTTTTTCTAAAATCTCTCTAAAGTATACTTCACTCAGTTCAGAATCAAAAATCCCTCTTTCCACAAAAGCGAAAAATGCGTCGGCACTCATGACTTCCGCCCACTTATAACTATAATATCCCGCAGCATAACCTCCCGAAAAAATATGAGAGAATCCGTTTTGGAAACGATTATATTCCGGAGGAATCACAACCGCTACTTCTTTACGAACGTCTTGAAGAATAGAATGTACCTCTTCTTCTGTATGACTTTTTAAATGAATGAAAATATCAAAAAGTGAGAACTCAAGTTGTCTTACGATTCCCATTGCGGAAAGAAAGTTTTTAGTCTCCTTGAGTTTTACGATCATAGAATCCGGAATCGTTTCTCCGGTTTTATAATGTTTTCCGAATATCTTTAGAACGTCCGCTTCGGTCGCAAAATTTTCCAAAAACTGTGACGGAAATTCTACCGCGTCCCACTCTACTCCATTAATACCACTTACGGGGGGCTCTTCTATTTTTGTACAAAGATGATGTAAAGCGTGTCCCATTTCGTGAAAGAAAGTTACCACGTCCCTATGTTTTAAAAGAGATGGAGAATCTTTTGTAGAAACAGGAAAATTACAGACCACAAACGCAGTTGGAAGAACTTCGCGTCCATTCATTCTATTTCTGGAATGCCAGTTGTGCATCCAAGCTCCGCCCTGTTTGTCCTTACGAGTTTCCAAGTCCAAATATAAACGAGAGAGAAGTTTTCCTTCCTTATAAAGATCATAAACTTGAACCTTTTCTTCCCAGACTTTAGCGGAAGTTTTGCGAAATTCAATTCCAAAAAGCATATTCAAAAATTGGAATGTTCCGGAAATGACACTGTCCTTTTCAAAATATGGACGAGTTTCCTCTTCATCAAAATTGAATTGGGACTTCATCATCTTTTCACTTACAAACGCAGTATCATAAGCCTGAATAGAATCAATTCCCAAAGTTTTTGCAAAATCAGAAAGATCTTTAAATTCTTTTTCTGCAATCGGTTTAACTTGTTTGGCGAGGTCTCTTAAAAATTTTAAAACCGTAGGAACGGAATTGGCTACTTTAGTGGCCAAAGAAAGTTCCGCGTAGCTGAAATAGTCTAAAAGTCTTGCAAGTTCACTTCTCAAAGAAAGTATTTCTTGGATCAGTTTTCCATTTTGAGGAGCACGTGTAGTATAAGCCTTATATAATGATTCTCGAATATTCCGATTTGGACCATGAGTCATATAAGCGGTATAACTAGGCATCTGAAGTGTAAAACAATATTTACCGTCTTCTGTTTTAGCAGCGTTTAGATCGGATTCTGGAATACCTTCTACGTCTTCTGGGCGATCCAAAATCAATTCAAATGTGTTTGTAGCATCCAGAAGATTTTGAGAATATTGATTATTTAAATCGGAAAGTCGAATTTGAATTTCCTGGATCCTTTTTTTAATCTCTGGTTTTAAACCAATACCACTCAACCGAAATTGTAGAATAGAATCTTGAAGACTTTTATTTCGGGGAATACTCAAGATATTCTCTTCATTCTTTAGAATTTCCTGATATACAGAGTTTAATTCTTCGTTTTGTCCTAAGTCAGAATAAAAAGCGGTAATTTCTGGAAGCACTTCCGTATAATACGTTTGGATCTCCTTAGAATTTTTTACGCTATTTAGATGGGCAAGAACGGTAAACTCTACCTGCATTTCTTGCACGAGATCGTCTAAAGGACGAATAACGTTCTCGTAAGACCTTTCTTTTTGAGAAAGTAAAACCGGAATTTCATTTCGGATCTTTTTGATTTTTTCTAAAATTTCGTTCTTAGTGAGTATTACTTTATCTGCTTCAAATTCAGGAAACATACTTCCAATATCTTTCCCACCTTCGAAACTTCATCCATTTTTTTGACTTATGTAAAATTAGAATCATGATTGAGTCCTCTTTTAAAAACTCTAAATATTTTTGAAAATTTTTATTCGGAGTTTTGCCGTCCGAAAACGGCCGGCCGCGCTGCTACGGGCTCGCGAATTCTCGCTCGGGCTTCGTCTAAGACGAAGACTTCCCCTACACATCGCTAAGCCACGTATATTTTAAAATTTATATAAGTTGTTACAATCTTTTTGTAAAATGTGTTAGTTCCCACGTTTTTAAAAACTTGCCCTTAAAACTTTCATAAAATTCTATTGATCCCTATCCAATTGAACATCTAAATGTTTATCACAAAGTGTAAGCACTTCATTTCGGTATAATTCCATGCGAAAGCAATTAAGACTCGGAACGGTCTTTCAAACTAAAGCCGTCTCACTCCTTGAAATGCCGATCCTTAGAGAAACATTCCCTGAGTTTCCGGGGTTCCAGTCTTTCGGATCGTTCGACAAATCGCGTTCTATAACAAATTGAATTCAGGAAAAAATTTTGTTTTCGAGCGAACCCTCAATTTTTTAATCGAGACTGAAAGCGCGGTCGATTGAAGCAGTTTTGTTAATAGCCACTATGAAATTTTTCAAAAACTCTATAGAAGTGCAAACGATTGGATACTTCTATTATACAATTCTGAGTAACGTAAAATCAACTGAATGTTGAACTCTTAGTTTCGAATTCAATCTCAACAGTTAAAAAATAAAATTGAATCCTTTTTAATAATTAATCGATAAGATTTCTTTTCAAGTTTGACTACAAATTGTTAAGTTGTAAAACACGAAAACCTATGTCGACCTCTACCATTTCTTTTTATGGATTTTTGATTTTTTTGTTAAGCGGGTGTTCTCCTATAAAAGCAGAACTTCCTTACTTTTCCCCTAACTTAGAATGTTCTAAAGAAGAGATTCCACTTTTTATTCAACCCGCTCAAGATGTTGAAACTGGAAACCGTTTGGAGATGATTTATTGTAGTAAAACGGAAACTATTTCAGAAAAAAAAATTGAACTGAGTCTTGTTTTTCAAGACGAAAGACATCCATCGATTTGGAAAGATAAGGTCTATCGGATTTATAGAGGTTTTAAATATGGAAGACATAAGGATATTGAAACACTTCTTCTCGAGTTTTCAAAAAAAGGAGAACTACTCAATATTCATCTCAAAAACGTTTACTCAGGAGAACAAAGATTTGCAGCAGATCCGGTACATCATTTTGATTCCATTTTAAAATCAGAACAAATCATGAGAGATGAAGGGAAACCAGTTTTATTTATTAACACTTGGAATCATATGTTTTCAGAAACGAACATGAACCCAGAACTTTCCGAAAAAAAATTAAATTCTATTGAACTTCGAACCGGAAGCAGAGAAAAATTAGATTCCTTCTATTTGGAAAAATAAGATTAGCTTTTCCAAATTCCTTCAACTGAACTAAATTCAGTAAATGCCTCTAGTCAACATTCTGGTTCTCATCTTTGTTACACAAAGAGCACGCTCTTTTATCTAGGAAAAGTGTTTTACTGAGTTCATTCGATCCGCTCTCTCTTCTATGGTGCTCGATAATAAAAAACTTTTCCGTGTGATTATAGACAAAATACTGGGAAAATCGAAAATACCAAGAGGCCTATATGACCAAAATTCCAAACAAACCTTTTGCAGAGTTGGCGCCAAACACCACAGTTTCAAAAGATCAAGTAAAACGAAATATTTACGGAAGATATTTAGAGGAATTTACAGAAGGAGAAATTTTCGAACATCCCAGAGAAATCACAATCGATAGAGCCTTTGCTCAAGAATTTGCTACAACTTTTATGGACGCAAATCCTCTTTTTTTATCTGCACCTTATGCAAAAGCACACGGGTTTCAAGATATGTTAGTTTCTTCCCTTCAGGTTTTTAACATCGCTCTTTCTCTTGGAGTACAAAACGATTCCGAAAAGGCGCTCGCAAACTTAGGATACTACAACGTTCAATTCTTAAAACCGGTCTATCCAGGCGATACACTTTCCGCAAAAACTAAAATTCTCAAAGTGGATGATAAAGGTTCAGACAAACCCGGAATCGTAAGCGTTCGTACAATCTGTTTAAATCAAAACAAAGAACTGGTTTTACAATATGAAAGAAAAATTATGATCTATCGTTCTAACGGAAAACCAAAAGGAAATCCAAAGCCTGTAATCAAAGACGCTTTTTTTCCAGAAACGGATTCCCCAGTTATCGAACTTCCATCTCTTAAATTTCCGGTTGAATTCAAAGCCTCTACTGGGTCAGATACTTATTTTGAAAATTTTCAACCAGGTCAAATCTATATCCACCAAAATGGAAGAACAATCACTGACGAACATTTTCCTTGGACTTATAGAGTTGGAAACACCCATCCACTTCATTACGATAAATTGTATTCCGCAGGAATTTCCGGACCAATGGGAGGAGAACCTGTGGTCTACGGAGGGCTCGTCTTCGCATGGTTATGCGGAATGGCTTCTAGAGATATTACAGAAAATATGATCTGGGATTTAGGTTTCACTGAAGGTTATCATACACAACCTTCTTTTAGCGGAGATACAGTCACGGCGATCACGCGAGTTCTTGCAGTAGAAGACCGCGGAACTGATTTCGGAATTCCTGCAGGAGCGATTCACCTTCAAATCATAGGTTTGAAGAATATCAAGGCAAATGACGCTTTCGAAAAATTTGGCGAAGATCTATTTCTAAAAGAAAACGATAAGAAAAAACACGGAAAAGAAAAACTCGCTGAGAAAATTTTCGAAATCGAAAGAAAAATTCTAGTTAAGAAAAAAGGTTAATACTTTTAGAACCAAAATATAAACCTTCTAGAATTTGAAATATCAATTCAATATAAGAGCGTTGACAAAGTAAATTTACAGTCAACGGCTCTTTTTTTAATTCGATGCGAAGAGTTTATTCTTCTCAATTCAATTATTGATCATTGTAGAGTGCATCTACCTTCTAAACATTGATTTACGAGTGAGCTGGTTGGATATTCCCCTGTTCCTCTTCTATCCTCCCCTTCTCCTGTGCAATTTCTGTTAGAGATCATAAAATCAAAAGAGTTTTGATAAGATCCTACTAGTTGTATTGTTATAAGTCTTATAAGAGCCCTATCCGATCTTCCTAATTGATTATCAACTACCTGGATCGGATCTGTGGAAGGTGTTAAAGATTGTCTGTAAAAACTAAGTGACGCAGAGATTAAGCTAGTTCGCATTACTACTAATCCTTGAGAGGTCCTAAGAATGGGAGCCGCATGCCAACCTAAAGTTCCATCTGGACGTCTCCTTCCCAGTATTGCAATCCAAAGGCTTCCGTGGGAAGAATCGATGAGTGAACTAACGTGCGATAATATCTCAGAACGAGTAGTGAATTCAGCAGAGATAGCCCAATTGTACTGAGGTAGAATAGTTCTAGCAGATGCAAATGTCACTAGTCTGTTTCTGTTGTCAGCTGGAACAACATTAATGGAACTATACGCTCTCGGTATATCCGTCAACAATCTATCCAAGAACGGATAACGTTGTCTAAACGAGATAAAAGGATCAGTATTTGGAGCTGTATCGAAAAAATATCCACCGCTCTGAAGAGGCTCTTGAGAATGATACTCCTGAAGTTCAGCTACCATCTGAAAAGCCTGAAGCGTACAAATGCCACATATCCCACTTCCCTGGGTCGTATCTACAGTTGAAATCGCTATTTGATAAAGTCTCCGAATCCATGCCTCGGATAATTGAAAGTCTGGCGGTAAGGTCCTGACTATTCTTTTATGCCCCAAACTTACGTGATTACCTGCTGGACAATACTGTTCCGTCTTACCCAGATTAGACGACACATAACGCGTCCAATTCAGTAAATCTTTAGTAACTACAAACAAAGAAGTGGGACTATTCCGAATATCCGTCTTTACAAAATCAGGTTTGGCTGTATAAACAACACCCCAATTGGATCCATATCTAGTGACCCTCAAAATATTCCCTTGATAATCCGTGATGATCCCTCCTTCATCTGTTCCCAAAGACACGTTCCAAAAAGCTGGATTATCCTTACTGATCACTGCGTCATTACACAATGCCCACTTTACCCAATTCCAATTCGATCTTCCCATCTGAGAATACATACAATATAAAGATCCGCTAATAGAATTGTATTGAGCAAGATGACCACTTTCAGGATTGTAGTAGAGAAGAGTTGTATTTTTACCGGAACCTCCCCCACGAATAAAATAACGTTCATTTCCCCAGCTATTGTTCAGATCCCAAGCGATAGAAGTTTGAAGACTGATGTTTCCGGGAGTAGCCACGGTCTTCACCCAGTCATTCATCGAAGAATCTAAAGTATGATTATAGTTATCACCAGAATTTCTAGAGATATAGCCGTACCAATTTATATCCTTCAATCGATAGTTTCCATCTGCTGTCCAAAAGGCGTTTCCTTGTAAAACCCATCTTTGCAGAGAGTCATTGATCGTACAAGGTCTAAGGTGAACATAGTCCCAGATTTGTTCTGCTTTAATTACTTTTTCTGGAGCAGTAATACACAACCACGTATTGTTAATGTTATACGAAATTCTTTGAAATACATCATATCTTGCATTCATAACGTGTTGTTCCGAGCACTGTTCAACTATAATGTAACTTTCACCTCCGCTAAAAATAGGACCGTAACAGAACTTTCTACCGTCATGAATAACGACCTTGATCGCTTTATCTTTTGGTGAATCAGTAGATTTTTGAACAATCGAACCAGTAACACTCGATGGGATAGGTGTAAATGCAGGATTCACTCCATAAGAGTAGTCAGCTCTAATAAAAACGAACAAAACTAACAAAGACACTTTCCATTTACGCATTTTTCTTTCCTTTTGTAAGATTAAAGAAAATCCTCTTTATTTAGTATATTCTAATGAACTGATAAATTATTTATTATAGGCTTAAATTTTAATTATATTAAAATTCTAATTCGTATTTTTTCTAAACTCCGAAGATCAATTTATTATTTTCACGTGTTCGGCATAAGAAATATAATGTGATTCTTAATCTTAAGAATTAAAATATAGTATCCATATTTCAATATTCTTATTAAAGTAGTTATGTAATCTATGAAACGAATCGTATTCAAAAAAAAGCATATATTGGAATGGGAAAACGTTCCCGAACCAAAAATTCAAGGAATCAACCAAGCAATTGTAAAACCAATCGCGGTTTCGCGTTGTGATCTGGATCTTCCGATAGTAAACGGTTATACTTTATTTAGACCGGGAATTCCAATCGGTCATGAGTTCGTAGGAATGATCGAAGAAACGAGTCCTGAAATCGCAAACCAATATCCGAAAGGAACCAAGGTAATCATTCCGTTTCAAATTTCCTGTGGAATTTGTCCAGATTGTACACTAGGACGTTCCAAGGCTTGTACTTCGGTCCCTTACGCAAGTCATTACGGAATGGGACCTTCCGCAAAAGAATTCGGCGGTGCCTTGTCAGAAAAAATTTGGATTCCATTCGCCAAACAGATGTTAATCCCCATGCCTTCGGATATGGACGTGATCTCACTCGCTTCGATCAGCGACAATATAGTGGAAGCGTGGAAATTGGTAGGACAATGGCTGGAGAAAAAACCGAATTCTCCTGTAATGATTTTGGGAGGTTTAGCTTCAAGTATCGGTTTGTATTCCGCTTCTCTCGCAGTAGGAATGGGTTCTTCCGAAGTTTTGTATCTGGACAACGATTCAGAAAGACTTAAAATTGCGGAAAGCCTAGGTGCTAAAGCGGTTTCGTATTCCGTTCTTCCCAAGGCTTGGGAAAGAAAATTTCCCTTAATCGCGGATTGTCACGGTTTGAAGGAAGGAATGGATTTCGCATTAAAATCTCTTTCTACGGAAGGGATCTATGGTTCTGCATCCATTTTCTGGACAAATAAATTAGAAATTCCTTATTTAGATTTATATAATACTGGAGCAACCTTGAAGATTGGAAGAGTAGACTCAAGGGAATATATTCCGCATATCCTAAAAAAGATTTCTGAAAAAAAGATTAAACCAGAAAAAATTGTGACCAAAATCTGTTCTTTCGAAGAAGCTACAGAAGCCTGGCTCGAACCGGCGATCAAGTTGGTGGTTAAAATGGACTGAATCACATTCCAATTTCTGAATCAACCCAACTAACCAGTCCACAAAAGTCCGCTTTTTTTAGTTTTTCTATTCTATCTAGAATAGATTGGGCTTCCAGTGAAATAGCACGAAACTTTTGCAAATCTATTCTTATGAAAAACTTGTAGTAGTTCCTACAAAAATTCCTGTCGGTAATTCTACTTGAACGTGAGTTCGGTGTAAGAAAAAATTTTCTAAAAGTATGAGTTCCTACAATTTTAGAATTTGTTCGTAAAATCGTGATTTGTTGTAATTCCTTACATCATTTTACAGACAAACTTAAACTTTGTGGTAGTTCCCACACTTGAATACGATAGATTCAATTGTTATAAATTTCTATTTTATCAATTGTGGTAGTTCCCACATTTAAAGAATCGATTTGTAAAATTTAGATTTCAACTTTTTCAGAATCATGGATTTTTACGCCAAACTCTCATTACTTTACAAAAACACGTTTCGGTTCGGTTCGGAGTATCTATCATCTGGCTGGGCCTTAAATTTCATGAAAAGAAATTTGTCAGAATTCAAAAAGTTTCTTATCTTTCCAATGTAGCACTCATGGAACCTTTAGAATTGGACATTCTAGGATCGGCTCCATAATTTAAAATTCTCTCTTGAACATGTTCTGCGTGTTCTAATTCTCCCGAAAAAACGACTGTTCTTTTTTCTTTATCTACTTGAACCGCATGTAGAAATGCTTTTTCTACAGTCATCATACAGATTTCAACGAGCATTTCAATTACATACTCATAAGTATGTTCGTTATCGTCCCAAAGTACAACTCTCCAAGGTCCTCCCGTTGATTTCGTGGACTCCTCAGTAATTTCATTTAGGTCTGGAGTTTGTGTACTCGCCATCTCGCCAAAAATCTTACCAAGAAATGAGTGTAAGAAAAATTTCTTTTCTTACAAAAATCTTCGCTCTTTGAAAAAGAAAAAAGATTATATGAAATTTCATTCTCACCGATCTAGAATTTTATTTTTTGAGAGTCTTCGCCTTCTTCACAGTTTCAACGATATTTTTAGAACGAAGACCAAAATAATCTAAAAGTTCCTTCCAAGTTCCGGACTTTCCAAATTGATCTTTCATACCCACTTTTAAAACGTGAACTGGATATTCTTCCGATAAAAATTCGCTAACTGCGGAACCAAGTCCACCGACCACGTTATGTTCCTCGCAAGTGACTACTATCCCACATTCTTTAGCGTATTTTAAAATTGTTTCCTTATCGATTGGTTTGATCGTAGCCATGTTCAAAAGAGTCACTTGAATTCCTTCCTTGGACAATTCTTCCGATGCTTTGATCGCCTCGTTTACAAGAACCCCATTAGCGATGATGAGTACATCCTTACCTTCTCTCATCACTTCCGCTTTTCCGATTTGAAACTTATAATTTTCTCTTTCGATAATAGGAACATTGGGACGTCCTACTCGAACATAGACCGGACCTTTATAGTCGGCGATTGCATGAATTATCTGTTTGCATTCGTTGTAGTCCGAAGGACAGATTACAGTCATTTCAGGAATGACCCTCATAATCGCAAAGTCTTCGATACATTGATGAGAAGCCCCGTCCTCACCTACGGTAATTCCTCCATGAGAAGCAACCAGCTTTACATTTAAAAATGGATAAACCACACTATTTCGAACAATTTCCCAAGCTCTTCCTGAAAGAAACATTGCAAAAGAAGAAGCAAATGGAACAAGTCCTGAAAGCGCCAAACCGGCTGCGTGACCAACTAAGTTCTGTTCAGCGACACCTACGTTAAAAAAACGATCTGGAAAAGCTTTCGCAAACTTATTGGTTTTTGTAGATCCAGAAAGATCTGCATCTAAAACGACCACATCCGGACGAGAAGCACCTAATTCATGCAGCGCGTCTCCATAACCATCACGAGTAGCTTTTTCAGTCGCAGTCGATGTGCTTGGAGCTCCCATTTTTATATTATCCTTTTAAAGCAGAGGCTTTGTCGGTTTCTTCCCAAGTAAAAGTGGAACCCTTTCTTCCGAAATGCCCATAAGAAGCGGTTTCTCTATACTTTCTTCCTTTTTCGAGAAGTTTGAGAGATTCTATAATTCCTCTTGGAGTTAGTTTGAAATTAGCTCGAATTCTTTTTACCAATTCTTCTTCGGAAATTTTTCCGGTTCCAAACGTGTCCACATGAACTGAAACTGGTTCTGCAACACCAATCGCGTAAGCAAGCTGCACTTCACATTTGTCAGCAAGTCCCGAAGCCACTACGTTCTTTGCAATATAACGTCCCATATAAGCCGCTGAACGATCTACTTTAGAAGGATCCTTACCGGAGAATGCACCTCCTCCGTGTCTTCCATATCCACCGTATGTATCCACAATGATCTTTCTACCAGTTAACCCCGCGTCTCCATGAGGTCCCCCAATAATAAACTGACCAGTAGGGTTAATAAAATATTTCGTATTGTTCAGAAGATTTGCAGGAATCACTTTCTTGATACATTCTTCGATCAAAGCTTCTTCAATTTGTTTATGAGTTACATCCGGAGAATGTTGTGTAGAAATTACCACCGTGTCTATACGAACCGGTTTTCCGTCTTTATATTCTACCGTAACCTGAGACTTTGCATCGGGTCTTAAAAACTTCAGTTTATTACCATGTCTTAGTCCAGCTAAATGTTTAACTAGCTCATGAGAATAGTAGATTGGCATAGGCATCAATTCCGGAGTTTCATTGATTGCAAAACCGAACATCAAACCTTGATCACCTGCACCTTGTTCTTTGAAAAGACCTTCTCCCTCAGTTACGCCTTGAGAAATATCCGGGCTTTGTGCATGAACATGCGCGGAAACTACCGCAAAGTCGGCATCAAATCCCATCGTAATATCATTATAACCTATATCTCGAATTACATTTCTTGCAATTTCTTGTGCGTCTACTTTTCCCTTACTTGTAATTTCACCTGCAATTACGACCAGATTTGTGGTCACTAAGGTCTCGCAGGCAACTCTAGATTTTGGATCCTGTTCAAGATAAGCATCTAAAACTGCATCGGATATCTGGTCACAAACCTTGTCCGGATGACCTTCGCCAACTGATTCCGAAGTAAAAATAAAATCTTTTAAAGACATCTGTTCTTCCTGAAGGTGAAAAATTAACGGAGAAGTTCCGCTCTGATCCCAAAAACCTACGGATTGCCTTGGTGTCAAGAAGATCCAAACTATGTTCCTTTCGAACAAATTGAACGTCTGAAATTAGAATTGAATTGAAGCATATACGTCCCGAATATTTTTGAGAAACCATGAAAATTCGAGTTTCAGACATCAAAGTAAAAAATCGGATTCGTAAAGACTTAGGCGATCTTCAACCTCTCAAAGAATCCATTCAAAAATTAGGACTTCTACATCCGATTTTAATTGATCTAGAAAATACTTTGATCTCCGGAGAAAGAAGACTTGAAAGCGTAAAAATTTTAGGCTGGGAATACGTAGACGTTCGAATCGTAGACATTCGAAACAAAAAAGAAAGAGTTCAGATGGAAGCGGAGGAAAACAATATCCGTCTAGAATTTACTTCGGAAGAACAAGAAAGAGTCAGAGAATTATTGAAGAGATACTCTTATACTACCGTCTTTGGAAGAATTTTCGCATGGATTTTAGATTTGCTGGACTGGTTGAAGCGATTTTTTCAAAAAAAATAATCAATTTGTGTCTGAGATTTGAAAACGCTTGTTTGATAGTTTTTTAAGAATTTCTGATGTTTCAATCGTATAGAAATTCTAAATTTAGAAATCATCCTTTACTTTTCTCTAAGACTTATATAACAATCGCTTTAAACTCAAATTATAATCTTTCAGATAAAAAATTATTCAATATTGATTTACAAAAAATTCCTAAGTTCATACCGTGATTTTCCTAACTAAGGAGAGTCTATGAAAAAACTTTCGATTTTGGCTATCTCCGTTGCACTCTTTGCAAGCATTACCGCTTGTGGTGCTTTCGGTGGTCTGCCAAGCCTAAAAAGCTCTTTTGTTCTGAGCGAGGACACAATCCCAGGGACAAACGAAACCGTAAAAACGTTACTTCCCTACGGATCTGTGATCAACTATTACGGATACGTAAAGCCAGGACAAGCGCCGGACGGTTTAGTCGATGGAAACAAAAAAGCATACTATCTCTATGTTTGGATTCCTGCCGTAATCGCTGAAATGGGAGTTCGTATGATTTCCCCAACAGGCGAAATCGGTGAGCCAGGCGACGGAGACTTAGTAAGCGACGCTTTCAAAGCGGCTACCCCAGAAGAAAAATCAATGCCACATTGGTTTGATACTTGGATCCGTGTAGAAAGAATGTCGGCGATTATGCCTGACCAAATCGCCAAAGCTGCGAAAGCAAAACCAGTTCAAAAATTGGACGATGATGATGATGGTGACGATACTTATAAAGAAGAGAGACACAACAAGTACAACTCTCTTACTAGAATCAAGATCCCTAATCCTCCAAAATCTTTTGACGATCTGAAAAACATCGACACTAAAAAACTTTTAGTAAGAGGTCTTTACAGAATTTCTTTCACTACCTACAAACCAGGTGAAGTGAAAGGATCTTTCGTTGCATCTGTTGGTCTGCTTTTCCCACCAGGTATTCCAGGTGTGAGCCCGCTGATCCACTCAAATCCTGAAGAATTGCAAAAACAAGCTATCGCTGCTGAAGAGTCTTTGAAAAAAGCTGCTTCTGACGCGACTAAGTAATCTGTTTAAACAATTTTCTAGGTTAAAAAGCCACCGAAAGGTGGCTTTTTTATTTTTATAATTGATTAATATATTTTAAAAAGTTTTTAACTCGATCGATCCTTCAATTCCACTTACTCGCTTTTATTTTTACAAGCTTCAACCTACTATAAACTCAAACATTAGATTTTCCTAAAACTACATTTGAATATTTATTTCTGATTTCTCTGTTTAGAAAAATTACGTTTAACGTATCACATTTGTTTTAAAGAATCGATCGAAACTTTTTAAGTAAGGCGAGTTCGGTGTATAAAAACGAGAAAAAATTTTCTAAAAGTATGAGTTCCTACAATTTTAGAATTTGTTCGTAAAATCGTGATTTGCAGTAGTTCCCACGCTTGAATACTACAGATTCAATTATTATAAACTTCTATTTTATTAATTGTGGTAGTTCCCACATTTTAGAAATTGAGATTCCAACTTTTTTCAGAACCATGAGTGTTTTCCTCAAACTTGCGTTAAGTAAGGCGAGTTCGGTGTATAAAAACGAGAAAAAATTTTCTAAAAGTATGAGTTCCCACATTTTAGAATTTATTTGTAAAATCGTGGCTTGCAGTAGTTCCCACACTTGAATACTACAGATTCAGTTATTATAAACTTCTATTTTATCAATTGTGGTAGTTCCCACATTTTAGAAATCGAGATTTCAACTTTTTTCAGAACCATGAGTGTTTTCCTCAAACTCGCGTTAAGTAATTAGAGTTGTTGCAAAATTCTATAGTGGCAATTAACAAACTGCTTCAATTACTACTCGGACGCATGAATAGAATACTTGTGTTAGATTGTTTCAAAAATTTGAATATTTTGGTTCTGCTTTAAAATGCCGTAAATTCCGAATTTGCGTTATTTTTTAAGTATCACTAGTTTTTCGTAAATTAGGCCGTTAATAACTTGGTACTATTTTCATGCGTCCGAGTAGTAACCGTTTTTACTCATAACTATATAATAAAGTACCTAATATTTTGCATAGGATCAGTGTTTTGTGATAAAATTAACGGTACTCAATTTTACAGAGATCAGTAATGGAGAATTTATGACTCTATTTTTGAAAATAAATTTTATTTGTAATTGCATATTTCCTATAGAATACAAAAAGATCCTTACCAAATCTACTTGCAACCATGTCAATTTTGAGTGTAAAATTAGAATTACGAATTGAACTCGTCTCAGAAGAATTTTAATTTTATAAGCCATAAAAAGATTCAAAAATAATAAAATATTCAAAAAGAGATTTAACATGATCGAAAATAATTACTTTTTAGAAAACCAAGATTTACAGGAAAATTTTCAATTTATCATAGATTGGAAAGAGATCATAGATGGTTTTGAAGACGATTTTGCTGATCATAAAATCTTTCAAAAAAACGGAAATGAATCCTTATCGATGGCTCCCGGTTCCCATGACGAAGCATTAGAATATTATAAATCTATTTTAGAGTCCGGTGGTGAAATAGCAGGAAAACAAATCGCACCTATCTCAAAAGATATGGACTCGGAGGGTTTAAAATATTCATCCGGAAAAGTTACTTTTCCAGAAACTATGATCAAAGGGATAGAACAGGTAAAAAACTCAGGAATTCTTCCCTACAGCATAGGAAGAAAACACGGCGGACTCGGAGTTCCTGCAACCGTTCAATGTATGATGTTGGAGTTATTTTCCAGAGCCGATGGCTCTTTTGCGATCGCACTTGGATGTCTCAACTTGGCAGAAACCATAGAACGTTTTGGTTCCAAGGAAATGATAGATGAATACGTTCCTAAAATGGCAAACGGAGAAATTTTTGGAGCCATGGCTTTGACAGAACCGAACTACGGATCGGATCTTCCGAATCTACAAACCAAAGCCATAAAAGACGAAAATGGAATCTGGAAACTCACCGGAACCAAACGTTTTATCACCCACGGTTGCGGATTTGCTAATATTCCAGCTGTAATTTTGACACTTGCAAGAACTGGAACCCCCACAAGCGGAGCTCGTGGTCTTTCTTTTTTCTTAGTAAAAAGTTCGGACGTTTTTATTGCCGGAATCGAAAAGAAAATGGGACTCCACTGTTCTCCTACTTGTGAAGTGGTCTATGAAAATACTCCCGGAATTTTAATTGGTGAAGAAGGATATGGTTTAGTCCGTTATTCTATGGCAATGATGAACGGTGCTAGACTTTCGATCGCTGCACAAGCAATGGGAATTGCAACAGCCGCTTATATGGAAGCTAAAAAATATGCCTCCGAAAGAGAACAATTTGGAAAAAAAATTCAAAATATTCCCGCCGTCCATAAAATGTTATCCTTTATGGATAGAGAAATTGCTGGAATGAGAGCAATTTTATTGGAAGCCTCTCGTTCTATCGATCTCTATCACTGGAAATCAGAAAGGATGAGAGAAAATGGAATAGAAGAAAGAGAAATCAAAAAAGATGAAACAATTCGCAAATGGGAAAAATTAGCTAATCTTTTTACTCCATTATCAAAATATTATATTACAGAACTTGCAAATAAAATAGCATACGATGCCCTTCAAATTCACGGAGGAGCGGGTTTTACTTACGACTACGACGTTTCTAGAATTTATAGAGACGTTCGAATTACAAATATTTACGAAGGAACAACTCAACTTCAAGTTGTTGCGGCAATCGGAGGAATTGTATCCGGTATGTCTCCCAAAGGTCATTTACGTCAGTATTTTGAGGAAGAGTTTTCTAAAATTGGTGGCGGTTCTACTTTGTTAAACGAAAACAAGGATTCTTTAGAAAAGATAGTAGAATCCTATTCTTCGATCGAAAATTCATCCTTAAGAGACGAAGTCGCTTTTGAAGTGGTTCAATCTGCTGCAAGAATTTTGATAGGTTTACTTTTGGAAAAAGGAGCTTCCAAACTCAACGGCGAAACAAAGAAAAAAAGAGAAATTCTCGCCAGAGATTATAATCTCGAATCAAAAGCCATTCTTCTTTCAAATCGAATTATAATTGAAAATCGTCAAACTCAACTAACGTTTGTATAATCAATGAAACTTAAGATTTGTTTTATGATGACACTTTGATAAACTATTTCTCTATAGAAAATTCAATTTGAAACCTAAAGTAGTAATTCAAATCTACAAAAGTAGGCTCGTCTTATCTAAAGAAGATCGTGGTTTTCAAAATAGACCCGTTCTGAAATGGCCGGATTCTATTGAATCTTCTACATCTAAAATAGAAGACGATTGTGTCCGCTTTATTTCCAATCTAGATTTTAGTACAACAGAATCGTTTGCAAATTCAGAATTTTTCGTTACTTTAGATTATCATCCAGAGACTAAAATTCCCAAAAACCAGTTCATGACGATCTTAACGAAGTTTCATTTAACTTTTCAAAATTAACTAGATTCAAATTTGATATCTTCGAATTTGAAAAAATGAGTTCGGATTAAGTAAATTTATTTTTTAATGGAACAAATTTGGGCATTCCTAAAAGACAATCTTTTCAAATAGCCAGCCTAAGTCTAAATTCACCGGTTAGAATCAAAATCAATTGGAAAAGCGACTTTTCTTTTTCTCAGGGAAAAGAAAGACAATTTTACGAACTAGATTATATCGTTGAATTTAAAGGTATATTTGAAACTTTTTTGAGAGAAAATCCCAAAACAGAAACCTTTCTCAAATATATCCAAATATCGAACTGTAAGGAAATAGATCTTAGAAAAATTCTCAATGAATACGTGTTTGATGCAAAAAAATTAGATTTTTTAAAGTAACAATTACTATAATTTTGACGAAGCCTTACTTTAATATTATAGTTTTTGAATATTAAAACAAAAACTTTTGCATTCATTTTTATTTCTTATACCAAGATGAACTTTTACGAAATAATACTTTATTTCATATTACTTAGGAAGCATAAAGTCTTATTCAGACGATTTATAACACGCAGTATGACCTAGTAACATAAAAGTAGACACCTTTTTTTCCAAGAATAGAGGTAAAAGGTGAGAATGAAAGGAAGAAGAAAATATTCGCCGGAGTTTCGGGAACAAGCGGTAAACCGGACGTTAAACGGATCGTTTACAATAAAAGAAGTAGCAGAGTCCTTAGGAGTTAGCTACTTTGTATTGAGACAATGGAAGGCCGAGCATTTGAAAAAGAAGGAAACAGAGCAACCACTTCCGGATAAACAGCTAAAGGAAAGCGAAGAGTTGAAAAGACTTCGTAAAGAGAATCTGAGATTAAAGGATGAGAACGCGATCTTAAAAAAGTTTGCGGCCATGCTTTCCCGCGAACAGAAT
>NZ_FTNA01000025.1 GCF_900156205.1 Leptospira interrogans
ACTTGACTTCTTGACTTTCCATTTCTTTTCTCCTAAAATGAAAGAGGCGGAAGGACTTAACAAAGTCGGGTAATAACACCAGCACTCCCATCGAGCGATTCGTAAAGAGCGAGATGTTGAGTTTCCTACGCGGTCGACTTTGTTGAGTCGCCACACTTTGTTGCGGTGGCCGATTTGGATTCATCTATGAAACGGGGTCTTACAAAGCCCTAACGCTACGACCCATAGGAAGTAGCGTTATTGAGTTACGAGAGCGATCAATCTGCCACCGGCCTTCTTGACTCCGTCGATTCAAGAGTATCACACTTCGACTTGTCTTACGTCCAAGAATCATACTAATCTATGAATCGCGTTTGAAACTCAGCAAAACGCTTTCCTATGGATCGCGTTTTAGGTCGTGAGCCATTTTAATTATGAAATCCGCGAGCTGCTGCGACGACTCTGGGAGTCTGCATTGAGTTTTTTATTCGCCCAGATTTACTTACGTCGAACTTACGTATTTTACTACTCAAATACTATGAACCCTTTCTAAAAATTAAAATTTTCAACATTTAATGTGAGTTTAGCGTAAGAGGAATCCATGATTCTGAAAAAAGTTAGAATCTGAACTTTACAGATCGATTCTTTAAATGTGGGAACTATTACAAAATTAGATTTTTCTGTAATGATGTGAAAACTCCCGCGAATCACGATTTTACGAACAAATTCTGAAGTTGTAGGAACTCATACTTTTAGAAAGTTCTTTCTCGTTTTCTTATGCCGAACTCAAGTTAATTAGATTGCATTTGACAATTTGCAAACTTTCGAGCAGTTCTAATCCAGTTAAATTTTCATAGTAGTTTCCACATGAGAGCTATTGAAAAGTTTGGAGATTCGCAAAACTGCTTCAATTGATAGTTTCCATGAAATAGAAACAAATGGGGAATTAATTTTTCAACAATTCTAATAGAAACAGATGGAAAATTAATTTTCAACGACTTTATTTTATGTAAAAATCAGGTTTTCATAAAACAAATCTCTTATGTCGAACTCGCGTTAGGTTAGTATGAGGAATCTAACTCAAGAAAAGTTTTAAATTACGTTTTAGGATTAACCTATGAGAAAGCCAATTGTTTATTATAATTTACTAAAGTATTATCATTTATGTCTTTAGAAATTTGGAGAATATATTGAGACTAACGTGTTTCCATCCAGACAATACAACTTTTTAAAAGATCTAGCATGATTTTCTGTTCCTTGTTGACTGGATATCCGTGTCCTGGTAAAATCCATTCGAAAGAATAATTTTTCAATTTTTTCATAGAGTTTATTTGTTCCTGCCAAGAATACCAACATACGTTTTTGAATGCAATCAGACGATCTTTTAGAGGATCATAAGCAAGATGGTCTCCCGTAAATAGGAATCGGTTTTTATAAAGTAGAACCGAATGCCCTTGGGTATGTCCTGGAACTGGAATCATTTTTACTTCGTTATCTAATTCAAAAACTTTTTCTCCTTTTAAAACGATTTCGGCGGAAGGTAGTGATTTTAAATCGTTTTCGTGAATAATTCGATCACATCCAAACTTTTCCTTAAATTTTTGATGATCGGCCACGTCATCTTGATGGGTTAAAAAATGGTAACGGATTCCTCCTAAGGATTCGATTTTGTCAGCTAAAGAAGAAACAAATCGAGGAGAATCCACGAGAATATTTCCATTCTCTCTTAGAATGAGGTATGAAAATGCTCCAAAGGAATCTTTAGAATGATAACCGCAATAATATACGTTTTCTTCTATCTTAGAAGGAAACGTTTCTTTTGCTTCTTTTAAATCTATTCTATTTATTGTTCCGATGGAGGTGGTAGGACAGGCTATTAGGGCGCGGAGTGCGGCTATTTTCTCAGATTCTATTTCTGGTTGTTTCCAAACATAAGAGCCTCCGTTTTTTTCGGCGAATGTTTTCGGAGCGACGATTCTACACGTTTCACAATCAATACAAGTGGAATCTACATAAAAATTCCCTTCTTGATTTTCCGGTCGTTTTTTAAGTTGGTTTGCCATTAATTCTTAGACTTACTACTCAGACGCATAAAAATAATAACTCATTCTGAATTTGTTTCAAAATTTAAAATGTAGGATCTCCTTCAAAAAGCCAACAAATCTGGGGTAAATGCAATTTTTTGAAAACTTCTACATCTTTGATAATATCGATCTTTAACTTTTGGTGCTCCGAAGTAGTAAGTCGATTGATGATTTATTTTTACCATAAAGTTTTATTTGGATTTGTGGGAACTAACACTTTTTTAAAAAGCGTGAATTTGATACAACACGAAAGGATCGATACGAGCGGAACTCAGCAGAACGGTCTTTCAAACTCAGCGTCTCGCTTCTTAAATCCAATGCGTCGCTTCCTGAATGCCGATTCTTAGAAAGACATTCACTGAGTTTTTTGGGTCGCGTTCAAACTCAGCAAAACCCTACCTTAACTCAAATCTCGTTCCCGACGGATCACAGATAGGTCGCTCGACAGATCAAATTCTATAATCAATTGAAACTAAAGACAAAATATTGTATTACGTTTCTTTCATGCAATTTATTCACCAGAGCTGAGACCTAGTCTTGCCTGTTTGTGGTAGCTGGATTCGCTCCAATTTTTTTACGTGGAATTCATATTAAATTATTTAGAACTATAAAATAGAGTATCAAATATTTTGTATTTAAACAGTGTTTTGCGATAAATTTATGGTAGTAGGTTTTATAGAGATTCGTAAGTTAACGATCTATTTGTCCTTGGTCTTCTGAAACTGTTAAATTAAGAATGTCACTTTCAGGATTGGTCTTGTATTTAAGAATCTGCTTATATCTATGAAATACTTTTTAAACCCAGAAATGTTTAAGTTTCGTTTTCAATTTTTAAGTTACCGTGGAAAATTGGGTCTGTTGCGGTTCGGTAAAAATGAATTCGAAGACTAAAAATTATAGTAGTTCCCACATTTTTAGTTTTACGAATGAATTTCCAACTTAGGAAAAATGTAAATCTGCCGAAATATAAAGAACACAGAGGGTTATGTCCGATATGATCACAGCACGCAAAACCTTTCTCCCGTTCGCTCTACCTTGTATCTCCGAAAGAGCCATCGAAGAAGTATCTTCCGTACTACGTTCCGGATGGATCACTTCGGGGCCTAAAGTAAAAGAATTTGAAGAGGAATTTGCTCGTTATACCGGGGCTGATTATGCACTTGCTCTCAACTCAGCTACGGCCGGACTTCACTTGGCGCTTGAGGCGATCGGAATGAGCCGTGAAGATGCGGCTATTTGTCCCGCGGTTACATTTACCGCTACCGCAGAAGTGATCTGCTATTTTGACGCGGAGCCGATTCTCACGGACGTGGACCCGATCTTCAATCTTATGACTCCCGAAACCCTTCGTGATACGATCGAAAGGGAATGTATTTATCTGAACGGAACTCTCTTTCACAAAACAACAGGAAAGACCGTAAGGGCGATCTTGCCGGTTCATCTCGCCGGAGTAATCTGTGATATGGAAGGTATATTAGAAATTGCTAAAGAATACAATCTCTATGTGATAGAAGATGCAGCTCATGCTTTTCCTGCGGTTCGCAATGGAAGAAAGATCGGGACTTTTGGAGATTTTACTGTTTTTAGTTTTTATGCCACCAAGGGAATTACTACCGGAGAAGGTGGAATGGTTACGACTAAACATTCTCATTTTGCCGAAAGAATCAAATTGATGCGTTTGCATGGAATTAATCGAGAGACCTACGATCGACCAGGTTGGTATTACGAAGTGGTATCACCCGGTTTTAAATACAACATGACGGACGTGGCTGCGGCTCTTGGAATCGTTCAACTTTCTGAAGCAGACGAACTTTGGAAACGAAGAATTTTAATCGCCGAAAACTATAAGAGGGAATTTGCCGATCTACCATTTTTGCATCTTCCTCTTTCGGCCCCAAACGGTGAACATTCTTGGCATTTGTTTCGTGTAGAAGTAGATTGTGCTTCTTGCAAAATGGATAGAGATATTTTTGCATCCGAATTAAAAAAACGTAATATAGGTTCAAGTCTTCATTTTATACCACTTTATGAACATCCATTTTATTCTTCTCGTTTCAGATTTAAAAAGGAACATTTTCCGAATGCGAACGCGATGTATGCAAGATCTCTTTCTATTCCTCTTTTTCCGGGGATGAAGGATGAAGACGTTCAGGATGTGATCAGAGCGGTTAAAGAAATTTTTAGCGCGCTTTAAATTTGCAGTAGTGCTCGCATTTAAAGAAAACGGTATTCAATTTTATAGAGATCAGTAAGATTGTGTTTTATATAGCGGAATATAATCAAAGGCTTTTTCAATTTAAGTCTCTCTCTAAAAATCGATCATTCGTCTAAAAAATTACAGTCTGATTTTTTCTTTTACTGATCTATAGTAGAATTATTGAAAAATGAATTTTCCATTTATTTCTATTTCATGGAAATCGCCGATTGAAACAGCTTTGCTAATATGAACTATGGAATTTTTTAACAACTCTATTAGGAAATCATAAATTTTAAAACGAATTTCCATTGTAAAGGTAGTGTTTTAAACACTTTATTGTATAGTTTTAAGTAAAATATGAAATGTTTTTTATAGTGGTAGTTTTTATTTAAATTGTTTAGCAAATTCTTATTTCTGTTAAAAAGTTGAATTCTAAATTTTATGGTAGAACCTACATTTGTGGGAACTACTACTGAATTTAACAATAAAAAGATGATCTAAATAGTAATAATACAAAATCTGTAGGAACTCTGGCATTTGTTTAAAATTACAGAAAAATTGTAACTGAAATTGTTTTTACTACTCAGTTGTATGAAAATAATACTGAACTTGTCCTAAAATCTCAAAAGGTATGCAAACATTTTTTAAAAATTTCTAATATACTATTGTAGTTCCCACGGATTCATCACTAACCCCACAAGTTGAATCGGATTTTAGAATCAAAATGAACTCAACAGAAAGGACTTTCTATGGATCGCCGTTCTGGGCTCAAAAAGGCACATTTTTCAAGTGTTCCGACAAGAATGAGTCTTTTTACTTGCAAAAAGTATGTTTTTCTGATAAAGAAAACCTTTCCACCTCCTCCCCCACCCAAAAATAGGGGCGGGAACTAAGTTTTACAGAAGATTTTGTCGTAATTCTGACGATAGATCTTGAGATCCAATTATTTGTGGGGTTGGTTATGATAGAGAGCGTTTTACTGAGTTTCAAACGCTTTCATAAAAGCATTTCATTGAGTTTCTTGAACTCAATGCTACTTCTCTACGGACAGCATAATAATCGCTTTCGCATTTGTTATACCGAATTCACGTTAAAATTGAGTTTTCAATTTAATAGATCACCAAAACGGCGATATTGTTCAGAAGTTTAACTTTTAGAATCACTATGTTGATAGAAATTTTTAATTTTTACGATGTGGTCACCAAATATTGATTTTATGTAAAAATTTGATTGGAAGATTATATCAAGGTTCCTTTAAAATAGAACGTAAACCTCGCTTTCTTCCTTACGAATTCTATTTCTCAAATTAAAAATTAATTTCTCCGTTTCTTCTCGAAACTGACTTTCATTTCTTAGAATAGAAGAAGGAAGTAGCCAATTAAAATAATAATTTTTAAATGAGTTTTTTAAATCAACCGTACGACTTTTAAAACCTTCAGCAAGAGAAAGATTATTTTCCAATTGTAGATTTTTAATCTCAGGATAGATCCAATTCTCCTCCAAATTCAGATGGAGTTTTAATCTCGCAGAAAAACTTGCAAGTTCATGGAGAAGTTCGTCCATGTCTTCAGAAATTTCTCCAAGCAATCTCTTTTCAATATCGTTCAGCAGTTTCTGAATTTCTGCATATTGAATCTTATAGAACTCTATATTCAAAATTTTTATTCCTAATTTATAAAATCTTTTTCTACAACTCGTCAGAAATAAACTGGAAGATAAATCCAGAAAGAGGAATATCCTTTCTTAGGCCAAGTGATTAATTTGTTTTATGTTCGGAATTTATATGTGGTTCGAAAACAAACTCGAAATCGATTTTCTTTTAAAAAAACGATTCAACCATATCTACGATTTTATTGAAAAAAATCTTTAAATCGTAACCTCTTCTTTTTCTTAAACTTAAAAATCGACTGTAAGATAAATTCAAGTTTCAGATAAACAAACGTAATCTATTTTAACATTTCAAAATAAAAAGTTTTTCCATTCAGAAGAAAATTCTTATGGATTCAATCTATCCATCGAATTCATAAAAAACTAAAATTATTTTCTAAATCAAACAATCTGTAAAACATTCATTTTTTCATACAAGATTATAATAACATACTTTCTGAATTATAGAACGAACTTCATGGTTACGGTTTGACATGTTAAGATAAAATATATGGGAATACAAAACCTATCTCCATCTTTACAAAAATCGTTATTATATTTTTCAGATCAATCTGCAGAAGGAATTGTTGTTTTAGATCGAGATTGGAAGACAGTATATGAAAATCATAAGTTTCAAAACTTTTGGTCTTTTCCTAACTTCCAAGTGCTTTACGAAAAAATCATTCCACTTCTTAAATCCAAGAAAAAAGAACGTTTCGAAAACGATATAAGCATATCCAATCTTCTTCAAGAAATTGAAGACTCAAAAGATTCGTTTTTAAATGAAACAAATTTTCAACTCCAACTCAGTGTTCATGATTTCGAAGATTCTTATATGATTCGATTTAAACCTCAACCAAATGCTCAACCCAAAATAGAATACGAAACCGGTCATTGGGATCGAAACACTAATCTTCCCAATCAAAAATATTTTTTAAATCACTTCGGAAATCAAATCTCTGAGGAAACAACCTTTCTAGAAGAACATTTTTCTTTTTTAATTTCAATCTCCAATCCAGACGCAATCATATCCCAAGAAAGAAATTCCTATTTTGAATCCATTTACGTCAAAGTAGCAGATCGGTTGAAAAAACACCTAAATCGAAATGACCATCTATTTAGAATTGAGAGTGATAAATTTTTAATTTCATCCTTGCAAATAGATTCGGAAACCAAAGCGGAATGGTTCGCGGAATGTATTCGAATGCTTTTTGATTTTCCTTTTACTTACGAAGAAAGAGAATTTCATCTTAACGTTAATATAGGTTATACGAAATTCGATTTGAAATCAGGCTCGGACATGAACGCGCTCGGAATTTTAAAGGAAGCACTTCATCGTTCTTGTTTAATCGGTCCGAATTCTCTATTTTATTATGATCAAAATGCAATCATAACCACTTACGAAAAAGCGAAAATAGAAATCGATCTTAGAAAAGTATTAAATCGAAATGAACTGGAAATACACTTTCAACCTATTATCGATCTTAAAGAAAACCGCTTTTTTTCTATGGAAACCTTGGTACGTTGGAATCATCCGGAAAAAGGCAAACTTCTACCCGGTAGTTTTATCTCAATCGCCGAGAGTTCCAGTTTTATCAAAACCATCGGAGAATGGATGATCTGGGAAACGTTTCAATATTACGAAAATTCAATATTAAGATCCGAAAATATTTCTCTTTCTCTAAATATATCTCCAAAACAACTAGGAGATAAAAATATATTTCCTCTTCTTAAAGAAGCGAGTGATTATTATAAAATAGAACCTAATAATATCATTTTAGAAATCGTAGAAGATTCCTTCGACTTTAGAAAGTCTCAGATCAGCAAGGTAATCACCTCTCTCAAAGATTACGGATTTAAATTTGCAATCGACGATTTCGGGAAGGGATATTCTTCCTTGGGAAGACTGATCCATCTTCCAATCGATTACATCAAACTGGATAAGATGTTTTTATTTAATTACTTTCAAACTTCCACACGAGCTGTGATTACTTCTATGGTAAACTTAGTGCAAGCGATGGGTAAATCAATCATCGTAGAAGGAGTAGAAAACGAAACACAACACAATCTTTTAAAAGAACTCAATTGCGATTTCGGACAAGGGTATTATTATTCTCATCCGATGGAAATCGAGCTCGCAGAAAAACTAATTCAAAATAAGGCGATCCCCGCTACTTAAAAATGTAAATCCGACTTTTTGTCCTCAGATTTCCGCTTTTAAGAAAATTCCATTCCAACGTTAAAAAGTTCCTTCTATACGACGTTATTATCAAAAATTTGCTCCGAACCTAAAAATTTTTTTGAATCTCTTTGTAAAACGTGGCTGTTCTCACAGATTAAATCTCATTCCAGTATTTTAGAGATTCCGAAAGTTCGTAAAATTAAATATGAGTTTATTACAATAAATTAACATGAATTCGGTCTAAGAAAACGAGAAAGAATTTTCTAAAAGTATGAGTCCCTACATTTTGAAAATTTTACCGTAAAATCTAAGTTTGCAGTAGTTCCCACAAATTAAGTCGCATTGGCCCGTATTGAAGTTTAAAACAGATTTTCCATACTAATATTCATGTGGTAGTTCCCACATTTTAAGAATCGATTTGTAAAGTTCAAACCCTAACTTTTTTCAGAAAAATGAATTCATTACGCCGAACTCACATTAAATTAACGTGAGTTCTGAATTGTTATTTTTTTGAAGGATTCTAAGTTTTGAAACAAGCTCAATATAATACTCGTCCGAGTAGTAAAAAACGTAGTCTTCAAAAAGGAATTTCTAAAGAAACTCATTCATCCAATCGAGAGTTTTTTTCAATTTAATCTTTTCTAAATCTGATCCTAAAAATCGAATTGACTCGTTTTTTTCGATTCTCATTCCGGTAGGTTGAATTCCAGTTCTAAATTCAAATATTAATCTTTTATAATTTTCGGAAATATAATTTTCCTCTTCCAAATCAAAGATAGAATTATTCAATATACCTAATATTTGCTTTTCAGAATATAACTCCTGACAAAAATCCCTGATCCCAGCGGAAAGGTCCTGAAAAAGATTTTCCCTTTTTACATCTCTAATACCGATCACAGGAGGAAAAGTCGCCCTTTGAGGTAAATTTTTTAATCGTTCCACTGTATTTTTAACGTTTAATCTTTCCCAATCCACAAACAACAAACCAGGTTCATATTCTTTAAATTTTTCCGTAAGTGCGACTAACTCTCTGCAAGGAAACGTTTCCCATCCTAATATCTTAAGATGAGCGCGTATCCTTTGAAACAAAAGAGAATCGGGTCCAATCACGATCGAATTTAATCCTTTTTTTTGAGTCAAATTTTCTAAAGGTATATCGACGATTTGAGAAGTTTGAAGATCTAAAAAGTAATTTAGACCTTGCTGAAATAGTTTTCTTAAAAAGGAAGTTTCTATTCTTCCAATCAATATAGGTCGTTTAGACCAATCGATCGCGGTTTGCAAAGAATCGATCTCTATGTTTTTACGAACTACAATTTGCCCAGAACCAGACTCTGGAAATCTTTCTCCACTCGTCCATTCTTGCACTGAAAATTCTTTCCAATCTAAAAGTGAAAATAAAAGTTTCTCTTCCTTTTTTGAAAGTCCGTTTAAGAAGATACAATCGAACAGTAGGCTTACCATGGGTATTTTGCTTGACCGAAGACTTTTTTAGCGAATTCTAGAATTGTGCGATGCGCAAAAGACGCAACCAATTAAAATGAAACTTCTAAAACGATACGCGAATCGAAGACTCTATGATCCTGAGACGAGTAAAACAATCACTCTAGAAGACGTAGCAGAGATGATTATCAAAGGAGAAGAAATTCGCGTGATCGACAATATGTCCGGCTCCGATATTACTCCTAAAATTTTAGGACAAACCTTTCTAAAAGTTTCTCTCGGTCAAAGAAACGAAGAATTTTCAAATTTCATGCTTTCTTCTTTAATCCGCGAAACCGGAAAAGACATAAGTTCTTTATTCGGCAGATTGGTGTTAGGTGGAATTGGAACCAATTATCTAACCCGAGATCGTTTGGAAAAAATTCTACAATCCATGATTGCATTAGGCGAACTCAAACTCGAAACCGCCACCGAATACAGAGACGATCTATTGACCCGTTTAGCAAACAGAGCATCCGAGAATAAACTTAGGATTCAAGAAGACCTTAAAAAAATCGGTAAAGAACTGGAAGAGTCGGCGGAAACTGATTTACCCTTGGAAGATTTATCCGAAAAAATTCGCAAAATCGCAAAAAGCGTAAAAGAAAAGGATAGTTGAAACTTTAAGCCGAAGATTCCGAATACCGATATAATAAGAGAGGGAATTCCATGTTTAAGAATATTTCGATTTCTATCATTTTGTTTTCTATCAGTATTTTGCCTTTATTCTCCTCCGATAAAGCGATAGAATACGCTGATAGGGCCTATTTCGAACAAATCCGTAAACTTGAATCCGGTTCTTACGAAGAAAAAGTAGACGCAGCAGATTACCTCAAATTCGTAAATAACAAACTTGCGGTCCGACCTCTAATCAACGCACTTCGCGGAAATCCTAAAATTCCTAAGTCTCTCGAAAATCATCCTTATCTCAAATTTACGGTCGCACAGGCACTTGCAGTAATCGACCACGTGGATGCGATTAAACCAACTATAGAAGAATATAAAAAATTGGAACCCACCATCCAAGAGAAGGATGAACCTTACTTTACTTCAAGAGAAGACTATACAATGGTAATTGCCGCCGGTGAAATTTTAAGAACGATCGGAAGTTATCCTTATATGAAAGAATCCGAAGAAGTTTTGGTAAACGCATTAGGTCATACAAATTATTATATCCGTGCCTCCGCAGCAGATGGATTGAAGTACATGAATCGAAAGGAAACAGTAAACTTTTTAGTTTCTACCTTAGAAAAAGAAAAAAACGAATTTACCAAGGCCGCAATTTTAAATGCTATCGTTAATATTATGAAAGTTGCTGATAAAAGCTTTTATAGTCTCTGCGATATGTTAAAAAGTGAAAATCCTTCGGTTCGTTATCGCACTTCGATGGCTTTAGGAGAAGTGGATTTAAAAGCCGCCGAATTTTATCTTCGTCAGGCTCTTTTGGTAGAAGATAAACAAAACGTCAGAGACCAGATTCGTAAAGATTTGGCATCCGTCCTAGGTTTTAAACTACCTACAATTTCTGTAATCTTTGCAGAATAAAAAATTCAACTTTGAAACAATTCTAATACGAGCGAATTTAGTTTAAACTTTTTGCTTTAATAAACTGGATTTTATAAGATAAATCCAAAAATAAAAAACCAAACCAATGTCCTCATTCGAGGACATTTATTTTTGGGAAATTTCATAAAATGAATTTTTTATAGAATGATTAGAGATCACAAAACAGTGACTTTACGAACAGATTTTAAAATTGTAGTAGTTGATATTTTTTTAAAAATTTTTCCTAACTTTCTTACACCAAACTGATGTTATATGAAATTCTATTTATTGATTTTAAAATAAAAAAGAAATTCAATTTCTTTTAGAGAAAAAACAAACTGTGCAAGTGGTGGGAGATACTGGGATCGAACCAGTGACCTCTACCATGTCAAGGTAGCGCTCTAACCAGCTGAGCTAATCCCCCTACAGGTTCGTTTCCCAGAATTTGTTTTCCTTCTAATTCGTAAAGAAGATTCGCTTCTATTCTTAATTTTAATGAATTCTTAATCTGGCAATAATCCCAAAAACAAGTTTAAAATATGTTTGAATCAGTTTCAAAAATAAATTCCTTATACTAACAAAGGCTTTTAAAAATAGGTAAAATGTTTTTGAGACAATTTTAAAATTCAGAAACTTATTATTTTAAGACTGAAAAGTCAAAAAACTAAAATGATTAGCGATATGAATCGAGTGAGCCAAATCATATTCCTCTTTGGTCAAAGTCCCATATGCAAAATGAGGTTTTAATTCTCCTTCGTAAGACTGAAACTTAAGAATCGTTTCCCGTAAAATTGAAATACTTTCTTTCCAAGAAGTATCGGTTCGAATTTCCGTAGCTCCAGGAATTGGTGCTTCTAAATCGTGAGACATTTTTTGAGAAAATGCGAATTTTAAGAAAACGAGTTTTCCAATTGTATTTTGAAAAAATTTACTTTTATTTTCCGGATAACCTTGGATTGAATATTCAATTGACTGTGCACAGTGAAGAAACACTTTTCCAGCGTCCCAGGTTCCGTAACCCTGAATTGAATTCAATTTTTTGAATATTTCAAGTTCATTTAATACTTGAGATAGGGAAATAAAGGACAGGTTTTTATTGACAACCCCTTTAGGTCCGGAATTACATTCAGTAACACTAGCTCCCGCGCCAATTAAAATGAAAAACTTTAAGGAAGAATTTAAAAATTCTTTTCTATTTAACTTTTGCATATTGAAGTCCTATTATAATTTTTAGGGAAAGGTTTTTGCAAATCTAAATCGACAAATTTCCTAAGAAACTTGTCCCAAAACCTCAAAAAATTTTTACACGATAATTCTTTAGAAATTTTTAATAAAATGCAGTAGTTCCTACAAATTGAATCGCATTTGGCAATTTACGAACTTTCGAGTAGTTCTAATGTCGTTAAATTTTCGTAGTTCCCACGGACGGTTTTGGAACAAGCTCTAATCATTTCAAATATTTTTACGGATCCTTATATATTAGAGTACCATGAATTTTGAAAGAAATTCAGTTTTAGAAACAAAATTTAGAAACTCTATTACATAGAGTTCTAAGTAACGTGGGTTCGGTATAAAGAATCCATGATTCATTTTGTTAAAAAAATTAAGATCTGAACTTTACAAATCAATTCCTAAAACAGGGAACTACCGCAAATCACGATTTTACAAACATATTCTAAAATTGTAGGAACTCATACAAAAATTATAATAGAGTTATTGAAAAACAAATTCTCCATCTCTTTCGTTGTATATAAATGTACAATTGAAGCAGTTTTACTACGATTCACTATGGGATTTTTCAAAAACTTTACTATAAATCATTCAATATAACGATTTTTGTGGGAACTACCATATTTTTGGGGATTCTTCAAAGGTTTTGGAACAAGCTCTCAATTTTATCTTCATCTAATTTATAAATTTATAAAAAACAAATTGAGACTTCAAACAAGTTCTCTAAAAAATAAATCTTAACGTTTTATACCAATCTCAAAGACAATTTAAATTTTTAAAACGGTTTATAATTTTTATCAGAGCTTCTCCAATCAAAGTTTAAGAAGTATTTTCACATTTTAATTGTTTGGTTATAAAACCGAATAAAGATTTTTTCAAAAACAATCTACTTAGAATTGATGATCTATCTTACCAGGTTTCTAAAATACGTTAAAAAATATTCAAAAATATGTTTCTTTGGTTTCAAAAATTAGCCCTTGGAGACTTTTGGAATTTGCACGTTAGCGACGTTCGGATCTGTTTTTTAGAATTTAAAAGTTATTTTTAAAAGGATTTCAGAATTTTTGCATTTCATACAGATTTTTCTATAATTCGGGAAGAAGCTAAAATTTTCATACACAACTCAATTTTAGCGAAAAACCAAATTTATGAACTTCCGAAATTGTAAATTTTTTCAGGAATTACAAATTATAATTTTCAAAAAATAAAAAACGGGCAAAAGCCCGGAAATGTTTTGTTATAACTGATACAGAAGAAAACGACACGCTGAAACAAACATAAAGGTGTGTATTCAAAGAAATGTTTGCAGTTTCTCTACAAATATTTCTTCATTATAGATAAAAGTTTTTGGAGAAAATAGGAGTAAAAAAAACAAAAGGAATTGGATGTGCAAGAAGTTGAATATTATTCTTTAGCAGCAACATTGTATTTTATGATTGCTGCATTTGGGATTTTGAAAAGAAACAAACAAAAAAATATCGGTACTCCGGTGCTGTTTTTTTTGATGGCTTGTGTTTTTTGGTCTTTTACGGCTACGATTTTTATCTCGGAAAACGTTCTCGCAAAGAAGTTAGCTCAATATTTTTATGCTTATTTTTCAATGGCGATTGCTTTCTTTTTTATGAATTTTGTGATAAATACGAAAAAAAATAATTTACCGTATGTTTATTCTGATTTTACCACACTTCGAAAACTTCTTCTTCGCAGTTTTGCCTCCACTGCTGCGATCGTAGTCCTTTGGGACTTACTTGATGAATTCAAAATTCCTAATATTTCTGAAATAGTTTCTCTGGGAATTCTACTATTTTTCGTCTATCTTTTATTCCAAACCTTAATTCTTTTATATTCTTCTAAAAACAAGGATACCTTATTAAAAATTCTTCCATCCATCGGTCTATTGCTCGTCATTAAACTTACGGAAGTGTTTCGTTATTTTGAAGGTTCTAAAATCATGGAGCCGATTCATACGTTCCATTATTATTTCTTAATCCTTTCTCCAATCATACTGAATGAATGTATTTCAATGATCTCTTCAGATATTCAAAAAACCCAAAATAAATTTCTGTTAGACGATTCTACAAAAAATGAAACGGATTCTCCAAGAGATTCCATTCAGGAAAAAAGATCTCTTTTAGAAGACCTTAATATTGAAAAAGTAGAAAGTAAACTCGCAGAATTGATGCAGAATGAAAAAGTTCATCTGGATGAAGAACTTAGACTTCCTTCCCTCGCATCAGAAATGGGCCTTTCCGTACATCACCTTTCTGCTTTTTTAAATGAACATATGGGAATGAATTTTAATACCTTTATCAACCATCACCGGGTAAAAGAAGCAAAGGTTATGTTGTTAGAGGAACCAGATCGTTCCATTCTTTCCATAGGAATGGCCGTAGGTTTTAGTTCTTCTTCCGCATTCCACAGAGCATTTTTGAAAGAAACCAAAAAATCTCCGAAAGCTTTCAGAGAAGAAAATCTTCCCAATTATAAAAGTAAAGAAGATGAAATGGAGAGTTTGGATCCTAGATACTCTCATTCGATTTAAGAATTTGTACTCGAATCAATTTGTAGCTTGAACTAAAAGTAGTTCTTACAAATTTCAATTTCTTAAGATGATTTATAAATTTCCGGAGTATTTAAATTGTAAGAGTTCCCATATTTTTGTAAAAATAAATTGTCTCGTTTTTATGGTTGCTCGACGTCTTGCTAACACGAGAAAACAGAAAAATAAATTCTATGGAAAGCATGCTCGAAACTCAGGTGCTGAATGCCATCCGGCATTCGCCGGGTTTCTAAGGGCGATACTTAGTAAATCGTCACTATTTTATAAAATCAAAATATTCTAAATAAGGTGAATTTGGCCATAACTCATTTTTCCACAAAAAGTTGGGATCTAAACTTTGTAAATCATTCTTACTATGCGAGAAGGGAACGATCGTAAATCACGACTTTACGAACATATTTTAAATTTGTAGGAACTCATACTTTTAGAAAATTTTTCTTATTAGAGTTGTTGAAAAATTCCATAGCGATGATTAACAAAACTGCTTCAATCGATTATTTCATAAAATAGAAACAAGATGGAGAATTAATTTTTCAATAACTCTATTTTATTATACCGAACTCACATTACTACTCGAACGCATAAAAATAATACCAAACTTAACAATTACCAAAGATGTGAAAGTTTTCAAAAAATGAAATTTAACCCAAGTTTATTGGCTTTTTGAAGTAGATCCAACATTTTAAGTTTGGAAACAGATTCAGCATAAGTATTATTTTTATACGCTTTAGTAGTATATAAAATCCAAAAAGAATAACCGTTTAATTAAGTTTTTGTATAAAACCACCGTTTGGTGACCCTTATAAAAATGAAAAAGCTATTTTATATAGTTTTTTTAAATTCATAAAAATAAATCATAATTCAAAAAACCGAATATTTTAAATTCATACATATCATACTTTGTATTACTGCTCTTTATCAAATTGAGTATCGTAATTTCTGATCACGGAACCCTATTGCAGGACAAAATAATGGGTATCTTATTTTATAATTTTGAGCAATAAAAGGAACTAAAACAAAAAGGAAAGTATATGCAGAAATAAATATCCACAATATGACTTTTTTCAAAAAATATTATTTTATTATAAATTTATAAATAATTAAAACTTATAACGTTTGAATTTTTGAGATAAGTTTTAAGTAAAATTTTCTATCAAATGCAAAATTCACAAATTATAATTTTTTCGTAAAATCGTAATTTGTGGGAATTCCCACATCTTAGGAATCGAGATCACAACTTTTTTTAGAAAAATGAACCATGGATTCCTTACGTTGAACTCGCATTAGATTAGAGTTGTTGAAAATTAATTTTCCTTCTGTTTCATGGAAGCGGTTAATTGAAACAGTTCTGTTAATCTAAAAACTATAAAATGTTTCAACAACTTCTATTACTCAAAACTATATAGTATTCTGCTTTAAAATAGGACTTTACAATAAAAATTTACAGTATTCCATTTTATATCTTTACAATGCGTTTTTAAATCTTTAGATACAACTTCAATTTAAATCTTGTGGATGAGAACGATTTCTTCCTATAATCGTATATAAACCTTTTGCTACCGTTTGGAGCATTCTAGTCATTACTCCTTTCAGTTTAATTTTAAGAAATAATTCCAAAACGAGCTCTTTAAGCGCAAGATCGAAAGGTAGATTATAATTGTTCCATAAGATTGTAAAATGAAATGGATAACTTTGTTCTGGTTTATTCTGAGAATTAGGAGCGAAATGAATTAGAGTTCCTTCTACAATCGTTTCATCCTGATTAATATGTTTAAATTCCACATAAATCCGAACTCTATTTTTAAGAAACGGAAGAGGAATTACCTGCAATCCGGCAAGCTCAGACCAAGTAATGTCGCTTAACGATAAAAATCCCCTCGTTTCCCCACCTAAAACTCCGATCTTGAGCGTTCCTCTTTTTCCAAGTCTACAAAATCCGTTTTTAGTCCTGAAAAGAATTTCAAGAGGAGAACCGGAATCCATATATCCGCCTTCTATCGATATATCATGCAGTTGAATTGAATAGGTAGGGGTTAAGGTTTTATCCACAATGGAAATCGATCCGTTTTCTATTTTCATATTTTGGAATACGATTTTTCCCCGCTTAGGCATGAGTCCTATTTTTTTCTGGGGACTTATTATATTCGTATAATCCATATGAAAATTTTTGAATATAGAAAAAGGAATCCTCAATTTACCTTTGAAAAGCGAAAAAAAGTCGATCTTTAGATTTAAAAAAGAAACCCTCGCATAAACTTGATCCGTTTTTAATATTCCCGGAAATTCGATCGTACAGTTTTTAGAAATTACGTAAAAGATAGGCAAAAGTATTCCGAAAGAGATCCATTTAAATTTAAAATGTCGAAAGGAAAAAAAATTAATCAGAAGTTGTAATACAGGACCAGATACCAAAAACTGAAGGCTGGTATATACAATTAAAAGATAAAATGTCACCTCCCAAATCCAATTCATAAGAATTTTACCCACGGGAAGGCCACACCAAACAGAAAGGGCGTTATGCACCCTTTGTAGATGAAATAATTATCGGCTTTAAAGGAAACCGAAAAGACAAAAGAATCGTTTTTCAATCGAGGCGTTTACTTCTTTTTCTCAAGAATTCTATTTTCGATATTCTTCTTATCCATAGAAGAAATCTCGAGTTCCTTTGCAAGGTCGTCTAAAAATTCTTTTTCCTTTTTGGTGAGAGCACCGTCCATCGAAACGATTACACACGCGTCTTCATAAAAACCAGCTGCCATAATCGGATTTCCTTCCGAAAAATTACGAACCGTTTTTACTGGAAGAGGATTTTCAAACACTTCCGACAATTCTCCGATGATAGAAGTTTTTTCGCTCTGATGATCAAAGAAGATACAACCTTCTTCGAAAAGTGCTTTTACCATCTGTCCGACAAGACTTCCTTCTTTTTGATGAAAAATTCCGTCGGCCATACAGGAATAAGACCAGATGCTGACTAGAACCTTTGCATAGTTCATCTTTAAATGGAATATCTCCTGCTCCGGGTTCATTTCTTCTCTGAACTTCTCATAGAATTCATGCCCCGGCAGAACTTTACTTGCAAGGGATGAAAGATTTTCCATTGGCATCGGGGGTTCCTCCAGGTTTTCAGAAAATTCTATCCGAACCATTGATTTTGCAATGAAAATCCGAAAAGAAAGACGTTGATTTTGACCTAAATTTTAAGAACCTGACTTTTGTGAACTCTTCTTCATCTCATAGAAATATACTAGTTACTTCGGCTCTTCCTTATGCAAACGGTCCGATTCATTTAGGTCACGTATTAGAAGGAATTCAAACAGACATTTGGGTTCGATTTCAAAAGGCAATTGGAAACGAATGTTATTTTTTCTGTGCAGACGACACGCATGGAACCCCCGTAATGTTAGCGGCGCGTAAGGAAGGGATTACTCCCGAACAACTTATCGAAAGAGTAGGACAAGAACATTATAGAGATCTAACTTCTTTCGGAATTGAATATGATCATTATGATTCCACACATTCGAAAGCGAATCAAGAAATTTCCAAAGATATTTATCTGAAACTAAAATCCAAAGGTCATATCTCGAGAAGAAGTATAGAACAGTCATACTGCGAAACAGATAAAATGTTTCTTCCAGATCGTTTTATCAAAGGCACTTGCCCCAATTGTAAATCCAAAGATCAATATGGAGATAATTGCGAAGTTTGCGGCGCCACTTATAGCCCTAAAGATTTGATCGATTCTCACTGCTCTTTATGCGGAACTTCTCCAGTGGTTAAAAACTCGGATCATATATTTTTTAAATTGGGAGATTTTCATAAAAAAGACGAAAAATCGACTTCATTGGAAACGATCAATCCATCCCATCTAAAAACTGATTTTGATTTACAATCCTGGATAGAAACGAGCGGGGTTGTTTCCGAATCAGAAGGTGTTAAAAAGAAACTGAAAGAATGGTTCGATGCAGGACTACAAGATTGGGATATTTCCAGAGACGGCCCTTATTTCGGTTTTGAAATCCCAGATGAAACAAATAAATATTTTTACGTTTGGTTAGATGCTCCTATAGGTTATATGGCTTCTTCCAAAAACTTTTTTGAAAAGAATTTTCCAAACGAACCGAACAAGTTTGATTCCTTTTGGAAAAACAAAAACTCAGAGATCGTTCACTTTATCGGTAAGGATATATTATACTTTCATACTTTATTTTGGCCAGCTATGTTAGAAGGTAGCGATTATAGAGCTCCTTCTAAAGTTCACGTTCATGGTTTTATCGGTGTCAACGGTGAAAAAATGTCCAAATCAAGAGGAACGTTTATCAAAGCAGAAACGTTTGTAAAATATCTAGACCCTGAACATCTTCGTTTTTATTTAGCCTCTAAATTAGGCCCTGGAATGGATGACATTGACCTTTCCTTTGAAGACTTCATTAACAAGGTGAATTCCGATCTCGTAGGGAATTTGATCAATTCCGTTTCCAGGGTTTCTACTACTATTTTAGACGCATTAGACAGAACATTAGGAGTCGTTTCCAAAGAAGGTCTTGCTCTAATAGAAGAAATCTTATATCAAACTGTAAAATTCGGTCCAGGCGAAGACTCAATTCAAAATATTATAAAATACGCATACGATCAAAGAAATTACGCTAAAGTTTTGAGAGAAATTACACGTCTTGGAGATAGGGTAAACCGTTATGTCAACGACAATGCTCCATGGAAACTCATCAAAGAAAATCCGGAAAAAGCAAGAGAAGTTGTAACTGTAACCTTAAACGCAAGCCGATTTCTTGCGATTTACCTTTACCCTGTGGTTCCTAAAATTTCAGAACAGATTTACAAGCTACTGAATTTACAGGATTCTCCTTCGTTTAAGGATTTAGATAAAAACAGAATATTAGAAAATATCAAAGTATTACCTTACGAAATGATTTCTAAACGAGTAGATGAAAAGGCGATCAAAGTTATGTTAGAAGAAAATAAACAATCAGAACATTCTAAAAAAGTAGAAACTTCCGAAAATCCAGTTCCAGAAGAACGACTTGAAATTTCAATAGACGACCTTTCTAAAGTAGAATTGAGAGTGGGTCAAATTGTGGAAGCCGGCCCGGTAGACGGCGCAGATAAGCTCGTAAACGTAAAAGTGGATCTAGGTGAACTAGGAATCAAAAATGTTTTTGCCGGAATTAAAGTCGCTTATCAACCGGAAAATTTAAAAGGTCTAAAGGTTGTGGTCGTTGCCAATCTCAAACCTAGAAAAATGAAGTTCGGGATTTCCGAAGCGATGTTGCTCGCTTCCGGTGAAGGTGAATCTTTAAGTTTATTTATACCTCATAAGGACGCTAAACCGGGAGATCGATTAAAATAAACGACTTGTTTGGAAATTGTATTAGAGTTGTTAGAAATTAATTCTCCATCTGTTTCCGTTGTATTAAAATGGATGATAGTTGAAGTAGTTTTGCTAATTATCCACTATGGAATTTTTCAACAACTCTAATATAGGTTCTGCCGTGATTCATTTTTCTGAAAAAAGTTAGAATCTGAACTTTACAGATCGATTCTTCAAATATGGGAACTACCACAATTTATAAAATAAAAGTTTATAACCATTCAATCTGTCGTATTCCAGTGCAGGAACTACCACAAAACTTAGATTTATCTATAAATTGATGTAGGAACTATTACAAACCACGATTTTACGGACAAATTCTAAAATTGTAGGAACTCACTTTTAGAAAATTTTTTCTTATACCGAACTCACGTTAGATAATTATTCTTTAGAAATTTTTAATAAAATGCAGTAGTTCCTACAAATTTCGTGTAGTTCCACATTTTGTGAAACTCAATCGGGTTCGGTTCTCAGCGTCTCACTTCTTGAACTCGGCAAAACACTTACTGAATGCCAATTCTTAGGTCGCGTTCAAACTCAGCAACACCTCTTTAAACTCAAGGCATCGCTTCTATGAGCGCTCGACAGGATTTGGGACAAGCTTTAAAATTTATCGTGCTCAATTTTATAGAAATCAGTAGTTGTTCCGACAATAACTAAAAACAAAAAAGGATTGAATTTTTTAAAAATAAATCCGGACAAAAATCATTCAAAATAAGATACAATACTAATAATTTACTCCTTTCGGATTATATAAAAATTTACAACAGATTCTTGCAGTCTAAATTTCAACCCAGTAAACTTTAGTTCTGGAACAAATTCAAAATAAGATTATCAAAAAATGAAAATTCGGATTGTATGTTTTAATCGAAACCAGAATATTCCATTCCGGAAAACAAAACAATAAGACAATCTTCTTTTAAACTCTGGAATTCATTTTTAACATGCCTTTACAATTAGATATAACCTACAGTTTTCAAAGACTCTTAGAAAAGAGCAGGAACATAGACGGGCGACTCGTCTCAAGACAACTCACGCATATCGTAGATTCTTTTATACTTTCCAAATTTGAAAGTTCAAAAATCGGATTAAAGTCCGGAGACGAACTCTGCATCGTAGCAATGGGCGGATATGGAAGAATGGAAATGGCACCTCATTCTGACATCGACCTGTTGTATTTACATAACGGAATCAAAGAAGAAAGATTAGAAACGATTATTTCCAAGATCAACACTTATCTATACGATTCTGGAAAAGAAGTCGGACATTCCTGCAGAACAATTAAAGAATGTTTTCGATATTTAGATAATATGTCTACTTATCACGCGTTTTTAGACGCCCGTTTTCTTGCTGGATCAAAATCTTTATTCGAAAAATTTAAAACAAATTTTCTGGAAAAACTTCCGGTAAAATTAACAAAACGTTATAATGAAATCAAAGAAGAAATTTTAACCTCTCGGTTTCTCAACGAAGAGCGTCCGATTTTGTTAAGCGAACCGAATCTAAAAACAGACCTTTGCGGGCTTCGAGATATACAATATATGTTTTGGATGGAAAAACCGTTTCGCAATCTTCCATCCTTAAGTGGACTATCTATACTTCCAGCCTTTCAAAGAGGAGAAATTCAACTTCTACAAGAAGCTTACGATTTTATTCTGCGTGTAAGAATTGCAATGCACACAATCACTTCCAGGAAAACAGATCGATTAGATCTAAATCTTCAACAAGAAGTTGCGGAATACTTAGGTTACGGTAAAAAAGAAGAACTCTCCTCTGTCGAAAAATTTATGCACGTATTATATCGCCATCAGAAGAATATTTACTTTATCATCCGTACTTACTTAGATTCCATTCTTGAAAAAAGAGGAAGTTCAAAAGGAGAAAACTTTTCCTACGAAGATCTTAATTTTTTTAAAATAGGAGATACCGTTTTTCCTCCGACAACCGGAACATTATTTACAAATCCGCATACGATTTATAGAGACGTTATGCTTTCTTTCAGGATGATTCAAGAAAAGAATCTACAAGTTTCCGGAACTCTATTAAACGAATTTAGGTTTGCGTCAAATTTTCTGGACGACGATTTTAAATATTCATCTGAAGTAAATGAGGAATTTTTAAAAATCCTGAGAACTCCCTCTCAAAGAGGAAGAATTTTAAAATTAATGCATGAATCCGGAGTTTTAGGAGCGATTCTACCCGAATTTGGCGCTTGTACCAACTTTCCATTATTCAGTTATCACCACGAGTACACTGTAGATGAACATACATTATTGATTTTGCATGAACTCGATCTTCTAGATCGAGGAGAATTTCAAGACGAAGAAATTCAAAAAACCTACAACGAATGTTCCAAAATCGAACTTCTGGCACTTGCAATTTTATTACACGATGCAGGTAAAGTAAAAGAGGGGGACCATTCCGAATACGGAGCGGAGTTAGTTGTATCTCTAGGAGACAGATTAGGACTTGATGAAGAAGATACGGACTTATGCCGTTTTTTAGTTGAAAAACATACTCTCATGTCGGAGTTGAGCTCTAAAAGAGATATAGGCGATCCAAAATTGATTCTTGACTTTGCAAAAATTGTAGGAAGCAGAGAAAGATTAAGAAAACTTTATATTCTTACCGTAATCGATACAAAGTCTGTTGGGACAGGAGTACTTACCAATTGGAAAAGTGCAATCTTAAATACACTCTATCAAAATACAATTCCCTATCTTGCAGGAGACTCTAAAGATAATTTCGAAGAAACAGGACCTACTCGAGAAATTCAATTAGAAAATCTAAAAAATTACCTAATCGACAAAGAAGACTTAAACGAAGAAATTTCTAAATCTATCGTCGAGTTCGCCAATCAAGTTGTTCCATCCTCTTATCTGAATACAGTATCTAATCGCAAAATATTAAGAAATTTTAAATCGATTGGAATACTCGCGCAAAATCCTACTTTTAAAACAATCTTTGAAACAGAACAAGATCCAGCGTTTGTTACGATTGATGTCGTTACATCAAATCAGCCAGAAATTCTCCTGGATCTATCCTGCGCCATTTCTTCCGAAGGGTTAAGTCTTTTAGGAATGAAAAGTTATGCCCTCGGAGAATATTGGATCACGACAGTCCAATTAACCGATTCGACCGGAGGAGGAAATATTCCACAAAACAAACTGGATCGAGTCGAAAACAAACTCAAATCAATCTCATCCGGAAATTTAAAACGAGAGAGTATCGCGTTCCAAAGAACGGATTGGAATCCTAGAAAACCAGCACCTGAAAGTATCGTCAATCGTTCCATTCAATTTTATAACGAGGATCTTCCAGACGTAACAATTATGGAAGTTAGAATGCCAGATGTTGTAGGTTTGGTTTATAGAATTCTTCAAATTATTCTTTATCTAGATCTTAAGGTTTGTTACTTGAGAGTTTCTACCAGTGCCGACTATGCGTATGATTCTTTTTATCTGCAAACATCTAATGGCTGCAAGCTGGAAGATCAGAACTTACTTTTGAAATTAAAAGAAAAAATTCTCACCATCCAGCTCGGAGAGCAGATTTTAGAAGAGGTTTCTATTTAAACGGAAAATTTTTTTGATTCAAAAACTAAAATACAAAATGTTTTTATATCTTAATTAAAAAATCATATCCAATTTCAATTTCTTCTTTTGTTTTTATAAATAAAAGAGAGGGTCTTTCGAGATTAAAATCGGAAAATTGAATATTCACTTTTCCAAATATACGAATCTGACCCACCCCATTTGGCTCAACTTTTCCAGAAGATTGAAAGTCGCGAGTAAATCCGTGAATCGAAAGTTTACCACGAATTAAATACGTTTCACCAACGGCTTCGGCGGATTCTACGACAACTATAATTTCCGGAATATCAGGATAACCTAAAATTTCCATGATATGAGAGTCTCTGTTTTCATCTCCCGAATGAATTTTCAAAATCGGAATTTTAATTGTAAAAGGAGAATTCAATTTATAAACGGTTCCGCTCGTTTGAATTTGAGGAGAATCTACTTGTATCTCCTTACAAGCTCCATGAACTTCTTTCATAGGATGAATTGCTAAAAAAGTGATTTCTTTTTTAAGGATCTCTGAAGCGTAACTTTGAGACGTAAAAAAAATCAAAAACGACAAAACGAGTTGGTTAAAATGTTTCATATATATTAAAATTCCTTAAAATGTAATTACAAACAAAGACAAAGTAAAGGCTCCAAAACCCGCCCATCCTACTTGCTGCATATCTCTCGCCGCTTCAGGGCCATGTTTCTCGATCCTTTGTCCCAAAGAAGGTAAAATCAACATTGCCGCTAAATGTAAAGGAATCAAAGCCTTATGAGCGAAGATGGGGCTATAAATATTTACACCCGAATCTTCCGAATCTACAACTCTTTGAGGAGCAAAAAAAGCTAAACCAGCAGTTAGAAGATACATTCCAAAAGTAGAATATGCTAATTGTTTGTGAAAACTTCCAGAATGTTTCGCTTCCCATTCTTCATTAGATTTTAATGCAAAATATAAAGGAAAATTATTAGCGGGATCTTTAAAAAGAAAATACGTGGCGGCGATACTATTCTGGTCTAAACCTTGAAACAAAGAAACCGAATAAAGCGGATCATTGTTCGAATACTCAGGACGTGTAAGAAGCAAAATTTTAGCATATTCATCCGACTTTCTATATAAACTGTCTTTTGCCTTTTCACCTTCCAAATTTGTAGCTAACCAAAGTCCTAATGTGATAAAACCCGAAAGTTGATGAAAATCTAACATCTTTCTTCGAATTAAAATCTCTTCCTTAGTCGTTTTAGAATTCGTCTTTGACGAAATCGCAGGAGTTACAGATTGAGCGTCTAACGTATTCCAGACGAAAAAACTCGATAATAACAGAATAAAAAACCTTTTTCGAATCATAATAAAATCCTTATTCTATTTCAGTTCTTGGAGAGTATAAAGGGAAAATTTCTATTACACAACAAAATTCTACAGATTTTTTCGAAATGATTGATTTAGGAATTTCTTTTTCGTCTACAAAAGAATGGATTCATAAAATGATATTGAGTAGTTTTATTTAAGAAACTTTCATAAAATCCAAAGATAACAAAGTTTTTGAAAAAACCATACCTACTATCAACAAATTAATTCTTCAAAAAATATAATATACATTCTCTCGATAATAAATATGCCTACTTTTGTTTTATTCATATTTACAAAATTGAATATCTAAACGTCTATTCCAACAAAGTGTCTCTTCACGTAAGTTCAATAGAATCAATGCGAAAGCAAATCATTTGGGTTGGATATTCTATTAAGTAGTTCCGAATAATTATTATCCTTTAGAACTCAGAAATATATAAAGCAGATTCTATATTCTAACTTTTGAATGTCACGATTTTAGAACCGGCATCCCTTCGAGCCCTTGGCGAACCGTCAATAAGGGAGAATAACCTAAATCTTTTTTAGCATTATCTATTTTAATCGTACAATCTCTGGACATGATACTTGCGCTAAAACGGGTCAAAGGAGGTTCATTTTTAATACCAAATAATTTCCAAACCGCTTCGACAATTCTTGCTAAAAAACGAGCAAACCATCCTGGAATCGAACGATTTGGCGCCGTTACCTTCTGAGTCGCTAGTAGAGACTCTAAAAAATTACGAAAATTGAATATTTCATCATCCGTTACAAAATAAGCACTACCGCCTTGACCTTTGGTAAGAGCCAGTTCAATGGCATGTACTAAGTTATAAATATGAGTTGTACTAGTTAGAGCTTTTCCGCTGTCAATCCAAGAAAATTTTCCTTCAGCAATCATCTTCAAAAGAATTGGAAGAACCGTTTTATCTCCCGGCCCCCAAATTAAACGAGGACGAATTGAAAGCGTCTGCATCTCGGAAGAATTGGCTTTTAGTACTAATTTTTCTGCTTCGGCTTTGGTTTTAGAATAAGGAAAAGGAGAATTTTCCGGATAAGGATAAGATTCATCTATATCGATCATCGGTTGTCCGTAAAAAAGTGCCGCTTCGGTTCCGATAAAAATAAATCGTTTAACACCCGCTTTGCGAGACGCCTCTAAAAGCTAAGCAGTCCCCTCCACATTTATTTTCCAAAAATCTTGGAAAGGTCCCCATTGCTCCACATAAGCCGCACTATGAATGACCACGTCGATCCCTTGTAGGGAACTTGGATTTACCGAATTAAGTTCACATCGAACCGGTTTTCCTCCTGCGTTGGATATGACTAAATCCGTTTTTTCAGATCGAGACATCGCTAAAATAGTATGTTTTTTTGATAAGGTCCGGGTTGTTGCTTCTCCTACAAAACCGGACGCTCCTGTTATAAAAATTTTCATTTCTTTGCTCTCCTTAAATATAAATAATTTATTATTTTCTAAAGTTTATTTATTATATTAATAAATATTGATTTTCTAATATTAATTAATATATACAAAGCTATTGGTAGAGTTTTCGATGCTACTTTTTAAAAGCAATCTTTATAAAATCTAAAATAAATGCTCGTATAGTCAGCTTTTTGCATAAAATCTTTGTTTTGTGACATTCATCAAATGGAAAACCCATTTTTTATAGGTCTCAAAAATTCTCCGGTCCAATGAATAGAAATCCTTTGTTGCAAGTTTTAACAAAACGTGTTAGTTCCCACGGATTACGTCTCTTTAGAAACGTTACCCTTTTAGACAATTGTAAGAGTTTCCACATTTTAAGTTTTAAGACAATCTCTTAAAAAACGCAAAATTGACAACTTTCTAAAAGTAACAACACCCTCATAAATATTCAGAAAGTTCAAAATCAGATTTTGGGAAGTTTACAAGTTTTGTATATGTGCAAAAGTAAGTGAAACTTAGAACTGATATTTATTCTTATTCAGAACGATACAACAGAGCATTTAAAATTTCAACTGAAATGGTAATTACATTCAAAATTTATGATACTCTATATGCGTAATTACAAAAGGATCTATATTTTATTTATCTTTAATATTAGAATGAATCTCTACCAGAACTTATCTCAAAATGCTGTATCTTTGCCTAAAGTGCCAATCCCGACTATTCTAAGATATTTTTGAAATAGCTTTTCTTAACCATTAAAAGAATAGGTAAACTTGACTTTCATTCTCTGAATTTTATAAGAATCAAACCGGTCCCCCTTCTCAATTTTATCTTAAATTTCAATAAATGATTTCATAATTAACGAACTTCCAATTAAAAAATTGGACCCAGAAAATAAAAATTAGGTCGAATTATTATTTAAGGTTCATTTCAATTTTCGTTTTAATTGGACCTGAAAGAGGTTTTTACTTGCTTTCCGCAGTTTCTATACGCAATCCGATTTTCTCTTGGATGATGATGGCAGCGATCATTCTTTTTGGATCAATTGGTTTTTCCAGGATGGGTGTTTCCCAAATGCCAGACGTAGACTTTCCGGTTGTAAACGTTTCTCTTACTCTCACCGGAGCCAACGCACAAGTTATGGAAACAGACGTCGTAGACCCAATCGAAGAAGTTCTTATGACCGTAGAAGGTGTCACCGAAGTTAGATCGATTTCCTCAGACGGTTCTGCTGCGGTCACCGTGGAATTAGAACTGAGTCGAAACGTAGACGTCGCCGTTCAAGAAATTCAAACAAAACTCGCTCAGGTCTCCAACAAACTTCCGGAAGAAATGGATCCTCCTGTTATCACTAAATCCAATCCAGATGATACCCCAATTATCTGGGTTTCCCTCACCGCAGTCGATAAATCTGAAAAAGAAAAAATGCTCTTCGTAAAGGATTTTCTTAAAGATAAATTCCAGAAAATTCCAGGTGTGGGTGAGATCATTTTAGGTGGTTACGTTGATAGAACCATCAATGTTTATTTAGATCCGACCCAACTTTCCAGAAACGAAATCGCGGTAGACGACATCGTAAACACTTTAAAAGAACAGAATTTAGAAGTCCCTTCCGGAAGGTTAGAAAATAGAACAAACGAAATCAGTCTTCGTGCCGTTGGCGAAGTTCCTACTGCGGAACAATTTGGAAACATATTTTTAAATTCAAGAAGCGGCTCTCCCCTTTTTAGATCGATTCGTTTGAAAGACATTTCGATCGTAGAAGACGGGTTAGGCGAAGTTCGCAGAATCTCTAGATTTAATGGTATTTCTGCGGTTGCAATCGGTATCAAAAAACTCAAAGGAGCAAACGCGGTTCAAGTAGGCAACCTCGTTAAAGACAAAGTCAAAGAATTAAAACCGAAACTTCCAAAAGGTTATGATCTTACCATTTCGAACGACAACACAGGTTATATTCGAGACAGCGTAAATGAACTGGAATTTACCCTAATCTTTTCAGCAATCCTTACCGGTTTTGTTTGTAGATTGTTTTTAGGAAACTGGAAGAGCACCGGAAATGTTCTTCTTGCAATTCCTACTTCCGTGATTGGAACCTTTTTGTTTTTATATTTTGCTGGTTTTACAATTAACACATTTACTATGTTAGGTTTATCACTAGCAACAGGGATCGTTGTAGATGATGCAATCATGGTTCTAGAAAATATTACCAGACATAGAGAAATGAAAAAGTCCTGGTTTCAAGCCGCCCTGGAAGGAGCGACTGAGATTCGATTTGCCGCTCTTGCGGCAACGTTAGCCGTCGTTGCTATCTTTCTTCCTGTCGCTTTTATGAAAGGAATTATTGGAAGATATTTTTTAGAATTCGGTGTTACAATCTCTGTTTCAGTTCTCCTTTCCCTTTTTGAAGCCTTAAGTTTTACTCCCATGCGTGCTTCTTTGTATGCGGAAAATAAAAAAAAGAACGATAAGAAATCTATCTTTTCTGTAAGTGCTCACGAAATTTGGAATCGATGGATTTCAAAAATTTCTATTTTCAAAAAGATGGATCCGATTATGGAACGTTTTTTAGAATACATTACTATTTTTTATGAACGTTCTATCGACTTCGTATTAAAATTTCCTCGTTGGATTGTATTCGGTTCCACCATCTTGTTTATTGGATCTCTTGGATTTTTTTTCCTCTTAAAGAAAGAATTTATTCCTCCTCAAGATATGGGACGTTTTATCGTTCGAGCTAGACTTCCTTTAGGTTCTTCTTTACAAAGAACTGACGAAGCCATGAAAAAAGTAGAACAATATCTGATCCAAAGAAAAGAAATAGAAAAGTATATTTCTAACATAGGTGGTTTTGGAGGAACGGAAGCAAATACCGGAATGTTTTTTATTACGATGAAAGAAATGGGACACAGACCTAAAAATCCTAAAACAGGAAAAGAAATCACTCAAGCCAGCTTATTTAGTATATTAAGAAAAGATTTAAAAGAATTAGTTCCGGAAGCTACATTTTCGGTACAAGATCTTTCTCAAAGAGGGTTTTCTGCGGGAAGAGGTTACCCCGTGGAACTCGTGTTAACTGGTCCTGACTGGAATACGTTATCCTCTCTTTCTGTAAAAATTTTAGATAAACTCAAAGAAAGTAAAATTCTACTAGACGTGGATACAGATTATGTAGCAGGACAGAAAGAACTTAGACTTGTAACAAACCGAGAAGCAGCCGCTCTGAGAGGAGTAAGCATGGCTAACGTTGGAAATACCGTCGGAACATTGATGGGAGGAAAAAATGTAAGTCGTTTTACAGAAAACGGTCGGAGCTACGACGTTAGAGTCAAAATTCAAAGGGAAAAGGGAGAAACCATCTCGGTTATTCCCAACATTGGAGTTAGAAACACATTTGGAGAATTTGTAAAATTAAAAGAAGTTATAAATATCCAAGAAAAAGAAGCTCTTAAAACGATTACTCGAATCAATCGAGAAAGAGCGATCCGAGTATTTGGAAACCCTGCTCCCGCTTTGGGTCAAAACGCTTCTACGGAAAAAGCATTAGAAATTGCTAAAGAAATTCTTCCGGAAGGATATTCGGTTGCCATGACCGGTTCTGCAAAAACTGCAAAAGAATCAGGTAACAGCCTAACTCTTGCTTTATTATTCGGAATTCTACTTTCTTATATGATCCTTGCAAGTCAATTCAACAGTTTAAAACAGCCTTTGTATATTCTACTCGCAATGCCTTTTAGTTTTACAGGTGCGTTAGTCGCTCTTTATGTATTTGGACAATCTTTTAACATGTATAGTTTTATCGGACTCATTCTTCTTTTAGGGTTGGTAAAAAAGAATTCCATTCTTCTCGTAGAGTTTGTAAATCACGTTCGCTCTACCGGAAAAAATATTCAAGAATCGATCCGAGAAGGTTGTCCAATCCGTTTAAGGCCTGTGCTAATGACTTCTTTTAGTTCTATCGCCGCAGCAATTCCGCCTGCGTTGGCGTTAGGGCCAGGAGCAGAAACTAGAATTCCAATGGCAGTGACCATACTAGGTGGTATGACCCTTTCAACTTTGATTACACTTTTAGTGGTTCCAGCTGCGTATTATTTAGGAGAAAAGGAGGTAAAAATTCAACCAAAGATCAATAAAATATAAGTTTAAAGTAGATCCAATTAAACGATTAGGTGTTACTTAGAATTATATAATAAAATGCTCAATACTTTGTAATAAAAATTTATGACACTTAATTTTACAGAAATCATAGTAGTTGAATTTCTTTTCAGAAAATTACATTACGAGTATTTCTTATCTGAAATAAAATTTTTACAAAATTGTTTGAAGTTGATTTTCTACAATTCTTATGTAGAGTCTATTTTAGAATTAAAGATTATGAATATTTAATAATAGAGGGACTACGAAAAAATTCACAAACATACAGGTACAATATAATTGCGGAAGTTCGGCAGTTTATTATAAATTTTCAAAGTATTATAAGTTTATACTTTTTGAAATTTTAGGATAAATTTATGATTTTTTCAAACCTGCTCTTACGCCCAATGAATCAATAATTATATGGATTCATTTTTAAATTTAGGACAGTGTTCGTTAAGTAAATTTTTATAAAATAGAATTAGGTAGTTTTAATGGGGTCTCTAAAAAATTAATTACTCTTTATTTTTTTATTACTCAGAATTATACAATAAAATACCTAATATTTTTTACTCAGAGGATATTGAAGTCATCAAAACTTATAAAAATTTGGGAGCTCATACATTCTAAGTTTTGGAACAAACTCACAGAATTATTTCCATGAAAATAAATAGCAAATTCAAACAAATAAATCTTTATAGATTAGAAATAAATAAACATATTAATATACTAATATATTCTTTTAAAAAAATAACTCGAAAGTTCAAAATATTCCCAGAAAAATTCTATAAAATGAATTTAAAATTTGATGATAGTCGCAAAATGAAACTTTCATGTAAAAATTTGATTGGACAGTTATTTTTTTTAGACTTTAGAAGGATTGATTTCAAAAACAATTTGCAACTTAAAAACTTTTTCTGTTACCAAATTTATCTTTTATCCTTATATAAATTTTGGGACGAGTTTTCAAATACACATCGGATTTTTTCTGTAAAAAAAGAAAATAAATTTAAATTTTTTTCCAATTTTGGAAATTTCTGGAACATAAAATCCGAAAAGGCTATTTCTTTAAAAAAACTTAAATCTAAAATTATGTACACATTTTCAATAAATACATTTATAAATAATTATAAACTTATATTCTATAACATAAATTCATTATTATTCCAAAAACATAAAGTATATTACAAAAAGAAACCGAATGCAAAAAAAGTTTTAAAACTCCAAAACGTTTTTTTTACATTCATTTCTTTTTTTATATTAGTGTTTACATCTGAATGCACGGACGATTCCGGAATTCGAACAGGAGACGGAATTGTTGAACCCAGACTGGAAGAAGTAACCGGGATAACTACCGAAAAAATCAAAAGTATTTTACCTGAACAAGAACTGACTATAGATGAATTATATGCTTTCGCTGTAGAAAGAACGGAAAGAATCGCTCTCAAGGAAGAAGCGATCCAACAGGCCGATGCTCAAAAGGCTGCCGCGTTCGCCTCCTTTTTTCCCTCTTTATCTTTAGTGTATAATAAATTTTATAGAATTCCAGGGCCAAATTCCCATTTTAATCCTTTTTATACAGAACCAAATCCCCTCACCGGAAGCTCTTCTACAACAAGCAGCCTCCCGCCCACGGTTGGCCCTGGAACGAGATTACTTTTGAGTATTCCAATCTTAAACGGAGTAAGTCAATATACTACTTATAAAGCCTCTGGCGCTTTAACCAACGTGAGACTGAACGAAGCTCGCTACGAATCAGGAAGACTTTATCTAGAAATTGCACAAGCATATTATAATGTTCTACAATTAAAAGAAATCATTCTTTTAGAAGAAAAAAAGACTGATTTGGTTCGTAAAACAATTCAAGAAAGAAGAAGACTTTTTTCCTTAGGAAAAATTACTAGAGCGGACTTAAGTGGAGCCGAGGCTGATTTCTCCAGATCCGAAGCATACTTAGAAGATTTTAAATATCAATTAAAACAGGCGGAAATGGCGCTGGAAAGCCTTATAGGAGCTGGAGAAGGTGGTCTACGATTAGCAATTCCTAAGGAAGTAATTTCCATTCCTAAAAACTTATTACCCGAAGAAAGAATCGCAAAACGATATGACGTAATCGCTGCAAAAGAAAATCTAAAGGCAGCGGAATTCAATCTGAAAAAAGCCTGGGGCGGGCATTTACCTTCAGTTACATTAAACAATTATTATACAATTCCAGAACACAACACAACCCCAAATAAAGATATTACGATGCAACTATCTATCAACGTGCCTCTATTATCCGCTGGAATCGTCACAGCAGGAGTTAAACAGGCAGAATCTGCATTAAGACAAGCAGAACTACAATTGTCTCAAACAAAAAGGATTGCGACTGATGAAATTCGAAAGGCATATGAAAGCTCCTTAAATTCCGCTCGTTTATTATCCTTATATTCAAAAGCCCGCAATTCTGCAGAATCCAACCTAAGTTCTCAGAGAAGAGGTTTCAGTTTTAAAACAGTTTCCCGTCTTGAACTTTTAGTATCAGAAACTTCTTTTTTAGATTCCGAAATTGCTTATAGAAAGGCGTATTATCAACACTCTTTGAATACGATTTGGTATTCAGTTGCAATTGGCGAACTGCCAAAGTTAAAAAAATTAAAAGAAGAGGATAAGACTACAAATTAGTTTTCTTTGATGCTTGACATCTCTTCTCGATACTCTTAATTATTGGGCATAATTAGAGGTATAAACTCAATGATTATCAGCAATTACTTTCAAGACAATGAAGATCTCAAACTCGTTTTTAACCAGTTGATCGATTGGAAAGAAATCATTCACGCGTACGAACATAAATTCGAAGACGCAGAAGAATATAAAAAAACCGGCAATGAAAGATTGGCTTATGCACCTTCCAATGTTGAAGAAGCAATAGAATATTATAAATCCGTTTTAGAATCTTTAGGCGAAATTATGGGAGAATTCGTAGCTCCTCGCAGCAAGGAAATGGATCAAATCGGACTTAAATATGAAAACGGAAAAGTGATTTTTCCAAAGGCACAAGAAGAATGTTATAACACTCTTCGAGACGCTGGTTTAATGCCGGTTTCGCTTAGTAGAAAATACGGCGGCATGGGACTTCCTGCAACGGTTCAATCTTTTATGATGGAAGTTGCTGCAAGAGCAGATGCGGCTTTTTGTCTCTCATACGGAAATATAAACATTGTAGAAATTATGGAAAGATATGCTTCTTCCGAAATGTGCGAAAAATGGATTCCGGAAATTTCCGCAGGAAAATACAGCGCGGCAATGGCACTCACAGAACCAAACTATGGATCAGATCTTCCTAATGTTCAAACAAGAGCCACTCAAGATGCTAATGGAATCTGGAGAATTAACGGAGCCAAACGTTTTATTACACACGCTTGCGGTTATATTAATGCACCTTCCGTAATTCTTACGTTAGCGAGAACAGGCTCGCCCGAGAGTGGTGCAAGAGGTTTATCTTTTTTTCTCGTAAAAGGAAGCGACGTACATATTGCGGGTGTTGAGCATAAGTTGGGGCTTCATTGTTCTCCCACTTGTGAAGTAGTTTTTGATAATTCTCCAGGAGAACTGATCGGTAAGACTGGATATGGACTCGTAAAATATTCAATGGGAATGATGAACGCTGCCAGACTTACAATTGCTACTCAATCTTTGGGAATTGCAACGGCCGCCTATTACGAAGCTAAAAAATACGCCTCTGAAAGAATTCAATTCGGAAAACCAATCGAACAAATTCCAGCAGTAAGAAAAATTTTGGATCGTATGGAAAGAGAAATTTTAGCTACCAGAGTTCTAATTGCTGAAACCGGAAAGGCAATCGATCTTTATCACTGGCCGAAAGAACATCTTATCAAAATAGAAGGTAAATCGGAAAAAGAAGTAAATCAGAATGAATCCATTCGTCGTTGGGAAAAACTTGCAGACCTTTTTACTCCACTAAGTAAGTATTACGCTTCAGAAGGATGTGTTGCAATTGCATCGGACGCATTACAAATTCATGGTGGAAGTGGTTACACTGAAGACTACGACGTAGCTCGAATTTATAGAGATAGTAGAATCACTACGATCTACGAAGGAACAACCCAATTACAAATCGTCGCCGCAATCGGAGGTGTTGTATCCGGAATGTCTCCAACCGGACAACTCAGACAATATTCGGAAATGGAACTTTCTAAATTCTCCGCTTCCGAAGACCTCAAAAAAGTTTGGAAAGATTTAGATACAAGTATAGGACTTTACAAATCCATTCACAACGGAGACTTAAGGGATTCTTTAGCATTTGAAGTTGTAGAAATAGCGGCTCGTTTTCTATGCGGGCTTCTTTTGGAAAAATCTTTGAAAGTGTTAAATGGAAAAGAACTCGAAAATCGAAGAACGATTTCTCAAGCCTATAACTTGGATAGTATAGCTATCACTAGCGCGAACTTGATCAAACTGGAAAGAACTTCTAAACAAGCGATTGCAGTTTAACACAAAATAAACTCCTAGGCAAATCCTTCGCCCGATGATTGGTTTGCCTTTGTATTAATTTGAATATAATAAAATTATTAACTAATTTTAGTTTATTTTAAAAAAAATTTTATGACTTCTTAAGTAGATAAATTCTTACTAATCGAGCTTTTCTGTTCATTCTTTAAAATAGAATTGTTGAAAAATTAATTCTCCATTTGTTTCTATTTTATGGAAATGGGGCAATTGAAGCAGTTTTGTTAATCGGAACTAGGGAATTTTTCAACAACTCTAATGTAGGAACTATTACTTTTTAAACGATCAGAAAAACAAAAAACCGCTCGCTCAAAGAAGTTTGTAGATAAAGGTAAAAGAGACATTGAAGAAAAAAAGATTTTACGAATCTAATTTATAAACTTAGTCGACTACCGCAAATAATAAAACTACTCCCCGAACTATACAAATAGAGTGCCAAAATTTTGCTTCTGAACAAGAATTTATTTCAAAATTTATGGTACTTGATTGTATAGAAATCAGTATTTAACTTTCTTCTCACCAATATTATTGCAATAATGATTTTTATAAATTGTAAATGTTCGAACTCAATACAATCTAAGTTTCTAAGTAATGAATAACGTATTATTACATTCAATATAGTCTCTAGTTTCAAAAACTTGTCCTCGAAAAAAAGAAACTTGTCTGCTCCAAGCGTTACATAGTAGAATTTTTAAAATTCTACATTACACAACGGATTTGTTTTAAAATTTATAGTGTACCATTTATAGGGATCAACACTAGAATAAAATTATAATTTTCCTGGAAATATCTTGATAAATAACGCTTCAAACTCTTAATAAAATAAAAAAGAGCAAAAAATACCAATGACCTTAAAAGACTCAAAACCGGAATTAATTAAATTATACTCTTCTCTTGGAAAAATTATTACCTCTTCATTAGAGCAGCAAGAAGTACTAAGCGCAGTAATGGAAGAAGTTCGTTTATTTTTTAGTCCTAAAAATTGGAGTTTGATGCGTTACGATGAAAATTCGGAAGAATTATTTTTTCTAATAGCGGAAGGAATACAATTCAATCATATTAGAAGCATTCGATTAAAGTCGGGAGAAGGAATTGCCGGTTCAGTTGTCCAAACAAAGTCTCCGATCTTTGTAGAAAACGTAAAAAATGATCCTAGATTTTCCAAAAAAGTCGACGAAAAGACAGGGTTTGAAACAAAAACGATCATTGCGGTCCCAATGATATTCAGAGGAGAGGTTCACGGAGTTATCGAATTAGTAAATCGTTTTGACGGATCATCTTTCTCTCCTGAAGATTTAGTCATTCTTCAGACGATAGCCGATTTTACTGCAATTTCGTTAGCACATTCAGATCAATACGAAAAAACAAAGATACTTGCGTTTAGAGATTCATTAACTGGAGCGTTTAACCGTAATAAGTTGAATCATCTCAAAGAAAAATGGTCTAACAGGACAATGGAAAACCAAATTGCGTTAGTCGCTCTTTTAGACTTAAACGGTTTTAAAATGATCAACGATACTTATGGCCATAAAACGGGAGATCAAGTGCTTTGTTATTTTGCAGATATTCTTCGCTACGTAATTCGTGGAACGGATAAAATATTCAGAATCGGAGGAGATGAATTTTTAATTTTAGTACGACATGAAAATCAGGAAAAAATACTCCAAACCCAAAATCGATTTCGAGAAACAATGTCCGTGCTTCTAAAAAAATGTAAGGAGAACGATCCTCCTTTTAATTTTACTTGGGGAATGTCGATCGGCTCTATTCAAAAACTAGATGAGTTGATACACGAGGCGGATTTATCTATGTATGCATCCAAAGGATGATCCAAGATTTATCATTCTTCATAATCCACAAACAACATGTAGTATCTAATCTTCAAGCTGTCATAAATCTATTAGAAATTCATTATAAATATCTAAAAGATCAATGCGAATGCAACCCTTAAGTATTACTTGCGTAAAAACCCATATTATTTTTACGTATATGGATAGAGTAAAGACTCATTTTTAAGCGTCTTCATAGTAAAAACTCCGAAAAAAAATTAAGGAATATCTCCGAAAAATTCGATCTCTCTGTTTAAAAGAATTCCAGACGTTTGATAAACCCTATCGACAACTAAATCAATCAGATAATGTACATCGGAAGCGGTAGCCGTTCCTAAATTGACTATAAAATTACAATGTTCAGGAGAAATCTGAGCACCACCTTTGATCTGACCTCTCAAACCAGCTTGATCAAGCAATTCCCAAGCTTTAATTTCTTTTCCATCTTCACGAAAAACTTTGGGATTTTTAAAAACAGAACCCGCGCTTTTTTTATTTTCGGGCTGAGAAGAGTTTCTTCTATCTCTTTTATCTTTTAAAGAAGATTCAATCTCTTCTAAGTTTCCTTCTTTAAGAAGAATTTCAATTCCTAAAATAATGGAATCTTTTTGATTTAAAAATTCGGTAAATCGATAACCGTATTTGATTTCAGATGGTTTACGAACAAACACTTCTCCGTTTCTCAAAAATTCAACGGATTCAATCAAATCAAAAAGTTCTCCGCCGTAACAACCAGCATTTTGAATCACTGCTCCACCGGTCCAACCTGGAATTGTACTTAAAAACTCTGCTCCCGTATAACCAAGCTGAGAAATTTGACGAAACGTAGGAGTGGTATTGGTCGCGGCCCCAATTTTAAACTTTCCATCACCTAAAGATACAAACTCCTTAAATTTACCGGACAAGCGTAAAGTAACAAAATTATCAGGGTGATCCGAAATCAAAAGATTAGAACCTCCCCCTAAAATTTTCCAAGGAATATCGAATTTAGAAAATATGTGCAAGATTTCCGAAACTTGGGAAGAAATTTCGGGTTCGACAATTACAGGACAAACACCACCAATTTTGAAGGAAGACAAAATCCCCAATCTAACTTCCGAACGAAAAGGTATTTTAGAAGATTCTAAGGTATGTTTAAAATCCCGAAGTTGGGATTCGGAAAGAACAGGAGACATATGAATAAAAAATGAACTTCCCCAATTCTCTACCACAAAAAAAAGAACTCAAGGAAAATCTGAAATCGGATCGATCTTAAAGAAAGAGGTGATTTATGTTTTTTCTATTGTTAGAATCCATTTATCTCGACTTTGCATCCGGACGGACTGACTGGGAAACCTACTGCGAATCCGTAATTCTATTGGCCCAAGACCAAGAAAAACTGGCCGGATTTGTATAAAAAAATCAAAAAGAAAACCGAATAAAAGTGACGCATGTTCGGATATGTTTCTTTAAATTTTAAACCACCGACCACCAGAACTCAGTATTATCGGGTTGAAGCACAATGATCGACAAATAGGTTGTGCCTCAACTTTAGTTAATAAATTTCAAAAAAGATAAATCAGAAGTTTATTAACTAAAACATAAAATCATAACGAAGTTAGCGAATAATCAAATCAATCTTTTACAAAAATATTTTATAAAAGTATAATAAAAAAAATTTCTAAAATAGAATTTATATAAACTAAAAATATTTTTTTGAACGTTAAAGTGAAATCTGAGCCCATAAGCCTTGTTTTGAGATAGACTTTTAAATTGTTACAACTTATTCTAAAATTCTTATGTATAAAACTTTAAAAAACGTGAGTTCGGCGTAAGAGAAATTGGAAAATTTTTTCTAAAAGTAAGTTTCAAAGTTTGACCGTAAAATCTAGATTCGTGAGAGTTCCCACGGATTAAGTCACATTATGAATTTTTAAATATTCGTTTTTTGCGATTGGAATTCGTATGAGTTCCTACATTTTCAAAATTTAATTGTAAAAAATAGATGTTGTGATAGTTCCACATTTTATTTTTATTAGAGTTGTTGAAAAATTCCATAGTGCCGATTAACAAAACTGCTCCAATTGCCGATTTGCATAAAATAGAAACAGATGGAGAATTCATTTTTCAACAACTCTATTGAAAAATTAGGTTTTATAAAATAAATTTCAACCATCTAACTCACGTTAAAAGTGAGGAATTAATTGAATCGTTTATCTCTAAAAGAACTAGAAGAAATCAAGAGACGTTGGGAAGCTTCTACTCCCGGACCGTGGAAATCATTCATTGAAGGTAGAGATCATACTTCAGGTTCCGATTTCATTCGAACATCAAAAAACGATATAGAACTTTCTGGAGCATCACTTGCAGATCAGGATTTTATTGCAAACGCAAAACAAGATATACCTCGTTTAATTGCGGAAATAGAACTTCTATGGAAAATTATGCCTAATATTGAATAGAGTTGTTGAAAAAAATCTTTTCTACTATTAGAAAAACAGAAGAACGTTAAATCCTTCAATAGCTCTAATAAATATTTTAGTCAAATATATATTAGAATATTATTATAAATAAACATCATTGAAAACTCCACCCAACTAAAACTTTACGAAAGGTTTGGAAGTTTCCATCTTTAAAAACTCTACAATCTTATCGGAAATTACTTCCTTAGAAAAAGGACCAATTTGAGCGACTTTCCCAAAAGCGGAATAAATAAAAACCGTAGTATCGACTTCGCCAAAACCTTTTTCATTCTTGCCCACGTAGTTACCAATGATATAATCTAAATTTTTATTTTTCAGTTTGTTTTGAGCGTATTCTTCTAAAAAATCCGTTTCAGCAGCAAACCCAACCAAACAACAACCGGAAATCTCTTCTTTAGCAATTTTAGAACTTACCGTTTTTAAGATATCTGGATTTTTAACTAGTTCCAAAACAAAAGTTTCGTTTCCTTCTTCTTTTTTAATTTTAGATTTTTCACTTTTTGCAGGCCTAAAATCTACAGGAGCCGCCGCCATAATTAGGATCGTATCCGTTTGAATCTCCGCAAGAACCGAGTTGCAAAGATCGGATGTGGTTTCTACAGCAATACTTTTAGAACCCTTAGGATTTTTATAATTTTCTAATACTTGACCGTGTATGTAAACGACTTCAGAAACCCATTTAGAAACAGATTCGGCGATATGAAAACCCATCTTACCCGAAGAAGCGTTCGAAATATATCGCACAGGATCGATCCATTCAATGGTCGGTCCAGACGTAATGATTGCTTTGGAAAATCTCACTTTAATTTCTCTGAATCTAAAAATTTCTCTGGTATAAATCTAAGATCATTTTTTGTATTATAGAAATTTCGGCTAACTTTCCATATCCTTCGTCCCCACAGACAACTACCCCCTCAGAAGGATCCGCAAGCGTCACACCGTCTTCGATCAATCGTTTTAGGTTTCTTTGAACTGAAGGATGAGCATACATAAAAGGATTCATAGCAGGCGCGATAACCACAGGACAATTCGCCGCAAGATAAGTAGAAGTGACAAGATCATCCGCAATTCCGTTCGCCATTTTACCGATTATGTTTGCTGTGGCGGGAACAATCGCAATGACGGACGCGGAATTTTTTGCGTCTATATGAGCCATTCCTTGTTCATATTCATCCACACGCACTTTTTTACCGGTTAAAGCTTCAAACGTAATCGGGCCCACAAACTTAGTCGCGTTCGCCGTCATAATTACGCTTACTGGATAACCTTCCTTAGTAAGATTTCTTACAAGTTCACACGTCTTGTATGCGGCAATACTTCCCGAAACAGCAACGAGTATTTCTTTTTTAAGATTAGACATAAACGTTTCCGATTCTCATTTTTTAGACTGAGCTCGATTATTTAAGCTAACTCTTGTAAAACGAACCGAAAGAATTTTATTACCTTCCATTTTCTCAACGGTAAGAGTTCCTGTTTGAAGAGAAATTGTAGAACCTTCTTCCGGCATATCTTCTAAACGACCTAAGATAAAACCTGCAATCGTACGAATATCTTTGATCTCTTCTTCTTGGACTCCTACAAGAATTTCTTTTAGATCGTCTAACTCCGCTTCGCCGTCGATCGTAAAACTGTCTGAATGTTGAGTAGGGAACGGATCCGTCTCATGATCGTCCGTTTCATCTCGGATCTGTCCAAAAATTTCTTCGATAATATCCTCTAATGTAAGAAGACCCGCAACTCCACCGTACTCATCTATAACGATCGCCATGTGTTGTTTGTTTTCTCGGAGTTTTTGCATCACCTTTTCTATCGAAAGACCTTCGGGAACAAAAATCGGAGGTTGCATAATTGCGGTAACTTTTTCTTTTCTACCTTTTTTAGAATTAGACAACCAAGTAAGATACGTCTGAACGTGAATGATTCCAATAATTTTATCTGTACTGCCTTCATAAATAGGATATCTAGAAAAATGGTGTTCTGCAATGATAGAAATCAAAGAATCCATAGAAGTATCATGCGGAATCCCAATGATACTCAAACGATGAGTCATCACATCCTTTGCTTGATGTTCTGAAAACTGAAACGTATTCTGAATGATTTGAAATTCTTCCTGATCGATCTTACCTTGTTTGTTTTGCTCTTCTATGATGATCATCAATTCTTCAGGAGAATGCATCATTCTGCTTTTGTTTGCTTCGATTCCAATCAGCTTCAAAAGAAAAGATGTCATTTCATTTAAGAAGAAAGTAATTGGATAAAATAGATAATAAAAGAAGAATAAAGGAATGCTAATAAAAAGTGCAATCGTTTCCGTGTTCTGAATTGCTACTGTCTTAGGAAGAAGTTCTCCTAAAAGTATATGTAGAAACGTAATAATCGTAAACGAAATAGTAATCGCCAAACCGTGAACAGTTGCTTCGTTTGCGGAATAGCCAAACATTTCCAAAAGAAAAATAAGCCATCTAGAAACGTAACCTTCCCCCACCCAACCTAACAAAAGACTGGCGATGGTAATTCCTACCTGACATACGGATAACATGTCATTGAGTTTTTGAGCCGCGCGTTTGGTAATAAATGCAAGAGGTTTATTTTCCTTGATCAATTCCTCTAAACGAGAAGGACGAATCGAAACCAAAGCAAACTCTGCGGAAACGAAAAATCCGTTCGCAAATATAAGTAAAACGATTATAAAAAAGCCGATTAATTCCATTGTAGGAGAAAGATCAAATTGGATCTAAGAATATGTGGGTTTAGGACAACCTTTGAGTTTAGAAAGCGGAAATTCAGTATCGCTGGAATGTAGAACTGACTACCTTCGGGGTCCATGTGACTTACTGGAAGATAGAGTCTTTGAATTGGCAAAAAATGTCGATCGTTTAAAAGAAAAAAACATTAGATTTTATAGAACTAACGTTTTGAAAAACGACCTTTATTCGATATGTTTGCGAATTCTAATTCCTCGAAACGAGGGTTCTGGTTCGTTTGTTTCTTGAGAAATTTTTTCCAAAAGTTTTATGTCCGATTCTGAACTTAAGTTCAAAGATGGAATATAGTACATTCTATAAACCCCTGAATGGATCCAGAAAGAAACCCAATCTAAAAAGTCTTCAGATCTTCCTTTCCAACCGTTACCACTCAAAGAGTCTCTTGTAAAGATTAGCCTCTGAGGAGTATTTCTAAAGTCGTAACGCCTGTGCAATCTCGAAAAACGAATCTGTTCTTCTCCACAACCCCAAGAATATTCGTTTAAATTTGAAACTGAATTATCCGCAACTTTTAAATTCCAAATCATCATAGAACGATTTCCAGTTAACAATTTATTTCCTTCAAAATATGTGAAGGCAACTTTTTCAAAATTGGTATTTGGAAGATCATCTGTATGATTACAATCACAAACGTAAATACGTTCCGATTTAAAATTATCGTTCTTTTTACTAAATCTAGTAAAAAATCTAAAATCGATTTCTGGAAATTCTTTCTTAAGATAATCGAAAGATTCCATTCCGGAAACGTTTAGATAAATCTGAACATTGTCCTTTTTATATAAAGATTCAATTAAAGATTTTAATACGACTTGAACGGTAAAAGAAGAAGCAGACTCGGAAGGAATCTCTTTGAGTTCTAACTCCTGAGAATTACCTTGTTTCCAAAATACATAAGTCCTTTTATCCCTTACAAAAACGCTTAACACTGGAATATGAGATTTTTTGATTTCTTGATTTCGGAACGGATCGGATTCTTCTAAAAGTCGTATAACTTCTGTTTGGCGAATTTCGGACCGGACCGAAGTCAAATGTTCCTTGGGTCCCGGATAAAATCCTCTAAAAGAAGAGATTCTTCGGCTCGTATCGATGATAGAAACGAGAGTATTTGGATAAGCGGAATTTCCCATCGATTCTTTCTGTTCTAAACGGGATAAAAATCCTAAAAGCTCCATCGTATGCCCGTGAACGGCATAATATTGGATCGCTGCATCCGTAAATTCCCGAACTCCGTAGACAACAGGAAGATAATTTTTCAATTGAAGAAGCATATCATCCGGTCTTCTAAGAATCATAATTGAGACGGCTTGATCCAAAGCGCCCTTGACCGTCTTTAAAGATTTAGATTCCTTATGAGAATAAAACAAACCTGTAAGTCGAATCCATTCTTCTGTATAAATTGGGTCCGTAGTTCTTAAAATTCCATACGCTTTTGTAAACTCTATGATCGCTTTTCTAAGATCGTTCTTTTTATAATGAATAAATCCGTTTAACAAGGTAGAGGCGTACTCTACTCTTTTCCATCCCTTACTTTGAGCCAGAAAAGTAATTTCGGTTGCCATCTTTCCCGCAACATCTGGTTCATCATTCATCAAAATTTGTACAATTCGAAGACGTGTAAATAAATCGTCTTCGGTCAGATTTTTAGGAGTAGAAACGGACTTGAGTGCATCTACAGCCTTAAAGGAACTTTTAGATCTCCAAATCGCCATCGAAATCAAATCCCTAGCACTGTTGATCGAAATTGGTTCTCCTAAAAACGGATTTAAAATCGTAGATGACCATTCTAAAAAATCTAAGTTTAAATAGTAATCTAGAGATTTTTTATATTCTTGATTGAGATAAGCAATGGTGCCTAACTTTAGATAAAGATTATTTTTATAAGAAGTCCTTATATCTGGATGATACTTAAGAATATAATCCAATACTTTTTCAGCAGAAACTAGATCTCCTCCGATTAAATAATAATAAGCGAGTTTTTCATAAGAATATCCTATGATTCTACCGCTTAAATTTTCGGAGATGATTAGAATTTTCTGAAAATGAACCGCTTCTCTGGAAAGTCCCAATTCCGCGAGCTGATCGGCGATATTATAAATCATATTACTTAAAAAAGGAATGTATTTCAGTTCCGGATCTTCTAAAAACGGTGCGAGAGTTCTGTTTAAATTTAGATATTCCCTTTCGTGGGATTTTGCTTTTGGAGAAAAATCAGAAAGATATTTTTTTAGACGTAGGGTTTTACAAAGAGAATAATATACAACTTTTCTGGAACACTTTAGATTTTCTGGATTTTTTTTTTCAAATACGGAAAGATCAAATCCTTCCGCTAATTCCTTAAGATACGGAGAACTTTCGTTCTTGAAAAATTGAATCAACAGATTGCGGGAAGATTCCTTGGAATTAAAATTCAATTCTTTGAATATTCTTAGAAAAATTCCGCCTAACACGAGTTCACTTTCTGCGTTTTCGGTCAGTTTTAACAAAGATTCATATCGACGCACATCTTTGTTGAGAATAAAATATTCCCCCGCAAAAAATAGATAATCCGCTTTTTCTAAAAGTGTGAGATTTTCGGGAAAGGATCTAATTTCATCTTTGGATTGAAATACAGTTCTTCCATTTAAATTGAAGGAAAAACCTTCTGAACTTTTGGCCCATCCAAACTCCTGCTTAGTTTGAGTCGAAATCGAATTAAAAGATACAAGACTCAAAACCAAACAAAGATGAAATTTAAAGGAAAGAGGTTTCAAAGTGATCAGACTGAAACGCCCTCTCTTTTAAGATCGCGCTTCATAAGGTCTTTCACAACTTCTCTTGGATTCTTACCTTCGTAAAGCATTTTATAAACTTCATTTGTAATCGCCATTTCTATTCCCAACTTCTGTGATAACTCATACGCGCTTTGAGTAGTCTTTACCCCTTCGGCAACTTCGTTCATGCTAGAAAGAATTTGTTCCAAGGTTTCTCCCTTACCTAATCGAAACCCTACGGTACGATTTCTAGATTGTTCTCCACAACAAGTCAAAATCAAATCTCCCATTCCAGAAGGTCCTAGAAAAGTCATCGGATCAGCTCCCAACTTCAAACCTATTTTTGTAATTTCATTCAAACCTCTTGTAATCAAAGCAGCTCTTGTATTTTGTCCAAAACCTAATCCATCACTTACGCCCGCAGCCAAAGCGATCACATTCTTCAGAGAACCTCCCACTTCTACTCCGATCACGTCCGGAGTCCAATACGTTCGAAAATACAAAAAACTGAATATTTCCTGAACCTTACGTGCGGTCGTTTCGTTTTTAGAAGCAATACTTACAATGGTCGGTACTTTTTGGATAATCTCTTTTGCAAAAGAAGGTCCAGATAAATACGAAAGATAAGAATGATATTTTTCGGGAAGTTCCGATTCAAAAATTTCGGAAACAAGACGTAACGTTCCATTTTCAATTCCCTTACTCGCGGAAACGATAGGGACTTTTTCTGGTAAATATTCTTTGATTTCTCTTAAAACTTCACTTAGCGCATGAGAAGGTGGAGAAGATACGATCATATCTTTTCCTTGAACTACGTTTCTCAGATCCTTACTTGCTGTGAGTTTTTCCGGTAGAGTAAAATTAGGAAGATGTTTGTTATTGATATGATTGCGATTGATACTTTCAACTTGAGAATCATTTCTACACCAGAGAGTAACTTCATAACCTTTATCCGCAAGAAGACTTCCCAACGCGGTTCCAAAACTTCCCGATCCGATCACTCCAATTTTCATGTAAACTCCTCATGTGAGGTTAAAATCGAAAAAATTTTTCTACCAAACAATTTCGAAACAACCGTTCCCAACTTGGAATTAATAATTTAGTTTACTCTTCTTTACCCGCAAACTATTTTTGATCTCCCATGCTCGATTTGAGGAAACTCATCTTCAATCCTTTTGATTTTTTTACCGGACATCCTTTTGCAAAAGAAAACCAAAAGAGCAATTATAAGATCACGGTTAAACTTCATTCTTTAAATAAAATTTTGAAGAAAAAAATTTCTGAATCAGACGATCCTTTAGAATCTCTCGAGTTTGATTCTGAAAACGGAGTTTTGATTTTAACGGGACATTTTTCGATCCAAGGTTTATTCTGGTCCCGATTTTTAAAAACTGAATTTGTAGATTACAACGTTAGACTAATTCCAGTTAAAGTGATTCAAAATCAGGTTCGTTTTCAAATTCATTCCTTTCGTTTGTTCAGTCATACTCCAATAAAGTTGGACCCTATCCGCATTTTTTCTAAAATATTTCAATTTCATAGAAGATTGATTTTAGAAACTATCGTCGAGGAAATTCCAGAAATTCTTCGTCTAACAGGGATTCGAAATGTTATCACTGTAAACATAGATTATTTTCTTTCGGAAATTCCGGATCTCGCCGGTAAAATCACTATTCAAAAAGTAATTCCGGAAAAAGGAAACGTATTCTTATTTGTAAGATCAGGAACCATTTTAAAACCTCTTTTAGATTTTTTTGGTCCGGAATACATCCGAATCGAACCCATTTCAGAAAATCAAGACTCACTTCTACTCCTTTGGAGAGACTAATTTTTAGAAAGATTGGACAATTCCATAACCTATTTCTAAATTGAGTTTATAGCTTTCTTTTTCATTATAAAATTGTAGTATAAAAGAGACGGCAACTCCGGATCGATTCCAATGAAGATCATCTACTTGACCGATATTCACGACGGCTTAAGAGGCTTAAAGGAAATTCTACAACAAACGACTGCAGACTTATATCTATTCTCTGGAGATATTATTTATAAGGCTTTCTTTAGTACAGATCGTATTATAGAATTCTGTACAATCCAAGAAGAAATGTATCGTATCTCTCAAGACCAAAAGGAAGAGATCAACGCTTACGATTATGCTACGAGAGCAATCCGTTTTCCCGAAAAATACAGTCCTGATATAGTAGAAAAATCTAAAGAATACAGAAGTCTGTTTCATCAAGCAGCCAAAACGATGAAGGAAAAATACGAACTCATTGAAATCATTATACAAAAATATTCCAGAGCTCCGGTAAGAGTTCTTCCAGGCAACTATGATATAGATCTTCAATACAGCGCTTTGTATGAAAGAGATATTCATAGAAAAACTTTTGAACAAGACGGTTATAAGTTTGCAGGTTATGGTGGCGCTCCGATTCTTACTTCCGGAATTCCGGAAAAATTGGCGGTTAAGTTTCACGAATACAATCGTAATGGTAAGAGTTATAGCGAACCGGAAGATTTTTTCAAAGAAGAACAACCAGACATAGTAGTCATTCATAATCCTCCTTATGGATTTTTAGATAAAATTCCGAATTATGGAAACGTAGGTTCTCAAGGAATTAGAAGATACTTAGACGAATACAACCCTTCTCTTGTTGTTTCAGGGCACGTTCACGAAGACCAAGGTATTATCAAAAAAGGGAAAACCGTTTTTTTAAATCCTTCCAACTTCGGCGCCGTGGATTCCGTTTTTGGCTTTCAACCAGGCGGATTTTTCTCAGAAATATTTTTAGAAAATGGGCTTGTGGAAACCGTAAAATTGAATAGACTGGTGGACCACAAAATTCGCCTCTTAATGGAAGTAGATTGTAAGGGGAATGTTCCTTCGGTTACGTTTGTAAGCCAAGATTCGGAGGTATCTACAGAAGATTTTGTGAGAGTCTAACAATGACGATCTCAGGTTTTAAAAATAATCCCACCATCCAAAAGTTTACAGGATTAAAAAGATATTTCCGATCCCATGAAACTACAGTCTCTCGAGAAAGAATCGAAGACTTTAAAAAATTTTCCAAATTAATCAACTTTGGAGGAGACGTGGTCGCGTTCGACATTTTAGGTTCGCTTAACTTTGGTCAGGCGACCGCAGAATCGGATACGGATATTGTAATGTACACTCAATGTGAAAATTCTAAAATGGGCGAATGTGGCATGGAAGATTGTTATAAGATCTCCTTATTTAAACATTTGTTTATGAATCTTGTAACCTACGAACACAATACCGAAGCCTATAAATTAGAAATTGTAGACTGTATCAATCTCAATCAACTGGAAGAAGATATTTTGAACGGACATTCCGATTCAGAAATGGTAATTCGATTTTGTTTCTATCGATCGATTTGCAGAGGTGTAAATCGCAAGTTGTTGAGAAAATACGAACAACAGATCGCTTCTAATATTTCTTTAAGTAAATCCTTAGAAGAATCGATCGAACATTGTTTCGACGGAATCGTTCAAACTTCACAACATACGTATTCATTTCATAAATATTCCCACAGATTGCAAGACAAAGGAATTGGACTTCCCTCTACGATGGCCGCAAAAATTAAGGACTACTTAAAACAATGACTGGTTTTTTAACCGTGATGTTATGTTTAGGAGTGGCTGCGGTTTTTTTTCATCTTCTTTATTCGGTCGATACCAGAAGAATAGACAAATCCGAAAAAAAAAGAGACTTAGAAAATGGAGTGTCAAAAGATTATGGAGATCCTAAAAAAGTTTATGGCAAAAATTGGGATTCTAATCTTCCCAAACCTAGAATTTGTCCGGTTTGCGGAAAATACTTGCAAAAAACAGAATATTTATACGCCATCATTTCGGAACCTCCTTCTCCCGGTATCAAAAGACACGCTAGAATTTACGGCTGTAGATATTGTTATCTTGGATTAGAAGAAGAAACGGAAAATCGAAATTTGGTATCTTCTGAAATTCCCGATCCGGAATGGACTCCAACGCCAATCAACGATGAAGAACTCGGTCTCTAAAACTGAAACCCAAAGCAACGGACTTCTTTTACCTGTAACAGTAATCAAAGGAGTTGGTCCTTCCAAGGCGGCAGCGCTTGCGTCCATAGGAATTGATACCTTACAAGACCTTCTCAACTTTTTTCCGAGAAGATACTTAGATAGAAACCTAACCGACAACGTACTTTTAAAAACCGGCGAAACCGTAACCTTAATCGTAGAGGTTATAGACGCATACCTTGCACACGGTAAAAAATCCAGACTTGTAGTCGGTACTAAAACCAGAAACAACGAAAGGATTTCGATCGTGTTTTTTCGTGGTGTTAATTTTTTTCAAAAAATATTTCAACCAGGAACCACGTTAGTCGCCACAGGAAAATTGGAATACTTCCGAGGTTTTCAACTGATCCATCCAGACTATGAAATTTTAACGAGTGCGATCAAAACTACTTATCCTATAAGTTCGACTGGTTCTAAAAAGAAAAAACAGGAGCAAGAACCGGAAGAAGAATTGTCAGAACTTCCTGAAATGATCCATGCAGGTAGAATCATTCCTTTATATCCTTCAGGTGAAGTTCTCAAATCGGAAGGTCTTGATTCCAGAGGTTTTCGTAAAATTCTTTATTCCGCGTTGGAAAAATTAAAAGGTAAAATTCCGGAAATCCTTCCAAACGAAATTGTAAAACGAAGAGGTTTGATTCTAAGAGAAGAATCATACCGAGAAATACATTTTCCGACGGATGAAAATTCTTTAGACACCGCGAAATACAGATTGAAATATGAAGAATTATTTTATTTTAATCTTCTAATTGAACATAAAAAGAAAGAACGGGAAAAAATCAAACGAGTACTTTGGCCTTTACCGGAATCAGAAACCGCAAACAAAGTTCGTAAAAATCTTCCGTTTCAACTTACAGAAGATCAAAACTCGGCGCTTCAAAAAATTAAGGAACTTACAAATAAAGAACAACCGATCGCCGTTCTTTTACAAGGTGACGTAGGTTCTGGAAAGACGTTAGTTGCTCTTTTGACTGCTTTGCGTTATATAGATAACCAAATTCAAGTGTGTATGGTTGCACCGACTGAAATTCTCGCAAGACAACACTACCAGACCATTCTTTCTTTTTTAGGTAACATGCCTTTTTTAGGAATCGAACTTTTAGTTGGCAAAGAACCTAAAAAAAACAGATACGAAAAACTCTATAGAATTAAAAAAGGAGACACGTTATTTGTCATTGGAACACACAGTGTTTTTCAAGAAGACGTTTACTTTTCTGAGTTAGGTCTTGTGATCATAGATGAACAACATAAGTTCGGAGTGGATCAAAGAGAAACTCTCCGTTCTAAAGGAAAGAACCCTGACATTCTCGCCATGACGGCAACCCCGATTCCTAGGACTCTTTGTTTAACCCTTTACGGAGACTTGGATCTTTTAACGATCAAATCCAAACCCAAAGGTAGAATGCCGATTCAAACAAAATGGTTTCAGGAAGATCGAAGAGAAGGAATCTATAAATCCATTCGTAAATACGTTTCCTCCGGCAGACAATGTTATATCGTTTATCCATTGGTGGAAGAATCGGAAAAAGTAGATCTTAAGTCTTGTATCGAGGCTTATGAATATTTGAAGCACGAAATCTTTCCTGACTTCGAAGTGGGACTTGTTCACGGTAAAATGGAAGTGGAAGAAAAAGATCGTGTTATGCGAGAATTCTCCAAAAATAGAATTCAGATTTTAGTTTCTACGACCGTGATCGAAGTCGGAATCGATGTACCGAACTCGACCGTTATGGTGATCGAACACGCGGATCGTTTTGGTATTTCCCAACTACATCAGCTGAGAGGACGTGTAGGTAGAGGAGATCAAGAAAGCTTTTGTATTTTAATGACAGATTCCAAAGTTACAGAAGACGCAAAGGTCAGATTAGAAGCAATGGTAAATTTTTCTGACGGATTTGCGTTATCCGAAATCGACCTTCAATTACGAGGTCCGGGTGAATTGATGGGAGTTCGTCAAAGTGGTCTTCCAGATTTTAAAATTGCAGACTTAAGAAAAGATTCCAATCTAATAGAACTGACTAGAGAAGACGCGACCTTATTTGGAAATCCGGGCGACTTGGAAAAAGAGGAAATTCGAGGTAGATTTAGTGAAGGAAGACTGTTGTTTTCAAATTAGATAAATAGTATATTTTCTGCTTAAGAGAACCTCTATAAAATCTAAAAAAACAATTAATCAAATTTCTGCATCAAATCGCTGTTTTGTGGTCAACATCTCAATCAAAATTTTTTTGAACTTGTTCCAAAACTAAAACCGACCTGCAGAGCGACCATAGAAGCGAGACGAAAAACTCAGTGAATGCCTCTGGCATTCAGGAAGTGAAATTGAGTTTCACAAAAATATGGAAACTACCCATAACTATATAATAAAGTACCTAATATTTTGCATGAAATCAGTGTTTTGTGATAAAATTAACGGTACTCAATTTTACAGAGATCATTAATGCGAAAATTTAACTACACGAGAGCTGCTTGAAAGTTCGTAAACTATCGAATGCGACGTAATTTGTAGGAACTACTGCATTTTATTAAAAATATCTAAAGAATGATCACGTAAAACTTCTTTAAGGTTTTTGGACAATCTCTGATAATTTTTTAAAAAAATTACTAGTAAGATAACCTACTGAAAAGTCCACAAAAAACAAATGCAATCTAATCCGTGGGAACTACAATAGCCTACGTGAGTTTGACATAAGAAAATCTTAACGAATCGTTTGCAAATTTCATAATGAACTGCTCGGGACCTAAAACGTTTCACTGAGTTTTTCAAACTCAATTTTGCGTCCTATCAACACATCGCTTTCCATTGGTTATATCGAATTCACGTTATTTTATCTGCAAATCCAAATCTAAAATGTTTAATTTTCCTTTACTCATCTTAAATGTTCTTTTCAATTTTTTTACACCTAATACACGTTAAAGTAATATTCAATTAAAAAATTCGACCAAATTACTTACAACACAATGGTTTAACTTCAATACAAAGTTTTGTAAGAACCTCTACAGTTTAGAAAAATATCTCGTACTAGTTCCCACAATTGAATTAAACTCTTATAGCTTTTTTGAGGAAATTCCTATATTAGAATTGTTGAAAAATTAATTCTCCATCTGTTTCTATTTTATGGAAACGGGCAATTAAAGCAGTTTTGTTAATCGGAACTAGGGGATTTTTCAACAACTCTATTCTAAATTTCATAAAATTTATTTATACCAAATCAACATTAATCTTGAAACGATATTAGAAATTTCAAATTTGTTTTAATTTTCTATAATAAAAAATGGTATTATTTATGAATTTAAATCTAACAATAAAAATTGAATATTCAAAAAATTAACTACTGTAAAAAATCACATCGAACTTATAAGATAAAAAATAATCAGAAATAAAACTAACTAAACGATTTCCCTGAGTCTTGCTTTCGATTGTGAAGGTGCTTATGTATCTTCCATAAGAACTTTCCATTTAATGCTGATTCAATAAATTAATTGAACTTACAAGCATATCTCAAAATTATTTCACCTTATCAAACAACATAAGAATCTACCCAGATAGCCGACAAATTCTTATGTTGTTTAATCTACAAAATATAACCGTCAATAAACATACTTAAAAATATATTCTCTCGGTTCCAAATTACAGGTAAAACCTCCGATATTGATCGTAACCAAATTGATAATCATAGCAAAATTCGCACAATCATCCACGTCGGCTTTGTTATAATAACGATCCTCTTCCACCTTTGCAAGTTCGGGAGCTAATAATGCAAGAACCGCAGTATCGTCTGGAGATATGGCCGCTCCGATCAGAGCGCTTGTAAGAATTTGGTCTTTTGCCTCTTTTCCAGAAACGGCATCCGGAACGGAAAAACCCGCCGTATCAAAAAGAAAACAATTCGTTAATAACAAAAAAGGAATCAGAAAAATGATAAATTTTTTTTTCATTGAAAAAATCTCCTATATGTTATCCGAACTAGAAAGCTCGGAATCGCGGATTCACCAAACATACCGTATTCGAGAATATTTCAACCCTTATATGGACGAATTCCAACAGAATCCTATAAATTGAATCCCCAAATTTTGAAAATGATTTCCTTCAAAAACCCATTGCAAGAGACTTTCAATTTTACATTCTGACGATAGATATGAAAAGTATATGGTTCCTAATTTTGATTTTCTTATTTCAAAATAAGATTTTTTCACAAACGTCAAACGAAGCCTACGTCTTAGGAGACTTCAAACAAGAATCGATATTAATTTCCTATTCCAATCCGGGAGAAACTAGAATTCATTATCTTAGAAAAGAAGTTTTAGAGAAACTTTTGGAATTGTTTCAAGCTTATCAAAGAGAAAATCCAAGCGAAAAGCAAAAACCGTTTATCGTATCTGCATTTCGCTCTTTTAAAGATCAAAAGGGAATCTGGGAAGAAAAGTATTCCGGAAAAAGGAAAATGCGAGAATCCGTAAAAGGAAAAACCCCTCAAGAAATCATCTCTTTGATCTTAGAATTTTCAAGCGCTCCCGGAACCTCGAGACATCATTGGGGAACGGACGTAGACCTAAATGCATTAGAAAATTCTTATTTTGAAAAAGGAGGTAAGGGAGAAAAATTTTATAATTGGATGTTTAAAAACGCAAAACGTTTCGGATTTTGCCAGCCTTATACACCTAAATCTTCAAGAGGAAACAAAGGTTACAAAGAAGAAAAATGGCACTGGTCTTACGCGCCAATTTCGAACAAATTACAAGAAGACTGGGTTCGATTATTTCAAGAAGGAAGAATTCAATTTAAAGGAAAATTTTCAGGAGGAGAATTTTTACAAAACCTTCCCTTGGAATACGTGACTTCGATCAATCCAGAATGTAAATCAATTCGTTGACTAAGCCGGATTTTGATATACGTCCCACATCGTTTTAAGAAGTGTTTTGGCCTCACTGTATTCTGGGACCCATTGTAATAAACGTTGAGCCATTGCAGAAGAAGCCAAAAGTTTTGCGGGATCTCCAGCCCTTCTTCCCGAAATTTTATGAGGAATCGATCTTCCGACCACCTCCTCCGCAAGACGAACCATTTCTAAAACGGAATATCCCTTTTCAGAACCTAAATTGACCGTGAGAGATTTCTTTTCAGAATCTAGATAATCCAAACTCAAAACGTGCGCCTTTGCCAAGTCGGTCACATGAATATAATCGCGTACACAACTTCCATCCGGAGTTTCATAATCCGTGCCAAACACCTCAAAATCTTTTCTTATCCCTACTGCGGCTTCCATAATAATAGGAAGAAGATTTGCAGGAGTTCTTTCTAATCCTCGAACTCTTCCTTTTGGATCATAACCAGCAGCATTAAAATAACGTAATGCAGCAAATTTAAATCCTTTGAGAGTTTCGTACCATTTTAAATTCTGTTCGATCGCAAGTTTTGTATAACCGTAATAATTTTCCGGACGAACGGGGTGTTTCTCATCAATAGGAAGATATTCCGGAGAACCATAAACAGCCGCCGAGGAAGAAAAGATAAACTGATTCGTTCCGGCCTTTTCCATAAAAGTAAGAAGTTTGAGAGTTCCGTTGATATTATTCAGAGCATATTTAGAAGGATCGGTCATAGATTCGCCCGCAGCCTTCCATGCAGCAAAATGAAAAACCGCGTCGATAGGTTTTGAAAATGCATTTTCCAACACAGATTCGTCTTGGATATTCCCCTGAATCAATTGTGTTTCAGAAAAAAGATTAGATCTGTTCCCTTTTTCTAGATTATCTACGATTACAAGTTCGTGTTTTTTTTCAAGAAGAAGGGCAACTACGTGACTTCCTATATAACCGGCGCCTCCGGTAATCAATAACCTCACCTGTGATTTGTAACTCCCCGATCACTATCTCTAAAGAATTTTATAATATACTTAACTTGTTCAATTAAGTTTCCAGAAGCTTCCAATTCGTCCAAAGCTTTTCTTGTCGAAATTCCGGAATGATAAATAACTTTATAAGCGTGTTTAATCGCGTTTCTTACTTCCGGAGAAAAACCGGCTCGTTTCATTCCCACGCTGTTTAGTCCCACGACAGTACTTGGATTTCCGTCCACTGTGGAATAAGGAGGAACGTCTTGAACGACCTTTGCAAGTCCTGCAACCATTGAGTAATCTCCGACAAAACAAAACTGATGTACAGCAACAAGTCCCGAAATAAACGCAAAATTACCCAGAGTCACGTGACCGGCCAACACCGCCCCGTGTGTCAAAATATTATTATTTCCTAGAATACAATCGTGACCTACGTGAGAATTTCCCATAAAGTAGTTTTTATTTCCGATCACAGTCGGAGAATCTTCTTTTGTTCCCTTATGAATGTTAGAATATTCTCGAAAAATATTATGATCACCAATAACAGTTTTAGTTAAAAGTTGTTGATTAAATCCCAAATCCTGAGGCATCACTCCGATCACTGCACCTTGGTGAAAACGATTGAATTTTCCAATTTCGGAACCAGCACAAATTTTTACATGTCCTTCGATTATAGTACCTTCTTGAATCGAAACATTCCCTTCGATAATAGAATAAGGACCAACCTCTACGGACTCATGTAGTTCCGCCTTTGGATCGATAATAGCAGTCGGATGTATTTTCATTTAAACCTCGCACAGGCTCTAAAATACAAAAATTGACTCTGCTTTTTTATTCAAGCTTTTAAAGATGTCTTGAATAAGAGTAATATTACTGGAAAGTAGCTTTTTTTAACGCGAAAAAAGGAAAAACTTAGATGAGGTCGCAAAGATGCTTGTGGACTGGAATAGACTAGATTCTTTGAAGCAAGGAGACGATGAAGAAGAAGCCGCTTGGCTCAGGGAAATGGTCGAATCCCTTCTTACGAACATGGAAGTTCGAGTTAATAATATCGCTCATTTTACGAAAGAAAAAAAAGACGCTGAACTTCAAGCTGAACTTCATCAAACCAAAGGTGTTTCTGCTAATTTCGGATTGGAAGACTTAAGAGCTTTGGTTGCAGAAGCAGAACAAAAATTGAAATCCGGAGATGCCAATGTGTCTTATATATTAACTCTTAAAATACCGGAGATTTGGAAATCGACCAAAGAGGAGTTGAAGAAGAAATTTGGAATTTAATACGACTGTTTAGGAAAGAAAATTTTTATCCGATTTCAGATTGCGGACATCTTGATCCAGTTTTTTTCAAATCTTCTTTAGAAAGATAGAAGTAATCCATCTAAGTCTTGAATCACTCTTGATGGAATTATCAATTTGCTAATTTTATAACTTGGACTTACTCAATGAAATCCTTATTTCTTAAGAATATTGGATCGAGCGCCAATTCGAGAGAATCAATTCAACAATTTGAATACGTTTGAACGAAAACTTTGAAACTGCAACGGCGTATAAGGAAAAAATCGTTCGAATTCGAATGTTCATTCCGCCTTCTGATTGAAAATAAATCATTGATTCATATCGGATATCTCTATTATTTACATATCCGATATGAATCAAAAATTATTCCAAAGTATCGAAGGAAAGAAAAAGGAATTAGATAGGTTGCGTCCGCTTTCCAAGTCGATTTTGGAAAAATTGCGGGAACAGTTCTTTTTAGAATGGACTTATAATTCCAACGCAATCGAAGGAAACACCCTCAGCCTACACGAAACCGATTTGGTGTTAAGACAAGGGATTACAATAGGAAATAAAAGTCTTCGCGAACATTTCGAAGTTCTGAATCATAAAGAGGGAATCGATTTCATCGAAAACACAATCAAGAAAAAAAAAGATATTTCCATCGATTTGATTCGTGAGATTCACGGGCTTATTCTTAAAAACATCGACGACGAGGAAGCGGGTGTTTTTAGAAGAACGAATGTCCGCATTACGGGCGCCTCGCATATTCCTCCAAACGCGGCTAAAGTCTACGATTTGATTCAAGAATTAGTGGAATGGTTTTATCGTAACAAAAAAAAATATCCGTTCCCGAACTTGCGTCTTGGTTTCATTACAAACTCGTTTTTATCCATCCGTTCATTGATGGGAACGGAAGAACCGCTCGATTACTTATGAATCTGATTTTAATGAGGGAAGGATATCCGCCCGCCGTCATTATGCATTTGGATAGAAAAAAATATTATAGAGTATTCAAAGAAGCGGATCGTGGTAAACCCGAAGATTTCCTGGATTTTGTAGGAAGGTCCATCGAAAGATCTTTAATCATTTATTTGAATTCGCTTAAGCAAGACACTTCAAAAGGCAAACAAGGGTATATCAGTCTGAAGGAAGCAACAAAACACTGCGATTACTCTTTGGAATATCTTTCGTTTTTAGCAAAGACTGGGAAATTATCCGCCGTTAAATTCAACAGGAACTGGGTGACTACGATTTCAGCGGTTGAAACTTACATAGAAGAGATAAATCCCAAGAAGAAATAACTTTCAATCCCATCTTTTTTGAAACCGATCAATCGATAAAAATCGTTTTTTCTTTGTGAAACATAGACGGAGCGGGGCTATCGTATTGAAGGTCGTAAATAACATTGATACTTTTTACGTTCGAATGAAAATCTTCGATCACAAACTTGCCAGCTTCCTGTGTAATTCTTATATATTCATAATTTTTAATGATTGGAACAATTTGTTGTCCTCATATTCGATCCTAAGTTGCTTAATAGCATTCGAAGTATAATCATGAGAGTACTTGAAAACTCCGGATCGAGAAGCGTTAAAATACACTTTTGGAGTTTGTAGTTGGCAAATCATCATGTTACCCACGATACTAACCACAACCGCCAATAAAATACGAATCACTATTAAAAACATAAAGTTTATCCCAAAACCTCAAAGAATTTCACGCGATCATTCTTTAGAAATTTTTAATAAAATGTAGTAGTTCCTACAAAAACCACATTTGAGAATTTACAAACTTTTAAGTAGTTTAGTAACATCAAATTTTTGTATGAGTTTCCATATTGGACAATTTTTGGGACAGGCTCATAAATTTTCTTCCAACTTTGTGGGAACTAACAAAACCCAAATATCATCAAAGCGGACGTAGTTCCGACCGCTGTTTCCCTCGTGCGTGAGTGGGCCGAAAGGCGCAAAGCGTTCTCGAAGAGAACGAGCGGAAATCCGCGAGCCTGAAGGCACCATAACCAACCCCACAAATATTTGATCTCAATATAGATCTGTCGGAATTACGACAAATCCTCTGTAAAACTTAGTTCCCACCCCACAACGCGATTCATAGATTAGTATGATTCTTGGACGTAAGACAAGTCGAAGTGTGATACTCTTGAATCGACGGAGTCAAGAAGGCCGGTGGCAAATTGATCGCTCTCGTAACTCAATAACGCTACTTCCTATGGGTCGTAGCGTTAGGGCTTTGTAAGACCCCGATCCATAGATGAATCTAAATCGGCCACCGCAAACCAAAGTGTGGCGACTCAACAAAGTCGACCGCGTAGGAAACTCAACATCTCGCTCTTTACGAATCGCTCGATGGGAGTGCTGGTGTTATCACCCGACTTTGTTAAGTCCTTCCGCCTCTTTCATTTTAGGAGAAAAGAAATGGAAAGTCAAGAAGTCAAGTATGTAGGAGTCGATTGTGGAAAGAAAAGTATAGAGGTTGTTCGAATCAATTCGGAAA
>NZ_FTNA01000044.1 GCF_900156205.1 Leptospira interrogans
ATTCTAAAAATGTGGGAACTACCACAAACATCGATTTTACGGATCCATTCTAAAAATGTGGGAACTACCACTTTTAAAAAATTCTTTTTCAACCGAATTTACGTTAAGCTAGAATTCATTTACCCTTATATTTTATACCGAAATAACTCTTACTTTTTGAGAATTCTGTCTCTTTTTCTTTAAAAACCAAAGGTTTGCTCTTCACCAATTTCAAAAATTGACCGAACTTAAAAAGGGAAAAGGGTTACCTAAAAATGATGCGCTCACTTTGGACGGCTGCTACTGGGATGATCGCCCAGCAGTTTCATATCGATACAATTTCAAACAATCTAGCAAACGTAAATACGACCGGATTCAAAAAGAATCGAGCCGATTTTGAAGATTTAGTTTATCAACATCAGGTTTTGGCCGGAACTCCAGCCACTTCCGTAAGTGAGATTCCAACGGGAGTGAACGTAGGTCATGGTGTAAGAGCGGCCGCTTCTCAAAAACTTTTTGAAATTGGTTCTTTTCAAGCAACTGGTAACAAATTGGATATGGCGATAACTGGGGAAATGGGATTTTTTAAAATCCAGATGCCAGATGGAAGTTTCGCTTTTACGAGAGACGGATCTTTTAAGATAGATTCGAATCAGCAAGTTGTGACGTCTAACGGATATCTTTTAGAACCACCTCTGATTCTTCCTGAAGGTGCGATCCTAAACACACTTATGATTTCGGAACAGGGAGAAGTCACTGTAAAAGTAGGAGCCGATATTCGTCCGATCGTAATCGGACAGGTGGAATTGTATCGTTTTGTAAACCCGGCCGGGTTACAAGCGATTGGAAAAAACTTATTTCAAGAAACCGTAGCCTCCGGTCCTGAAATTCCAGGAACTCCTGGAATGGAAGGATTTGGAAACGTTCTACAGGGGTTTTTGGAAATGAGTAACGTAAAGATCGTAGAAGAAATGGTGGCTATGATCGTAGCGCAAAGAGCCTACGAGTCCAATTCCAAAGCGATTCAAACCTCGGATAACATGTTATCCACGGCGATTTCTCTTAAGAGATAAGAATTTTATAAATTTCTAATGAATATCTTTCCAATTTTCCTTTTACTAATAGTTATCTTTTCTCCTCTTTGGGGAAAGACATCAACTATTTATCTAAAAGGAAAGGCGGTTATAGAAGGAGAAGTAGTCCGTCTTTCTTCTGTTGCACGTGTCCCGGAAGGTTTAGAAGATAGAATTCTTCTAAACAATCTAAAACGTCCGGTGTTTGTAGATTCCAAAGACGTCTTAAAAATTTACGAGGATTTGGATCCGAGTGTTACTGGAAAAAGAACTCTTGTACTTCCTCTAAATCATTCTCTGGAGCAGAATGAAATCACAGACTCTCTTTCGGAAGAAATCAAAAAAAAACACCCAAATGAAGAATTTCGTCTAACGTTTTTATCCGGAGATACAAAGGTTCCTTTAGAAGGTGTAACTCTTAAATGGGCCAATCTTCCTTCCCGTCTGCATCCAGGGCAGCTCATGGCTTCTTTAGAAATTTTTTTTCAAAATCAGAAAATACATACTTTGAGAATTCGTTTTCAAGTGGAGCAGATGGTAACTGTTTTAAAGGCAAAACGTTCTTTAAATCAAGGAATCAAAATCACGAATGAAGATTTTCAAGAAGAGGAAATATTTACTTCGGAGGAAATTTTAGATTCTCCTGGAAACGAACTTTTGGGTTCCACTCTTTTGAAAAATATGAATGAAGGTGAAATCTTTCGTAAAAAACACGTTCGTAAAATCCAAGACGTTCAAAGAGGAGGAGAAATTCTGATGATCTATCATAAAGGAAGTCTAGTCCTCAAAACAAAAGTAAAGGCACTTAGTTCCGGAAATATTGGAGAAGAGGTTCAGGTTACAACTCATTCCAGAGAAAATCAAATGAAAGCGAAGGTAGTGGATAAAAATACGGTGGTCACGGAATGAAATTTGATTTTATCTATAAAAGAAACTTTGATCTGACTTTTGGAATTTTAGACACGGGTTTATTTGGTAACTTTTTTATTAATTTAAAACTTATAGAACAACTGATTAGTAAAAAATACATTATGTTCTTTTTATCAAATTTAAAAAGGTTATGCCAAAAACAGATTTTTTTTTTAGAAGATCGTTTAACAAACTTGATTTCTAAATTTCAAAAAAGATCTTTAATTTACAGTGGTGTGAGTAAAAAAAAATATTTAGAAAAATTGAATATTCTAAATGTAAAAATTTATAATGAGTATTTTATACTATCCCTACAGACTCTGATAAAAGTTTTAAGGTTGAGGGTGGCTTCTCTTATCTGTTTCTTTTTTTTAGGAAGCAACTTTTCTTTAAATGCCCAAGAATCTTCACTTTGGACGGATAAAAACCCGTATTCTGTACGCCAGAGTATGAAAGTGGGCTCTACTCTTTACGTTAAAATTAGAAATGGACTTCAAGCAGAATTTGAACTGGAGTCCAATGCAGATGAAACCTTGACTTTAAAAGCAATGCCTGATAAAAAAATCATTCCGGATATGCCTTCGTATAACAACGATCGTACGATTACTCGTAAAAATAAAGGAAAGATTAAATCTATCGGAAAGATAAAGGGAAATCTGACGGTTTTAGTAACTGCGATAGATCCAAACACGGGACTTTTAAACGTTCAAGGACAAAAAGTGAGTGTGATCAATGGAGAAGAAAATAGCCTTCTTTTGTCCGGAACCGTTTCTCCCGAATTTGTGGAAAAGGATTTATCTATCGATTCTGATAAAATCGCAAATCTTCAGTTAAATTTTAACGGTAAAATCAAACCCCAACAAGTAAGTCCGCCGATTTCTATCAAAACGATTACCAATCCAGATGGTTCTGTTACCACCAAGGCGGAACTTTCTGAAGAAGAAAAACAAAGACTGATTCTGAACCAACTGAACCGACTTTTGGGAGAATCACAATGAAATCTAAATATTCTATTTTTTGCATGTTTTTATTGAGGGGATTTATTTTTTTAGGAACTGTTTTCTCTTTAAACTCTGCTGAGCTTAGGTTGAAGGATATTGCAAGAATCGAAGGAGTTCGTGAAAATCAAATTACCGGCTACGGTATTGTGGTAGGTTTACCTGGAACGGGTGATAGTAAAACTCCTTTTACGTCTGAAAGTATGAAAAATTATTTAAAGAACTTGGGAGTAGAAGCCAATCTCAAACCGGATCAGACTAGAAACATTGCTTCTGTTTTAATTACGGCTACGATACCAACTTATTCCAGGAAAGGAGATAAATTAAACGTTGTAGTTTCTTCCATTGGAGATGCTAAGTCTTTGGAAGGTGGAGTTCTTTTACAGTCTCCTTTGAAAACTGCCGGAGATAAAACTTATGCGGTTGCTTCTGGAGTAATTTCGTTCGGAGGAAGACAAGAGCAAGAGCGTGGAAGTAGTTCTAGAGGAAATAAAAAAACGGTAGGAGTAGTTCACGGAGGGGCGATCGTCGAACAGGAGTTAGATCAGAATTTTTATGCCTCTGAAAGAGTTCAGATACAACTTGAAAATCAAGACTTTACTACTTTAAACGCGATCGTTTCTAAAATCCGTTCTATTCTTCCGGGAAAACACGGAATCGGACCCGAGTCTGTAGTTCCTATTTCTCCTTCCGAAATTAATATCGTTCTCGGAAAAAGTTTTGAAAATAAATCGGATGCGTTTTTAACTTTGTTAAGCGACATCGAAAATCTGACCGTGGAAACACAAACAAAACCTAAAGTAGTTATTAACGAAAGAACCGGAGTGATTGTGATGGGGGGTAATATTACGATCGAAGAAGTTGCGGTTTCTCGTTCTGGTTTGAATCTTTCCGTAACGGATAAAAATAGAAGACGTAATTGGCTCGGAAAAGAGCAAGAACCTACTAAAAGTTCTTTTTTAATCGAGGAATCTACAAGCGTAGGAGACGTAGTGGAAGCCTTAAACAAAGTAGGCGCTTCTACAAAAGACATTATCGCTATTTTAGAAGCTCTAAAAAAATCGGGAGCGTTACACGCGGAATTGGAGATACAATGATGATTGATTCTATAAAAGATTATTCAAATAAACTAAATCTAATCGAAAAGCCGGAAGTAAAAAGCCTTTTAAACTTAGAAAAACAACATAAGAACAAGTCTGCTTTTCCGGAGGTTTTACGGGAAGAATTTAACGAAAAACTTACTGGAAAAGTGAGTTCTTCCGAAATCAAACTTCCACATAACATTCAGGAAGAGATTGCGGCAGATCCGTATCGCAAAAAACTATATTCAGTTTCTGTTGAATTCGAATCCATATTCGTAAAAATGATGTTAACCGAGATGAAAAAAACGGTGAACAAATCCGGTTTGATCGACGGAGGATATGCGGAAGAAATTTTTGAAGATATGCTCTATGACGAATATTCTAAAAACCTATCTTCTAATTCTTCTTTGGGGCTTGCGGAACAGATTTATCAGTATTTATCTTTTAACTTTTCTCCTCATCAAAAAATTGATCAAAAGGTTTAAAAATCGATTTTAGTTTCGAAAACATTTTGATTTTTGGATGTCAAAATTTTCTGTAAAAAACTGAAATGTAGGAGCTCTTACATTTTTATTTGCAAATGAATTTAAAAGATCAACTTTGGTCTCGTTATTTTTTAATTGTGGGAACTACCACAAGTATGATTTTACAAGAATAATCTCAATTTTGTGAGAACTCATACAAATGAACGTGAGTTTGACGTAATAAAATCAGGGCGAATCCCGCCAATGATTTGTAAAAGAAAGATTAAATGAAACAAGCGGGATCGGGCTCTCAGCTCTGGTCAAGTTATTATAGATTATAATTATACATTCAATTTTTTTAATTTTAATAACTTGACCTCGCATCGATCCCTTTCGCATTAATTCACGTTGCAAATCAAGATTTTACGGATAAATTAAAAATATGGGAATATCGTTGCAAAAAAAATTTAATTTGTCTACACGTTATAATTTATATAACAATACTACCATGCTACATCAAGAATGAAAAAACTTTAAATAAAAATCGGTAAAACAAAGTTTTTAACATTTTCTTATGTCTGAAAATTTTTGAGCCTTAAAAAACAGCTTATCCTTGTTAGCTGATTAGATCGCTAAATTTAATTGCGTCCAGATCGTTTTGTAGTTTTTCCTCCGTTTTTTCGATTTTAGAAATGATGTTTGTCGGAAATAGTTTCAAATTTTGATCTCCTGTCAAAAGAGGTTCTGGAACTTTCCGATAGACGTCTGCGATACTTAAATCAACAGGAGAAGCGATCGGAACAAATTCATTTTTTTTAGTTTCAGATAATAATTCTAACTCACAGAGTTTTTTGGTAAGTCCCGGAATTTCCTCTTCCTTTAAGCCAGAGACGGAAGAAAGTTCAACATGAGAAGAGGGGACTTTTTTTTCTTTTTGGATTTTATAAGCTGATTTTAAAGTCAAAATCAATTTTCTAAACTCGTTACTAGGCGAAGTATTCATTTCCTCCAAAGAGTGTAAAGGAGCGATGTATCTTTCTCTAAATTGAAGACAAGCGGTGATTTCTGCTCCGAACAAAACAATTAAAGAAAGTGAATATACTCCTAAAAGAAAAATTGGAATAGCGGCTAACGCCTTATAAATGATCATCGTAGTTTCAGTAAAAGATAAAATATAGACTTGAAATCCCCAGAGAAAAACTAAAAAGATGACTCCTGTAACTGCAGCTCCCACGGAAGACGCTTTTAAAGGAACTTTCGTGTTCGGAATCAAAGAATAAAGACTTAGAAAGAAAAGCCAAATTCCAGAAAGAGGAAACAAAATTCTTAAAAAGGAATAAATTGTAAATACGCTGTCTCCTCCTGTGATTAGTGTCGTTGCAAATTTCTGGTCTTTGGATTCAGTAACGCTAATAGTGCGATATTCGCCTATGTTGAGTATTTTAATTTGTCCGTTTTCTTTTCTTTCTAAAAGAAGATTGGCCCATAATTTACCGTTCATAGGAGTATAAAACGGATTCCAATGTTCCCCTAGATCCGTTGAAATCAGTATATTTCCTAAACTATCCATTAGAAATAATTCTGTAATATCAGTTCCAGTAAAAGACCAGATTCGTATAAAGTTGTATCGTTTATGACTCAGTTGTATCCAGGTATTTCCTTCGTCAGTAGAACGATACAACGCTCCTCTTTCTCCAGCTAAAAAGATTTCCCCGTTTATAGTCTTATGTATATCATGAAACGCTAAATGAGTCAGTCGATTCGGATAAAAATTAAAACCCCCATCGTTGCTCGTCCAAACAGTTCCGGATTCGTCGACTATATAACCGTTTAATTCGTCCGGAAAATAAATTTTGGAAGCATTCATTTTTAGCCTATCTTTAAAGATTGGTTTAAAGGAAATTCCTTCGGGAATATAATGAAGAACTTCTCCATTTTTGAATATAATAAAAATATTATTTGAATTAATTACCTCTATATCTTTTAGCTCGACACCTTCGAATGAAGCTAATCTCCAGATGGGGGATTCCAAAGGTTTAATTAAAAGTAATCCTTTTGCGGAAAGGGCATAGATAACTCCTTCTCGGATTTTAATTCGAACGAAATTGGAAGCTTCTATGTCCGGTTTTTTACAGAAGTCAAGCCTTCCGCCTAACGCATCCAAACATTTCATGTTTTCAAAATCGATTTCTTCTTCCCGGATCGAATATTCCTTTTTAAGATTTGAATCCATTCGAAATAAAGTTCCGTTTTCTCCACTTACCCAAATCTTTCCGGATGGATCTTTTTCCATGGAAAAATAATGAGAAGGTCTAAAGAAATCGATGGTTCTTTTTGCGATTCCTTCTACGATTACAAAAAGAAGTGGGCCGATGGCTAATACAAAAAAGTAAAATATTAATTTTTGAAATAGGGATCTATTAGAGTGGATTTTCCAAATTCCGTTAAATGCGTTTTCAAGAGAACGTAAAACCGCGGTTGCCGAAAATACTAAGGTTATAAATCCGATCGCTCCGATTTGGGACGCTGTGTCGATTAGATCCCCAATCGTTTCCAGATATGGATTGATATCTATGCTGATGTTACTTTGTAAAATGAATGTATTTATAGTATCAAAAATTTCCTCTTTTCTATTTTCTAAACCAGAAGTGATCGTAATCAAAGATAACGCAACCGTAAGCATAGGAATTAAAGATACGATTGTGGTATAGGAAATTCCGGAAGCTTGCATTAGACAGTCATCTTTGATAAAACGATATGCGGAACCCAAAATAATCCGGATGAATATTACAAAGGTTCTTAAAAAAACTTTTTCGGGAATTTTATCTGAATCGGTTAACCAACCTGGTTTAAAAAAATATAACATTGTTTAATCCGCCTTGAATCCGTACAGAACCATAGACGAAGTCAAGGGCCTGTTTTGTTTTTTGAGTTTGCTTTTCCAGTGATAAACGCTAATTCGAATCCATTTCCAATATTCATTCCAAGATTTGAAACTTCCTCTGGACTTAAGTAACTTTGCGAAGATCGAAAAATCTACTCCGAGATAAGTGATAGAATCTCTAAAACCGAAACGATCAAGAATTTTTTTCAGATTCGATTCCGAATAATAATAAAAATGTCCTGGAAGGTAGTAGTGATAGTCTGCACCGGCATTGATCGCTTGCCAACCTTCAAAATTTGCAGTTTGTATCAGCAACAATCCTCCGGGTTTGAGAATTTTGCCTAACTTTTCAAAAACTTTTTCCGGATAAGAAAGATGTTCTATCACTTCTACTAAAGTAATTACGTCAAAAAAATTTTCAGGAAGATCTATGTCTAAAAATTCTCCCGTATATATTTTCAATCCTCTGGACCTTGCGACTTCCGCGGAATAATGAGAGATTTCTACTCCTGTTACTTGAAAACCGGCTTCTTTTGCGCAGTTTAAAAAACCTCCAAAAGAACAACCTACGTCTAAAAATTCTCCATTTGATTTGAATTTTTGAATGTTGGAAATCCTGGCTTTCCAAACATATCGATCAAATTTTTCGGTTTGTCTTTCGTCACGGTACGAAAAGTTAGCTTTTCCGGAATAGTATTCTTCGGTGTATAGTTTAGAAGGTTCGGGTTTTGGGTATTGGGTCTGTAAACCACAATTTAAACATAAGTAAATTGGAATATTATAATTTTCAAATGTTGAATTATAGAGAAATTTCCAGTCTTTCTTTTGACAACAAGGACAGGTTTCGTTTATAGTTTTGCCAGAAAAATCCAATGACAGATCCTCTCTTCCAGTTTTCCCAGAGGGGTCCTTTCTGTATAACCGAAGTCTATATGGGAGAAACCTTTCAAATCTTCTTTCAATTCTTCTAATGTATAAAAACGAGTATAGGCGCCTTTAAGATCCGCGGTACCGACTACTGTTTCCTGGACTTGAAGATGGGTGTCTCCTACCGCTCTGACCGAACCAGCGAGATAACCTCCTTTTTTGAGGATTCTCATTTTTTCTTTGAGAATATCTCTAGCCGATCGGACGGAATTATAGTGTAGAACCCCCCAGCTTACGATCACGTCGAAAAAATTTTCTTTAAAGGGAAAAGGGGGAGCGCCGCCTAACGATGTTTTAACGAAAGGAAACATTTCTTGAACCGTTTTGATGGAATTTTCGGTGTAATCTGTGGCGTAAACTTGATAACCGAATTCGTTTAACAAAACACAATGTCTACCGGAACCCGTTCCAAAATCTAAGGCCTTTTTTTCCTCTTGTTTATTGGAATCGATTTTGGAAAGCATTCTGACCAGATTTTCATCGGGATAACTGAGTCTGGATTTGGTTCTGGTGTAATGAAAATTCCAGGCGGAGCGAGAAGAAAATTCAGACGGATTCAAATTTACCTTCCAATCTTTGCAAAACGGACTCCTTCCATTGAGCCAAGGTTTGATGATTTTCTTGTGGACTTAGGATTCCTATACTTCTAGTACGAACTCCGTTTCCTTCGTTTGTTTTTAAAACATCTCCCGGTTGTTTTAATTTACTATCGAAGATCAATTTTTCCTTTCCGTTTGTGTGGAATTCGGAATGTTCTACGAGTTTAGATTTTCCTTCGGGAGGAGCTGAGAAAAAAATTCCAGCGTATCGATTAGAAATTTTAAAATAATTCGGGAAAGGTTTAATTTTTTCTCCTACAAGAAGTTTTACTAAATTCTCAAAATAAGAAGAACCAAAATAATTCGGAATCAAATTATCCGCTAAAAATTCTCCTCCTACTTCCGGAACGGCTTCAATCAGATAAATTTCTCCTTGTGGGTTGATTCTGAATTCTGCAACAAAAGGACAATTATTCATTTTAGTGGCTGCGATTAAAGCCCTACAATTGAGTAAAATTTCTCCAATTAATTCTGAATGTAAAAATGGAAGAGTATGAGCAATTTCTAAATAAGGTGCATAATGAGTTACATCCTTGTGGGAAATGGATGCAGGAAAAAATTCTCCGTTTTGAATGAGTCCACAAACAGTAATTTCAAAACCAGGGATAAATTCTTCGGAGATCCATTCTTCTGGAACCACGTTATGCGCTTTTGTTTTCTTTTTGGGCGATTTTTGGCTCTTTTTTTTGGATTGAAGAAAGTTTTCCCATTCTTCTAAGTCGTGAAAGGTTCGAATTCCTTCCTTACCGTTTCCACGGGAAGGTTTATATACAAAAGGAAATAGATGTTTAGAGTTTGTATCGTAATTTTGAGGTGTTAAAATCCCAACTCTGCTTGCAACTTCTTTGAGTTTATTTTTATTAGAACAAATTTCTACACATTCAAGACTCGCATAACGTAATTTTAATTTGTTCGCGATGTAAGAAGCAGTGTAAGTTGCCTTTCCGAAAGAACGAGTGCCTATTCCGAGTATATTACCTTGAAGAGGAATTTCGGAAACAGTTTTTAGAATTTTACGATATTCGGTAACGGATTCCATGATTCTTAGCGAGGAGATATTGAGTCCGGGTGCACGATCGTTTTGATCCACCGCAATCACTAAGTAACCCAGTTTATTCGCTGCCGAAATTAAAGGAACTTGATTGGGTCCTGCGCCGATCGAAAGGAAGTAATCTTTCATCTTCCGTAGATTTTTGTTGATATGCAAGAAAGTCAAAAGATTTTTAAGGTTTAAAAAGTTCTTCCTTTTAAGCTGTCTACTTTGCAGAGTTTATTGATAAAAGTAAAAAACGCTCGATTCTAAAATAGGTCAGAAACCTGTATCGGCGAATGAAAGAGTAATCGTGTTCTAATCAAATTTTGGACAAACTATCCGGGAGTGGAGTTGATTGGAAACTTAAAATATCCTTGGACATTGAAACAAGTTGCCGTAATGCCAGACACGTCCATTACGATAAAGGAGTGTTCTGTGATTGTGATAAGTTCGGAGCGGCTGATGGCTTCTAAAACGAATCTAACTTTAAACGATTTATTTGGATTTCTTAAAAGAAATAAAGCAGAGGTTGAAAGTAAATTCCAGTGGAGGCTTTTTCGACACGGATAAAATAATGGCTTTTGTAAAAAACTTATGGAAAGATTCCAAAAATATAACTACTAAGTCTAAAATGGATCGTTAAGATTTCTATTTAATTTTACGTTATTGAAAAGAATCGTATTGAAATTAAATTTCTATAATTCTTTCGAAGACGATTTTAAATTCTACTCAGATCTATATAATAAAATACCTATTCCTTTGCAATGAAACAGCGCTTTACAATAAAAATTACTATACTCAATTTTGTAGAGATCAGTAATACATCTATTTTTTTAGGGAGAAATTTTAAGAAAATATAATAGTTACTATTTTTTTATTTTTGAACTTTTACGGCGATTTATACGTTAAGCGAATTTTCTTTACAACCGAAATTCTTTTCGAAGAAAAAGATTTCTGTTTTTAATCGGTTCAATTTATTTTGATCTATAGAAAGTTATATTTATCAAGAAGCTTGGAGGCTAAACGGAAAGAACATTAAAATAATATAAATTACTGCGAAAGGGATCGATGCGAGGTCAAGTTATTGAAATTAAAAAAAATTGAATGTATACTTGTAACCTATAATAACTTGACCAGAGCTGAGAGCCCGATCCCGCTTGTTTCATTTAATCTTTCTTTTACAAACCATTGGCGGGATTCGCCCTAATTTTATTACGTCGAACCAAGTTATTAAGGTATTAAAACATTTTACTGAACTTCAAATTCAATACTAACTCTTGCCTGTAGAGTTCTCTCACCAATTGAAATAGGAGGTTGATCTGCTCTTCCTTTCATAAAATAAACTACTTGGGGTTGTAATATAGAATCAGATTCTACTATTTTGATTGTGGTTACGTTTGTTTTTCCGATTGATTTTGCCAGAACCAGAGCCTTGTTTTTTGCGTCTTCGAAAGCGTCTACTAAGGCTTCTTTTTCTTGTTTTTTAGTGGAATCTGCTTTAAATTCAATTCCACTTACTGTGTTGACTCCTAAACTTTGAATCTCTAATAGTAAATCTTTATAGAGTTTGAGATCTCTGAGTTTCAGTAGAATTCCAGAAGACGCAAGATAAGGTCTTTGTTTTCCTTCTTGTAAATATTGTCTTTGGAGAGTGTAATCGGTACTGTAAATATCTTTATTCGAAATTTTGAATCTTTTAGAAAGAGCCTGGATAACGTTAGACACTCTTTCCAAGTTTTTTTCTTGAGCGACCTTAGGGTCTGGGTTTTCTACTTCGACGGAAAAATTGATTTGAACGTAATCGGTTTCTACAATTGCAGAGCCATTTCCGATAACGGTGATCGTTTGTTGTTTGTTTTCGGAGTAAATTCCAGAGGTAGTAAGTAAAATCAATAGAAATAGAAAAATTGGACGAATCATAGTTTGTGAATGATTTTTTAGGATCCATTTATTGCCTACAAAAAAAGGCGGTAGAGGAAAACCTCCGCCGCCTTTTGCGATTGGAAAAGAAAGTTCGGATGAATTACATCATTCCGCCCATTCCTCCCATACCGCCTCCGCCCATTCCCGCCATCGGGTTTGGAGCGTCTTTATCTGGTTTGTCTGTGATTGTAACTTCTGTGGTTAAAATCATAGAACCGATAGAAGCCGCATTTTGAAGTGCAGAACGAACTACTTTTGCAGGATCTACAACTCCGGCTTGGATCATATCTTCCCAAACCATAGTGAGTGCGTTAAATCCTTCGTTTCCTTTTTTAGCCTTTGCGTGTTCCACAATTACGGAACCTTCTAAACCAGCGTTTGAAGTAATCATACGAATCGGTTCTTCTAAAGCTCTAAAAATGATTTTTGCTCCAGTCGCCTCGTCTCCATCCAGTTTGAGAGAGCCTACCGCTTCTTGTGCTTTGAGAAGAGTGAGTCCACCACCTGGAACGATTCCTTCTTCTACAGCCGCACGGGTTGCAGAAAGAGCGTCTTCTACTCGAGCTTTTTTCTCTTTCATTTCTACTTCGGTAGCTGCACCTACGTGGATTACGGCAACACCACCTGCAAGTTTAGCGAGTCTTTCTTGTAGTTTTTCTCTATCATATTCGGAAGTTGTGTCTTCGATTTGTTTTTTGATTTGACCGATTCTTCCTTGGATCTCTTTTGTTTGACCTTTGCCTTCGATGATCGTAGTGTTTTCTTTATCAACGGTCACTTTATTTGCGCGGCCCAACATTTGAAGAGTTGTGTTTTCTAGTTTCATTCCTAAATCTTCAGAAATCACTTGGCCACCTGTTAGAATCGCAATGTCTTCAAGCATTGATTTTCTTCTATCTCCAAAACCTGGAGCTTTAACCGCAACACAAGAAATGGTTTTTCTGAGAGTATTGACAACGATAGTTGCGAGTGCTTCTCCTTCCACTTCTTCGGAGATGATCACGAGAGGTTTTCCTGCTTGAGCTACTTTTTCTAAGATATGGATCAGATCTTTCATAGAAGAGATCTTTTTGTCGTAGATCAATATGAAAGGATCATTTAGAGTCGCTACCATGGATTCTGCGTCAGTTACCATGTAAGGAGAAATATAACCTCTATCGAATTGCATTCCTTCTACAACGTCTAAAGTTGTTTCGATGGATTTTGCTTCTTCTACGGTGATCACTCCGTCTTTTCCAACTTTGTCCATTGCGTCTGCGATCAGATTTCCAATCGTATTATCGTTGTTAGCTGAAATACTAGCAACGTTTGCAATGTCTTTTTTGTTTTCTATTTTAACCGCTCTTTTTTGGATACTTTCCACTGCTGCGGTAACCGCTTTGTCGATTCCTTTTTTGAGAGACATAGGGTTTGCACCTGCGGTTACGTTTTTTAGACCTTCGTTGATGATGGATTGAGCGAGAATGGTTGCCGTTGTGGTTCCGTCTCCAGCGACGTCGTTCGTCTTAGTGGAAACTTCTTTTACCATTTGAGCTCCCATGTTTTCTAACGGATCTTCTAGTTTGATTTCTTTTGCAACGGTAACACCATCTTTAGTGATGGTAGGTGCTCCGAATTTTTTATCGATTACTACGTTACGACCCTTAGGTCCGAGAGTAACTTTGACTGCGTTTGCGAGTTTGTTCACTCCTTCGAGGAGCTTACGTCTTGCCGTTTCGTTATATTCAATATCTTTCGCCATGATTTAACTCCTGATTATTTTTTAACTACGGCCAGAATATCGCTTTCACGGATGATTAGATATTCTTTGCCTTCTGATTTGATTTCAGTTCCGGAATACTTTCCGTAGAGGACTGTATCGCCTACTTTTACTTCGAGAGGGATGAGTTTCCCGTCTTCATATTTGCCGCTACCGATCTCGACAACTTTCCCTTCTTGTGGTTTTTCTTTTGCCGTATCAGGAACGAAAATGCTACCGATCTTTTCCTCGGCTTCCTGTCTTGGTTCTACGAGGACTCTGTCGCCCAGAGGTTTAATCGATGCCATAGACTGACTCCTTAAAATTTATAAGATTAGCACTATATTCGTGAGAGTGCTTATATAGTTTTTCATTAAAAAAAATAGCTAAGAAAGCGTCAAGCACTTTCGCCATGAGAGTGCTAAATGAAATAAGGGCTGTTGGGAGTAGTTTAATAAAACGTGGGTTTGGCGTTGATTTATTTTTTTTGAAAAAGCTAAAAACCTAAACCTTGCAAATCTATTTTTAAAATGTGGGAACTACTGCAAATCATGCTTTTACAAACAAATTCTAAAATTGTAGGAATTCATACTTTTAGAGAATTCTTTCTGATTTTCTTATGCCGGACTCATGTTAATAAAAGTTTCGTTTTTTAAAGAATACGATTGTTATTGAGAGACTCTATTAACAAGAGTTTCTCAATATTTGATGCAGAAACGTGGCTTTACAATAAAAATTTGCAGTACTTAATTTATAGGGATAGTAACACCAACGAATCTGGGGCTTTAAAAGTAATTTTAAAAATGTGGGAACTACTTTTTTAGAAGGTTTTTGTGTTCTGGTTTCACAAGTTCTACCTAACTTCCAAAAATGGGCGGGGTTCCGACCCAAAGTAAATTAAAAACAAGCTTCATTTTGAATCAGATTTTGAGGAAAGTAAGATTACGATAAAAATGTGGAGCTGTTCACTTTTAGCTTTTGGATGCATTCTTTCTAATTTTCTTATATTAAGTTTACATTTACTAATGGAGTTGCTCTTAAGTAATGAATGTTTGCAGTTAACGTAAGTCGACGTAAAAAAAATTAGGAAAATTTTTTTAAAAAAGAAATTCTTACACTCATTTATGGAAATAATTGACTCTAGTTTCTAAAGATTAAAAACAGTGGAGTTCCTACCTTTCAAAGTTCTACCGTAAAATATAGAATTGTGAGAATTCCTACAGGTTAAGTCGTATTGCAAGTTTTTAAATATTCATTTTTTATAATTAGAGTTAGGGAGAGTTCTCATATTTTCAAAACTAACTGTAAAATATATACTCTTGGCAGAAATTCCCATAAAAACCGTCATGTTTGCGAACTTTTAAACTAATAATTTAATTTTCGTAGTAGTTCCTACATTCATTTTTTACGGAAAAATCAGACGTTTATAAAAGAATCTCTTACATTAAACTTACGTTAGTTGCTACCAAATTTTATTTAGTTAGAATATTTTTTTGAAAGATACGTTTGAAGCAGAAATATGGGAACTACTACGAAAATTTAACAAGATTAGAGCTGCTCAAAAGTTTACAAATTGCCAAATGTGACTTAATTTGTAAGAACTACTGCATTTTATTAAAAATTTCTAAAGAATTATCGTGTAAAAATTTTTTGAGGTTTTTGGACAAGCTTTTAGTTCCAATGTTTTTTAGAAGATACCTTTGAAGCAGAAATATGGGAACTCACATTTTAAAATAATTTCTTTTTAATTTTCTTATATTCAATTTACGTTTTTTAAAGAGGTGTGTTTGAGTAATAAATGTTCGTAGTTACGACCAGTCTATAAGGAACGTAATTTGTGGGAACTCATACATTTTAAGAATCTTTTCATTCAAATAAAAACGTTTTTAGAGTTTTTTCTCTCGATAGCAGATCAAAAAATTGAATACAAACGAAATTGATGATTACCCTGATTTTTAGAACTGTGAAATCTCTTTAAGCAGAAGTTTTAAAAAGACCTTCGACGTTAAACCCTAATATGGAGGGGAGTTTGATTTCTCACTACAATTTGAAGTGTGATAGACGGGGCCAGAGAATTTTCCGAACAGATTAAAATGGGATACACGAAATACTAAACAATCTTTTGGAGCAAATTTCATTTCATAAATTCCAAAGAATGGATGGAATGAAAAAATCTCAGAATAAAATAAGTACTGAATAGAAGGAGTCAGTGTTTTTCGTTGAGATAGTTCCGAAGAAAAGGATGGGCCAAGGGTCTCAAATTTAGTTGTTGAACAATCATACGAGGTAAATTCAAGACAATGATTTTCTGATAAAGAGAGACGTAGGTCTACTAAGAGTGCGGTTGCGCTGAAGTAAAAATACAATTGTGGTAGTAGGACAGAGAAAAATATGGAAACGAACAATACAATAATGAAACGCATTGTACTAAAATTTCTTACTATTACCTGTTATCAAGTAATAAGCAAAAAGATATTAGCGGAGATGAATTTAAGTTATGTGTAATGTTTATTGTGTTACAATACCGATAACAGGATCGTCTGTAACTGTTCAATTTTAGAAAATGGTGTTTTGAAGTTTTTTAGTGAAACTTTTACAATTTTTAATCAGTTGTTTCTACAAAAATTTTTCAGTAAAATCTACTTTCAGTTGGTTTTCAAGTTTCTCAGAGGTAAGTAGGTAATTTTCAATTACTCATAACTATATAGTAAAGTACCTAATATTTTGCATAGGATCAGTGTTTTGTGATAAAATTAACGGTACTCAATTTTATAGAGATCAGTAAGACAAACTTTAAAAGGTGAAATTTTATCAAAACCTTAAAAAAGCAAAAAACTTTTACATTTTTAGATTGCAAGAAAGATAAAAGGATAAGCTACGACTATTGAAAAGATAGAAATTCATTTTTTAATATATCCTATTTTTAAAATATACTTTTTTTTAAAATAATTCAAATCAGTTAGTTCTATTTTTTCAAAGATCTGAAATAAAAGAAAATTTATATTAGAGTTGTTGAAAAATTCTATAGTGGAGTTTAACAAAACTACTTCAATCGACAGTTTCCATACAACGGAAATCGATGGCGAATTAATTTTTCAACAACTCTATTTTATAATTCTTTATACATCTTACACTACAATTAAATTACAAAAAAGAAACGTAAACTTTAGAAAATCTTATAGGCAAATTTTTATGTAGAAGTATCGTAAAATAGAGATTAAATATAGCTTAAAGATATAAAAATTAATATAAAAGAAGCGAAGTTGTAGGAATTACTGCACTTTATTAAATATTTGGCGTTTAAATTTGTTTTGGAATGCTCTCTATAAAATCTGTTTAAAAAGGAAAACATGTTTCAAAAAGAAAATCTAGTTCGTGTGCGAGAAATTAAACAAAATCCAATTTTAGAAGAAAAACCTTATATTCTTTATTGGATGTCTATGGCCAGAAGACTTGTTTGGAATCATTCTTTAGATTATTCAATTCATCTTTCCCAAAAATATAAAAAAGAACTGCTGATCTATGAACCTCTCAAAATGAATTATCCTTGGAGTTCTCTTAGGTTGCACAAGTTTATTTTAGAAGGAATGTCATATAACATAAAAGAGGCGAAGAGATTAGGCCTTACATATCGGGCATTTGTAGAAACTCCTGGAAATCGGATCGAAGAAGCGTTTGAAAAAATTAGTTCCGAGGCTGCGTTGGTGATCACCGATGATTATCCCGCATATATCATTCCAGAGTTATTGGAACAAGTTTCTAAAAAAATTAAATGTAAATTTCTTGCAGTAGATTCTAATTCGATCATTCCACTTACTTTTTATGGTGAGTTTGTTTCGGCGGCAAGAATTCTTCGACCTAGAGTCCACAAATTATTTCCAGAAGTTTGGAAGTTTCGATCTTTCCATAAACCAAATAAACCGTTTCGAGAAAAAGGAGATTCCTGGCTCGAAAAAAATCCAAATTCTCCTTTAAAAAAAAATATTTGGTTTGAAGGTGACGTAGACCAAATTTCAGAAATATGCAAGAAATGTAATTTTAATTTTCAGAATATTCCCCCCGTCCCCGGAAAAAAAGGAGGTAGAGAAGAGGGGATAAAACTTCTACAGAAATTTTTAAAACGTGGATTGTCCGGTTATGCAGAACTTAGAAGTAATCCTAAACCACCGGAAGAATCTTATTCTTCTTTTTTATCTCCTTATATTCATTTTGGGCATATTTCTCAAGAGGAAATTGTAAGCGAAGTTTTAAATTGGAACTTGGATGGATCTTGGACTCCTGGGGTTATCATTCCCGAAAATAAAAATAGAAAAGAAGGTTACTTTCATCCGGATCCGAACGTAAATTCTTTTTTAGATGAACTCATAACGTGGAGAGACGTGGGTTTTTTGATGTTTTGGAAAAAACCTTCTTTTAGAAAGGATCTTTCTATTCTTCCGGATTGGATTCAAAAAAATTTAGATTTTCATAAAAACGATGTTCGTCCTTATATTTATACAAAAGAACAATTGGAAAATTCAAAGACGCATGACGTTATTTGGAACGCCGCGCAAAAGGAATTGGTTTTATCCGGTTGTATGCAAAATTATTTAAGAATGCTCTGGGGAAAAAAGGTTATAGAATGGTCTCCGGATTATCAAACTGCTTTTGAAATTTTAGAAGAATTTAATAATAAATATGCATACGATGGAAGAGACCCAAATTCGTATAACGGAATTTTATGGTGTTTTGGTTTGTTTGATCGTCCTTGGTTTCCGGAGAGAAACGTTTTTGGAAATATCCGAACTATGTCCTCCGATTCGACAAAGAAAAAATTCAAACTTCAAACGTATTTGGACTATGTTCAATCTTTGGAAGAAAGAAATGATAAACTTGATTCTCAATTACTTTTTCCTACATAAAATATTTTAAATTAGGTTACTCGGACGTATTAAAAAGAATGTATGATTTAGAAGTATTTAATTTTAAGCTTGGTTTGAAATGAAAAAAATTTTCATTATTTGTGAATTATAACTTTAAAAGAAATCGTTTTTAAACGTTATTTTTTCGAGGTGAAATTTTTGACTATAATTCTACTGGTTTTAAGCGATTGTTTAAAAGATAAGATAAGATTTGACTCTGACCATTTATTCAAATGCTTGATTTTTAAAACCGGACTCATTACAATCGAAAAAAAGAGGATGAACGATTATGACAACCGAAACTGCTCCTAAAACATATACAACTTTTAAAGAATTTTGGCCCTTTTATTTAGGTGAACATTCTCATCCAGTTAATCGCATGCTTCATTTTATAGGAACTTCATTTGCGCTTGGATGGATTCTGACCGCGATTATCAATCTCAATCCGTTCTATATTTTTGCGGCCTTGTTTTCCGGTTACTTTTTTGCTTGGATTGGTCATTTTTTTGTAGAGAAAAACCGTCCGGCTACTTTTACCTATCCGCTGAAATCCTTTATGGGAGATTGGGTAATGTATTTTTATATTCTTACTGGGCAAATTGGAAAGGAACTGGAAAAAATTAGAAAAAAATAATATTATAAAATATAGAGTATGAGTTCTCGCCATTTTGCTGAAAAAATTCTGATTTTGTGCGAGTTCCTACGTGTTAGGTCGAAAAAAAGTTTTCGTTTTTATTAGTGGTACTACCATTCCTTTTTTTACGACCAATTTCTGTAGCAGAATTTGGTCTATTGGAATCTTAAATCAAAAAGATAGTACAGTAACTCTAATTCTTACTACTCGGACGCATGAAAATAGTACCAAGTTATTAACGGCCTAATTTACGAAAAACCAGTGGTATTTAAAAAATGCCGCAAATTCGGGATTTACGGCGTTTTAAAGTAAGACCAAAATATTCAAATTTTTGAAACAATCTAACACAAGTATTCTATTCATACGTCCGAGTAGTAAGTTGCAAGTTCCTGTTTCACAACATCATTTTCGATCTTGGATTGCAGGAACAAAATATCATTCTGAAAACCTAAATCTTCCTTCGATTGATTTCCGAAATTGGTTTCGAGTCAAATCAGAATCAATCGGGTATTCGAATCGATCGAAGTTTGATGGTTTATCTAATCGAAGCACATTGAAATAATCATTCCGAAACATGACAAGGTGATTGCGAAGTTAGTATCGAAGAAAGACAATGAAATCAAAAACTTGATCAGATATTTAAAAGAAAAAATTAAAATAGAAAGTGGCATTGTTGAAAAATTAGGAATGAATCGGAATTTTGAAAAATAGATGATTCTGTTCGATACTCGCGATTTTGTTTGGTTTATGGACAGTAATGTTAAAATAACTAAAAACAAGAAAAAGGAGATTACTCCTTGAGAACTCGTAAAAATTTCACTTCAATTTGGGATGAACTAGACTACTTGTATTGCAAAATATTGAAATGGTTTTACAGTTCTACACCTAACTATACAAAGTCGAAATTATTTGCAGATCGTCTTGGCAAGTTGCTCAATAAGATAAAGCCGGGACCGATGGCGATCCGAATTGAAGAGTATAGAAGTCTTGTATATGAAGTAAAAGGTGATTTAACTGGTGCAATTCGTCATAGACGTCGTGAAATCAAACTTTTAAAAAGATTACTTTCACTTTCAGAATATCCCAAACTTTCATCTGAGTTGGTAGGAGATTATTCTGATTTAGTAGATCGACTTATACTCCTATCGATTCTTTATCAAAATATAGGCTTCTCTCAAAAAGCAATCAATTGTTTAAAAGAAGCAAAAGAGCTGTCCAAAAGACATCGTTTTCATTTTCCAGCGGGAAAACTTTTAGATACTTACAACCAGCAAAAGTGAATCTAAGATTTAAGAAACCCAAGTTTTCTAAGAAAATTTCATGCTAATCCTTTCGATCGTTTAATTGTATCTACTTCAAGGATATTCGATACTGAATTAATTACAGCCGATCAAGAAATCATTAGATGTAGTAAATTAGGCTATCTTAAGGGTAGTTAATTTGAGTAAATGACGGGGTCGTTCGAGAAATTCATCTCCATACAACTTCATAAAGTTGTAATGGTTCTTGTTTGCCTTTCACTTTTACTCTAGGCATTCGATTGAGAGTGTATTTACCGCCTAACAACTCCATTGTTTCTTTAGAAATCAAAAACGATTTTTTCAAAACCTTACAAATAGATTCGATTCTAGAAGCCGTATTGACTGCATCACCGATCACTGAATATTCTCTATGAAGATCGTTGCCTATATTTCCTGCAAAAACTTCTCCCGTATGAATACCAATACCGATTGAGATAGAAGTTTTTCCTTCCGATTTTCTCAGTAGATTCCATTCTGAGAGTCTCTTTTGCATGATGACCCCACAACCTACCGCATTTCTTGCATCCACTTCGGCGGAAGGGGAAGGATGAGGAGTTCCGAACGTAGCCATTACTGCGTCTCCAATATATTTATCTAATGTGCCGTTATGTTCAAAAACACATTCCATCATAATTTTACGAAATTCTGATAGAAAGTTACTTAGTTCTTCAGGATTCATATTTTCGGACATTGCAGTAAAGTTACGAATATCTAAAAAAAGAATACTTACAATTTGGCGATTTCCATTTTGAAGTGCCCCAGGATTTTCCACCATTTCGTTTACGATCTTGGGAGAAAAATATCTAGAGAGTTCCTTTTTTTGACCTTCTGCAATTCCAATTCTTCTTACCATAGAAATAGTTCGAAAGATTCCCATAGAAATCATCATGGCAAAACAAAAGTACATACCCGGTTTACCTGCGACAATGTCCTCAATCAAAATACCTGGCCCGCTGATATAATGACCCCAATCCTTGGTATAAGTAAGTTGATTGGTAGAAACCGCGATCCAAAGAATTGAAAAATAAATTGCATAAAAAAGAAAGAGTCCAATAAAAACGAAACGAATCTTAAATTGTAAAAGAGAATAAATAATTGGAAAAAGAAAGAAAAGATTGATCGTATGTTTAAGAGCAAATCCTAAATTTACGTTCTTTATCGTAAAAGTATAAAAAAGTAAAACCCCTAAAATCAGGAGATATTCTGCAAATAAGGTAAAGTAATTGAAAACGTTTACGATGGAAATTGGACAAACTCGAATAACGATTGTATGCGAAAGAGTTAAAAAAAGATAAATTGAAAATGCGATGAAATTGAATTTACCATTTCCATTTTCTACGTTGACCGCTATTTGAACTAAAAAGAAAAGTGCAATCAGGTAACGAAAATAATTGGTGATTATAATTCCGCTTCTTTCTTCTTTTTGAAGTACATCTAAAACGGAATCTGGCATGGATTTTCTGTCTAGAGTATGAAACATTTTTTGGATCGATTGGAAAGGATTCACAAAGTTCAAGATAGAAATTTACGGATTCGAAATCAATTCTTTCCGGAAAGAAGGGTCGATTTTGAAAAAAATTCTTTCATAAAAAAAGAAGAGAAACATTCTTTTCTCAATCTTTTTAGGAGAAATCGATACATGTCTCAAAAAATCGCTTTGGTTGCGGGTGCAACTGGATTGATCGGAAAATGTCTTTTAGAAGAATTATCCCAATCCTCTTACTATCAAAAAGTTTACGCTCTTGTTCGAAGACCTGGAAATATAACTGGAATCGAAGAAATCGTTTCCGATTATGAATCGTTAGTTGCTGCTTCTCTTCCTAAAGAAATTACAGATGTTTTTTGCTGTTTGGGAACTACGATTTCTAAAGCGGGAAGCCAGGAGAATTTTAGAAAAGTAGATCACGAATACGTTTTAAAACTCGCAAAATTTACAAAAGAAAAAGGAGCTAGATCCTTTCTCGTAGTCAGTGCCTTAGGCGCCGATCCAAAATCTTTTGTATTTTACAATCGAGTCAAAGGGGAAATGGAAAAAGATCTGGAAAAGATCGGTTTTTCTTTTTTAGGAATTTTTAGACCTTCGTTACTCGAAGGAGAAAGGGAAGAGGTCCGTCCGGGCGAGGTCGTTGGTCATCTTGTTGCAAAGATTGTAAATCCATTTCTTTGGGGAGGAATTCGAAAATATAGATCGATTCATGGAAGAACGGTTGCAAAGGCGATGATTCAAATCGCAGAAAAAGAACCCAAAGGAATTAGAATTTTGGAATCGGATCGAATCGCCGACTTTGGTCAGCTTTATAAAACCTAAAAGTAACAATCTTAAAATAAAATTTTTTCGTAAAATCGTTGTTCTACGATTACCAATAAAATTTTTTTATAGAGATTTTATTACATAAACTTACGTTTTTAAAATGTAGAAGTTTGGAAAATTTAGGTTTTAGAGTTAAATTCTAAAAATAAAGGAATATCTATTTATAAAATTTGTTTTGAAGTATTAAAATATGTATAAATTAGAATATTCGTATTTTATACTTATTATTTATAACTACATAATAAAATACCTATTTAATAATAGTTTTCAATTTAATCATGTAAATTTAGAAAAAGAAAATCTGGGCGAATAAAAAGCTCAGGTGCAACGACTCTTAAATGCCGATCCTTAGAGAGCGTTTTACTGAGTTTCAAACGTTTTCATTGAGTTTTTTTGCTTCAATTCTTCCGGAATTTTTTAAACTCAATATTGTTCTATAAGGATCGTAGTATAATAATCGCTTTCGCATTAGATTTTATCGAACTCACTTAAAATTGCACTTTATGATAAATATTTAGGTGTTTAATTTTTAGAGTGGATATAAGATTTTGTTCAAAATTTAGCGCTTGCAGTAAATAGAAATTGTCTGGGTGGGCCTGGAGTTGGATTTGGTGTGGAAGATATAAAATATTTCTTATTGGATATGTTGTTACAATTGATCTGAAAACGAAAGTGTTTATATTGATAATATAGAGATGCGTCGTATAATCCATAGGGCGGAATCGAAAACGAATTTGCGTTATCACCAGCGATTGAATCTATATAACGTCCACCTAAACCAAATCCAAGACCGGAAGCAAAAGTATAAGTAGTCCAAAGATTGGCGGTATTTCTTGGAACATTGATTGGTCGATTTCCTTTGTAATCGATTTCATTTCCTTTTGAATTTACAAAACGAAAAGATTCCCATTCTGCAATCGTATGTGCGTATCCTGATTTTAAACTCCATCTTTGGGTTAAACGTAGATCTATATCAAATTCGTAACCGTTGGTTCTAAGTTCTCCCGCTTGGTTGTACAAAGCGGGTTTAGAATTAATCCTAACTGCAACGTCATATTTTTTTGCGGCAAAAAGTGCACTCGTCAATTGAATCTTTCCTTTGGCAAATTCGAGTCTTTGGCCTAACTCTATTTGTTCTCCCATTTCTGGTTTAAGCTGATTGCCTTTTATATTGATAAACGTAACAGGAATAAACGCAGTAGAATAACCAACGTAAGCGGTATAATAGTGAAGAGGCTGATAAACTAGTCCTAGTCTATAAGTAAACACTTTAGCATCAAATCGATGAATGGTTCTGTCCTCTGGTTTAGAAACGTATCTATCGTTCCAATCGGATAGTTTTTCTGTCACGTTTTCTCTCACCCAACTGTCATATCTTCCTCCTAAAACGAACTTTATAATTTTTGAAAGTTCCATTAGGTCTTGAAAATATAAAGAGTGCATTTGTTGATATAAGATTTTTCTATCTTTAAAATTTACCGGCAAGGATTGAGTTAAATCTATTTGGGGATATAGAACGTTTATATTTGTACTACCTATTGGAAAATATCTTTGTCTATGTCTACTTACCATCCAGTGATATTCATAACCAGATAGAAGTTTGTGTTTAAACCCGGTTTGAAAAATACATTGTAATTCAACCGTACCCTGTAAGGGAGATCTTTTCGTTTCAAAATGAAAGTGATCTCGTTCGATCGTATTTTCGTCTCTGGAAGAAATCGTTAGATCTTCTGCTGAAAAATAATAATAAGTCTGAGGTAAGTAAGAAATAAAGGATTTCATCGAAAGCTTATTAGAAAATTTACTATCTAGTTGAATTTTAAAATTACCGCTTTCGTTTTTAAGATAGTCTTCTTTAGTATTGTAGTTATTATTTAAATATACCCCGGGCGCGATCAAGTCTATATTAGGTTTTTTTGATTTTGGAAGACCTGCGTCTGGTTTTATAAAGTCGAAATTTTTTCCGGAAAGAATGGATAGAGTATGTTTTACGGAAATATCCCATTCAAAAGAAGTGGATATGTTATTTAAGTTGTAAGAGTTTTTTCTGAAACCTTGATACTCAGAAGTGGCCGCGTCTATTCTGTATCTTAAAGATTCGGTTCCGATTGGCCCGGTGGCACCTACGTAAGCTCTTTTAGAGCCAAAATTTCCTTTTGTAAATGAAAATTCATACCCAGCTTTTTTTTGAGGTTTTTTAGTGATGATATGGATTACACCCGCCATAGCTCCTTGTCCATATAAAACTGAATTGGGTCCTTTCAGAATTTCAATTCTTTCAACGTTAGTTAGGTTGCTCATAGGAGAGCTGTTTTGAATGAGAAAGGTATCGTCTCTTGCGCCATCTTTGAGTAAAAGGGTATTACGAGAATCTAATCCTCGAATTGTAAGAGTGTTAAATCCTCCGTAGTTTTGAATTACAAATATACCAGGAACGTACGATATAGCTGAAAGCCATTGATCTGCGGCGCGTGCTTTTAGCTCTTTATAGTCTATGATCTTTACGGTGGCTGGAATATCTTTTAGGCGTACGTTTTGTTTCATTCCAGTAAGTCCTTTGCCCGTATAACCTTTTACGAATATACCTTCAGACTGCTTTTCATCTTTATTTAATTCTTCTGTTTTTAAATCTTTAGTTTCGGAAGATTCTTTTTTGAATTGTTTTGAATGTTCCTGAGAAAACACTCGAACTGGGAAAAAAAAAGTTTCTAAAGATAAAAAACTTAAAAAGAAGTAAAAGATAATATTATTTTTTAATAAACTAAAAACAATAAATGGTTTGGTTTTTTCCATAGTAGGATAACCTCTAAAAAAAGAACGTTAACCGGAAGATGGCCCAATATAAACCGCAACCACTCAAAGTTGATATATTCAACAAAATGTTCTAATGAAGTGATTCAAAAGAAATGAATAGAAAGCGAAAACACACCATATCCACGAGAGTGTTTTTAAAGAGGAGTATCCGACTTAGAGAATTCTAATATGATTTAAAGAATTCAAACATTACGGTTGCGGGCCAGCACTGGATTTGCACCAGTATTCCTCCGAATACAGTAAGCATACTCGTAAAACGTAGTGATATATGCAAGTTTTTTTATGTATTTAAATTTGATTTTCAATTGAGAAATAGTTCGGGTTACTAAAGTATAATAGAGTTGTTGAAAAATAAATTCTCCATCCGTTTCTGTTGCATTGAAATGGGCAATTGAAGTAATTTTGTTGATCCCCATTATGGAATTTTTCAACAACTCTATTGTAATAACAATCGATAACATTTGAAAATAAAAAATGCTCGTAAGATACTTAAAAAATTAGAAGTGGGATCTTGATTTTGTGTAAAGTTTGGTACTGAAGTAGTCACATAAAAGTGGACAGCCATTTAAGCAATATTTGTCTCAAATTCTTCAGGGCTGATATAACCTAATGTAGAATGAAACCTGAATCTATTGTAATACACTTCGATAAAATCGAATAGAAGATGTTCCGCTTCTTCAATGTTATAGAATGTATTGTATTCGATTTCTCTTTTTAGAGAACTAAAGAAAGACTCTGCCACCGCATTGTCCCAACAATTTCCTTTTCTGCTGTTGCTTCGTCTGATACCGTTGGCAATTAGTAGTCTGCGTGTTTCTTTAGAACAGAAATTAGAACCCCGATCCGAATGAAAGATCAATCCTTTCCGAGGGTTT
>NZ_FTNA01000005.1 GCF_900156205.1 Leptospira interrogans
GTGGGAACTCTCACAAACTTAAAGATTTTACTGCTCAACCTTCAAAACGTGGGAACTCTCACATTTGATATTTACGGAAAAATTTTAATCAAAAGACTCGTTTGTTTTTGAGAATTGGGACAAAATTTGGAAGAGGTCTCAAATTTCCCAAAAAGATTCCGACAAAACATTTTGTCTTTCTCGAAAACCCAAAGTTATTTTAACTCGACTTGATTTCATCTTGAAGATTCGAAATGAAACCGGTCCGGGTCAAGATTTTAGTATCTTCTTGACCTCGCATTCTCACTGCAAGTGTGTTCGATTCCATTTCCTTTTCTCCCAATATCAAAAGATAATTCGCTTTTTTTAATATAGAATCCCTGATTTTAGCTCCAATTTTTTCGTTTCGAGTATCCAGTTCCACTCGAAAACCGGAGTCGAGTAATTCTCGATAAACGTTTTTAGCGTAATCGGTTACTTTTTCGGTTACGGTCAAAATTCGGATCTGATTCGGAGAAATCCAAAGTGGAAATTTTCCTTCGTAATGTTCAATTAAAATTCCGATGAATCTTTCTAAAGAACCGTAGATGGCGCGATGGATCATCACCGGTCTTTTTTTCTGACCATCACTATCCGTATAATCCAAATCAAAACGTTCTGGCATAGAAAAATCCACTTGAATCGTTCCACACTGCCAAAGTCTTCCAATAGAATCTTTAATATTAAATTCTATCTTCGGTCCATAGAACGCACCTTCGCCTTCTTTAATTCCATACGGAATCCCTTTTTTTTCTAAAGATTGTTTTAAGGTGCTCGTAGCAAATTCCCAATCTTCGTCTTTCCCCTGTGATTTTTCTGGACGGGTTGCTATAAAAGTTTTAAATTCTGAAAATCCAAATTTCTTATATACTGTAAATGTAAAGTCTATGATGTCCATGACTTCGGATTCCAAATAATCCAAAGGAGCATAGATATGAGAATCGTCTTGAGTAAATGCCCTAACTCTAAAAAGTCCGTGTAACACTCCGTGTAACTCGTGACGATGTACACTTCCAAATTCGGCAAATCGAAGCGGAAGCTCCCGATACGAATGCAGATGATGTTTATAAATTAAAGAACATCCTGGACAGTTCATCGGTTTGAGTGCGTAATCTTCTTCGTCTATGTCCGTAAAATACATGTTCTCATGAAAATTATCCCAATGACCGGACTTCTTCCAAAGTTCGGAAGAAAGTACCGCAGGCGTTTTGATTTCCTGATAACCTCTTTTGTTACATTCGGAACGAAGATACTCTGCGAGTGAATTCCAAAGAATTGTTCCTTTGGGATGCCAAAAAGGAAACCCTGGACCTTCCTTTTGAAAAGAAAATAGATCCATCTCTTTTCCGATCTTTCTATGATCTCTTTTCTTCGCTTCCTCAATTTGAAAAAGATATTGATCCAATTCTTTTTTTGTTGGAAAGGCAACTCCATAAATACGGGTAAGCATCGAGTTGTTTTTGTCGGCTTTCCAATACGCACCTGAAATTGCAGTTAGTTTAAAAGATTTTAATACTCCAGAATTAGGAACGTGTGGCCCACGACAAAGATCGAACCATTCTCCCATCCCATAGATGGAAACTTCCTCGCTTGGTATTCCGTCTATGATTTCTATTTTATATTTTTCCCCTAGTTTTTGAAAGGTTTCAATCGCCTGTTTTTTAGAGACTACCTTTCTCCAAACTGGATGATCTGCTTTTACGATTTTCTCCATCTCAGCTTCGATTTTAGGAAAATCTTCCGGAGTGACAATCGCTCCTTGAAAGTCTATATCGTAATAAAAAAATCCAGGGCCGTTATCGATCACAGGACCTACGGTGAGATTTGCATTTTTATATAAATTTTGAACCGCCATTCCGAGCAAATGCGCCGCGGAATGTTGAAACGTTTCCCAACCTAATTTTTCGGAATAGGTCAATACTTCTATGTTTGAATTCTTTTCCACAGTCCTGGACAAGTCTAAAATTTCTTCACCATTCAAACGCACTGCAAGTGCTTTGTTCTTTAAAAAGGGTAATTCTTTTTCAATAAAGTCACGATAAGTGAAACCGGATGCAACTTCTTTGATTGATTTGTCCGGCAGAGTCAGTTGATACATATTCTTACGGCTTATCCTAAAATTCTATTTTTTCCTGTCTGAAAAATTCGGCTATAAAATCAAGATTTCACGCCACAAATATTAAACCTTCATTCTCAAAAACGATGATCAAACCTAGATTCTAATTCTATTTTTCAGGTCGGTTTTTTTACTCTCCATTCACAAAAATCGTAGGTATTTTTCAACCGATTTGTAAGGACTCAAAAAAAACCTGTGTTGACTATACTCAATACCTCATTGAGTTTGTAATTGATGAAAGCATTCTTAGTTCTTGATAACGGAACAATCTTCGAAGGTGAATCCTTCGGTTATGAAACTGAATCCGTTGGAGAAATTGTCTTTAATACTTCTATGGCGGGTTATCAAGAGATTTTAACGGACCCTTCTTACTGTAATCAGATCATTACACTGACTTATCCTATGATCGGAAATTACGGAATCCATCCTGATAACATGGAATCTTCTAAAATTCAAGCCAGCGGTTTAATCGTTAAAGAATACGTAGATCTACCTTCTAACTTTAAATCCGAAAAAACGTTATCTCAGTTTTTAAAAGAATATAAAATTCCAGCCATTCAGGGGATAGACACTCGTAAATTGACCCGGTTTATACGCACAAACGGTTCTCCCAATGGTGGAATTTTTGTGGCTTCGGAATATTCTCCTTCTTTTTTAGAAAAGGTAAAATCATTTCCAGGAATCATCAACGCAGATCTAGCTGAGGTAGTAACTACTTCCAGTAAATATATCTTTGGAACTCACACTGGTAAAAAATTTAAACTCGCAGTATATGACTATGGCGTGAAAACAAACATACTACGTCTTTTAGATGCGAATGGTTTTGCAGTAACAGTTTATCCAGCAAAAACTCCTTCAGAAGAAATTATGAAAGAAGGAACCGACGCATTTTTTCTTTCTAATGGCCCTGGAGACCCCGCCCCCTTAGATTACGCGATTGCTTCAACTCAAAAGATTATGGAAAAAAGATATCCTCTTTTTGGAATCTGTCTGGGTCATCAAATCATTGGGCTTTCTTTAGGAAAAAAAACGGAAAAGATGAAATTCGGTCATAGAGGTGGAAACCAACCGGTCAAAAATCTTGAGACTGGTCAGGTAGAAATTACTTCGCAAAATCATGGTTTTGCGGTAATAGACGACCAGAAACAGGATGAACCAATTTCTTTTCTGAACCTAAACGATCATACTGTAGAAGGAATTTTAAAATCTGGTTATCCTCTATTGACCGTTCAGTATCATCCGGAAAGTGCTCCTGGTCCAAACGATTCACGGTATCTATTTCAAAAATTTTATGATTTAGTAGAAAAAACAAAAAAAGGTTAAAACTTATGACAGAATTTACACAACTCCCCGACAGAATTTTAGGACTTCCCGTTGGCAAAGATTTTTCCATAGAGGCTTTGGTCAAAGACGTTTGGAATCCAGAAACGGACGATCTTTTTCCTCCAAAAAATTTTTTAGGCATTGGTTATGGTTTGAACTTTTACGCGATTGCGAGAAAAACCGGGCTACTTTGAAAGAAAGATAAAATTTTCAAAACTACGACAAGGGAATAAAAATTTATATTCTATTTTACAAAAATAGAATATTCAAAAAGAAAGAAATTTCTTATATTCCCTTGTTTGTTTCTTACCTCGTTTTTTATAAACCATTTAGAGTAGCGATTCGCTCGCAATTTTTTCCTGAGTATAGCACGAGAGTTAAAATGCGACCATAGAAAGCATTTTTGTAAATTCTACGCTTTCACTTCAATCCTCGTCAAAAAAAAAAAACATTCAAAAAAACGAATTTTATTCGGTCTTCGTTTCTATGTATTCTTCTATGTTCGGCGAGAATTTTCGTTTCAATTGTTATTGTGGGATCGTTTCATCCATCCTAATCCGTTTTGAAATTAAAAATCTCTTACCGACAATTATAAATCGAATAGAAAAATTTCGTAGTGTCGAACACCTTTTTTCGCACATTATGAATGAAATTCAAAATCGTTCACTTCAAATAAAATCAAATAATGTCCCGACTTCTAAAACCACTAATATACCAGTTAGAATTTGAACATTTGTTTTATATTTTTCGTCTTGAATCTTAACGATAAGCTTCATATACAGTAAAACCTCAAGGTCTCTTTGTAATGTTCGTTTTGACTTTCTTAAGTATTAAAGTTATAAAATATTGTTTGTTTCGATATTTCTTCTAAAACATATTCATTTTCTATATCCATAGAAAGAATCAAAGCTAACCTTCGATTATTTACTGATTTGATTTTCCGCAATAATTACTTGTTTTAAAAATTTCATGAACGTAATTTTTCCAAGCTAATTCGATTTTGGTTTCACGATATTGAAAACTTCTTACAACCGTCTTTAAAATCTTGTAACGCATAGTTTATAAAATGAGTCAAATCCACTTCGTTTTTTGATATCTCATTTAATTTTCTATAATATTCGCTTCTTGTGGAATTATAAAAATTCGATAGGATATGCACTGCTATATCCGGAACACCGCTCGCAATAATAGATAAAATTCAAGGAGCCTGGCCGTATGACTGTTACCATCTCCGAACGGGTGTTTCCACGCACAATCTATACGTGAGAAATTATCGCTTAGATAATCTCTGTTGAAAAGGTTTGACCTTTTTCACAATGGAATTCTACTTTACTCCATTCGCAAAATGAGTTATCAAACTTTCTACGTCTCTATGCTCTGGCGCTTTATATACATGTCCAACTGTAACATTATGTTTTCGGAACTCGCTCGGAATTATAGTAAAGTTTTCACCGAGATCTTTACCGATCAAAGTATGAAATTTTTTAATTAAATTTTTATTAAGTAACTGGTTTTGCAATCTTCAACGATTCTATTTCGAAGCAAGTTAAGCGCATTCCATACGTTTTTAACTTCGATTTCCATATATTGTTTCGATATAGGCAATGATTTCCCTTTGTAAATCAGAGTAATTTCTTCTTCTGACAAAACATTCCCTTCTATTGCAGTAGTCGCCCAAGCCCCCTTTATAAGATTTACGGAATATATTTTCGAACGATAAACAGGAGTATTGGAAATAGCTCGAATGAGTTCTTTACTTTGCCCTAATTTAAACCAAACTTTGTCACTTATCGTCCATTTTTTTAAAAGAGAGAGTCAATACTTGCCATGACAAAAATATCGTCAAAACACTGGTAATTTTTGTCCAAAATTTCTATTACAGACTATGTAAATCCCTAATCGAACCAAAAAATCAAAGACAAAAATCCCACCAGATTTAATCGTTAAATTCGATTGAACTTGAATACCTCGATTATATTCGATCAATATTAGAATAAAGATGCAAGACCTCAAATTAGAATCACATTAAAACGAAACAGATATGAAAGAAAATTATAATATACTTAATATTCCACAAGACTTAGTCGAAGACCTAACTACGGTGAAAAGAATCAACACCAATTCTCAAGGCTGGTTCGATCTCGCTTCCATTCGAGAAATCCAATTCGGTTCCATACAAATCGGCCCGTTTAAGACAAAAGAAAACGGACAATATTATACAAACTCGTTCGGTCTCATCTTAAACTCGGAGATTTATGATGAAAGTCACGAAATACTCGTTTGGCTTCCTCGCTTGCAACACTACGGGACCTGGGATTCGAGTCACGACGAACTTCATATTTTCCCCAATCAAACCTGGACGAGTGTGAAATCCGATTTGATTCCTTTTATAGAAGCTCAGTGGGGAACCTATGAAGGCGCAAATAAAATCAAACACCTAACTATAAAAGGGATAAGTAAATATGCGGACGCTTTCGACTTTATTCCTTATCACTTGAATGAAACGGTAGAAAAACTTTCTGACGACCAATTAATCAATTTTTTGGACCAATACGAAAATACAATCCTTAGACATCCCAATGTTTCCACTTTGGACGAAGCCTATTTCGCATTAGCAAAAGTTTATTTTCGTCTGGGACAAAAAGATCCCAATCAGAAAAATGTATGGAAAGAAAAATGTCTTCAAATTTTAAATTATTATCCACAAGGTCGCTTCCATCGAGAGAAGGATGCCGCCGAAATCTGCGTTTGGGCTTCTGCGGAATTTGGATTGAAAGTTTTTAAAAATCTTCTGGAAAAGGATAAAAGACAACCGGAATACGCCGGTGGAGCCAGCCTCGTCTCTGCGTTTTTAATACATTTTCCAGATCAATGGGAATCTATCTTAGAAATTTCTAAAGTTAAAACAAATACAATCGGCACACTACATTCCATCGAAACTGCAAAAACTTGGGCTCTCAATGTAGCCAATAATGCGCTCGCTGCAAAACTCAAACAAAATCAAAATGTTATGGAACTGATTTCTAAACTTCTGACTCAGATCGAAGAATTCATTCTTTCCGCGCCATTAGGAGAATTCTCCGAACAGGAAATTCACGAAATTCGACACAAAAAGATAGTAGATCGTCTCACTCAAGGCTGGGAGTATTTAAAGAAAAAAGAATATTCTAAAGTAGAAGAATTACTTAATTCTATATTCGCAGCGTATGAGAAGGATGGAGAGGCGCTTTTTTTAGATGCAAGACTTTTTTGGTTAAAAAGCGGTTCGGCGGAAGAAGGAATGAAACGAGCCGAAAAAAATTTACTCTTAGCCTCCAATGGCGACAGATTGGGAAGAGGCAGACTTTACAATCTAATCGGCTGCGCGTTAGACGAATTGGGAAAATGGGAAGAAGCCCTCCTTTCTTTTCAAAAAGCGGAAGAATTATCTCCCCAAGATTCCATTTATGTGGCAAACCTTGCAGAAATTTTCTGGAAATTAGGAAATAAAACATCCGCCGGTCGATACGCTAAAAAGGCCAAAAGTATGGGGAATCAATCGGAGATCGTAGAGACGATCTTTCGAGAAACGACGAAAAATTCCCCAAAAGAATAAAAAAATGTTTTTTGAAACACAGGACTTGAACGCAGAATAATTTGTTTTATCGTAAGCGACGAAGTTGTAGTAGTCACTCGTTCCGCAAAAGATAAAACAACATGAATTGGTTGAAAACCAAGGAGAACCTACTTGGCTATGATAAGCAGTTCTGAACTCTGTTCAATCAATTGCATACAAGAAACGTATACAGCAGTCGCCTTTAGTTTCAAACCCGATCCGTCGAACGATCCATAGAAAATGAGACGTTGAGTTATTTCGAGCGACCCGTAGGAAGCGATAACCAACCCCACAAATATTTGATCTCAATATAAATCTGTCGGAGTTACGACAAATCCTCTGTAAAACTTAGTTCTCACAACGCGATTCATAGAGAGCCTTGTGTTTCAATTCCTTTTCGCGTTATACGAAATTTATAGTAAAACACAAAGGCCGGACTACCGACCAAAAAATTCAAACTTCTAAAATTTTTGTTTTGGGCGTATAGAATGTGGTAGTTCCCACAAAAACGTTGTAGTGTATAATTTGTAGTTTTTTAATCAGTATCATAATAACAAAGCTCCCAATGTTTTACACTAGAACAGGTTCTACGATAAAAATTTACTGAATTCAATTTTATAGGATCAATAACATTTTTTTGTTACTGAGAAGCTAAAACATTTCTCTTTTATAGTCGCTCAAAAATTTTTGTCTCAGACTCCAAGTAGATAAATTCATTTTTTTTGAATATTCTAAAATACTCAAAAATTAACATTTGTCTTCATCTAAATGTCGAGTAAATACTAATATCATTCTAAATTATATCCCAAAAAATCGTAAAATAAGACAGCGAATTTGAATCAGTTGTTCTACAAATATTTCATATTGACAAAAGTTTAATTCTATGCACGTGGAATCCGACTTGACCCAAACTTATCCTTACATTCTTACTATTTCTTTGAAATCTAATGAAAAAAGAGCTATCTTGTGAGTCATAAGTTCCAAGTCAACTTACGTGGAATCATCAATCTACTTTCAGAACATCTTTACAGTGGGCCGCAAGTATTCGTACGTGAACTTTTACAAAACGGAGTAGATGCAATCCAAGCCCGCTCCTATCTCGAACCAGAAAACGAAGGAGAGATCCATCTTGAAATCATTCCCGGAAAGGACGGAACACCTCCAACTCTTATCTTTACGGACAACGGAGTCGGATTGGTAGAATCGGAAATCCACGAGTTCTTGGCAACCATAGGACAAAGTTCGAAACGAGGAGAATTTCAATCTCCGAAAGGATTTATCGGTCAATTTGGAGTGGGTTTACTCTCTTGTTTTATCGTAAGCGACGAAGTTGTAGTAGTCACTCGTTCCGTAAAAGACAAAACACAACCTGCTTTCGAATGGCGTGGAAAACAAGATGGAACTTACTCAATTAAAACCCTTGGAAGCGACTTGCCCTTTGGAACTCAGGTCTATCTTCTTTGTAAACCTGGCTCTGAAGAATACTTTGAACGAGAAACTCTTTGTAATCTTGTAAAAAAATTCGGTGGTCTGTTATCCGTTCCTCTTCAATTTTTAGAAGGAGAGTCCACCGAGCTTCTAAATCCGGAACCTGCACCTTGGAACCGCACGTATCGAAGTAAAGCACAAGAAAGAAAGACATTTCTTGATTTCGGAAAAAAGTTATTTGAAACTTCATTTTTTGACGCAATCCCGCTGACTTCCGACATAGGCAAGGTACAGGGAATCGCTTTCGTTTTGCCTTATTCCCCCAGTCTTGCACAAAAAAACATACATCGCATTTATCTCAAAAACATGCTTTTATCTGAGTCAGCCGCGTCCCTTCTACCAGATTGGGCGTTCTTTGTCAAATGTGTAGTCAACTCTGACGAACTCAGACCCACTGCATCACGAGAAGATTTTTACGAAGATCAATCTCTCGAAAAAGCGAGAGAAACATTGGGGCAATGTCTTAGAGATTATCTGATCGCACTTTCCGAAGACGAACCAGAACGTCTTCGTCATCTGATCAACCTTCATCATCTATCCATGAAAGCGCTTGCGGTTCAGGACTCCGATTTTTTCCGTTTGATCATCGACTTTCTTCCGTTTGAAACTACGTTCGGGAGAATGACCTTAAAAGAATTTCGGGAAAAAAATCCAGTAATCCGTTATGTATCCAGTCATGATCAATATCGACAGATTTCAGGAGTTGCAGCGGCGCAAGGAGAGGCTATTATCAACGGAGGTTACGTCTACGACAGCGAACTACTCGAACGTTTTAGCGAACTATATCCAGTAGAACAGGTGGACGCAGCTGGATTCGCTCAAACGTTCGAAGACATTACTCTCGAAGAACGAGATTCTGTATTCGATTTTTTGCAAGTAGCAGATCAGGTTTTGCGTCCTTTTCAGTGTGTGACCGACATCAAAAAATTTCTTCCGATCGAAATGCCTATGTTGTATCACCTAAGTCAAGAAGGAGACTTTTTACGTTCTGTAGAACATTCTAAAGAAATTGCAAATAAGATGTGGTCTGACATATTAAACAATCTCTCTGATTCTTATTCAAAAGAAATCAACGCGTATCTTTTTTTCAATCTACGGAATCCTTTAATTCAAAAGCTCGTAAAACTAAAAGACGTCCAATTGATAGGCAGAGCCGTTCAGATGCTTTATATACAAGCGCTTTTAATGGGACATCACCCACTTCATGTTAAAGAGTTGTCTCTTCTTACGGGTGGACTTTCGGACTTAATCGAAGGATGTATAAACAATCAAATTAGGGAAAATCAATGATAGAGATAAATCCCAACACAGAAGATTTGTTTCCTGTCCTATGGGACGTGGAATCCATGAAAAACGATTTCTCAAAGTGTCCGCTTTTAGAAGAAATCATCCGTTTGGCAGATTTGAGAAAAAATAAAGAATTAGGTTTCGAAGCTCGACTTGTTTTAGTAGAAGCGGGGATTTTTTCCGGAGCCATTGATAAAGCTTTGGTATCTTTCTCTTGGTGCCTTTCTCAGGTAGATCAAAATCCAGAACAATTCAACGAAGAAGATTTGCTGTGGAAATACAAATGGATCGTAGAGAATCTTCCTGTGTTTCCCCAAATCAAAAAGGAACAGATTTTGGAAATGCTTGAAGATTTAGAGAAACGTTACGAAAAAAATGGAGGGAACAAATATCCGGTTTTAATGCTGAAACGTAGTATTTCAATGATGATGGGAAATATAGAAGAAAGCCAAAAATATCACGAGTTGCTCAAACAAACGACTGCTAAGGGACGCCTTGCGGATTGTGCTGCTTGTGTACAAAATTCGGAAGTATTCTACGCCGTCCATTTGGGTCAAGACGAACTCGCACTCGAAAAAGCCCAACCGATCCTTTCGGGTAAATTGCGTTGTGCAGAAGTACCACATCTAACGTACGGTACTCTGCTATTGCCTCTCCTCCGACTCAATCAACCGGAAGAAGCGGCCCGACTTCATAAGATAGGGTATAAACTGGTTTCGAATTCTACGGGCTTACTCGGAACCATTTCGAACCATCTCTTATTTTTAGGAATCACTGGAGAAATTGCCAAAGCGATTCAACTTTTGGAGAAACATTTCACATCCGCTTTTGGAGCATCTGATCGGAATCATCGTTTTGAATTTTATAGAGCCGTTAAATTTTTAATGGAACGTATTCTACTATCAAACCTAAAATCGATAAAAATCAGGATGCCGAAAACGTTTCCGAACTACAAGGAAGACGGAAATTACGCAGTTATCGATCTGGATTCCTGGTTCGGCGAAGAGGCGTTGAAATTAGCGTCGCAATTTGACAGTCGAAACGGAAACGACTCTTATATGAAAAACCTCGGAGAACTAAAAGCGCTTCACGAACTGGCTCAAAAACATTCACAATAAAATAATCAGTAAACTACTGATCTCTAAAAATTGAGCATCGTTAATTTTATCACAAAACACTGATTCCATGCAAAATATTAGGACTTTATTATATAGATATGAGTAACGTGAGTTCGGCGTAAAAAACCCAGATTCTGAAAAAAATTGGAATTTGAACTTTACAGCTCAATTCTTAAAATGTGGGAACTACCACAGTTTATAAAAATTGAATCTGTCGTATCTAAGTGTAAAAACTCGCACAAAACTTAGATTTGTCTGTAAAATGATGTGGGAACTACTGCAAATCACGATTTTACAAATAAATTCTAAAATTGTAGGAACTCATACTTTTAGAAAATTTTTTCGACCACCGAACTCAAGTTAAAATAGAATTTAAATTTTGATGATGGCCGCAAAACAGCGATTTTGTGCAAAAATTTAATCGGACTATGATTCTTTTTATATTTTATAGTAGTTCCCACAATTTTCAAAGTTGAACTGTAAATCCACGATTTGTAAGAGTTTATACATTTAGAGTTGTTGAAAAATTCGTAGTGGCGATTAATAAAACCGCTTTAATCAACTATTTCATAAAACAGAAACAAAATAAAGAATTAATTTTTCAACAACTCTATTTATTTTTTATGGAAAAATCAGGTTTTTATAAACGAATCGAACCTCTTACACCAAATGTACGTTAAATTAACTTAACATCAATCAGCTGAATTAAAAAGTCGTGCCGTCATTTATAATATTCAATTTTAATGATATTCGTTTTGTTTTATCGGAATCAAGGAAACGGTAAAATCAGAAAATTGAGTTCTTAAAATTAAATCTTTCTTCTTTTTTTCTAATCTTTGTATGTCTAAAGAAACCCTGTGTTGTTTTACTAGTAGGTGTCTTCTTTCCCTTTTAGGAAGTTTATCTTCTTCAAATAATTTTTTGTATTTTAAAAGAAATTCATGATCGATCTCAAGTCTTTTTGTACATTCTTCAAGCGAATCAGTAATATCATTGATTGTTTCATCTACTTTTTCTACGAGTTCGTTATTTCGTAGTTCGATCAAAAAATGATCTTGGCTGGCAAAGGGAATTTTGAATTTTAAATTCGAATTTGTACTTTTTAAGATAAAACCTTTATAGTGATGAACTAAATTTTGAATTTTTTCACGAGAAGTAGAAATCTTTGCAGATTCGATTTTTATATAAAGAGAATGAGAATAAAATCTTCTCTCTAAGTTTCTATGGTCCGCATTCGTTATCGGATTTGCTGCGAGCGAAAAGCCGAAAAAAATAGATACAAATAAAATACGATTTAGTGTCACGGTCGGCATTGTAAGCTAGAATAAGAAATTTTCGAGTTTCGTCAACCTCGCTTTCTACTATTTAACTCTAAGTCTACTTTACTTGAATTCAATAATTTTCTAAAAGTAAGTGTTCCTCTATATTTCGAAAATTTTACTATCAAATCCAAGTTTGTAGTAGTTCCCACAAATTAAGTCACATTGTTTTTTATTACAGACTTTTTCACACTGATGTTCGTATGCAAATTGAGTTTCCAAATTTTCAAAAAGATCTTTATTCTATCCACATCCGAGCCAAAATCTTCCGCTTTTATTCTGTCTTTTTAGATAGCTACTTTTTTAGTTTTCTTGATAAACTCTCATTATTAAAAAATCGATTCGTTTTCATTCTTCAATAAGAATTCGGTAAATTCTCCCAAAACTTGAAAGCCTATTTTTTTATATAACAAAGTCCCATCCGACAACACTTGGAGAATTCCGTAAGAAACTTTCTCTTTTTTAGCCTCTTACAACGCACATTTTAAAATGTGGGAAGCGTATCCTCTTTTTCTAAATTCTTGCCGAGTGCATATATTATAAAAGCCGACCGTATCCTTGTCATAACTAGCCTCACAGGTAACGATTGGAATTCCGTCGGCAAAACCGAGATAAAATCGCAAAGGACAATTCTCTTCTAAAAATAATTCTTGGTTTTGCTCATAAAAATCTAGAACATTTACATCAATAGGATCCCAGCTCATTGCATTAATCTTTGCAAATTCAGATAATTCTTCACAAGTATAAACACGTCTAATTTCAACTAACTCGAGTTCAAAATTAAATTCAGAACATTCAAAAGAATGTATATTCAAATCAATGAACATTGTCAGATTCGATTTTTTTATCTGGAATTCTTTTACTTCCGAATCGTTTCGTTTAGATCGACCGAAGAGATCCAACAGAAAAACGCCCTTCTCGAATTTCGAATATAGTCGCGGATAATTCGAATGTTGTTTTGGTATAAAATTTTATCCGAAGCGGTTACTAAAATCTGATTAAACGTATCACAATCCAAACCCGAATCTAAAATGAATCCGAATTCCAATTTCGGACGTTTTATGAGAGGATTTCGCTCGTGACAATATCCAGCATGAAGAAGTAAATTTTCTTTTGATACTACAAAGAAATTCATATTACAACTTATTTTTATTCCAAGGCTTAAATTTACCTTACGTCTCGTTTCAAAAACTGATTATACTTTATCAAATAAAAAAAATACTCATCCAAAAACAAAAAAGCCCTAGATTTGCATCCGAGCTTTTTAATTTTTTGTAATTGTACATTCTAAAATTATAAAATTTTAAAATGAAGTCAAACGATACGATTTTACGCTTGAAACGCGTCTAAAACAAGCTGATCCTGCTCTTGCAAGTGTAACTTCATATGACCAGCAGCCGGACTAGGGGACTCGTGTCTTCCCGCATATACTAGACGAGCATTCCCTGGAAGAAGTTCTTCGATCCTTTCTCGAACAAAAAACCAAGCTCCCTGATTTTTGGGCTCTTCTTGGCACCAAACGAATTGTTTAGCATTTTTAAAAGTTTTAAGAGAACTTTGGATCTCTTTTGCAGGAAAAGGATAAATTTGTTCGACACGAACCAAAGCTACGTTTTTGATTTTATTTTCGTCTTTGTATTTCATTAAATCATAATATACTTTACCTGCTGAAAATACTACCTTTTCGATTTTATCCGGTTTAGATCCGCTATCATCGATCAGTATTTCTCGAAACGCACCTTGTAGAATATCTTCCACCGGAGAAAGTGAAGCAGGAAAACGAAGTAAACTCTTTGGAGTTACAATCACTAAAGGTTTACGATAATTTCTGAGCATTTGTCTTCGGAGCAAATGGAAATATTGAGCCGCGGTTGTTAGATTACAAACTTGCATATTGTCTAGAGCACAAAGTTGTAAAAATCTTTCCAATCTAGCAGAAGAATGTTCTGGTCCTTGACCTTCATATCCATGAGGAAGTAGCATAATCAAACCGGACAACCTTTGCCATTTTACTTCCGAGCTGGAAATAAACTGATCGAAGATTACCTGGGCGCTGTTCGCAAAATCTCCAAACTGAGCTTCCCACATCACAAGGGCATTTGGATCCGAAAGAGAATAACCGTATTCAAAACCTAAAACTGAAAATTCAGAAAGTGAAGAGTTTATAATTTCCGCCTTAGCCTGTTTAGACGAAATGTGATTGAGAGGAATGTATTTTTCGTTTGTATTTGTATCTACAAGAACCGCATGGCGATGTGAGAAAGTTCCTCTCTGAGAATCTTGACCGGAAAGACGAATTCTAAATCCACTTTCTAAAATAGATCCAAAAGAAAGAGCTTCTGCAAAACCCCAATCCACAGGAATTTTTCCTTCCGCCATTTCTTTTCTACTCTGTAGAAGTTTAACGAGTTTAGAATTGGGAGTAAATCCTTGTGGAACAGAAGTCAAGGCCTGAACGATTCCGTGCATCTGTTCTGCGAGTAGTTTTGTGGCCGGTTCCGAATCTAACGAATCTTTAGAAAATTTAGACCAAACTCCTTGCATGGTATCCACACGAATTTTTACGTCCTGTTCCTTGGCTCTTTGAAAAGAATCTTCCAGTCCGTGCATCGATCCGTTTTTGATAAAATCAATATCTTCCTGTGGAATGTCTCCTTCTTCTACGAGTCTTTTTTCATAAAGTTTTACCGTAGGAGGATGGTTCTTAATAATAGCGTACATTTTAGGTTGAGTAAACGCAGGCTCGTCCGTTTCATTATGACCAAGTCTTCTATAACATACTAAATCGATAATAAAATCTTTTTTGAATTTTTGACGATATTCCATTCCTAGTTTTACAACTCTGTAAACTGCTTCCGGGTCGTCTCCATTTACGTGTATAATTGGAATTTGAAAACCTTTTGCAAGATCAGTTGCATACAACGTAGATCTAGATTCATCGGGAAGAGTGGTAAAACCAATCTGGTTATTGACCACAATATGAAACGTTCCACCGGTAGTATAACCTTCTAAATTCATCAAGTTGAGAGTTTCCGCAACAACTCCCTGACCCGCAAACGCAGCGTCACCATGAATCAAAATCGGCATATATTTGGAACGATCCTTATCTCCGATCAAAGTCTGACGGGCACGAACCGATCCGGTTACCACTGGATCCACACATTCTAAATGACTTGGGTTGAACGCGAGTGAAAGTTTCACTTCTTTACCAGAGGTAGTCATTCTACTGTTAGAATACCCCAAATGGTATTTTACATCCGCATAACTTAAGTTATCTTTGTCCGTTTTTTCTTCAAACTCCGCAAAGATGAGTGACGCAGGTTTTTCGATAATGTTCACGAGAACATTCAGTCTTCCCCTATGTGCCATTCCGATCACGAGCCCGTCCATCTGATGATAACCGGCCTCTTCTACAATCGTATCTAAAAGTGGAATGAAGGATTCTCCTCCTTCTAAAGAGAATCTTTTTTTACCTACGTATTTTTTAGCGAGAAAGGTTTCAAAATAATCCGCTTGAAATAATTTTTCGAAAAGTCTGAGTTTAATTCCTCTAGGCAAAGGCGCCAAAAATTCAGGAGACTCCATCTTTTTTTGAAGCCATTCTCTTTCTTCATCATTTACTAAATAGAAATGTTCGGCTCCGATTGTATTACAATATACTTTTTCATAAAGATCCACAATCTCGGCAAGTTTTACTCTTCCCAGAGTTTCACTATCCACAACAGTATCTATATCTGCGGGAGAAATATTATGCAGCTTAGAATCGATAAACGTGCGGTTCGGTTTTTGAATTCCAAGTGGATCTAATTTTGCGGCAAGGTGACCTTGTCTTCTATAAGCATTGAGAAGGTTGATAATCCCCATTTCTCGGATAGAAGCCGCCTGTGCATCCGCAAAAGAAGTAGCCACCGCAGATTTACCATTACCATTTGTATATCCACTTCCGTTGGCAAGACCATTGGTATCTACTTCTTGAAAGAAAGACTTCCATTCTTTATCCAAAGTTTCCGGATTGAGTTTATATTGATTATAAAGTTCTTCGAGGAGAGCGCCGTTCTCCCCATAAAGCGCCATGAGTTTTTCTATCTTCATTTTTGAAACCTACCTAATACGATTCACGCGTGAATCGCCCACTTATCCACCGCCATTGCCGCTTCTTTAATCACTTCCGACAAGGTCGGATGTGCATGGAAACTTCTCGCTATATCTTCTGCAGAAGCTCCGAACTCCATAGCCACCGCTAATTCCGCCACCATATCCGAAGCCCTTGGGCCAAATACAAAAGCTCCTAAAAGTTTATCCGTTTTTTTATCCGCTAATATTTTGACTTGTCCTTCTGCTTCGTTCATCGCTTTGGAACGAGCATTGGGCCGAAAGAGCGACTTTCCTACTTTATATTCAATTCCTGCAGCCTTCAATTCTTCTTCGCCCTTTCCTACCCAAGCCATTTCCGGCCAAGTATATATGACGTAAGGAACTGCGTTGTAATTGACATGACCGGATTGACCGGCAAGAAGTTCTGCAAGAGCGACCCCTTCTTCTTCCGCTTTGTGTGCGAGCATAGGTCCATCAATCGCATCTCCGATTGCATAAATTCCGGGAACGGACGTTTTAAAATGTGCATCCACTTGAATCCGTTTGCGTTGTGTAAACGCTACACCCACTTCCTCCAGTCCCACTCCTTCCAGAAAAGGTCTACGTCCAACTGCGACCAGAACCACATCCGCCTCTAGATCCTTAGACTCTCCTTTAGAATCTTCGATCTGAACCTTCACTCCGTTCTTTGTAGTAGTCGCACCTTTTACCTTATGTTCAAATAAAAATTCCATTCCTTGAGAAGTAAGAGAACGTTCTAGTAACGAACCCATCTGACGATCTACATTGGAAATGAGTCCGGGCAAAAATTCAACCACGGTCACAGAGGTTCCGAGTCTTCCCCAAACAGATCCTAGTTCAAGTCCGATCACTCCGGCTCCGATGATGATCATTTTTTTGGGAAGTTTACGAACATCAATCGCGTGATCGGAAGTGATGATATTTTTTCCGTCCACGGTTAAACCTGGAATATCAATCGGAACCGAGCCAGTAGCGACTACGATGTGTTTGGCGGAGAGAGTTTCCTTTTTTCCGTCATTGAATGCGACTTCTACTTTTCCAGCAGACAATACCTTTCCAAAACCTTCGTAACGTTTGATCTTATTTTTGTTCATAAGAAAGTCTACTCCATCCGTGACTTCCTTTACAATCTGATCCTTACGGTTCATAAGCTTGTTTAGATCCAAATCCACTTTTCCAACACTGATCCCGTGAACTTCCAGCTTATGCAAAGTTTTATGATATTCTTCAGAAGAATCTAAAAGCGCTTTAGAAGGAATACAACCCACGTTTAGACAAGTGCCTCCGAGGGTTTTTCTTTTTTCGATGATTGCGGTTTTAAAACCAAGTTGCGCGCAGCGGATGGCACAAACGTAGCCCCCCGGTCCCGCGCCGATCACGACTACGTCAAATTCTGCTGACATACTTCCTCTTTCATTAAAGTTCTAGTAAAAGCCGACTTGGATCTTCGATCGCTTCCTTAACCTTTACAAGGAAAGTGACCGCCTCCTTTCCATCTACGATTCTATGATCGTAGGAAAGTGCAAGATACATCATCGGACGAATCACGATCTGATCGTTTACCACCACAGCACGTTTTACTATATTATGAAGTCCTAAAATTCCACTTTGTGGGGGATTGAGAATTGGAGTGGACATCATAGAACCGTAGATTCCCCCATTGGAAATCGTAAACGTCCCACCTTCCATTTCAGCAAGTTCAATTTTTCCGTCTTTGACCCGATTCGCAAGTCTTATAATCTCTTGTTCTACTCCTGCAAAACTGAGCAAGTCCGCGTCTCTTACGACAGGAACGACCAGTCCCTTCGGTCCTCCAACAGCGACCCCTATGTCATAATAATTTTTGTAAACAATATCACTTCCACGGATTTCTGCATTGATCGCCGGAATTGTTTTTAGCGCATGGATCGCAGCCTTAGTAAAAAAGCTCATAAATCCAAGACTTACGTTATGCGCTTCTTTAAATTTATCCTTATATCGATTTCTGAGTTCCATTACGGCACTCATATCTACTTCGTTAAACGTGGTCAGAATTGCAGCGTTGTGTTGTGCCGATACAAGTCTTTCTGCAATTACCTTACGAAGTCGAGTCATAGGAACTACGTTTTCTCTTGGTAGATCCGTTCTTCTCGCAGCCGGAACCGCTTTCGGAATTTCAGGTAAAGTCAGCGTCGCTTTGACAGCCGCTGGAGTTCCTACATTTACGGAAGCGTTTGAAACTGACGACGTCGCTTTTGTTTCAATTGCTTTTAATACGTCTTCTTTTGTGATTTGTCCGTTTTTACCGGAACCAGTAATCGATGCCGGATTGAGTCCGTTGTCTTCGATCAACTTACGGACCGCAGGCGGAAGAGTTTCGTTTATGGTTCCGTTTCCTGATGTTTGAGTCGTTTGTGCTGAATTTGTTGGAGCAGAAGCGGAAGGAGAAGGAGAAGAAGCAGTTGCTGAAGAGTCAATCAGTCCGATGATCTCCTTTACTTTTACGGTTTCTCCAGCCTTTTTATGAATTTTCTGAAGAACACCCGAAGAAGGAGCCGGAACTTCCATGGTCGCCTTATCGGTTTCCAGTTCTAACAAGATCTCGTCTTGTTTTACAGATTCTCCTTCTTTCTTTACCCAGTTTGCAATCGTAGCTTCCGTAATGGATTCCCCCATTTCGGGGACCTTAATTTCTACAGACATGAATGATTCCTTTCGAGAGACAACGCCATCTCGGTTTCAATCCTTCTAAATGAAAAAATTCTGTAAACGAAATTCTCCAAAACGAAATTATTCTGTTCTGGGTTTGAATTTTCGATCCGTTTTTCCTAATTCTTCATCGCTAATCTGATATTCTTTTTGTAAGAATTCTCTAAAATCCATAGACTTATGATGATCTCTTTCTCCATCACACTGACGATTGCCCATCACAGCCTTGGTCACTCCTGCTACTGTGATCGGTTTGAGAGTCAGATTCTGAGTTACGGGACATACTCCCGGTTTTGGTGAAAGTCCGTTGTAAGCACAAGTACCTCCTCCTTGTACTTCTTCCGGTATTACATCTTCCCCAAAAGAAGGATAGTTTTGTCCTCCATAAAATCGATTGTACATTCTTCCCCAAATCGGAACCGCAAGCACAGAAGCGGCCTGTCCTCTTCCGAGGGAAATAGAACTTTTATCAAACCCCAACCAAATTACGGTCGTATAATTTGGATCAAACCCACAATACCAAGCGTTTGTAAAAGAAGAAGTGGAACCCGTTTTTCCTGCGGCGATTCCTCTATAATTTCCTTTTTCCGGATCTCTAAGTCCCATTGCTGCAGTTCCGGCCATCGCTACATTGGTTAACATTTTTTTTAGAATGTAGGCGGTCCCTTCCGAAATTACTTGGATACTTCCATCCTTTGCTTGCCTTTGTAACTCTTCTTGTATCTTTACTTCTTCGTTATAAATTATATTTCCACTCTGATCGATCACATAACGAACAGAAAACGGAATTACCCTTCTACCATTATTAGCGATAGTAGCATATCCAAGAGCCATTTCCAAAGGTGTCAACTCTGCAATTCCAAGCGCCAAAGCAGGGCTAGGCGGAAAACGATTCGGATTGACTCCTAAAAGTCTGGAAGAAAAATCGATGACCGCATCGGGACCAGTTCGTAAGAAAACCTGCACCGAAACGATGTTAAGCGATAAAGATAGAGCCCTGGACAAAGGAACCATTCCTAAAAAGTCTCCGTCAAAATCCTGAGGTGACCAACCTTCTCCTTCTTCCGTTAAAGTGGTAAGAGGTGCGTCCATAATTCCAGTCCCACTTCCTACGACTCTTTCTTGAATTGCAGCTCCATAAACAAATGGTTTAAATGCGGAACCAGTTTGACGTCTTGCCATCGTAGCTCGATTGAACTGGTTCTTTGGAGTGAATTCGTATCCTCCTACCATGGTTTGAATATAACCAGTAGAAGGTTCGATCGTAATCGCTGCTCCTTCTACGTGTAGATTTTTTCCGAAGATCGCGGTTTGTTTTTGAAATTCCGAAATCGCAGCCGACTCGTTTTCTCCAGGAGTTAAAATGGTAAGAATGTCTACTGCGTCTATAAGTTCACGTTCTAAAGCCACCCTATAGTTCGCTTTGTCGTCTAACTTACTAATAAAAGGCATTCCGATCGGAAACACAGAACCCATCAGATAATAAAGACCTACAAGACCCCTATCGGCTCCACCGGAATAATTGACGGTAATCCCAGAAACGAGGTCATCGTGTTTTTTAATCGCTTTGGATAATTCATCCTGAGCGATCTCTTGTTTGCGAGCGTCAAGAGTAGTATATACTTTCAATCCACCTGTATAAACCTTATCTTCTCCGAGCTCCTTTTCTAGTTTCTGGCGAACATACTCCGTAAAATGAGGGGCCTTATTCAGACGATTTCCCCAAGTGGATTGAGAAGGAGATTGAGTGATGACAACAGGCCAATATTTATTCCAAAAATCGTCGTGAATGGTTTGAATCCTATCCGTAGGGATATAACCTTGTTCCGCCATAAGCCTTAAAACACTTAAATGTGCCCCCTTAGAAATGGCTGGGTTTTTAAAGGGAGAATATTTTACAGGAGCCTTAGGCAATCTAGCAAGAAGCGCCGCTTCGGCTACGTCTAAGTCGCTTACGTCTTTTTGAAAATATACATCCGCGGCAGAAGCCAGTCCCGTGGTCCCGTGTCCTAAATAAATAAGATTAAAATAAATTTCTAATATTTCTTCTTTTGAATATTCTTGTTCTATCTGAAGCGTAAATAACGCTTCTATAAATTTTCTCGCAAAGGATCGTTTTCTATTTTGTAAAACCGTTTTGGCGAGCTGCTGCGTAAGGGTGGACCCCCCTTGTTTGATTCTACCCGAAATTACATTTACAATCCCAGCTCTAAGTATCGCCATAAAATCGATCCCGAAGTGATTGAAAAAGTTATTATCTTCCACAGATAAAAACGCCTGCACAACGTGAGGTGGAATGTCTTGGTATTTCAGTAGTTGTTGTTTGTGTTTATAAAGTTCTGCGAATACAACTCCATTGATGTCGTAGAGTCTAGTAGGAGTTGTGGGTTGGTAAGAAGCAAGCATCGCTAATTCTCCTCCTTCGTCTACCTCCGAAAGAATATAACCAAAAAAAAGTCCTCCTAAGAGGGCTATAACGAGCAAGGTTTTAGAAGTTCTATGAAGTCCGATACTTTTCATGTTAGTTTATATACGTTTCCTTCGACGGCGAGTTCTATTTTCATGGAAGAATTGCCGAGCGAAACCGAGTGCGCCCTAGCTTCCTCAAGAATGAGATCCAACACGTCATCCGAGTAAACGGGTTCGTGATGAGTCAATACAAGAGTTTTCACATTCCAGGCAACTGCACAGTTTACGGCCATCGTGTAGGATGTATGTCCCCAGTCAAATTTTTGGAAGGATTCGTCCAAAGTATATTGGGCATCTAAAACGAGTAAGTCTGCGTTTTCAAAAAAAGGTTTCATTTCCGAAATAGAATCGAAGTCCTCCCCGGTGAACTCCGCATCCGTAGCAAAAATAAATACCTTTCCTTTTTCCTCCACTCGGTAGGCATATGATCCGCCAGGATGTTTGAGAGGATAAAAACTGACCCTACAATCTCCTTCCAAATCCAAAGTTTCGCCCGGATTCAAACAGGTAAAGATTTTCGTGGAAGCAAGTCCCGAAAAGGGAATAGGAAAGTATTCAGGAAAATGTTGTTTTTCTAAACGTTCCTGCAGATCCGGAAAAGGTGAATAAAAATGAAATTCATTTCCGGGGATATAGATCGGTTTAAAAAATGGAATTCCTTGAATATGATCCCAGTGAGTATGCGAAAAGAATAAAGAGAGTTTTCCTTCTCCGTTCTGAAATTCTTTCCGCATCAACTCGTCCCCTAAAATTCTAAGTCCGGTTCCACAATCAAAAACCAATCTTTTTCCAGAAGAGGTTGTGACCGAAACACAAGTAGTATTTCCACCTACTACGTGGGATAAATAGGTAGGCAAATTGGAAATAAATTTTTGAATATTGGTAAGAACTTCTGGACCCTTGTCTCGGACGATTTCCAAAATCTGAGTCACTTTTTGAATGTATTCTTTGGTGCGGAGAGGAGAAGGAATCGAACCTCTGGTTCCGTATAACTGAACGATCATATCCGGCCCAGTATTTAACTTCCGAAATTTTCTGTCAAAGAGAAGAGAAACAAGAAATTCCGTTTTACGGTTGTCTTTGAATTCCGAGGAGAAATCATGTTCCTCTATGACAGGAATCTACAATCGAATCGGCCCGGAGCTGACTCCAGTAGTCCGTACCTTATTGATTTTAAACGGGAGTATCTTTGCGGTTCAACTTCTACTTTCCTGGACGGTAGGAGATTACCTAACTCTTTATTTTGGAATGACTTCCGATATGATCACTCACCGTTTTTTTATTTGGCAATTTCTGACATACGCATTCCTACACTCCGTTCAAAATTTCTTTCACATCTTATTCAATATGTTTTCTCTTTGGATGTTTGGTTCGGTTTTAGAAAGTTACTGGGGTAGTAGAAATTTTTTGAAGTTTTATTTATTCTCTTGTTTTATGGGGGGTTTTTTTCCTTGGATTTTGCATAACGTTGGATTTCATCAAGGTACAATCATTGGCGCTTCCGGTGGAATCTACGGTCTTTTGATCGCTTTCGCTTTGATTTGGCCTAACCAAGAACTTCTTTTTATGGGCTTTTTTCCTCTTAAAGCAAAGTATATGGTTGTAATTCTTATGCTCATCATTGCGTTTTCAGGTTCTGGTAGCAACATCGCACACATGGCTCATTTGGGTGGAGCAATAGGTGGAGCGATTTATTTCTTTTATTATAATAAACTAAAGTCTAAAATTCCTGCTTCTTTGTCTCTCAGTCGTTACCTTCAGAAAAGAAAGATGAAAAAATGGCAAGAAGAAATGAATCGTAAAATTCATGTCAGAGAAGAAGTAGATCAGTTATTGGATAAAATTTCTAAATCCGGTATGAATTCTCTTTCTAGAAAAGAAAAAAAATTTTTGAAAGAAGCTTCGAGTAAGTATTACTCAGAAGATTGATTTTTTTAGTTCTTATCCAAAGCTATCTATATTAACAGAAAACAATCCAATCGTTTACACATCCATCCTGTAAATTCAGCGTAAAAAATTTGAACAAAATCCTGTTGTTGGCTGGACCGCGCTTTCTGCTCCAATTCTTCGGAATTTTTCAAACTCAATGCTGTTCTTTATCATAACCAACCCCACAAATAATTGGATCTCAAGATCTATCGTCGGAATTACGACAAAATCTTCTGTAAAACTTAGTTCCCGCCCCACAACGCGACCCATAGGAAAGCGTTGTGTTGAGTTTTCCAACGCGACCCATAGGAAAGCTTTGTGTTGAGTTTTCCAACGCGACCCATAGGAAAGCTTTGTGTTGAGTTTTCCAACGCGATTCATAGAGAGCTTTGTGTTGAGTTTTTCCTATTTTTTGGGTGAGGGACGGTTCGGAAAATTTTTCTCTATCAGAAAAACATACTTTTTGCAAATAAAAAGACTCATTCTTGTCGGAACACTTGAAAAATGTACCTTTTTGAACCCAGAACGGCGATCCATAGAAAGCCCGTTCTGTTGAGTTCATTCTCATTCTAAAATCCTATTAACTTGTGGGGTTGGTTATGGTTCTTTATGGATCGCAAGATAATAATCACTTTTGCACTGGAACTCGCGTTAAATCTGCGCTTTATCACAAGATTTAAGATACTCGTTTTTATAGGGATGAGTCAAGTGAAAGGATAATGTTGTTTTTCTAATATTACACAACACGAACTCGATTTAAGAAAATGAGTTTTCTAAAAGTAGTAGTTCTTACAGTTTTGCAAAATGAAACACCACTTTCCCCCTGAACCTATTTCACTAATCGGAAACCATGTAGAACTTCATCCTCTCAAAATGGAACATTGTGAAGCATTAACCAAAGCAGTGTTAGATGGAGAACTATGGAAACTCTGGTTTACGTTAGTACCTTCTCCTGAAGCTATGAAACAGTGGATCGAAAAGGCTCTGAAAGAAGAAAAAGAAAAAAGCTCACTCCCTTTTGTTGTACAAAGTAAAGTCAATGGAAAAATCATTGGAAGTACACGTTATATGAACATAGAAAAAACAGACAGACGTCTTGAAATTGGTTCCACATGGTATTCCAAAGAATTTCAAAAAACATTTGTAAATACGGAATCTAAATTTCTTCTTTTAGAACATGCATTTGAAAATTTAGATTGTATCGCCGTTGAATTTAGAACGCATAAACTCAATCAAAATTCAAGAAGAGCCATAGAAAGATTAGGAGCGACTTTAGACGGAATCTTACGCAATCACAGGACCATGCCAAATGGAACCCTGAGAGACACCGCCGTTTACAGTATCATTTCAAACGAATGGCCAACCATCCGATCACATTTAAAATTCAAATTAGAGAGAAAATCCGAATAAAACTTATACAATTTTTTTCTAAAAACCACAATTCAAAATAGAACAAAGACTGAAAATGCTACCCAAAGCTATAGAATAGGTGTTTAAATTTTGCCCCAAAAAGAAACCTCTTTCAAAAATTATTACATTCTAATATATCAATATGAGCATCAGCTCCTACGTTATAAGTGTTCAGTCATTAGAACAATCATTTCTAAGTTTTGCGAGAGCTTCCACGCTTTAGGGAATTAGAATATTTTGTATATTAAATTAGAGCTTGTACGAAAGGCATCCAATGTGGGAGCTACTACGAAAATTTAACGACATTAGAACTACTCGAAAGTTCACAAATTGCCAAATGCGACTAATTTGTAAAAACTACTGCATTTTATTAAAAATTTCTAAAGAATTATCGTGTAAAATTTTTTGAGATTTTGGGCAGGCCTTTAGTAAAGTTTTTAAAAAATTTTCAATGGGGATTCGTAAAATTTCTTTAATTGTCCATTTCAATATAACAAAAACAGATGGAGAATTAATTTTTCAAAAATCCTAATGTAGGACTAATGCAGGAGCTTTGTATTTTTTAAATGTATAAACTATTACTAGTTTCTATTGAATATGAGTTCGAAGTAAGAGAAATTAGGAAAGATTTTTTTCTAAAAACAGTAGTTCCTACAATTTTAGAATTGGTTTGTAAAATCGTGATTTGTTATAGCTCCCACGGTATCAAATGATTTTTATTTTTTAATATTCTTTTTCTTTTGTTATTATAATTTCTGTATCAACTCCCCTATTTTTAGGCATCAAACAGACTCTTATTTTTTAGAATATTCTATTTTTTGAATTCTTTGGATAAAAACACTAGATCGTAGGCGTTGATCACAAACCATCTATAAAATTTAAATTTGAAAAAGTTCCAACAAATCAAACCACTTAGATATATTAAAACAATACTATCCCAAACTTGTTTTAAAAATTAAAATGTGAAATCTACCACAAAAAAAGCCAAAGACTTTACAGTTAAATTTGTTCACACGAATTCATATATTTTTGTTACATTCAGAAAACTAAAACAAACAAACTTAGCTTTAGACAGAAGACAGGACAAAAAAAAATAGAATTTTCTCAAAAATAGAAATCAATTATATTATAATTTACTACAAAATCGATCTGTTATATTTTTCCAAGAAAACGAAAACAGCTTTGCCGTCTAAAACTCACTCAAGTTTCAAAGAAATTCATCTCCGATTTCAGTTTATCCGCTTGTTCATTTAAACGAACAGACAATTCGTCTATCTGAGTGACCACACTACTTAAAAATTCGGTCGTTTCCGAAATCGAAACGATCGTTTTTGAAAACTCTTCAGAAGTTTTAGTCTGTTCTTGAGTATGATTTCTAATTTCATCCGAAGAGATAGAAAATTCAGTAAACGCAGATTTTACCTGCTCGCTTGCGGTTAACTGAGAATCAGAAAGTAATGCTACTTCCGAAATACGATCCAAAGTTGTACCTACAGTATTTCCGATTCTTTGAAAAACGGTCTGCATAGACTCGATCACTTCTCTACCACTTTTTGTAGCGCTCAAAGCTTCCGAAATCGCAGAAGTAATTCTCTTAGCATTCTCTTGAGTCTGTTCTCCTAATTTTGCAATTTCTTGCGCTACAACCGCAAAACCTTTTCCGGCCTCACCCGCTCTTGCTGCTTCAATCGAAGCGTTCAAAGAAAGAAGACCAATTCGATCCGTAATTTCTTTGATTACGTTTACTGTAGCACCCATCTTTGTAGTACTTTCATCGATTGCTTCCATCGCTTTTTGAGTTCCCTTCAAAGCTTCTTCGCCACTTTTGGTTTCACCTTTCATTCGATCCGCGTCCGCTTTAGTTTCTACAAGAGCGGAGTGAACCTGACGAATCCTTCCTTCTAATTCCGCCAAAGAAGTTTGTGCTTTTTTAGCAATCAGAGTTTGGCTTTCTGCTCTAGAAGCAGTAGAATGAATCGAAGCTGAAATTTCCTCAACTGCCGAACTCATCTCCTCGGAAGAAGCCGCCTGATCTTCCATTTTTCTAGATAACTCACTTGTATTCTCTCCTAAAGTTTTAGAACTTTCGGAAAGTTTAACCGCTTCCTTAGAAACCCTTTTTACAATAATACGAAGTCGCTTAACAAATTCGCTTAAGGCTCTGGTATTAGAACCCAATTCGTCACTGGAAACGGTGGGAAGAACCTGAGTCAAATTTCCATCTGACATCTTTGCAAAAATTTGAATCATGTTTTCTGAATTTCTTCGGATCGTAGAAGAAAGCTGAAAAGACGCAACTCCAACAGCAATCAACATAAACATCAAAGTAAGAATCAATGGGATCGTAACATCTCCTAACTTGATCCATCCAGAAGTTTCTTCAAATAGTAAATAACCTAAAATTACGATTGGAAGAATTGCGATCGCAGAAATCGTGCTGAAAATTCTAGTATGAATCCCAACGGTTTTTATTTTTTCGGGATCGGTATAAACATCACCCAAACGATCAGATTCTAAAAGTGTCACAAGTGTGGATTCCGTTAAAAAGAAATGAGAAACTCCTAAAACCGGATAAATGATTGCAGGCAAAAAAATAAACGGAAGCGACTCGATCGTTTTTGGAACAAAAAATAAGTGCATAATTCTCCAAGCAGCAAAGATTCCGTAACTCCACTGGATCATATAAAACCAAGAATTATAAAGAGGAAAGTTGAGAATTTTAGTTTTAATCTCAGACTTTTCTTTAGAATTTAGAATAAACCAATTTTTATCCTCTAAGTTTTTTAAAAGTCTTCCAAGAATCACAAAACGAACGGAAGGAACCACAAACGAAGTGGTCAAAGAGATCGTAGAAGAAATGATCAACCCTATCGATTGGTTGAAATCGTAACCTCCAGCAGAAATTACGAACAAAACCGCCAAAGGAACCGCTAAAATTGAAGTTAGTAGTTCCAAACCTATCGTTAATTTCCATCGCAGTTTTTTAGATTCAAATTGATTCATAATATACTCTACCGATTAAATCGAGTTGTAATGTAAATGGTTTTCTATTTACAAACTATCTACTGAACTCATTTTTTTATGCTACCTCGAAAGAAAAGTATCTTCCGAAAATTATTTTTTACTTTATCTCCATAAAATAAAAACGAATCCGATAATAAGAATCTTATTTAGAAAGTTTAATTTTTTAGTAAAAGAGTAAAACGTCAGGGTTGTTATACTTTTTAGTCTTTAAAACCAAAAGATTAGAATAAAGTTACTTTTCAGTAAACGTAGGAACTACTACTTTTAGAAAAAATTTTTCTAAAAACTTTGAAACGTAGTTCAAGTTTTAAATATAAATTCCTCATATAAAATTTTTCAGATAGTATGCTCATCAATTTAAAAAATGAATAGTTTTTGCAATCCAACTTGAGTTGAAACGTGAACAAGAGATAAGAAACCCGTTTTATCTTAGGTCAATTTTTTAGTAAAAAATAAATGTGGGAACTACCACAAATCGTGGATTTACAGTTGGACTTTAAAAATTGTGGGAACTACTATAAAATACAAAAAGAATCGCTGTCCAGTCGACTTTGCGCAAATTGTTGTTTTGCAGCCATCATCAAAATTGAAATCCAATCTTAACGTGAATTCTGGCTAAGAAAGAATTTTTTAAAAGTATGAGTTCCTAGAATTTGTTTGTAATATCGTGGTTTGTGGTGTGGTAGTTCCCACATCATTAGACAAACTTAAGTTTTGTGTGAGTTCCTACTTAAATACAACAAGATTCAATTGTTATAAACTTCTATTTGATAAATTGTGGTAGTTCCCACATTTAAAGAATCGATCTATAAAGCTCAGATTCCAACTTTTTCAGAATCATGAGTTTCTTACATCAAGTTCACGTTAAGACTATTTAAAAACTTAAAATGTGGGATCTCAAACAAAAAAGCCAACAATTTCAAGTTAGATATAATTTTTTAAGAATTTCTGAGTCTTTGTAAAATCGCCCATTCATTTCTGGAATTATTTTCATGCGTTTGAGTCATCAATGTGGAAATTTAGAAATGTTACGACCAGACTTTGAAAATGTAAAATAACGCGAAAGGGATCGACGCGGGGTCAATAAATTGAAACTAAAGATGTAATATTGTATTACGTTTCTTTAATGCAATTTATTGACCAGAGCTGAGAGCCCGGTCCGGCTTGCCATAGGCAAAGCCGGATTCGCCCCGGTTTTCTTACGCCAAACTCATGTTCAGTGATTCAATTTGATAAGAATCAGTAAAACTTCTTTAATTTATTTCCTTTTAAAATTAAACTCAGAATCCTTACCTGAGTTCTTCAAGGAGTTCATAGTTTGTAAATATAATCTTTTAATCACAGAAGATTTCCAATCAAACCAATTGGAAATCTCTTCGTAAGTATAAATAACTTCAGCTCTCAAAAGTTTTTTTCTTAGTTTCCGTTTCTTTTGAGAAGAAAAGTTCGCCGCATCTTTTCGATTGGAAAAAAGCAGTTGATGTGAGATTTCCATTTTCTCTAAAATCATAATCTCTTTACATCGAACAAAGGACGTTCTTTCTACTCTTTCTTTTAAAAAATCTCGTATCGAATTTCTGGACGAAGCAAGGATACTTTTTAAAAGTAAAATATCCTTTCTTTCCAAAAATAGATTGTGTTTGAGTTTAAAGATCAAAACTCCTCTCGGATCTAAATTTTGTAAAATTTCTTGTAAGAAAATTTTATGCGGAGAAGGTTCACAATCATAGTCCGGTTCATAAACCACAGATCCAGGCAAACTATCCGGTTCCAAAAAAATGGGTTTTCTTTTTAAAGAATTGATTTTCTTTTTCCATTGATTCAAAACGAGATGTTTTAAAAACACGATCGCAAACGCCGAAAAATTTTCGAATTTTCCAGTTTCGTATATTTTAGAAAAATATTCTATTTTTTGAATGAACTTGAGTAGAACTTCGCTTCTTTCATCTTCACCGAGAGAATATTTACGTACCGCAATTCTACCAATCCAAAATGCTGCTTGTTCAATTAAATCTTTTGAATCTCCTAGATTCTTATATTTTAAATAAGAATTTATGAATATACAATCCAATTCTGTTTTTTGTTGCATGATCGTAAACTAATTGATTTGCAACTTTTTTGTCTAAGTCATTTATAAAACTAAAATTCTCCAATGAATCAAAATTAAATCGTATTAGCCTAAATTTTAATATTTTTTGATTGGAAAACCAACTTGAGAAGGATACACTTTTGGCAAAGAGAAAGTACATGCAAAGATTTATCAAAAAGATTTTAGTTCCAGTAGACGGTTCGGAAAGTTCTAAAAAAGCTTTGGAAATGGGAATTGCGATCGCAAAAGCTGCAAACGCAAGCCTTACGATCTTGGAAGTGGTAGAAGAATTCGGTCCTCTTCCAGGTTATTACGAAAAAGCTCCCGAAGGAAAGGACAGAGTAAAATGGATTTCGGAACAAAGATTCGAAAAGATTCATTCTCCTTTAGATGAGTCACCAGAAATCAAATGGGATCGATTGGTTTTAGAAGGTTATCCGGCAGACACAATCGTAGAAACGGCTACAAAAGGAAATTATGATATGATTGTAATCGGTTCGAGAGGACTCTCCGCAGTAGGAAGATTTTTAGTAGGTTCCGTTTCCGATCGAATCGTTCATCACGCTACTTGTTCAGTGACGGTCGTCCGTTAACTAAGCGGGTAAAACCCCAGGTCCAAATTCTGGTCCGGGTAAAAGAGTGATTCCGGGAAGATTTTTCCAATCGGGATGATCTCCTATATGCCTGTATCTATGTTCCCATACGATACGATCCTGAACTACAAGAAATACTCCAGGCATCTGCAAAGGATTACTTCCGGGAATTCCATAAAAATGTCCTTTGAGAGTAGCCCTCGCAATTCCCATCCATACTTCAGGACCTGCAAGTTGGATTAAATTTGCGTTTTGTAATCCCAAGTCTTGATAAAATTCCGTATTTGGATCGGAAACCACACAAGCGTCCCTCCAAACTTCTTCAAAAAATTTTTCGCAGTTTTTTAAATTTTCAGGAAAAAAAAATAAAATCGAAGGAAAAGAAAGAGAACTTTCAAACATCTCTTTCAAATCAGCAACCGCCTCCCTAACAAAAATACATCCCGAATGTCTTAAAAAAACTAAAAGACTAAGACGAGGAGGCAGATAAGTAAGAATGTTCTTTCCCCTCAAATGAATTCCAAACGCTTCTCTCGTTTTAAAACTTTCCGGAAGAAACTCCATACCTATACAGTATGCCTCCTTAAGTTTCTTTGTAAATCGATTGATTTATTCCTTTTCGAAAAATTAACTGCAAGGATGGAATTACTTTCTCTCGATAAAGTTGTTGCAATTCTTACTCTTACTCTCATGGAAATCGTCCTAGGGATCGACAATATTGTTTTTCTTTCAATCGTTTCCGGAAAACTTCCTAAAAATAAACAAAATCAAGCAAGAAGTATAGGTCTTACTTTAGCCCTAGGTTTTAGAATCGCTCTACTATTCGCAGTTAGTTGGATCGCATCCTTAACAGCTCCCTTTTTTACAATTGCAAATTTTGCAATCTCAGGCAGAGACTTGATCATGCTCGGAGGAGGTTTGTTTTTAATCGCAAAGAGTACGAGCGAAATACACGGTAAGGTGGAAGGTCTCGAGGAAGATCATTCTAAATCTAAGAAGGAAAAAATTTCTTTCTGGAGTGTAATCGTTCAATTGATTCTTCTAGATATTATTTTTTCCGTGGATTCGATCGTGACCGCGGTTGGACTTTCGGGCCAATTTCAAGTTATGGTCGCAGCGGTTATTCTTTCTATGATTGTTATGCTTATATTTTCCGGAACTGTCAGTGATTTTATCAACGAACATCCTTCTATGAAAATTTTAGCACTTTCATTTTTAATTATGATCGGCGCGATGTTATTTGCAGACGGACTACACTTCCATATTCCTAAAGGTTACGTTTATTTTTCTATGGCATTCTCTTTAGGAGTAGAACTGATCAATATGAGAATTCGAAAGGCAAACTCTAAGAAACATTAATACCCGCTTTCCGATTCCAAACGGACCACTGCCAATTGTAAAAAGGAGCAAAGGTCCGTTGCCGGTTTTTACTTTTGAGTTCGTTTAACAAAGAATTATTCCAAAAACGATATTCCTGCAAAGTCGTGCGGATTGCAGTTTCGCTTAACGTGTCTAAAGTCTTCTGCCCTTTCCTCTTTTTTAGAATTCGATTCGATTCCTCAAACCACAAATTCTCTAAATCCAGGATCCTTTGTTGAACCGCACGTTTCGCCTCCGGATAAAATCTCTGTATTTCTCGGTAGAATTTCTCGTGAGTCCACCAAAGAGAAGAATCAAACGCCGCTCCCGGTTGTTCAAAATTTTTTTCCAAAAAACTCGTTCCCGAAAAACCAGCTGGAATAAAAAACGAAATTGAAGGAATAGAAGTTCCAGTAAACCAAAAACGATTTTGGGAAACGTCTGGATTTAGTTCAGCTACCATAGAACCAGTAGTTCCGTTAGGCGTAATCGGACCGGTCGCGTGAAGACAAACAGAACCCATGTTGGATCTGAAAGGAAAAAACGGTTTGGTAATTCCCGGCTCTCCCTCCTGTCTCAGAATTTCCATCGCTTCTCTTGGACCTAGATTTCCTTTTTGATCCGAGCCCAAATCGGAAGTGATTTTTCTTCGAATCTTACACTTGCTGAAAAAAGTAAAAAAGGAATCGGAAAACGAGGCTCGAAACGAAAACGGTTTTTCCTTTTTTATCCATCCATTTTGATAAGCGAAGTCAATCGCGTTAGGATGAATTGCATCGTAGTTATCTTCAAGAGTCAACCCGTTAGAAATGGAATAAAAACCTTCTATCTTTTTCCAAGCCCAAAATTTTCCTGCAGTCTCCAATACGAATGCGTTTTTAAAATCAGCGATTATAAAACTATTATGATAATAAAAAGAAGGATTTGTATAACCACCACAAGCGTCTTGACCAAATTTTTCTAAAAATTGAAGAATAGTTTCTCTTGCAGTTTCCGCGTCCTTGCTTCTTTCCAATGCAAGTCTAAGCAAATCCATACCGGTCAATCCTTGATTTTTCTTTTCAAAAGGAATTTTTGTAAAGACCGCTTCGTTTCCGATCACCACACCGGACTCATTGGCTCCCATCTCAGCGCCCCACATCTGAAAAGGTTTAGATAAAATTACTTCCTGAGTTTGTTTTGCTCCTGGAACTTGAATATAAGTACAAAATGTCTTAGACTCTTTGGATCTGGCTGGAACTCTCAAAAGGGCCTGTGCCTCGTTTGGTTCTCTATCTGAATTTTTTCCAAAAATCATAGAACTGGTTCCGGTAAAGGAAGGAGTAGCAACAAAAGTATCACACATGGGTTTTGAAGTTTTTCTGTAAAAGCGGATTGGCAAGTCGTTTTTTACTGTTTCGTGCGAGTTCAGTTTCAGAAAATTTGCAATTCAATTTTGAAAATGTGAGAACTCTTACCAATTAGAAAATCCATCATTTTCAAATCATCGTTGAAAAAGTAAAATTCAGACGCGACTTTGAGCAAATAAACTTTTATAGATTTCAGGAAGTTGAGTTGGTTTCTGAGTCACAAAGTTCAGCCAAAGAAACTCTCCGCTTGCGGTCGCCACACAATCCCCTTCTTGATTCCACATCGTACATGAAATTTTAAAAGAACGAGAAGAAACAGAATCCACCTGCATTGTAATTTCCAACGTATCCGGATAACGAACTTGTTTTCTATACTCTACTTGAATGTGTGTAATGACTGGACCTGTTTGCGAAGACGTATCCGAAGTGTCCCATAGTTTTAAATCGGTGAAATAATTCGCCCTTGCATTTTCAAAATACTTTGCATAAACCACGTGATTGACATGCCCAAACGCATCCATATCTCCCCAAGCAACTTTCTGTAGATAACTGTAAGAATAACGGACCGGTTTTGGCATTGGCTAAAATCCCATTTTTAAAATTTATTGATTTCAATTTTTTGGATATAAACTTACTTCATTAGTTTTACAGTTTTTTTCAGTAGCAAGTTTTGACGAGTTCCTATATTTTCTAGTTTTGGAACAAATTTTATAAGTTATTTCTACTGATCTTTATAAAATTGAGTACCGCTAATTTTATCACAAAACACTGGTCCCATGCAAAATATTAGGTACTTTATTATATAATTATGAATAATATTACTCTAATTCCAGCTAAACACTTTAAACTACAATAATATTCAAAAGTAATAAAATAACACTAGATTAAATTGAAACTCACTGTTTTTCAATCATTGACAAAAATTGATTCCTCATTTGACCTACTCAAGAACTACATAATAAAATACCTATTGAATCGTTTACAGTTTAATTATGTGAATTTAGAGAAAAAAATCTGGACAAATAAGCGCAACAACTCCTAAACCCAACATCTCACTCCCTGAATGTCGATCCTTAGAGAGGCATTCGCTGAGTTTTCCGGGTCGTTCGAGAAACTCAACATTTTTTAGCGCAATATAAGAATCGCTTTCAAATTTGATTCTATTGGACTTACAAAAAACGGCACTTTATAATAGACATTTAGGTGCTCAATTTTATAGAGATCAGTAATACAATTTAAAAAAATCTAATATTATTACTCAATCACGTTTACGGATTGTTGGCTTGTTCCAAAATCCGATCCAATTCTTCTACAATTCGAATTTCTCCTCTTTCAAAAAAATATTTTCGAAGAGATAAAATCGTTTTTCTGGCTTCAGAAGTAGAAGAAATTTGTCTAAGAAGTTCTTCATTTAACCCGGATTGAAACTTACCAGAAGAAGGAATATCCTGAAAACTCTTGGTTTCCGATTGTCCGAATAAAGATAAAGTACCAGTTCTTTCTGATTGATTTTCTACACCAGAACTTTGGATTCGATTATAAGTTACAAATACAATTGCAAATACCAAAACTCCCGAAAACGAAAACTGTAAACCTCGATTAGAAAGAACGTTTTCCCAAATTCTTTTCCACCCATTTTCAGGTTCGGGTTGAATGGTCTTGAGCTGGTTTTTCAGTCGAATTGAAAATTCCTGACTCAGATTAATGTGACTCAGCTCCTTGTCTCTAAGTTCAGACATAGTTTTTACAAGCGAATTTTCAATTTTAAGCAGATCTCCGTCTTCCTTTCGAAGAAAAAGCGGAATTCTAAATTTTGAATGTAATTTTTTCATTTTTTTACCTAAAGTATCCTTCACCCTTACCGTCTTGTAGAATCAAATGTTTTAGGAATTCTTTGGCCTTAAAGAGTCTGCTCTTTACGGTTCCTACGTTCGTTCCCAGAACCTCCGCAATTTGCGCGTATGACATTTCCTCAAAGTATCTGAGTTCGATTACCTCTTTATAGAGATCTTCCAAGCCGTTGATTTTGCTAATTAGATAGTTGGACTCATCACTAAGTTCAATTTTTTTTTCGAACCCCAATCGATCGTCCGTCACCTGATATTCCTTATCATCCATAGAATTTTCTTTAGCTCGTTTCCGTTTCGCTAACATATCCTTGGATTTGTTAACTACAATCCGATAAAGCCAAGTGTAAACTCCGGAATCTGCCCTAAAATTACGAATGGATCTATAACCAGAAATGAGAGCGTCTTGAACAATGTCTTCCGCGTCGTCTCCGTCTTTTACCATCGAAATCGCCTTACGATAAAGTCTTTCTCGAAACAGACTGACAAGTTGAATATACGCTTCATCGTCCCCTTCTTTGATCTTCTTGAGTAGACCAATTTCGATCTCCCTTAAAGTAGGCTTTTTAGGAACGATTTGTTTTTGTTCCTTTTTTGTAGAAGAATCCATGATTCAAAGATCCTCAAGGAAGAGAATATGGCAATCCGGAAACTTAGAACGAAAAACTAAGAGTTACGGATTTTGTAAGGAAAGATTGATCAAAACCAGGGATTCAGTCAAAATCAGAGGTTCTCTAAATTTAAGACCGTAGACAAATCGTATCTTATCATCAATCGTTTCTTCGCCGACCCATATAATATCACCTTCAAATTCGATACGTTTTCCGGATTTCTTTTCGATAACCGAACCATAAACAGACTCCGTCATATTCAAATCTTCCCCATTTAGAATCAGACAAATTCCGGTTTCGGAAATATTTCCTATTTTTGCATGAAGAGTGATTAAACCAAATTCAATTTGTATGATATAGTCCGCATAAACTCCAGGATGGTATCTATGACTTCTGGGTTGTTTGTCTGGGCTGCCGGACATATCCGGATCAGAGTCGACGTAGAATGAATGTTTGTCGAGAACGATTTTTATAGGAATTCGTTCAGAATTACAGAGACAGAGTTCCCGTCATTCGCATTAATAAAATTCAGATTAAACGAATTGATTTCATAATCAAAATTGAAAGTAGATGAAAGGAAGCTCTAAATCCGGAGTCAGCAAAGCCAAACCTACGGCAATCACAGGATAAAAGGAAAATTCAAGCCAAACTGGAGGATCCCACTCTTTCTTTTTTTCAAAGATCTGATAACCCAACCAATGTCCTACCATCACACAAAGGATAACCGGAATTCCAGTCTTTAACATATAAGGACGTAAACCTCCTTCATTAAAGAAAAACATCTTCTTCCACATAACCCACCCTTTAGAGACAGATTCCGCTCTAAACCAAGTCGCTACCGCTACCGAAACCAAACAGGTTAGAAAAATTTGGATTGGAGCCAAAATCTTTTCTGGAAGGATCTGTAAATTCGGAAAATGTTTTTCTTTGAAACTTCCGTAAAGCGCTTCTATCAATAAAATCGTACCTTGACAACTTCCCCAGATGATAAAGGTCCAAGCGGCTCCGTGCCAAAAACCGGCCACAAACATAGTAAACCAAAGATTGAATCTATGTCGAAATGCTCCCGCTCGATTTCCTCCCAGAGAAATATATACGTAGTCCCTAAGCCAGGTAGAAAGAGTGATATGCCATCTTCTCCAGTGTTCAGTAACACTCCTTGCGATAAAAGGCATACGGAAATTTTCAGGAAGTTCGTAACCTAACAACAACGCAGAAGCATAAGCCATATCAGTATAACCGCTAAAATCGCAATAAATTTGAATAAGAAATAAAGTAACCGCCAACCAAAGCGCCACGGTTCCAAAGTTTGTAGGATCTGCGAAAATTTTTTCCACGATCGGAGCCGCGTTATCCGAAAGTACTACTTTTTTAATATAACCTAATATAAAATAACGAATCGCCTTTCTAAATCGAATCTCAGTCAGATTTTTAATCGTATCTAACTGAGGTAAAAAAGTTTTTGCAGTTACGATGGGACCTGCAACGAGTTGAGGAAAAAAAGAAACAAACAAAGCAAATCTTAAAAAACTTTTTTCGGGAAGAATCTGTCCGCGATAAACGTCGATCGTATAACTCAAAGACTGAAACGTATAAAAAGAAATTCCCACGGGAAGAATGATGTGCAAAACCGGAAGCGCATTTTTTACACCGAAATTCCCAAGAAATAAATTGATTGAGTCTGCAAAAAAATTATAATATTTGAAAAAACCTAAGATGAATACAAGATTCAAAACCAAACTGGTAGTAATCAGTATCCATCTAATTCTTTGATTTTGGGAAGAATGGATTTTATCGGCGAGTATAAAATCGATTACTGTAGAAAGTAATATCAAACCACCAAATCTCCAATCCCAACTCATATAAAAATAATAACTGACTACGAGTAAAAAAAAATGAGTGAGAGTAAGAGACTTTGTATCTTTTCCGAAAAAATACGGAATTAAATACCAATACATCAGGAATACGAAGATAAAAAATACGAAAAATTCTAAAGTAGGAAAAAGCAAATCCTTCGCTCCCGATGTTCCCTCTATCTTTTTTCAAACGCAACCCAGGTCAAGGAAATATGCCACGATGATCCGTAGGCTCTAATTCGAATTTCCTTTTTTAAAAAAGAAAAACCTTGCATAATTTTAAGGAAAAGATTCAATTTTCAAAAATTCGATCAAGGAGTTGTCCTTTCATGCAACAAAACAAATTTCGTAAGGCTATTGTAGCGATTCTTATGCCGATGATTCTTGTTGTTTCTTTTGGGAACTGTTTCGGTAAGTTTGCAATCGTTAAAAAAGTATATGAAGTAAACGATGGTTTTAACATAGGCAGTGGTTTATTGGCTAAATTTATTAAAACTCTTGTTATGTATTTTCCTTTCAGCATTCTTTATTTCGTCGGATTCTTTTTCGATTTAATACTATTTAACTTAATCGAATTCTGGTCCGGTAATAACCCAGTAGGTTACAACGAATATGACGAAAATGGAAAGTACGTTAAGGCCTACGAAGAAAATGGAGAAAAACTTTTACTGAGTTATTCCGACTTTGGAAAAAGATTGGACATCCAGTTCGCAAAAGAAGGTAACTCTCAAAATCTGATCGTATTTCGTGCTGAACCCGGAAAATTCTTTGTTGAGAAAGACGGCAAATTGGAAGAGATCGTAGTATCTTCGGAAACAGTAGGATCAAAAACGATTTTAAAAATGGCGGAACAAGGCAAACTAAAATCAACTAAAGTTGTAGATACAAAAACATTAAATGACTTAGAAGCAAAGTTAGTTTCCGAATCTCTCTAAACAAAAACCATTAAAAATGCCCTAGGAAATCTTCCTAGGGTTTATCAATTCATATTTTTTAATATTCAGAATTTATGATAAACTTACAAAAACAAGTCGATTATTGAACCGCCCTCACCCGATCCGGAATTTTTAGCACTCCGTATTTGCCTATTTTTCTTTTAATAAACCAACCCTGATTTACTTCTAAGGCATACATTGCTTTTTCGCTAGAATGATACAATTCTTTCGTTTGATTTGGCTTCATATCATGTATATCAGTGATTCTTCGATCACTATTAAAATATGCAATACTGAGAGGAATCAGAGTATTTTTCATCCAAAAACTCAAATATTCCGGTTTTGCAAAAACAAAAAGCATACCTTCGTTTTCTCCCATGGATTTTCGATACATCAAACCCCTTGCTCGATCTGCGGGAGTATTTACAACTTCTACAAGTAGAGGATGTTCATCCACATAGATTGTTATCTTTTCTACATCCTTTGAATATACGTTGTATGAAACACAAAAAATAGAACCCAGTACCAATAGGATTTTAAATACAAATCTTGTTATTTTTACTTTGTACATTAAAAATATCACTTTCATTTTTATCCGATTACAAAAGGTTTTTTATGAATTAACTTGTGTTTGGTGTAAAAGCGAATCTTTTTTGATAATCATTTCTTTTAAAAAGAAATGATCCATGATTTTAAAATACCAACGTAACAGTTTCTATCATTTTATAAATTACAGTAACTCCCACTGACTACATTTCTTTGCGTAATTTTATAGATTTTTCAATCGTTCCGAAAATCGAGATTTTACAGTCTAACTTCGAAAATGTGGGAACTACCACAAGTCGAGATTTTACAGTCTAACTTCGAAAATGTGGGAACTACCACAAGTCGAGATTTTACAGTCTAACTCCGAAAATGTGGGAACTACCACAAGTCGAGATTTTACAGTCTAACTTCGAAAATGTGGGAACTACCACAAGTCGAGATTTTACAGTCTAACTTCGAAAATGTGGGAACTACCACAAGTCGAGATTTTACAGTCTAACTCCGAAAATGTGGGAACTACCACAAGTCGAGATTTTACAGTCTAACTTCGAAAATGTGGAAACTACCACAAGTCAAGACTTTACAGTCTAACTTCAAATTTGTGGGAACTACCACAAATCAAGATTTTACAGCCTAACTCCGAAAATGTGGGAACTACCACTTAAAATTGAGCTGATCTTTTTTCCAAAAACGCGCTCATACCTTCTTTAGATTGCCCTCCGTCAAAACAGTCTCCAAACGCCTTTTCTTCTATAGAAATTCCTTCCTTTAAAGAAACATCTAAACCCTGTTGGATTGTCTTTTTAACTCTTTCGATCGCCTGAGGTCCTTTTTTAAGGATCGAGTTTGCAATCGATTTAGAAAAATCTAATATACTTTCTCCCTCTTTTACGAGTTTATTAAGAATCCCGATTCTATAACCTTCTTCCGCAGAAATCATTTCCCCGGTTATTACAAGCTCAATCGCTCTCGCATAACCGATCAATCTGGCTAGTCTTTGTGTGCCTCCAAAACCTGGAATCAGTCCCAGAGAAACTTCCGGCAAACCCAACTTCGCTTTTTCAGAACCGACTCGTATATCACAGGCAAGAGCAAGTTCTAACCCTCCGCCAAGAGAAAAACCATTGATCGCGGCAATCGAAACGATTCTGGATTGATGCAATTTTTGGAATACAGAATTTCCTAATTTAGAAAACTCGTTTCCCTGAGAAACGTTTAAGTCTTTCATTTCGGCAATATCGGCTCCGGCAACAAACGCTTTACCTTCACCGGTCACAATTAAAACTCTTATGTTTTCATCTTTTTCAAGCGCATCCACTTCTTGACCGATCTGAATTAATACTTCCCGATTGAGGGCATTCAAAGCGGAAGGTCTTTGGATCGTAAGAATTGCAATTTGTCCTTCTTTAGTTATATTGATTAATTTTTCACTCATTTCTATTTTACTCCACTTCCACGATCAAAAAAAGTGTATCGTCTTCTAAAGCTACGTTTCCAAAAAAATCTTCGACCGTTTTTTGTACGTTTGCTTTAAAGGTGCTCAAATCTTTTTCAAATCGGTTCGCATTCAATATTTCAAGCAGCCCTTCCGTTCCAAGAAGTTTTCCTTCTCGATTCTTGTTTTCTATCAAACCATCCGTATATAAAAAAAACCGATCCTTCTCAACGAGAGGAAATTTGACTTGTTCTGCAATTGGCTTTTTAATTCCAAAACCTAAAATGGCGCCTTCCGTTTCTACTTCGTGAAATTCTTTTGAAAAAGAACCGTGGATCAAATACGGATGTCCCGCATTCGAAAAGGTAACTTCCCTAGAAATAAAATCCAAAAACATATAAATCGCAGACGCGTGATAAGACTGAAATTGTTTATGGAGAGAATCGTCTATATAATCCATCAAACGAGAAGGATGTACTTTCAAAATATAAGGCATCGTAGAAACCATAATCTTAACCATCGAAGCAACAAGAGCGGAAGCGATCCCGTGCCCCGCTACGTCTGTAAGAAAAATTCCAGTGTTTCCTTCCCGGAGTTGTACAAAATCAAAAAAGTCTCCGCCTATATGATTGGGCGCAATTCTCATCACTTCATAACGAATCCCTTTGATACTCAGTTTTCCAGGAAATAAATTTTCCTGAACCTGTTTTGCCACGATAAGATCCTGTTGAATAAATTTATATTCTAGATCCAACTCAGACGAAATAGAAATCAGCCTTTTTACGATAATCACGGAAGAAGTACCGATAACGATACAAAGAACATAGACCACGTCTGGCACAAAAAGGATTCTAGGAAAATCATCTAACCCTAATTCCATTCTTTTAATGGAAACGAAAAAGATATGTAGACAAATTGAAACCGTTCCGGTTAAAAAACAAGAGCCCTTTTTCAAACGAAACATTTGGAATATTACAATAAACGATATTAGTAAAAAATAATTATTATAAATCTGAAGGCTTTCTAAATCTCGAAAGTGATAGAAAGATTCGTGAAATAAATTCATCAATAAAAAAATGATGATCACGTTCGAAATGTGAATTACCCAAGAAAGAAACCTTTCCTGAAAAGAAAGAACCAACCCCATTACGTTGACCAGAAAGATAATACCTAAATAAACACCACCCCTTTGTGAACTTCTGACTTCTGGAATCGCAAGCGTAGAATACATCATAAAATGAAGAAGAAACGCAAGCCGTATAAAAGACTGATCGATTCTAGTCTGATCTTTCCAAGACTGAGCCTCGCTATAATTAAATTCCCTTTCAAAGAAAGTGAAAGGGTTTAAAAAATCGGATTTGAATCTACTGAATCGTTTTATCCAAGTCATAACGAACAATTTCCGATCCGGAAAGATAAATTTTCAAATTCCATCCGGACTCTAGATATTGATCCAGCTTTTCCGAAATTTTAAGCGCCTCTTTTTCATCGTTTACCCTGATAAAAAAAGAACCAGATCTAGATTTGTAGTTATAAGGGAAACGTTCGTTTAACAAAATCGAAACTCTAAAATGATCAACTCTAGTTTCTATTATGATATGAGAGACGTGTTTTCGATTGATAATTCTTTCACCGATAGAAAGATTCCAAGGATTTGTTTCAGTCGATTCAAGACGAAAGAATAAAAAAAGTGTAGGTAACAGAAAATAGAACATTTTTGTTTCAGATCTGGGAAATTTGTCATCCAAGTTTATAAGCATCCTAAATAAGCGCAAATCATTCCGATCTTTTTTTCAAAATCAAAAATCCAGATTCGATTCGAGTTTACTTTTAAGGATTTTAGAAAAATCTTTAACCATGCTCTTAGTAAAACATTTACAAACGAATTGGAAAGTATTTGTCTTTTTTGGAATTTTATTTTGTAAACCTTCTCAGACCACAATGGGAAATAATCCCTATTATCAGCTCTTTAGAAAACATCCGATCACCCAAATGGAACGTTATTTTTCAATGGAAGGTTGGGAGCAAAGAATCTCTGGACTCAACTCGGAAGAACAAAATTTCGTTCAGGAAATGAATCGAATCGATGGTATTACCGATTTACCAGAAGCGGAAAACGAATTGAATCCTTGGAAAGAACGTCTAAGTACTGTCCGAAAATCTCTACCCAATTCAGTAAATACGATACTTGATCGTTCTCTTTTTAAAGTAATACTTTGCAAAAATTTAGGAAGTAGCGGTCTGAGTTCCTTTGTTTATGATAACACAGGACCCAAAGGTGGAGTAGTCTTTTTGGATACAAAACTATTGAATCAAACCGCAAACGAATGGATCACTCAAAAAGAAAATTCACCTTTTATTTCTGGAAATATCCAAGTTAAGGTGAGAATCGAATCGGACACAAAAGACAAAATTGAAACCGCAATCGAATACATACTGTTACACGAAGTCGGACATATCCTCTCTGTTCAAAAAAAAATTGTGCCTGATTTTAGGGAAGAATATAGAAACTTTAGCGAATTTGAATTTTCAAAAGGAATTTGGAAAACTGAAGACGTTTCTTACTTAGATTCGTTTTTTCCGCTTCGAAAAGAAATCAAATTTTATACATCCAAACCGATTGAACTTTCTAAAAATTGGGATAGTATTTACCCTACTTTAGAAAAAACTCCATTTCCTACTCTTTATTCTGCTACAAATGCTGACGATTTTTTTGCAGACTCTTTTGTATCCTACGTGCATACAAAACTACAAAAGAAGACCTGGAACTTGGAAATCTTTCAAAACAAAAAAAGAGTTTTTAGGATGAAAAACGGAATCCAAGAACCCAGATGCAAAGTACAAAAAGAATATCTAGACAATATCTTTTCGGAAACGTTTTGAAAATGTTATAAACTTATATATGAATTTAACAAATCCAGTTTCAAGTTCATAAACTGTTGAATCCTTGGAAACTACCGCATTTAATTTTTTCATGGAAAGATTTAGTTTTTACACCAAACTCACGTTAGGTTAAAAATTCATAACAAAATTGAAACATCCGTTCAAAACTATTCTTGGATTTATTTTGTAATTATAAAAAAGGATACCCAAATATAATTTTATTCTTAATTTCTAAAAAATGATTCCAGAGACATAACTTGTATCTTTAGAAACGGTCTTTTGAACAGCACCAAGATTTTTTTAGACTATAAATCTTATTTTTTATAGTTACGAATTTGTATTAAAAACTCTAAGAGATAAAAAAATCGTCTTCTTATATAGAACGCAGCGAGTTTCAAAATGGATTCCGTATAAAAAGTTCTCTTAAAAAACGCAAAATTGTCTCAATTCGGTTTTTAGATACACCATCCAATAAAAGTTAAATCGAAAAGATTCGATTCTTTGATTACAAAATTCGTTTTTTATAAAAACTTATATAGAATACCGATTTAAAACTTAACGTGACTCTTTATATTTTCGAAAAATTTTCAAAAACAAAAAAATTAAAAACGTTTTAAGGACAAGCCAAGATATACTTAACGCTCAAAGAAAATAGGTTTCTTAAGATTTACTTTATCCATTCTTTGAATCCGATTCAAAAAAAATAAAAAGTTTTTCCGAGTTGATTCCTAACTTTCTCTTTTATTTTGTTATTTTTTCCGGGGTCGTTTTGAGTCGAAGCCAAAAAATCATAAACTTCGGAAATATTCAATTCTGCTTGAAATTTGAAAAATTAGGAAATAAAAAATTTACAAAGTGGTTAACGTATGAAGCTTAAATCTTATCTTCTATTTTTATTCTGTTTGTTCTTTTGTTTTGAGTCTCACTTAATTGCAGCTGACATAGTACGTTTAAAAAACGGTTCTGTACATCGAGGTAAGATCCTTTTAGAAGATGATGAAAAAGTTTTTCTGGCAGAACATGAAGACTACATCCGTTATATCAGTAAAGATAACGTGGTTAGTATCACGTATGAAAAATCACAGGATAAAAATAAAAATGCATTTTTTGCTTCCGACAAAGAAAAATCTTCAACGACAACTTCTAAACCAGAACGTTCCAATCAGTATTCGGGAATTGCAGCTCCAATAGAAAGAGAACCACCCCATTCGCATCCTCAGGGAACCGATACAACCATAGACGTAACTCACGAAATTGTCACAGACTTTATCTGGAGAGGACTTAGTTTTTCAGGTGAAATGGCCAATCGCCGTAGAAACGAAAGTTATCCTTCTACAACGGTAATTCCTTCTTATCAACCTACCATCAATATCAATACTCCTCTCAAAGGATTTATGATTCAATTTTGGGGTAACTTTCAGCTAACAGATAGAAACGACAAAGATAACGACGGACGTATCCAATTGTTTCCGGGAGGTCCGGGACCTGCTTATCCGGGACAAGGAAATCCATTTACTGCACCAGATCCGGATCTTCTCAATCAAAGTTGTGTATATGACACTCAAAATAATTTAATGAATGGAAACTTATCCACTGGGCAAACCTGCGGTGGATTGGTTCCAAAATCTTATAAAGAACAAAATGGAATGAAACGAGCCGACGGTTTATTCTATGCGTTTTATTATACTTTCGAAAAAACGAGTTGGGGAAAATTCACCGTCGGAACTTGGTTCTACAATACGTTTCACAAAAATCCATCTTATATTTCGACTCCATTAGGAGGTTTTAATTCTCTTGCCGCACAAGGAATTACAAGTTCCAACAATACTTCTAATCAGATAACAAGGCTCGCTTGGCAGGAATACTATATCTTTTGGCAACTTCCGGAAATTTCATTTCTTCCTTTTATTGCTTATCTAACTCCTACCATTTCTTTTTATACTCAGATGAGTCAGGAAAATTCTGGTTTGGCGGCGGGGAAAAATTACCTTTCCCTTTATATAAGTCATGAATATTTTAAAGAGGATTTTTTCAGAATTACACCCGCAGTAAACGTAGGATATGCAATGTCTAATAATATCGTAGATAACCGATACGGAATTCAAGACATCACTAGTAGTTTAACGTTTTATTTTGGAAAATTTTTCATCAAAGGAAACCACGTTTATAGACCTAATCTGTATATGTACGATACGGATAACTACTACGGAGCCACAGGAGGATACGTTAACCGAAATACAAAAGATGGACTGATAGTAGATCCTTCTAAAGTCAATGGTCCTCTCAATCAATTCATATTGGATCAAATAGCAAGTAGTCCTTTAATCCCGGACGCGGGAGACGGTTCACTCAGACAGATGGTTCGAGAATCGTATTTATTGCAGAAAATCCCGGCGCATTTATTTTGGTTTAGCATCGGATTTTCCCACAGTTTTTAAGATACACAAAAAGAGGAGGAAATTCATGAGTATCCGATTTAGAATATCCCTGTATCTTGCCCTTGTGCTTATGGCAGGAAGTATAGCAATCACAGCCATCAATGCAGTTTCAACTTATTTCAAACTAACACAGGATATCAAAGATTCTTCCTCCTTGATAGCATCCAGATACGCTTTCGAAATCCAAGACTTTTTTGACAAGGCATTGGGAGGGCTAAGAGGAATAGAATTCCAACTTTCTCATGCAAGACCTACAAGAGAAGAAACGATCGAATCGTTGAAAGACCTGGCCGATTCGGACCCAAACTACTTCGGAACCTGGTCGGTATTTGAACCCGGAAAGTTCGACTCGAACGATTTACAATATGTAAATAAACAAGGTTATGACTCAACCGGAAGGTTTATTCCATATCTCAATAAGTCCGCCGGTGTAGACAGACCGCTCGTATTGGAACAAGTAGTCTATTACGAAAATCAAGATATGAGTGGATACTTTTATAATATTCCTAAAAAAACCGGAAAAGATTATATCGCAGATCCATTTGCCTATCCGGTATCCGGAAAAGACGTTTTGATGATCTCAGTGGCTAAACCGTTACGCAGAAATGGGGAATTTGCCGGAGTAGTAGGCATGGACATAACCATGAAAAACATGCAGGAGATGATTGCTCCCATACGTCCTTACCAAGGAAAAGGTTATTTAAATTTAATTTCTCCCGGAGGTTTTTATGCAGCGAACGGATTACAACCCGAACTCGTAGGAAAACCAATCCCAGATCCAGAATGGAAAAAACTAATACTAGAAGGAAGTCAGAAACAAGAAATCCAAATCTATGAAAAAGACAATTCCACACATTTTTTCTATTCCTTTTATTTAGGCAATTATGATAAGAAATGGATTTTAGAAGTAAGTGTACCTTACGATATTTTTTGGAAAAATTTATCCATGATCATTTTGGAAACAATTACCACCTCATTAATCACCATGGTCGCGATTCTACTTGTGTTAAATCTAATATTCCAAAAATTGATTACGAATGGAATCAATACAGCGATTTCTTTTTCCGAAGAAATTTCTTCTGGAAACTTAATAGTAGTCAATCAATACGAGCGAAAGGACGAAATCGGAAAGCTTCTTCTTTCTCTCAATCAGATGAAGAATAACATCAAAAAAATCATATTCGAAATCAAAGGTTCTTCCGAATCCCTCAACTCTACCTCCGATAAAATGGCGGAATCTTCTAAAAGTTTTTACGACGTAGCCCAGGAACAAGCATCTGCATCAGAAGAATCTTCAGCAGCAATCGAAGAATTAGCCTCTTCCGCTGAGAACGTAGGCAGGTCGATGGAAAAGGCGATTTCACATATGAAAGATATAGACGGAAACGTAATTCTTTTGAAAGAACAAATCGTAAAAATTAATGAAGAGATGAAATCACTTTCCTTTCTCGCAAACGAATCACAACAACAAGCCGTTACGGGCGAAGGCTCCATGAATCAATCCACAAAAGCGATGGACGAAATTGGAGACAGCGCCTCTAGAATCAACGAAATTCTATCGATCATCACTGATATATCCGAAAAGACAAACTTACTCGCGTTAAACGCCGCAATCGAAGCGGCAAGAGCAGGAGAAGCCGGAAAAGGTTTTGCGGTAGTTGCGGAAGAAATTTCTAAACTCGCCTCTCAAACCTCCAATAGCGTTCAAGAAATAGGACAACTTGTAGAATCTACAAATCGTGCCGTAATGAACGGAACTGGAAAAGTAAAGGAAGCTTCCGAAATTCTTGCAAAACTTAGAAGTTCTGTGGATATGTTCGGAGTTTCAGCAAAAACGGTTTTGGATTCAGTAAACGCTCAAGAAAAGAATACTGAAAAAATTCATAGTAGCGCTAGTTCTCTTATGAATTTTAGTCTTCAAATCGAAGAAGCTGTACAAGAACAAAGACGAGCTTCTGATGAAATTGCAAAAACAATCCTAAGTATTTCAGAAGGAACTCAAGAGATTGCAAGCGGTGCAGATGATTTGACCGGATTTTCTAAAAATATGCATACCCAATCAGAAGGATTATTGCGCCTTATCAATCAGTTTAAGATTTAAGAATATTTAAGAAACGACAAAACCCAGTTTAATCCTGGGTTCCGTTTTGCCTTCTTAGAAAAAAACCAGGATCTACGGAATCTAAAATTCTTTTGGATTCCTGATAGATTTCTCCATACTGCATATTTCTACATACGTCTAAAATTAGACAGGCGTGTTGTAAAATTCTACAACGGATTTTAAAATCGTATAAATCCTTTCTAGAATTTAACGTATCTTTCAAACGAATTAAATTGTTATAATATACTAAAATTTCTTTTTCGGAATAATTTCTAGTCTCTTCGAAAATCCCGCGCTCTGCCAAAACAACCGGCAGAACCTCTTTTAGATCCGATTCATCCTGATAAGAACCTTTTAATTTTTCGACCCAAAAATAAATCGGACCCGATTTCAAAACGGCGAGAGGAGCAACAGAAGGATCTTTTAAAAAGGCTTCTCTAAAAAGAAGGAGGGCTTTTCTTTCTTCGCCGGTTTGAAAAAGTGATTCCGCTCTCAAATAAAGAAACTCGGGAGAATTTTTTTCCACCGAAGAAGAATAATTTAAGATTTCGAGCGCATTTTTATAATCCCTAAAACGAATGAGTTCACGTATCAAACTTAATAACGCAGAAGGATCTTGAAAGTGAAGACCTTCTCTTTGAACCGATATTTTTAATTGATCCACTGCTTCTGATAAAACCGATTCCGAAACCGCACGAAAAGAAGAAGTTCCAGTAAATTTTTTTAGTTCGAACGCGTTTTGAAATTCTGAAAAATATTGAACAAGAATATGGCTTCTATCTCTTCCTTCTTTTGTGTTATGAATCCGATCCAAACGATTATCCCAATAGGAAGATATAAAATAACCAGCAATCGTTTCCGGGTGTTCTGGATCTTCTCCCAGAAGTAAATCGAAAACTTTTTTAGCCTTATCAAAATCTCCGTCTGATAGATGTTGATTAGCTTCTTCGAGTTTTCTGGAAAACGACATTAAGATTCGGGTATTGAATTTGAAATCCGGCAGAAGAACTCCACCGGAGGATTAATGATTCACTTTCTTATCATGATGTTTACTGACTTGTTTAACGATCTTATCTTCCAGACCGTCGATACAAGCATATATATCTTTATCTGAATTTTGTGCGTTGAATTTATTACCATCACCGTGTAGATTCAAGTTTGCAGTGACTTCTCCGTGAATCATTTCGAAAGAAATTTCGAAGGATTGAACCGTATGAAGATATTTTGAAACTCGATCTAGTTTGCTATTTGCGTATTTTTCAGCGGCTTTAGAATGATCTACGTTTTTCCAATTATAATTTATTTTCATACGCTGCTCCGAATTATTTTTGTATTTAGATCTATTAAAATAACAGTATCCGGAGTTTCAGGTTAGTCTTGAAATGAAGAGAGTCAAATCAAAAAAAATCCCGCCCTTTTCAGGGCGGGTCAAATCAGTTAGAACTAGAGATGGGATGAATTCGAGACTTAAAATTATTCTGCTTTTGCAACATTCTCCATATGGATGGAACAAGCTTCTTGGTACTTTTTATAAGCTTCTTCTTCCGCATTGAGAGCAGAATCGATATCTCCGATTTTTTGATAGATAGAAATTACGTTTTTGATGTTCTCAAGCGCAGGGCAATACTTTCCTTGACGGAATTCTGAAATGGATTTGAGATAAAGAACCAAAGCATAACCAGAAGATTCTTTTTCTCCCATCTTTTCACGAACATGAAGGGATTGGTTATAAAGATCGATTGCAGAATGATAATCTCTCACCTTTTGTTTTAAGGTTCCCAAAGCACTGAGTTTATTTGCGAGTTGGGTTTCATTCTGAGGTGTAAACTTATTAAGCTCTTCCTCTACCCTTTCGGCTTCTGGAGTAGCATAAAGTCCGGTAAAAATGCTTAAAAAAAGAGCAATTGCCGCAAACTTGTTCATCTTATCACCTCAATTCCAGTGTTCTTGTATAGATATATGCAAGCAGCGTGCCAAAATTTATAAAGATTCTTTCTTTTTTTCTGGTTTTGTTTAGGCTTTTAAAAAATAGTTAAAATCAAGCATTCTGTCGGATGATCGCGCTTCTTTTTTAGAAATAAAAAGGGTGAGGAAAGTCCGGACACCTGGAAACACGGGACCGGGTAATTCCCGGAATTCTCTATCTTGAGAGTAATTTCAGGATCGAGAATATGGAAAGTGCAACAGAAAAGATACCGCCTTGGTAAAAGGTAAGGGTGAAATGGTGGGGTAAGAGCCCACCTACGATTTCGAGAGAAATCGGGAATGGCAAACCCTCCCGGGTGCAATCTCAAATAGGCAGCCTATTTGTAGTTTCCGCAGGGCTGCGGGTAGAGAGCAAGGACTTCGATCGGTAACTTTCGAAGCAAGATAAATGATCATCCATCTCTTAGGAGAGGACAGAATCCGGCTTATAGACAGAATGCCCGTAGTTTCATTTTTGGATTTTATGATCTCTTTCGGTAATTGTAAATATAGCGTGAGTTCGGCGTAAGGATGTTTTTATAAAAATCTGATTTTTCCATAAAAAGTGAATGTGGGAACTCCCCGACTCGAATCACAAAAAAAGAATGTTTAAAAATTTATTATGTGACTTAATCTGTGGGAACTCTCACAAATCTATATTTTACGGTAAAACTTTGAAATGTAGGAACTACCACAATTTATAAAATAGAAGTTTATAAGAATTGAATCTGTCGTATTCAAGTGCAGGAACTACTACAAAACTTACATTTATCTGTAAAATGTGGGAACTCTCACAAATCACGATTTTACGATTCAATTCTTAAATTTTAGGAACTCATACTTTTAGAAAATTCTTTCTCATTCGAGTTGTTGAAAAATTCTATGCAGCGATTAATAAAACTACTTCAATCATCCATTTCAATACAACGAACAAACGGAAAATTAATTTTTCAATAACCTATTGCTAAAAATGAAATTATTTCTTAATTTTAAATCAGATCAGATGGATGTTCCAGTTTTGCTACGAAAACAAATACCAATCACATACATTCATAAAATACAATATATTATATATATTAATAAAATTTAATATCCTGGCGTTTAAGTTTTAATTACTCAAAGCCGTAGTAATCGTGGAGACCAATTCTCTTTCGTCCCAAGGTTTTTTGAGATAAGAACGAAGGTTAATTTCTTTTTTAAGTGCTTCGATAGAAGAATCGTCCGCATGACCGGTAACGATCACTTTTTGAATGTCAGGATACTTATGATGAACCTGTCTTAAAAATTCATCACCTTTAACGTTAGGCATCAACCAATCAGAAATGATAATTAGAATTCTAACATCTTCATGAACCAATTCTTCGATAATCTGCCACGCCTCACCTGCATCAAGCGCGGTTTCATATCGATAACCTTCTCCAAAGTGACGTTTCACCTGAGACTTCATGCTCATTAGGATCAGAGCCTCATCATCCACAAAAAGAATCGCTTTATCCAATTGAAGTACTCACCCTCACCTAATTCATTCGACTCGCTAAATCGTCAAAAATCGCAAAGCATTAGATTATTTAGAAAAAAAATAATGACAAGCGAATTTTAGAAAAAACGTTTTCATTCTTTAAACAGAAACTTGAGGAATCGGAAAAATTTCAGGCACGGGCTGCATAATATAATATCCCTGACAATATTCCACACCTAAGGAACGAACCGTGTCAAATTCTCCTTTTCCCGCTACAAATTCGGCAATTACTTTTGCTCCGATACGATGTGCCATCTCCGTCATCGCAGAAGTGAGCAGATATGGAGTTCTACTCAAATGAATCCCTTGTATAAATTTACCATCTATCTTAATAAAGTCTGGATCGATTTCCATCAATCTCTCAAAATTAGATTGGTCTACTCCAAAATCGTCTATCGCAATCTTACAACCGGATTCCTTCAATTCCTTTAAGGTTTCAAGTCCTCTCTCCCCTCCACGCAAACGGTCCGTTTCTAAAATTTCTAAAGTAAATCTTTCTGGTACAATCTTATAATGCTCCAAACGACTGATAACCCAAGATGCAAATCCTTTTTTTTCCAGATCCGATTCCGATATATTCACAGAAAAAGAATATTCCGGATACTGTGCAAAATATCGGATCGATTTCTCAATCATGATCGGAGTCAAAAGACGAATGATCCCAGTAGATCTTGCGATCGATATAAAACTTGCCGGAGAATATACCCTATCTCCGTCTTGAATTCTCGCAAGACATTCAAATTTTGTAATCTTCTCTAATGTGTTGTCGTAGATTCCCTGGAAATAAGGTATTACGTTGCCTACGTGTATTGCGTCGTTTAATTTCCTTCCTAAAATAAGATTAATCTGATACTGATCCCCCTCTTCCATTGCCTGCGAATAGTTCATTAGTTCAAGTTCAACGTTTTGAGCCGCATGCATCATCGCTATCCTAGCTTTATAATAAAGAGAATGTTGGTGGGTAGCCACTCCTATAGATACGTTTACGCGAAAAGCAACTCCATCCGCTTGGATATATTCTGATCTAAGAAGTATTCTAAATGCCACCAAAAGAGAATGAAATCTATCCTCATCTACGTTGGAAAGTACAGCTACCTCGTCCTGATAAAGATGAAATAAACTGCCCGAGTCTCCCATAAATGAAGAAAGTGCCGCCAAAAGTTGATTTAGTACTTTATGATATACTCCTACTCCAAAATGATGAGTTGTGGCAGTAGAAGATTCAATTCTAATTACGGCGAGAGTAGACTGGGCTTCTTTAGCCTCCCTTTCTTCTAGTATTTTTCTCAGACTTTCGAAATTGGGACGACCCGTTTCCCGGTTATAAAGTAAGGTAGTTTCTAATTTTCGATTGAGTTCTACAAGGGAAAGATCCGAAAAATAAGATTTTAACGCCTCTCGAATTGTAAGGATCAAATCGTTGGAATCCCAAGGTTTAGATAAATATCTATATAAATTTGCGTGATTTAAAGCGTTACCCACCGCATCTGCAGAAGCCTGTCCGGTAAGCATGATCTTTCGTATATCCGGTTTTTTATTGTGAATTCGAATGAGTAACTCATCTCCTTTTACTCCAGGCATCACTTGATCACATACTACAACCGGAATATCGATCCCTTTCTCTACGTATTCTTCCAAAATTTCCCAGGCAGCTTCAGCGTCTTCGGCGATTTCAATGTCGTAGTCCTTACCAAACGCAAGTTTAAGTTGTTCTTTTAGTCCTCTCAATATGATTGGTTCGTCATCTACCAATAGTATGATTGGCCTAGAATCCTTATTTTCTTCCTGAGAATTTATATTTCCGTCCATTCGACTTTCCTAAAATGGCAATTCGTTTAACGCTACTTTCACGATTATTTCGGACAGAGTCTCTTTTCTAAGAACAGGACCTGCCGAGTTCTTCTATTGACAACCAGGTCTGTAATTCTCTACCCTTCCATATAGGACGCCAATTATTTTTTTATATCTCCGTGAAATCCGGTAGGTTTTAATGATTCTTGTAAATTTTGAAAACGAAAAAGAAATTAGTTTATCCAAGCCCCAGAACCTGTTAGAAATTAGTCTAAACAACGGTATTCCACATACACACGCCTGCGGCGGAAATGCTCGATGCTCTACTTGTCGCGTTTTGGTTTTAGAAAACCCTTCTCATCTATCTCCTCCAGAACAAAAAGAAAAAGAACTCTCTCAAAAAAAAGGTTTTCCTAAATCCGTTCGACTTGCGTGCCAGACAACAGTTTTAGGCGACGTTCGGGTTCGAAGAATCGTTTTAGACGAAGAAGATTATAATCTTACAATTCCAGGATCAGCCACAATTTCAGGAGAAGAAAAAGAAATCGCGATCCTTTTCAGCGATATTCGAGATTTTACTCTATTTTCCGAATCACATCTTCCTTACGATGTAATTCATATACTCAACCGATATTTTTATAAAATGGGGGACGTGATTTTAAAACACGGAGGTAAAATAGATAAATATATCGGAGACGGACTCATGGCTCTCTTCGGAGTTAACGGTGGTTCTCCTCAAGAAATTTGTATCTCCGCTCTGCGTGCCGCCAAGGAGATGGAGTTAGAACTCTACTCCCTTAACGAATATCTAAAGTCTCATCTTCATACTTCGTTCCGTATCGGCGTAGGAGTACATTACGGAAATTGTATATTAGGACAATTGGGTCATCCTGCAAATATGTCTTACACGGCTATCGGTGATTCCGTAAACATAGCGAGCAGAATCGAATCTAAAACCAAAAAATCGGGCGCTTCCGTTTTGATTTCCGAATCTCTCTACAAACAAGTAAAAGAAAAAGTTGTCAAAGGCAGAGTTTTTTCCGCACAACTCAAAGGAAAAACCGGAAATTATAAACTCTATGAGATTCAGGAAATTTTGGAAAAAGTAGATGCGAATCTCTGGGAAGAAGCTAAAAATTCTCTCCGAAGAATCATACTTGTTCGAGAAGTAGGAAGTTGGTTAAAACTAGTTTACCATCTCTCTTGTCTTTTTGACGAAAATCAAAACTGGATCGGACTTTCTGCTGCAAACTCTTTTCAAAAGTTTTCCAAACTTCCGGAAAACGGAGATTTGGTTCAAAATTTTTATCAAATCAAAGATACGTTTAACGAACAATTTCAAAACTCTTTTTCCTTTGCAGACCTTTTAGCTCTCGCCGGTGCAGTCGCTATCGAAAAATCAGGTGGCCCAAAAATCCCGATTCAACCTGGAAGAAAAGATCGATTGTTAAGCGAAGTATTTCAAATTCTTCCACTGAGTATGCAGACTCAAAAAGACCAACTCCCATATCTTCAAAAAATGAAACTGGGAATTAGAGATATAGTCCTGATTTCAGGAGCGCGTACAATCGGATGGTTAGGCGGGGAATCGTTTACTTCGAACCCTTATAACTTTGATAATAGTTATTTCCATGTTCTTCTCAAAGCGGGATTAGAAGGTCCATTATTGATTCCGAACGATAGAGAACTTTTGAAAAACGATGAATCCAGAGCCTTTGTGTTGGATTACGCCCTGGATCCTTCTAAGTTTTTCGAAGACTTTACTTCTACATACTTAAAACTTACAAGTTAATCTACAAATCGTCTTCTAACGGGAAAAGTTCTTGAATTTCATTTCCCACGAGGCGATCAAAATTTTCGAACGACTCTAGTATTTCTTGCATTAAACTATCTCCGTCTAAAAGATCTTTTAAATATTCCAGATCTTTTTCTTTATTATCTCCGTGAAACAACGAGTCTTTCATTTTTATCACCAAGCTCTCTAACGAATACCCGGAATTAGAAGAAAAAAAATTTCGGAATATAACGAACGAAAATATTTTTTTCCGGAGTTTGATACAAATGGATTCTTAAATCGATTTCCAAAATTTTTCCCATCCAAAAGCATGGGAGTGATGATTCCATTTCGATCTATATTGAACTCTCTCAAAAGTTACGAAGCCGGAAAACCAATCGAACTTGTGGTTCGAGAATTCGGAATTGATCCAAATCGTATAATCAAATTAGGTTCGAACGAAAATCCTTTCGGTTGCGCAGAATCCGTTATGGAAGTTGTTCGACAAGCGATTTCCAAAATGTCTTTTTATCCGGACGATTCTTATCTAGATTTAAAAACTGCGATCGCTTCCAAGTTTGATCTTACCACTGATCGTATCATTCCGGGAAATGGAAGCGACCAGGTTTTAGATTTTGTTTGCAGATGTGTTTTAGATCAGGGAGATTCCGTTCTGATCAATCGAATTACTTTTGCGATGTATAAAATTTACGCTTTGCAATGTGGAGCAAAAATTCATTCCACAGACAGCGTTACTCATGATTTAAACGCGTTTTTGGATCTGGCAAAATTGATTCGTCCTAAGATTATTTTTTTGTGCACTCCTTCCAATCCCGCAGGAGATGCACTTTCTAAATCTGACGTTTATGAATTTTTAAGTAAAATCTCTTTAGATACGTTAGTCGTAATTGATGCGGCTTATATGGAATTTGGAAAAAAAAAGGATCCGAATAAATTTATCCCTGCGAAAGAAGTTACCGATCTTTTTCCGAATGTTTTTTATACTGGTACCTTTTCTAAAGTTTACGGACTGGGCGGAATGAGAATCGGGTACGGGATCGGAAATCAAGAATTGATCTCCAATTTATATAAGATGCGCCCTCCTTTTAGTGTTACCAATCTTTCTGCTCTGGCCGCCACGGAAGCTCTCAAAAATGAATCTTATGTGGAATCATATCTAGAAAATAATTGGAATGAAATGAAACGATATGAAAAATTTGCCGCCGAACAAAGTATAGAGTTTATTGATTCTTACGCAAACTTTATTACATTTTTTGCAAGAAAGCGCGGTAAATCTTCTTCCGAAATTGCCCATTCCCTTTTAAAACAGGGAATTATTCTACGAGACTTAAAAAATTATGACCTAAATGCACTTAGAATCACAATCGGTAGGCCGGAGCAAAACGATCTAGTTTTAGAAGCTTTAGAAAAAGAATTTCATTAATAGGGACAGACGTTTTATAATTCAAATGTATTAAAATAGCTCCAAAAATCAAAGATGATCTTATAAAGAAAAGATGCAAAAATTCTTAAAAATTAATTATAGCTTGGCTTTTTGAATAGATCCCACATTAACGTTTGAAACAAGTTCGTTAGAAAATTGTCCAAATAATCCTGAACGTTAATTCGATATAAGAAAATCAGGAAATTTTTTAAAAGCAGTAGTTCCTACAATTTTAAAATCTACTGTTAAATCTCAATTGTGGTAGTTCCCACACTTTCAGAACCTACTGTTAAATCTGGATTGTGGTAGTTCCCACACTTTCAGAACCTACTGTTAAATCTCAATTGTGGTAGTTCCCACATTTTCAGAACCTACTGTTAAATCTCAATTGTGGTAGTTCCCACATTTCAGAACCTACTGTTAAATCTCAATTGTGGTAGTTCCCACATTTCACACTGGCACTAAAATGGACATCTCAAGCAAATCTCTTACGCCAAACTTATGTTAAGATTGTTAAAAGTCGTAAATCTTACAATGAGCATCTAGGCCTAGGAACTCCCATGTTTTTTAAGAATTTAAAAATGATTTATTCTATTCTATTCTATAATTTTAATACAAGTTTATAGATTATAAAAAATCCATGTGATTTATCAAGAGGAAACAAAACCAAAAAGAGTAATCATCCAGTTAAATTTCTGAATATAATTGTAGTTTTACGACTATCACTCAATTAAAAATTCATTTTATAAAAATTCCCAAAAGCCAATATTGTTAGATCTCGTAATTTGACTGGCGTACAACTTTTAAAATGTGGGAACTCATACTCACCTTCTACTCAAAATTCACCATTCTTAAATCGAATTATAATTTTCTCTTTAAAAAAAGATTCAGATTTTTACCAAAAAGAACGAAACATTTATTAAACCTTGCCGGTCTTACGACCCAAGAAGGAAAAATGTTCAATTCTGAATATAAATATAAAAAAACAAAAGAGCCGACACAACACACGACGGTGTACCGCCAAAATTCGGACTCAAATCGGAATTCAATCGAATTTGACCTAGAAAATTTAGAATCCAAAACCAAACAAATCAGAATCGTTCGTCCAGAACTCTATGATAAATAATTAATTTCCTTTTTTCCAGGGAGTTTTTTCCCAAATCTTGTCCAGATATTCTTTCAATTTTAATTCCGCTCCGTTCCCAGTTGGAAAATAAAACTTAGGCGGATTTTCGGCAAATTCATCCGGGAAATAATTTTGTTCCTTAAATCCCCCAAAATCGTGAGGATAAATATAATCTTTCGAAGCACCTTCTTTTTTATGCAGAAAGGTAGGAGCGTTTCGAAGTCGGTTCGGAATTTTGATTCCAGTTCCGTACTTTCGAACAAAAGCCAAGGCTGCACCAATTCCCTTATAACTCGCATTCGATTTTGGACAAGAGGCTAAAAATGTAGTCACGTGAGCAAGAATCAACCTTCCCTCCGGCATCCCAATTGCATCTAACGCGTGTAAGCCGGAAACAGCAAGGGGTAATCCATTTACGGAAGCGTTTCCTACGTCCTCACTCGCGAGAATGATCAACCTTCGCATAATAAAAAGTGGATCCTCCCCTCCTTCGAGCAAAACTGCTAAATAATACAATGCCGCATCAGGATCACTTCCTCGCACCGATTTGATAAACGCAGAGATCACGTCGTAATGAGATTCTCCACTTTTATCATATTCGATTACACGACTTTCTAAATATTCTTCCACATCCGATTTAGAGATAGTATGATTTTCAGGAAAACTAAAACTCAAACCTTCTAAGTTAGAAAGTAATTTTCTTCCGTCTCCTCCCGAAAAACGAATTAGAGTTTCCTTTGCATCTTGATTTAGATTTATAGAATATTCTATATTTTGAATTCCTCTTTCTAAAAGAGAAGACTGTTCCTCTAAACTCAAAGGTTCTATTTTAAGAATCTGACATCTGGACAATAGAGGTCTTGTGATTCGAAACGCTGGATTTTCGGTTGTAGCGCCGATCAATATCAAATGCCCGGTTTCCACTCCTTTTAAAAGACTATCTTGTTGAGACGCACTAAAACGATGAATTTCATCCAAAAACAGTAGGATGGTTCCTTCGCGTTCTGCCCTTTCCAATAATTTTTTGATCTCTGCCACTCCAGTAGAAACTGCATTGTATTCGACAAATGGAAGGTTCCATTTTCTGCATAGAATTCCGGCTAACGTTGATTTTCCAGTTCCAGGTGGCCCGTATAAGATAATAGAAACCGGAAATCGATAATTGGCGAGTTGTTTTGTCGCTTTAGACTGTCCGATTACTTCTTCAAAACTGGAAGGTCGTATTTTATGGGCGAGGGGTGGGATCGGTTTTTTGGTAAAAAGATCGCTCACAAAAGTTCCAATTCATTTTTGATCTTACGAAAACAAGTTCGTATAGTCGCGTTACATACGTCACAAGCGCTATGACAACAGACTAAAGATTGTTCTCTAATATTTCCCTGCAGTATGTTTTCAATCAATGCCTGAATACGAATCGGAAGATCAAACAAATCCAGGTTTTCTCTTATGATTTCCTCTTTCGTTTTTGGAAATAGATTGGGTTGATTAGTTTCCAATTGAGATCTGCCTTTGAGTACAGAATATTCTTTTCTTTTGTTTCCGAAAACTCAAATTTTTTAATCTCGAATTCAAATTCAAACTTTTGATTTTTGTAAAGGACCGTTACTTTAGAAAAAGTACACTATAACAAAATAGAAAAGACGATTGAACAATACGCGGATGACAAAAAAGAAAAGATTTTTTTAATGACTCAAAAATTATGAAAATCATGAATTTACAAAAAATAGGAACCTTAATCTTTCTTTGTTTTTTGAGCCAACTCAAAGCCGAAGAGAAAGGTCACTATCAAAATCTAACCAAGGCTCTTAAAAATCCAACGGATGTCCAAACTTTAGATTTAAGTAATAATAAGCTAATAACTCTTCCAAAAGAAATTGGACAATTGAAAGAGTTAGAATGGCTAAGTTTAAGCAAGAATCAACTCAAAACTCTTCCTAAAGAAATCGAAACTTTGAAAAAGTTAGAAGAATTATTTTTAGATGATATACCCGTTTTAAAGTCTCAAGAAAAAAAGATTCAGAAATTACTTCCCAAGGCGCAAATTGACTTTATCGAAATAAAAAAGTAATGACCTAACGAATTACATCTGCTATTTTATGAATGTGTTTTATTATTAAAGACCTGATCGTGAAGTTTTGGACAAACTCTGCGTGTTTTTTTAAATTTAGAATATTATGTTATGAAAATATTTTACATTCCTCCGCTTACCCATCCAAATTGAATTAGATAATAAAATACGATAAAACGCGGAATTCTAAATAGACACCCTTTAAAAAACAAAGAATATTTCATTTTCATCGCCCCAGCCGCAAGTGATACCCAAGAATATGGAAGCGGGGTCAAAGCAGCCAAAACAACCGCCCAAAATCCGTATCGATGCAGATAGTGTTCCAACTTCTGCTCATGTCTTTTTACAAAGGTAGAAATTCTTTCCATCTTCGGCAAAAGAATCCTTCCCGTTAAATAAGAAACACTCCCTCCGATTAAACTTCCAATCGAAGCCGATACGATTACAAGTACTGAATTGAGTTTTCCGGCCACTGCAAACATTAAAAATACGTCTGGTGGTATAAATACGTGCAGAGAATCTGCAAGCATAATTCCCACTCCTACCCCAAACACTCCCGTAATTTCTATAAACTTCTGGGATACAACAAGCACAGGTTCCGGAAATACTCTTGCAAGAAAAACTACTCCTAATACGAGAATCACAATTCCGACTAACGTTTGTCGAAATAATTTTCTTACAACTCTATCCGGTTCTTTTCCGGTAACTTCTTCATTTTCTGTGGAACATTCTTTCGAGGTCATCTCTGCTCAACTTTACTAGGGTAGGCCTTCCGTGTGGACAACGGGATGGATTTTCGCAATAACTCAGTCTATTTAAAATTTCCGCCAAGATAGGATCGGAAAGTTGATCCCCTTTTTTAATCGCGGATCTACAAGCCACACATTTGGCCATAAGGTCGTATAATTCCGGTTCGCTGGTTTCTTTTCCTTCGGTTCTATTTAAAAAGTCAAGTACAATTTCTTTTTCTTGTCCTGGCTCCATATAAGCAGGAATTTCTCTTAAAACTATACTGTCTTCTCCTAAAGGATCTAAGAATATTCCAACTTCCTCATATTCTTTTTTTCGATTTAAAATGTCTTCTTGTTCCTGTTTAGATACGTCGATCCGAATTGGAGTCAATAATGGTTGAATTCCGTAATTTCTTTTTTCTAGTTTTCTTAAAACTTCTTCGTATCGTATTCTTTCGTGTGCGGTATGTTGATCTATAATATAAAATCCGTCCTCGGCTTCTGCAAGTATAAACGTTTCAAACAATACTCCGAAATGTTTTTTAGGTACAAAGGAAGAATGTTTTACCCTCTCATCCGTCAGTTCAGATAAAGAAACTCCTGGCCCCATTCGATCCAATTCAAATCCCTCCTGTTTGGAAACTCCGGAAAAGAGTTCACGACCTAACAAAGGATTTTTTCCAGAAGAACGAGCTTGGTAAAAAGAAGTAGTAGAATGAGTTTCAGGAGCCGGTTTTAAGAGTCGTTTTTTCAACTCTAAAAAACTGACCGGAGTGCTAGATCTAAGTTCCTTTTGAATCAGTGCGAGAAAAAATCCGTTAAATCCATCCTCATCTAAAAAACGAATTTCTCTTTTTGCGGGATGTACGTTTACATCTACTCTGGACGGATCAATTTCAAAAAATAAAAAACAATAGGGATGTCCGTTTGGAGGTAATAATTCATCATAAGCTTTTTTTAATAGAACAGAACTATATTTGATCTCAATCGGCCTTCCATTGATAAATATAAATTGTCCGGTTCGATTAGACTTGTAGAAGTCAGGATCACTAATATAACCCGTGGCTTGGATTCCTCCCCGTTCTAGACTTACTTCTAATAGATGATCTCTAAAATTCTCACCGAATAAATCTATAATTCTTTCTTTTTTATTTTCTCTAGTTGGAAGAACAAATACTTCTTTTCCATCTTGAAAAAGTCGAAAACGAACGTCCTCTCTTGCAAGCGCTTGGGTGGTAACTCGGTCTCTGATCTTTTTATCTTCGGAGCGAATGGATTTTAAAAATTTTCTTCGAACGGGAGTATTAAAGAATAATTCTTCTACAAGTATTTTAGTTCCGATAAATCCAGGGATTTCTTCTTTTTCGGAGATCTTTCCAGCAACAGAACGAGTCTTCCAGGCTGTTTTCTGTTCCTTTGTGCCGCTCTCTAACGTTAGTCGAGATACCGAAGCGATCGAAGCTAAGGCTTCTCCTCTAAATCCATAACTCAATACACTTTCTAGGTCTTTATTAATCTTGAATCTTACTCGTAGCATGTCTTTTTAGAGCGGGCTCTAAATCTTCTGGTTCAATTCCGGTTCCGTTATCTGTAATTCTTAAAAGCGAAAGTCCTCCGTCCTTGGACTCTACATCCACCTGAGTGGCACTCGCATCCATAGAATTTTCCATTAGTTCTTTGACTACAGAATGAGCAGATTCTATGACTTCTCCGGCCGCAATTTGATTGATTAGTTCCGGGCTCAGTTCTTGAATTTTTCCCATGGATGTTTCCAATGTCGGAACTATTCTCAAACCTGTCAAGAACGGGATCTATCAATTCTATTAAAATAAAATTGTTTCAACTTGATCAATCAGTAACAGGTTCAAAACAAAACTTTAAAAAAGTTTTTTAGATTCGGAAATAATTGTATTTTTTAGTTTTTATTTAAAGAAGGCTCTATAAAATGAATTTTTTACTTAATAGTAATGAATACTTATGGTGCAAGAACCCATTCCGATTTATTAAAATACTTATCTTCCATTTCCCTAAGAATTCCAGTCCGACTCAACTCTTGTAAAAAGAATTCAAAATTTCTAATAAACAAAATGTCCCCCTGAGGAAAAGCCGCACTAATATCTTCTCTTTGCACCGGTTCCAAAAGTGGCCTAAAATTAGAAGCGATCGATTTGTCCTTAAGGATAAGACTTTTGATATAAAATGAATCTGCGACTAAACAATTTGCGGTTCCGTTTTTGACTGCTTCCCAAGCGGAAGATGTGTCTACATAGGTAAAAATTCGATTGTTTTTGAACTTCTTTAAAAGATACTCGTGACGATTGGAAAAAGATCGAACTGCAAATGTAACTCCACTCAAATCAGACAAATCGAGAATACTTCTGAAACTTTGAGTCGTAATAATGTTCCCTTCCGGAGGTGGTGGTAAAGCGGATTTTCGAATCAAAGCAGCCGGAGTTGCTACTAAATAAGCCCCACTAAATTTTAGTTTTTTAGATCTTTCTAAATTACTAGAAATTCCGGATAATGCAATATCCGCTTCTTTATTTTTAATTGCTTCTGCAAACTCGTTGAACTCCGGATAAGAAACAAACTTATACTTTACTCCTAAAAAATCTGCGTAGGCTTTTCCTAATTCGTAATCAAACCCCGGATACCCTTCTTTTGAATTTGGGATATAAAACGGTTCATAAGAAGGATCTCCTGCAACTTTAAGTTCTCCTTTTTCCAAAATTTCTTTGAGTCTAGAAGAATTATAATATTTGAATGTATTTTCTTCTGCTTGTAAGCAAAAATATCCGTATAAAATGCAAAACGAGCCTATCAAAACAAGTCTTTTCCAAATTCCATTTTTCAGATTGATTTGAAAACGGTTTAAAACGTAGAATGGTGAATAAAACTTACTAGATAAATTCTTTTCTAAAGTATATTGTATATTTTTTTTAATGAGAAACAAATGTTTCCAATTCATTTCGGCTCCTCCTGTTTATTCGTTTTCTTTTTTTACTCAAGAATTATAAAATAAAATACTCAGTATTTTGCGTTGAAACAGTGTTTTGCAATAAAAAATTATGGTATTCAATTTAATAGAGATCACTGGGATTTTTTTTAAATTCAACTAAAATAGACATTTTATATTCACACAATAGATTCTATTTCCAATATTATATTTGAAAAGTATTTTTGGATTTTGATTTTTCAATCTTAGATGATTACGTCGTTTTAAAACGACAACGATACTATAAATAGAGTTGTTGAAAAATTAATTCTCCATTTGTGTCCGTTGCATTGAAATGGATCATTGAAACAGTTTTGCTAATATCTATTATAGAATTTTTCAACAACTCTATTTTACTAAAAAAGACCAATCGTTAAGAATCTATCCCAGTTTTGGGACAGAGAATTCTAAGTTCTTTCTCTAAAAAACTCAAAAATAAATACAATTTCATGTGTCTTCATATAAAATACATAACTTATTTCTAATCCTCTTTTAATTCCAAAATATTTTTATAATATTCTAAACTTTCCGGGTTACTCAAGGCTTCTTTGTTTGTGACCGGTTCCCCTTGTATTGTTTTTTTGACAGCGATCTCTACTTTTTTCATATTGATCGTATAAGGAATGTCTGCGACCTCAAGTATTTTAGAAGGGACGTGTTTCGGAGAAATTTTTTCTTTAATTTCTCTTTTTAAAGTTTGAACGAGAGAATCTTCCAATTTTTTTCCAGGAATCATTTTCAAAAATAATACGATTCTTACGTCCTCTTTCCAATCTTGACCGATGATGACAGAGTCCGCGATTTCTGTAAAAGTTTCAATCAGACCGTAAATATCCGAGGTTCCGATTCTTACACCTCCCGGATTGAGAGTTGCATCAGATCTTCCATAAACCACAAGCCCGCCGGACTTTTTTAATTCCGCAAAATCTCCGTGACACCAAACCGATGGATACGATTCAAAATAAGCAGACTTATATTTTTTTCCTTCTGGATCTTTCCAAAAATAAAGAGGCATAGAAGGAAAAGGTTGTTTGCATACGAGTTCCCCTTTTTGTTCTATTACGGATTTTGCAGATTCGTTCCAGATCTCTACGTCCATTCCAAGACCTCTGCATTGAATTTCTCCTTCATAAACTGGCAAGATCGGATTCCCCAAGGCAAAACATCCGTTTAAATCCGTTCCTCCCGAAATAGAGGAAAGTTGAAGATCCTTTTTCCAATGTTGATATACGTATCTAAAACCGGACGTAGTAAGAGGAGAACCCGTAGACAACACGGTTCTTATAGTGGAAAGATCAAAATCCTTGGGTTGAAATTTAGATTTTTCTAATGTAAGAATATACTTGGCACCTACTCCAAACACGTTGATTTTTTCTTCGGAAGCGATCTGAAACAAAATTTCCTGTGTGGGAAAAAAAGGATTTCCATCAAACAACACTAAGGTGGCCCCAATCGACAAGGAACTTACGAGCCAATTCCACATCATCCAACCACACGTAGTATAATAAAAAATTCTTTCTCCTGGTTTTAAATCGCAGTGAAGCGCCAATTCTTTCCAATGATTGAGAAATACTCCAACTCCTTGAACCATACATTTAGGAAGACCAGTCGTTCCAGAAGAATACATGATATAAACCGGATGATCAAAATTTGTCTGATAAAAATTAGGGGAGGCTCCTTCATTTTCAAAAAGAACAGTTTCAAAAAGATGAATATTTTTTTGAGGATAGTTTTCAGGCAGAACCGTTTTTGTACGATTCTTAAAATGTAAAATTCCATTTTTATAATCAGATACGATGACCGCTTCAATAGACGGTATAGATTTAAGAATCTGAGTCAAATTTTCGGCAAGAGATAAGTCCTTACCTTTGAAAGAATATAAATTCGTAGTAAATAAAATCTTAGGTTCAATTTGACCAAATCGATCTAAAACACCTTTTACTCCAAAATCGGGAGAACAAGAACTCCAAATCGCCCCGATAGAAGTAGTAGCCAACATTGCAATTACAGTTTCAGGCACGTTAGGCATCAGACCTACTACCCTATCTCCTGGAACCACTCCTCTTTTTTTCAGATCCGTTGCAACCGCACCTACGTAAGAATATAATTCCGCATAACTTACTTCTCTTTTAGAGCCGTCCTCACCTCTATAAATTAACGCAGGAAAAGAATCGGTTCTACGAAGTAGATTTTCCGCAAAATTCAGTTTCGCTCCTGGAAAAAATTTGGAATCTGTAAAATTCGATCCACTTTGATACACAAGATCATATTTTTGACTATGGACAACTTCTGAAAATTCCCAGATACTTTCCCAAAATGATCCGATCTCATTTACCGACCAAACTCTGAGTTCTTCAAACGTAGAAAGAGAAAGATTCTTTTTTTCTTTGAGAAATTTTATATATCGAACCAGATTAGAAGACTCAATTCGATCGGAGGAAGGTGTCCATAACTTTTGATCCATGTAAAACTCGATTTCGTTTTTTAGCTCTCTATATCATTTTTTTAGAAAGCTAGGGTCAACATGAATTTTGATTGAGGAACGAACCGCTCCGTTTATGTTTTGAAAAAACAGATCTGAACAAGAGAAATTCAATTGAACTCATTCGAACATATCCATTTTGCCGAAGTCATTTTAATTGTATCTGGAATTATTTATACACTACACGGATTGATCCATCAATTGATCGTAGGAGCCGCCGTAGGTTTTTTTCAATATCCGGAAGAAAGACAATCCAGATTGATCCTAATGATGTGGATCACTACAGGAGCGTTTATGAGTTTTTTAGGATTTCTTCCAGCAATTCTAATTTTATTTTTTGGACCACAACCACCAGTCATTGCAACTTTAATAGCGGAAACGATCGCGGTTGGATTTTTATCACTTCATATATTTCTTTCTGGATATAAAACCCATACACAACCCATCAAGATCGGATTCTTTTTAAGTTTAGGTTATACGATCATCTTGGCCGCTTATCTTTTGAATTTTTGGATCTAGATAAACTTTTAAATTTTGGCGCTCCTGCGCCCAGTAAAACAAAAAATAAAAAAGGCGCAGGCCGGGCTTGTTACGCGCTTCGGCTAACGCCTACGGTCGCCTTTTGCGACTGCTTCGCACGCTCCACATCCCTAGCGCTTGTGACAGATAAAATTTGATCTGATATACAATTAAAATGAGTTATTTCAAAAAACTGTAACCACTAAAAAAATCTATCTACAAATTTGAATAATACATAGATACATTCAAAAAAATTAATTTAATGTTAGCTTGATGTAAGAAACCCATGATTCTGAAAAAAATTGGAATGGGAACTCTACAGATTGATTTTTTCAATGTAAGAACTACCACTCATTTCCATTTAGAATTTAGACAATTCTCTCTCGCCTGAGTTTGAGAAATCACATAGATTATCCAAAACAATTTTAGAACGTGGAAGTATTACAAAAATCAAATTCTAAAAAAGATAAACGATTTCTGTGGGAACTACTATAAAATTTAAGTTTGTCTGTAAAACAATGTGGGAACTACCACAAATCACGATTTTACGAACCAATTCTAAAATTGTGGGAACTCATACTTTTAGAAAAGTTTTTCTTAAGCCGAACTCACGTTAAAATTGGATTTAAATTTTGATGATGGACGTAAAACTGCAAAAATCTATTGTACGATGATTCTTTTTATATTAGAGTTGTTGAAAAATTCCATAGCAACAATTAACAAAACGCCTCAATCGACCGTTTTCATAAAATAGAAATCAATGGAAAATTAATTTTTCAACAATTCTATTTTATAGTAGTTCCCACAATTTTTAAAGATTAACTGTAAATTCACGATTTGTGAGAGTTCCCACACTTATTTTTACGAAAAAAAATTGACGATAATTAATTAGAGTTGTTGAAAAATTCCCTAGTTCCGATTAACAAAACTGCTTTAATTGCCCGTTTCCATAAAATAGAAACAGATGGAGAATTAATTTTTCAACAATTCTATTTTATAGAAATCAGCAGAACAAATCGATAAAACTATTTTGTTAATCGTAGATATGGATTTTTCCAACAAATCGAATCATCTATTATTGTAAAAAAATCCTCTCAGTTGATTTTTACAATAATCTTCTGCGGCCTTAGAAGTATAAGTATCGTTATAAAACGTCAATCGTAAATTATCTAGATAACAATCTCCAACTGAATTTTGATCAGAACAGACGTCATTTAAACGGATTTCAGCATTAGACATTTTGCATAAAATTGAAAACGAATCGGAATGAAAACTTTCGTAACATACAGAATCCGTAATACTATGACAGGACGTTTTATCAGAGTTAGTTGTTAAAAATAAGAGAGAACTAATCAACGTTTCTCCCCGAGTTGGTTCACAGGAACAAGCATCTAAACCAAAAGAACACGGAAGGATTGTATATGCTATCAGAGTTGTGCTCAAAAAAACGATCATACAAGAAAAAAATAATCTCGATTTGAATCTCATAAAAATACTCCTCCACTACTTTCACAATTTGTTTTTGCAGTTGAATAGTTCCAATTTTGAGGAACCGTTGCGTAATAAAATTTTATCTGAATGGACTTTGTAGATTGAGATTCAAAAGAACACTGACCTACTTTATTTGTTTGAACACAAGATTGATCTATTTCGAAAATACCTCCCATATTTTTACAAAAAACTGCAATTGTACCTTCGTATTGAATTTTTGAAAACTCAAGACAATAACTTTTAGATGAAGATACACATCTTCCATTAAAAGTAGGTGGATTTAAAAGATATGTTGCAAATAAAACTGCAATCCCATCTTCACTATCATTATCCGGGCAATTGCAGGGTCTCAAACAATGGAATAAAAATAACGTTGAAAATAGAAACGGTAAATATTTTACACGTCGCATAACAAAATAGATCTCCAAATTTTTTATATATTACTCAAAGGGATATAAAAAGTATCTGACATTCTAAATTCAAACAGTATTTTACAATAAAATTTCACGGTATTTAATTTTATAGCTACGAGTAGTTAGGGAAAATCAAACAAAAGGAATATTCTAAAATTTAAATATAGTCATGGAGCAATTCTAAATTTTTCCCAAGAGGAAGACGTATCTCTTTCAAACACGATTCTATCGTGTAAACGGCTGGAACGACCTTGCCAAAATTCGATTCGACAAGGGTAAACCGCATAACCTCCCCAATGATTCGGAAGATCCACTTCTTTATTTTGATATTGATTGGTAAATTTCTGAAAACGTCCTTCTAAAAATTTACGATCAGGAATTTTTTGACTTTGCGGTGAGGCTAACGCACCGATCTGAGACTCTCTAGGCCTTGAATGAAAATATTCTTTAGAAACTTCCCTAGAAACTTTAGTTACGTTTCCTTCGATACGAACCTGACGTTCTAATTCAGGCCAAAAGAAAACGAGACAAACGTTTGGGTTCGTTTCTAATTCTGTTCCTTTTCTACTTTCGTAATTGGTATAAAACAAAAACGATTCCTTCAAAATTCCTTTTAATAGAACGATTCTAGCGTCTGGTTTTCCATCTTGAGTGACAGTTGCAAGTGTCATCGCATTGACTTCCAACACTTCCGACTGAACGGCTTCCTCAAACCATTTTTGAAAAAATAAAACCGGATCGCTTCCGGCGTCTTCTATCTCTAAAGAAGATAGTGTATAACTCTTTCTAATTTCTGAAATTTTAGGATCCATAGAAATTGATTTTAAAAAATAAACGTCATTTTGTAAGTAAAAGAAAATTTCTCAAACAAAGTCTCTGAAAGTAGTTCCCACAGAATTCATTATTTTCAAATCTTATTCTTTTACCAGATGTAAAAGTTCCCACAAAACCATCATATCGTATGATTATCGTTTTTTAGCACTCTTTTGTTATTCTAATTTCTGTATGAGTTCCCACATTTTTGTGAAACGAAAGCGTCTCGTTTCTTGAACTAATGCATCACTTCCTGAATGCCGATCCTTAGAGAGATTCGCTGAGTTTTCTGGGGCGCTCTAAAAACTCAGCAAAACGCTTGCCTGAACTCAAATCTCGCTGCCGACAGATCGCAAAATAGTCGTTCGAAGTAACTCAGCGTCTCGCTTCTATGGTCGCTCGACAGATCTTGGGTAAACTTAAAACACTTCAATTGCGATCAAAGTAAAATCATCTTGAATCGGTGCCCCTTGTAAAAACAAATTTAAATCTTTTTGCATTTTAGAAATTTGCTCTTCAGGATTCAATAAACTAGAAGAATGAATAGAATCCAAAAATCGCTCCTCTCCAAATTCGTTTTTATTTGAGTTAAATTGTTCGTAAACCCCATCCGTAAAAAGAAAAATTCTATCTTCCGGTTTTAATTCCACGTTTTCAGAATAATATATAAAATCTTTTTTCAGACCTAAAATCGCGCCGGTTTTATGTAAAAAGTCCGCCTTACCATTCCTCCAAAGGACTTGAGGAGGATGTCCCGCAGAAGAATATTCCAGAGTATAATCGTTTACATTAATATCCGCAACGACACAAGTAAGATACAAAGTTTTGAACTTTTCTAAAATTACTACATTCAATTCTTTTAATATATTAGAAGGATTTTTTTCGGTCTTTTTTAGGTGTTCATACTCACTTTTGATCGCCATAGTAATCAGGGCAGCCTGGACTCCATGTCCAGTAGCATCCGCTACAAAAAATCTATAAACACCCGGACGAATTTCAAATAGATCGTAAAAATCACCTCCTACCTCGTCCATAGGTTGATAAGAAACCGCATAAAGAATTCCTGGAAGATTTGGATGATCCGGAAGAATACTACGCTGAATTTTTTTGGAATATAAAAGATCTTTTCGTATGATTTTAAGAGATTGCATTAACTCCTGAGTACGAAGTTCCACCTTTCTTTCCAATTCCGCGTTCAAACTAGTAATATCCTCATATAGTTTAGCGTTTTCTAATGAAATCGCAGCTTGAGAAGAAAGAATTTCTAAAATTTCTAATCTATGCTCGTCAAATACGTCGTAGGTGAGGCGGTTTTCGAGATAAAGTACACTCAAAATTTTTCCCTGTTTTGTAATTGGAAAACAAAGAAGAGATTTTGGTTGTTTTTCGATTACATACGGATTTAAAGAATGGAGAGAATCCTTGGAAGAAGTATTGTTCAATAATATTTTTTGCCCAGATCGATAACAATAATATACAATCTCTACCGGTAACAATTCGGATGCAGAATCTAAAATCAAGGATTTTGGTAGAATATTTTCATCTTCGATATCTTGTCCGGTTTCCACATAAAATCCGCTTTTTCTAGGAAGAATCAAAAATCCTCTCGTAGCCCCTGCATTCTCCATAATTGTTCGCATTAATTTTTTTAATAATTCGTCTTGTTCTATACTCTCCGAAATGGATTGAGAAGATTTTAATACACTTCTTAAATCTAAATTTTCTGCGGACTTAAGGATCGTATCTAAAAGAGCTTCTTCTCTCGTATGTAAAAAAATTCCTGCGTCTTCATCGGGTTGTCTGATCGTTTGGATACGATTCGCTTTTGCAGAAGCTCCCCAAGTTCGATACTGTTTTTCTGCAATTTTTAAAAGATAATTGGAGTATTGTTTTCTTCCCCTTCCAAACTCCCACATTCCCGCGTGTTCATAAACGATCGCTTTTCTCAAATTGTTATCATTTTTTTGAAGAGAAAACAAGGCCAATTCGAAAAAAATCTCAGCCTTTGTAAAGTTCTTCTTATATTTATTATATTCTGCTTTTAGAATATACCAATACGATTTAAAATTATCCGGAAAGGTTTCAGACCAGGTTTTAAATAAAGAAATAGACCGTTTGATAAAATATAAATCCGAAAAACTTATTTTTTTTCCCACTTCGTTCAAACGGATCAAGTGAAGAGATTTGAAAAATCTGTATTCGGAATAAATAAAAATCGTTCTAGATCTTTCCAAATCATTTGCAAATTGCGAAAAAATTTTTAAACCTTCTTCCCATTCTCCACGTAGATAAGTTTCCTTTCCTCTCAAAACGGCATACCAAGTATTTGCGGTTCCATTTGCATTCGGAATCAATATTTCCCGCTCAAAAGTTTCCACGGACATTTCCCGATCCTTGTAAATTACGTTTGGCCGGAAAGGATTTCCCAGACTTCGGATTAAAAAATCAGAACTGGCTGCGATCACGTAAACGGTTTCGTAACCTAATTGTTCCGCTCTTTTTACATCTTTAATAAGAATTTCATAATATGATTCTGCATTATCCGAAGAATAAAACTGATAAATAGAATGTGCAATCAAAGAAAACGCTGCCCAAAGATAATCTCCATACTGAATACACTTTTCATACGCTTCTTCCGAAAATAATGCTAATTTGGAAAAAGGTACTCTATAAAAATCGAGCAGCATATTCTTTCCAAATAAATATCTTCCTTTCACTCGATCCGCATTAAAAATCTGAATGACGTATTCTCCTAAATCCCAATATCTAAGTGCAGTATGTAAATTTCCAGTCATCGCAAAAAGAAGAGAACCAAAACCAGCATAACCAAAAAAACTGACTGGAGAATTTCCTTCCTTAAGAGTAATATTCATCAGTTTCAAAAAAAGGAATACAAATAGCTTACTATCCGAATGTTTTCCATAGTTCAACATGTTCGTAAGTATGTTGATGGTTTCTATCTTATAAGGGTCCTGATTTTTTTTCGCCTCCTTTAAACGCTCCGGACTTCTTCCTCTTTGATAATAAATCATCTTTAAAAATTCCAGAGTCAGAATCCAAATTCCAGGCTTTTCGGGAAATTGTACGTTTAAAGATTTAAGCGCTTTTAATCCGACTTTATATGCACCGTCCAAATCGTTTTTCGCATTCATCACTTCCAATTGCATCAAATAAACGTCAGCAATTTCAATTCGATCGTGAAGTTTAGAAAGTAAAACCTGAACCGTATCCTCTGCTTCGAAAGTTTTAGAAAGAAAATAAGCGGACTCTGCAAACGATTTGTAGATTTGAATACATTGATCTTTTCTTTCCGTCCAAGATTCTTCCGTAATTTTTTTCTTAAGAAGAGAGAAAAGGTTATAAGCCGTGTTAAACGCAGCAGAAAGTTTTGCTAAATTTCCGGCCAGAACAAGATAACGATTGAAAACTTCTAAGTCTTCTTTAGAGTTTATAATCTTTTGAGATTTAACAAGATGATTTGCAATTTCTTGAATCCTCTCCTGTTTGGAAGAAACTAGATCCGATTCTACCAAAAACCAAGCTAAATTTTTATGAATTTCAGCCCTTTGCTCCGAAAAGATTGATTCCACGATCACTTGATTGATTTTATCGTGAGAAAAACGGAACATGATTCCTTCAAAAAGTTTATTCTTGTCTAATCCTTCTGCATTCTCTTTTTTTAATATTTGTAAAACAGGATAAAGACTTACCTGAGATTCTTGATAAATCACAATTCCTTGTTTGATACATTCTCTAATTCCAGTTTCTATAATCTCTGGAGAATTTTGAAAATATCTATATAAAATCCCAAGATCAAAAAGGTTTCCTACACAGGCGGCTACCTTTAAAAGTTTTTGTGTATTTTCCGGAAGTCTAGTGATCTCCTCCGTAAGAAGATCCAATACGTTTTCGGTTACCGTTTTCTTAATAATCTGATCCCAATCTAAACTCCAAATCCCTGAACTCTTTTGGTATTGTATATAGGATTCTGTATAAAGATTGTTGAAAAACTGATTGAGAAAAAAAGGATTTCCGTTTGTTTTTTGATAAAGAATTTCTGTAAGTTTTTTAGTATCTTCCTCTTGCAGATCCAAACTGTCGGTCACATAATTTCGGATCATCATAGGGTCTAATGGATTTAGAGAAATTTCCTGAAGTAGTATTTCCGAATTTAAAATTCTCTCCCTAAAAGAGTTTAGAAAATCAGAATGTTCTTCTTCGTTTCTACAAATAAAAACGAACAACATACCTTCCCATTCGGTTTGTCTAGATATAAACTCAATCAGAGAAAGAGACGCCGAATCGGCCCACTGAACATCGTCTAATATAAGTAAGGCGGGATTATGCCGGTTGAAACAGGAGGATAAAAATCTTAAAATGACTACAAATAAAAATTGATCGTCTTTTTGACTCTGATAATCGGACGAAACAGAATGAACTTCGAGTAAATTAACTATTTCCGGTATAAATTGGGTCAAAAGATGAATGTTGTCCCCTAGTTTCTCCCGAATTTCTCTTCGAAAAGATCGTATTTCGTATTCAGATTGAGTTAGTAGATGATTGCATAACTCGACTAAAATTTGTCTAAGAGCGAAATAAGGAATTTCTTTTTTATCTTCTTCAAACTTACCTTTAAAACTTCGTAATGTGTTTAATTCTTTGGAAAGAATCGTATCTTGAATCAAAGAAGTTTTTCCAGTTCCGGATTTTCCCTTAATAAGTATGGCGGCCTTAACTCCAGAATAAACCGCAGAAATTGCCTCTTCTATAATTTCTTTTTCTTTTTCCCTTCCATATAATTTTTCCGAAATTCTAAACTTATCTTTTTTTTCCGTAAAACCAGGAATAAATTCTAAAACACTTTTTCGGGAACGAATCGAATCGTTTAACATCCTAAGATCATGTAATAAGGTTTCGAGAGAAAAATATCTTTCCTCAGGCATCTTGGAAAGAAGTTTCATTACCAAACTCGAAATCGGAATTGGTATTTCTTTTCTTTTTTCGGAAATCGCAACCGGAACTCTGGCGACATGGGCATGGATAATCTCCAAAGGATCATCCGATTCAAAAGGAGGTTTTCCGGTTAAAAATTGATAAAATAAAATTCCAATCGAATAACCATCCGAACGAAAATCAACGGAACGATTGAGCCTACCTGTCCTTTCTGGAGAACAATAAGCGAGTAACGTAGGAGAAATTTGTAGGGGAGCTAAATTTCCTTTTTCTCCTAAAAGTAAAGAAGAAGAACCAAGCCAAGCAAGAACAGAAGTTTTAGTATCCGTATCATAAAAAAAGGAGCTAGGACCAATTTGATTATGAAGAACTCCTTGCGAATGTAGATGAACCAGATTTCCGGTAATAGAGATGGCTACTTGAAGAAATTCTTCGATCGATAGCTGACCTACCTTAGAAATATAATTCGACAGAAGAGAACTTTCTAAATTTTCATAGATGAGACAGTACCGATCTTGAATCTTTATCAAACGTTCCGGTTTCAGAATATGATCGTCTGAAATCAGTTTACCGATTTCATATTCATTCAAAAAATAAAATGAATCCTCGTCTCGAGTTCTTTCCTTTTGTATCCTAAGAATTTTAGTTTCAGATTCACCTTTTAAAATCCCTCTGTAAATCGTAGAAACGTGATCCTCCAATAGGATTTCCTTTTTATGAAAAGAAGTCTCGGTTCTAATTGACATTTTTATAAATTACTTTCTGGTTTTTGCAAATAGATAAACGTAATAAGCGTCGGCTATAAAAACCAATATTCCAAGACACAAAACGAAATACTCTTTGGGAAAATAGAGAAACAAAAATACGGTAAAGAATACGGTTCCCCAAAATTTACACCACGCAATCGGATAAGAAAATAATCGATTGTCGTTCATAGATAAAAACAAAACCGGATACATAGCGGAAATGAATAAATTGAGTATATAAGCAGAATTGGAACCAGTAAAAAGGTCGTATCGATTGACGTAATAAGTATAAATCAGAGCCCCCCAAGACAATAACAATACTAAAAGTAAAATTCTATATTCTAATGTACTAATTGATATTTTGAATTGTTTTTGTCCGTATCTAAATACATTGTAAAAAATTACTACGTCCAAAAGAAACGCAAGTTTATAACCCCAATTTAAAACAATTCCCATGTCTTCTTGGATGACAAATCCCCAAAGAAATTCCCAGACGATGTTTCCACAGGCGATAAACACGGGCATTTCCACAAATTGTTTACGGTTTGAATCCACGATTAACGCAAAGTAGACGTATGCCCAAAAAACTACTCCAATCAGTAAAAATACGTTTTCAAGAAGTGTGAATTTTCCCAAATAATAAGGGTCCGTTAAAATTCTTTCCAAAAATCCCATAAATTTATACTCCCCAGTTTCCTTTTAAAGAAGGTGGAATTTCAAACTTAGCCTTCTTACCTTTGTAATAGAAATTATCCATTCCTAAGATCAGTTTGGATGAAAAATGCGCGGCAAGTTTCTGGAAATGATCATTCTCGCTTAACGTCTCATCAAAACCAGTGATAACCTTTTCTAGAATTTCTCCTAGAATTTCTTTTTCTTCCCAAGGAAGTTCTAAAATTTCACAATTTTCTTTACCTAAATATTTCTGAAGAAAATACAAAGGTACTCCGTCCAACAAATTTCCTGGAACCATATATTCCATAAAATCTAACAGAGATTTTGCGAGAATCTTTCCCGCCTCGGATTTCCTTCTTTGATCTTGAAAAATGGAAAGCCCGAGAGCATAAGCATCCTCATACGTATCAGGTGATAATTCAGGAAGTACTCCTAGGATATGACCTGTAACTTTCCAAAGATGTATGTAAGAATCTTTTTCCTCTTCGTCTAACGTAATTCCGGAGAAAGCCAATCCTTCTAAAATCAGACTGGAAAAGGATTGTAAGGTCCCAGCCATGTCCTGTTGATTGATTGGTTTGCCCCACTCTTCTTTCCATTGATTCGATTCAAATATAAAATGACGAATCGAAGCGTGCATCAGCCTTACCTTTTGTGCGGCTCTGATTCCTTCTCCTCCCTGAGAAAGACCTCCCTCTTTCAAAACAGAAACTACAAATTGTGTAGTTTCCATCAGTCTTCTAAATACTTTTTGTGTAGAGCCGTTTTCTTCCACCAGCCTTCCTGTATATACAAGTACCTCTGCTCCGTTGCCACAGGTATAAGCCATAGGAAGAGATTTACAACATAGAATCATGAGTATTTGCGGTCCATATGTAGCGAATACACGTTCCGCAATTTGAATTTTTTTAAGATCAGCCCACTCAGGAAGAACACTAGTTTTTTCAAAGTATTCCTTAAAGTAAGAAGGAAGTTCCGTTGGTATAGGTCCGAAATTCTGTGTTAGAATATTGAATAAAGCTAAACTTCTCAATTTATCTTTTTTATCAGATTGAAAATAGTCCTGTATCACCTGATCCGCATAAACGTCTGTTATGGATCTATATTTTATAAAATTCTGCATTCAATTTTCCTCATTGGAGTCACAAACTTTATGAAACCTCCGAAATGTGAAAAGAAAAATAACTTTTCAGAAATTCAAATCTTATAAAGTGTTACACATGCAAAAAACGAAAATCGCATTTCGATTCTATTTTAAAATTTTATTTTTTATCTGTATCGGGTCTATATCCGTAAATTCGTTGTTCGGCGTGGGAGTATTTCAACCTTCTCATAACGCTCGATATGCGGGTATGGCAGGGGTCAATCTTGCCATCGGAGGTTCTCCAATGGATATTGCAACCAATCCCGCAAATTTAGTTCTCAATTCCAAAGGTGGGCTTGAGTTTGGAATCGGGCTACCATACATTCGTTCTCAATATAAGGATCGTCTCTCAGATACCAATCCAGAAACCGAGTATCATAATTCTCAAAATTATAATATTCTTGCGCCCTTACCCTACTTCGGTTTGACACTCCCGCTTACAGATCGATTGAGCTATGGAGTTGGAATTTATGTTCCGGGAGGAGGAAGTGGCCAGGTAAATGGAATACTCAGATTAACTCCCAACGCTCAATCCCTGAGAGATTGGTCGGGGGTGGACATTCCAGGACCAATTGGAGATTCAAAAAAAATTAAAGAAGATTTATCCACTACATTTTATGTAGTAAAAGCTACCAACGCTTTAGCGTATCGATTTGGAAATCTTTCCGTCGGTATGGGAATCGAAATGATTTATTCCAAACAAATCGCCAATCAAAAATTTTATGATATTACCCATACCTTGGAAATCCCGGGTCAGGGTTTTGATTATAGAAGTAAAAACGCGTATTCTATGGGAGGAATATTCGGATTTTCTTATGCGTTTACAGAACTATTTAGGATCGCATATTCTTACCAAACTAGAAGTATCCTTCCTTTGGACGGTGGAATGCAAATAGGAATTGGAGACGTCAATAACTACAGAAGAACCGGAGTTTCTGCCACTTTTAATCTTCCCGAAAAACACGGATTAGGTTTTTCTTTTGGAAACGAATCTCTAAAAATCGGTTTGGATTTTTTATATTACAATTACAACTCTTATGATCAAACTTTTAAACAGAGATTAGAAGATCCTTGGTTTCCAACTTTTTTAGGTAAAACCAATACAATCACTCAAAACATAGCGTATCACGACGCTTGGGCGGGAGCAATAGGAATCGAATACAAATTAGATTCTTTTGTTTATAGAGGTGGTTATCGTTATAATACAGGAGTAGTACGTTCAGAAGGAATCAGCGCTTTACAAGCAGGGATTATGGTCCAACAACTGGCAACCCTAGGATTGAGTTTTCTTTCCGGGAAATGGAGTTTTGATCTTGCAATCAATTATTTATTCGCTAAAAAAGTCACCGCGGATCCAGGAAACAACTGGGCGGTATTACATTCCGCGTTTGGTCCAAATGACATTCGAATATTAAATTACTCTCAATCTCTACAATCAGACGTACCTGTAATTTTATTTGGCGCTTCTTATAAATTTGATTGAGTAAAAAATTTTACCCTGGTTTCAAAAAATCGACTTTTCTGATTTTTATAATTTAGAGTTGTTAAAAAATTAATCCTCTTTCGTTTTTTTCATGAAAACGAATAGGGAAAACCGTTTGTAGATATGTTTTTTTTCAACAACTCTAATTTAGTATCATAAGTTTTGATAGAAAACTTTGTTCAGTGTAAGATTAACTGCTGTTCTTTTATATAATCTAAGATCAACACAAATATTAAGAATTCTAAACACAGACCTGCAGAGAGCGACCATAGAAACGATGTATTGAGTTTAAGGAAGTGTTTGCTGAGTTATTTCGAAGCCCATAAAAACGAGACGCTGAATTACTTCTAGCACCTAAAACGTGACCAGCGTTTTGCTGAGTTTGAACGCGACCCGTAAACTCAAGCAAAGCCTCTCTAAGGATCGGCATTTAGGAAGTAAAATCGAGTTTCACAAAAATGTGGGAACTACTACAAAAATTTAATAACATTAGATCTGCTAGAAAGTTTGCAAATTACCAAATACGACCTGCAGAGCGACCATAGAAGCGATGCATTGAGTTTCACAAAAATGTAGGAACTATTATATTTTAACGTGAGTTCGGTATACGAATGCGAAAGCGATTGTAGCGAAAATTCCGAAGGAATTGCAGCATTATGTTGCGACAGCAAGGAGCAACATTGAGTTCAAGCGCGGTCGCGAGCCATTGTATACCATAAAATTTGCGAGCGATTCGCCCAAATATTCTTACGTCGAACTCACGTTATTTTATTAAAAATTTCTTAAGAATTACGTGAATTCGCCGTAATGATTCGTTTTATAAAAACCTGATTTTTCCATAAAAAATAAATGTTTAAAAATTTGTAATGTGACTCAATCTGTGGGAACTCTCACAAATCGTGAATTTACAGTTAAACTTTGAAAATTGTGGGAACTACTATAAGATACAAAAAGAATCGTCGTCCAATCAAATTTTTGTACAAAACCGTTGTTTTACGCCCATCATTAAAATTTAAATCCCACTTTAGCATGAGTTTGGTTTAAGAAAAACTTTTCTAAAAGTATGAGTTCCTACAATTTTAGAATTTGATTGTAAAATCGTGATTTGCAGTAGTTCTCACATTGATCTATAAAGCTCAGATTTTAACTTTTTTCAGAATCATGAGTTTCTACCCCGAACTCACATTAAAAATCATTGTGTAAAATTCTTTTGAGGTATTGGGACAAACTCTAAGTTATTTTTTATTTTTGGAATATTTAAAAAATATAATTTGCCCCAAAGTTATCCTATAAATACAAGGCCAAGATGATTTTTACAGAATAGAATATCTAGACAAACTGGCTCCTATGGTTTTAAATTCAATTCCTGGATGTATAGTTTTGTTTGAGTGAATTACCATAAAACAAACTCATAATATCATATGATAAATATATACAAATCATTAAAAATCGGTTTAGAGATTTTACGGAGCAAAACGATTATTACAAAACCAGTCGTTTTGAATCTGAATACAAATTTATCATTTAATCCGTCCTATTCGATAAAATGAGTTGTTTTATAAAAATTCACAAGTTAGAATTGCGACTTCTAGATTTTATATAGTTTAGGTCCGATTTACTTTTAAATAAAATTTTTATGAATGTAAAGTCCGCATTTTTATTCTTTTCCATAGTAGCTACTAGCTGTATAGTAAGTCCTCCGGACAAACCAGAACCTCCATTTGCAATCCTTCGGTATTTTTTAAGTCCCAGTACAAATGAAAGTGAAGAACCTCAGGTAACTATTTCCAACAATACACCAATTCCTGTCGTCACACCACCACCTAACTTTAATTTAAGCGCTGTTAGTGATACGGGACAAACTCAATGCTGGACATCTGGCGGAGTAGCAACTGCGTGTTTAAACAGCGGCCAAGACGGAGAATTTATAAACACTCCAAATTCTCGTTCTTTTACAGGTCCCACACAACATCCACAATATGGGACGGATTATACAACCTTAGATAATATACGAGGACTCGTCTGGAAAAGTTGTCCTGAAGGTCAAAACGGACCTACTTGTGCTTTAGGAGCCGCAACAGCGATGGATTGGGATACGGCGACTAACGTTGGAGGACCCGGCAGTTGTTCCGACCTAAATAACCAAAACGGAGGAAACGGTTATGCAGGCAGAACCAATTGGAGGATTCCAGAATTCAAAGAATTTATGAGTCTTTATCGTTATTCTACAAATCCAGCTCATCCCGAAAACGTACAATTTCCAAATGCAGATATGACCAATCTCTATATGACGAATACTACTTATCCACTCAACGTTGCGGAGATTTGGGCTGTTGATTTTTTAACGTTAGGACTTCCGATTCAGCCATTTGTAAAAGTAGGTGCGAACGTATTTTTACGCTGTGTTTCTGGAAATCCGTTACCCGTCTTTTCGTTCTTAGACAACGGAAACGGAACCGTCACAGATCAAAATACAAAACTACTCTGGTCAAAATGTGCATTAGGAAAATCGAATGTAAATTGCACAGCGGGAGTTTTATTTTCGGGAAACAGACAGTCAGCATTCAATGGGTGTAATAACTTAAATGTCGCAGTATTTGCAGGAAGAAACAACTGGAGACTACCTAACGCAAATGAACTCTTAAGTATTATAGATCATTCCGGCGCGGGAAATCCTACTATTCCAGCCGCTTTTCCAAACTTTCCCCCAAACACCACATTCTGGACTTCTACAACCAACGAAACAACTCTAACCGAAAGTTTAGTGATTAATTTTAATGGAGGCGTTTTATCGAGTTTAACAAAAACTTTGGCAGCAAGTGGAATCTGCGTTACAAATCTTTAATATAGATAGATCTTCATAGAACCAGAAATTCATTTAGAGGAGTTCTCTTTACTGATAATTTCTATAAAATTGATTACCATAAATTTTTATTACAAAACCCTGTTTCATCGCAAAATACTATACACTGATTGTATAGATCTGAGTAACAAAAAACAATCATCTAAAAAAGTAATTCCCACAGAAACCGTCGCTTAGATAAATTTACAGGTTTTAAACGAACTTGATTCTAACGTGAGTTTGACGTAAGGAATCCATAATTTTTTTCTAAAAAAGTTGTGACTTCGACTCCAAAATGTAGAAACTACCGCAAATCACGATTTTACGAACAAATTCTAAAATTGTAGGAACTCATACTTTTAGAGACTCTTTCTCGCTTTCTTATGTCGAACTCACGTTAAATAAAGTATCATCCCAAAAGAAAGATTAAAAAATAATATTCTATTTTTATAAAATTAAAAAAATACGCACATCACAAAAATAAAAAACTATTTTATAAATGTTCCCCAGAACAGCTTAAACCAATGGATCAATTAAATTGTATAATCCTCAACATAAACCTTTATTTTTTTGAAACGGATATGAACGGTTTCACCAGGAAGTAGATTGAGAGATTGAAACTCGGAAGAATTGAGCTGTGACTCCAAAATAGTTCCGGTATCTAAACGTTTAAGATCAATCTTTACGTTTCTACCAGTTGAATGTATATATTGAATTTCTGCTGGGATCGTCTGTGCTTCAATCGGTTCTCTTAAAATTTCTACGTCATAAGGACGAACGTAACCAACGGCGGAAGCGTTTTCAATTTCGGAATGTTCGGGAGTATCTACTTTAATTTCACCAAGTTGGGTTTGTCCACCTTGAACTCTTCCATGAAACAAATTTACGTCGCCCAAAAAATGAAACACAAACGAATTTTTAGGATGATTATAAACCTCGTCTGGAGTTCCGACCTGCTCTATTTTACCAGATCTAAGAATGACCACCTTGTCCGAAACCTCAAGTGCTTCCTCTTGATCGTGAGTCACAAAAACGCTCGTAATATGAATCTCATCGTGAAGACGTCTAAGCCAGTTTCTCAATTCCTTTCTAACCTTCGCGTCCAAGGCACCAAAAGGTTCGTCTAACAGTAAAAAACGAGGCTCAATAGCAAGAGCCCTAGCGAGGGCAATCCGTTGTCTTTGACCTCCGGAAAGTTCGGAAGGATAGCGATTATAAAAATTCTCAAGTTGAACAAGTTTTAAAAGACTCATAACCTTGTCTCGAATCGTATCCTTACTCGGTCTTTCGGATCTTTTTCCAACTTCAAGACCAAATGCGATATTTTCAAAAATCGTCATGTGTCTAAATAACGCATAATGTTGAAATACGAAACCCACACCTCTATCTTTGGCGTTTTTTTTACCTACTTCTCTACCCTCAAAAATCACCTGGCCTTTGTCCGCGTCCTCGAGACCGGCGATGATTCTAAGTAAGGTAGTTTTACCGGAACCGGAAGGACCTAAAAGAGCGACTAACTCTCCAGAAGGAACATCTAAAGAAAGATCGTCGATGGCAGTAAAATTTCCAAAACGTTTTACAAGATTCTTAACTTCAATTCCCACGTTATACCTCCTCTTGGAGAAATTCCTCTTTTTTTACGATTTTGATTTTTCTTTCCAAGATCTGTTTTGCGACGAGAGTGATTAAGGATAAAAATACAAGAAGAGAAGCCGCCGAGAAAGCTGCCACAGAATTATATTCATTATAAAGTACTTCAATTTGTAACGGCAACGTATTCGTTTGGCCTCGGATATGTCCGGAAAGAACAGAGACTGCACCAAATTCTCCCATAGCTCTCGCGTTACAAAGTATAATTCCGTATAACAGTCCGTATTTGATACCTGGTGCAACAATTTTCAAAAACACTTTGATCGGAGAAGCGCCTAAAAGAAGTCCCGCTTCTTCCTCTTCCATCCCGGTAGCGTCCAATACAGGAATCAGTTCTCTTGCCACAAAAGGAAGAGTAATAAAAACCGTAGCGATCACAAGCCCTGGAGTGTTGAATACAATTTTGAAGTCTAATTTTTCTAACCAAGGACCAAACCACCCCTGTCTTCCAAAAAGAAGAATAAAAATCAAACCGGAGATCACAGGTGAAACCGAAAATGGAGAATCTATGATCGTGAGTATCCAGCTTTTGCCCGGAAATTCAAAACGAGTCAATGAGAAAGCAGCAAAAATTCCGAAAATAGTATTCAAAGGAACGGCGATTCCGATTACTAAAAGAGTCAATTTGAAAGCGGAAACGGTATCGGGTTCCCGAATCCCTTCCCAGTAAGCACCAAAACCTTTGGAGAATGCTTCTTGAAAGACGGTATAAATAGGAAGAATCAAAATCAAAACGGTGAGAAAAAAAACGACACCGATAAGAAAACTTCTAACGATTAACGATTCTTGTTTCATTCGCTTTTCCTAGCAGCGATGTTCTGAATAACATTAATACATAATAATATACTAAATGAAATTACAAGCATAATAAACGCAATTCCGGTCGCTTCTTCGTATTCGTATTGTTCCAATTTTGTGACGATCAACAACGGAAGAATTTCCGTTTTACCGGGAAGGTTCCCAGATATAAACACTACAGAACCGTATTCTCCAATTCCTCTTGCAAATGCCATTGCGGCTCCAGTAACCAGAGGAGAGATAAGTTCTGGAAAAATTACTCTTCTAAATATCTGCCAGCGGTTTGCTCCTAAACAATAGGCAGATTCTTCCAATTCTTTAGGAAACTCTTCTAAAACCGGTTGAACGGTTCTGACTACAAACGGGAAACCTATAAACACGAGAGCAATAACGATTCCAATTGGAGTATATGCAATTTTGATTCCAAATGGTTCGAAAAATTTTCCAATGATTCCGTTTGGAGTATAAATTGTAGTAAGAGCAATTCCGGCAACTGCAGTCGGCAAAGTAAACGGAAGATCTACTAGAGAATCAAGTAAAGACTTTCCAGGAAAATTATAACGTACTAATACCCAAGCAAATAAAAAACCAATAAACAAATTGAGAATTGCCGCAGTCGCCCCAGCTCCAAAACTTAAATAGAGAGCAGCTAAAATCCTTTCGTGGGTAAGTAACTTCCAAAAACCTTCCCAGCCAATTCCAGTACTTTTTAGAAAAAGAGCACCTAACGGAATGATAACGATTAAACTTAGATAAGTTACTGTTACGCCTAATGTAATCCCAAAGGCAGTTTTTCCGTAAGGTTTTGTCCTAAAAGTGGCCACGTTTTCTCTTTTCAAATCTAAGAATTTTTTTATTCATTGTTTTGAAGTAATCTGATCAAAAATGGCTCCGTCAGAAAAATGTTTTTCCTGAGCATTTTTCCAAGAACCAGCTACGTCTCTAATCGTAAATAGTTTCAAATTTTTGAATGTATTTTTATATTTGGACGCCACTTTTTTATCCGTCGGACGGTAGTAGTTTTTTGCAATCGTTTCTTGACCCTCCGGAGAATATAAAAACTTCAGATAATTCTCGGCAACTTTTAAAGTATTATGTTTTTCAGCGTTTTTAGTGACAACCGCAACAGAAGGCTCAGCCAAAATACTTACGGATGGAAATACAATTTCCACGTTCTGATTTTTCGCTGTTTCTTGAAGAGCCAAATGCGCCTCGTTTTCCCAGGAAATCAAAACGTCTCCAATTCCTCTTTGAACGAAAGTAGTCAAAGAACCTCTCGCGCCCGAATCTAATACAAGAACATTTGAATATAAGCTTTTCATAAATATCTTTGCCTTTTCTTCGGATTTGTATTTTTCTTTTGCATAACCCCAGGCCGCTAAATAATTCCAGCGCGCTCCTCCTCCAGTTTTAGGATTCGGGGTAATTACTCCTATTCCTGGTTTTACAAGATCGTCCCAATCCTTAATTCCTTTTGGATTGCCTTTTCGAACTAAAAATACAATCGTAGAGGTGTAAGGAGAACTTTGATATGGAAGTAACTTTTCCCAATCGGTAGAAAGAAGTTTCGTTTTTTCAGCGATCGTCTCGATGTCGTGTGCAAGCGCCAAAGTGACTACATCCGCTTCCAATCCATCGATGACTGCTCTTGCTTGTTTACCGGAGCCTCCGTGGGATTGATGAATGACTAAATCTTCTCCAGTTTGTTTTTTCCAGTGCGTTATAAATAATTTATTGATTTGCGAATACAATTCTCGAGTTGGATCGTAGGAAACATTCAAAAGTTTGGTTTCGGAAAACAAAGAAAATGAAACTACAAAACATAGAATCGATGAAAATATTTCTAAAGATTTGGATGATTTCATTTGGTTCTTCCTGTAGAAAACTTACAACAAAACGAAAAAAAAATCTAATTTATTAGATAATTTGATCCAATATCTTAGGTTATTGTCTAAAAGTAAAGAATTTTGTTGAGTTTTTGATAATCCTCGGTAAACCCTAAAGAATCAACCTGGTAGAATTTCTTTTTGAAAAAACTAAGAGTTTGTTCTAAAAAACCTCAAAGAATTTTACGCGATCATTCTTTAGAAATTTTTAATCAAATGCAGTAGTTCCTACATTTTTGTGAAACTCAATGCATCGCTTCTATGGTCGCTCTGCAGGTCGTATTTGGCAATTTACAAACTTTCGAGCAACTCTAATCTTGTTAAATTTTCGTAGTAGTTCCCGCATTGGACGGTTTTGGAAAAAACTCAAAACTAAAAAAATAGCTTAGAAAGAACATATAAATAAATTAGAATATTTGAAAATAAACTAAGAATCGATTCTGTCGATAAACTGAAACGTAGTAATTCCCATTAATTATATCGTATTCTATTTTTTTGAAGGTTTTTATAACTCTAAAAATTTTGTAAGTTCTAATATGAGGCCTATTTTATAACCTTGAAAGGGATCTCATTTTTGGAAGAAGCTCATAGTATTTTGCACATGATTATTTTTCTATAGATAATGATATTGTTGGGACATTACCAATCGTTTAAACTCGTTAAAATTATTTGTATAAATTGATTAAATAATAGAATTGTTGAAAAATTAATTCTCTATGGGTTTTCGTTGTATGGAAACGGTCGATTGAAGCGTTTTGTTAATTGTTGCTATGGAATTTTTCAACAACTCTAATGTGAGTTGAGCATAAAAAGCCCATGATTCTGAAAAAAGTTAGAATCTGAATTTTACAGATCAATTCTTTAAATGTGGGAACTACCACAATTGATAAAATAGCAGTTTATAATAATTGAATTTTGTCATACTTAGGTGTAGGAACTACCACAAATCTTAAGTTTATCTGCAAAATGATGTAGGAACTACTGCAAATCACAATTTTACGAACAAATTCTAAAATAGTAAGAACTCATACTTTTAGAAAATTTTTTCAACCACCGAACTCACGTTAAAATGGGATTTACTACTCGGACGCATAAAAATAGTACCAAGTTATTAACGGCCTAATTTACGAAAAATAGTGGTACTTAAAAAATACCGCAAATTCGGAATTTACGGCATTTTAAAGCAAGACCAAAATATTCAAATTTTTGAAACAATCTAACACAAGTATTCTATTCATGCGTCCGAGTAGTAAATGTTGATGATGGTCGCCAAACAGAGGTTTTGTGCAAAAATCTGATTAGATGATGATTCTTTTGGTATTTCGTAGTAGTTCCCACAATTTTCAAAGTTTAACTGGTAAATCCACGATTTGTAAGAGTTCCCACATCTATTTTTTACTAAAAAATTGACCTATGATAAAACGAAAACGGATTTCTTACGTCCTGCTCAAGTTAATTTACTCTTTCGTTTATACCTTTGTTTTAGAACACGTCTCAAAATCCTTTTAAGTGTGGGAATTACTATTACAAAAGACCATTTCAAAACAGGTAAACTATCGAATGAGGCCAAATTTGTGGGAACTCCCTCATTTTGGTTCAACTTTACCAACAGATTTCTATTTTGGTTTTGGGACACTTTATTAGTTCAAAACGCGAAGCTCGCGCGTTTCGATCCCTTTGTCTATTTAGGAAATTTATTCAAATCTTCGGAGAGAAAACCAAGAGCTCTTTTTTTTCTGGATTTTCAGTAACTAAGTGACGGCTACTCGATTTATTAGGTGCTTATGTTTGGAAACGGTCGATCTAGAGTTTTTCGCCGATTTTTAATATGTCGAAAGTTTCAGATTATATCTTCTTTCGGTCGACCAGACCTTGAATCATTTCCAATAGTATTCATCTTCTTTTGTCATCTATGAAATACCATCAACACAATGGCGAGCTAGGATAAGGCGTTTCAAATTCTATAACTGGATCCAATTTTTCGGTTCAACGAAAGCGAACGAATTAATTCCCGCTGCATGAATCGCATTTTTGATACGTTCGTGTACTAATACGGTCATTACGTTCTCCTCCAATCGAAAAATAGAAGGAAGGTTCTGTATTTTATGCTCATCCGCTGCAAAACCTCGTATACTAGAGTCACTGGAATAATTTCCATCATAACTTTCTATATTAGATTTTTTAAAATCGATAACAGATGCTTTATTTGTAATATTGAAAGCGTAATGTTTGAGCCGTGCACCGGAATCCGTGTATATTAAAACGACTTCATAAAGATCTAAATTGTTTACCCCGTTGTCTTGTAAAATTTTAGCAAGTCTTGGAGATAAGAGACTAATCGAGCCGTCAAAAAAATCAGGAGGTGGTCCATCATAATCAAAACGCGGGGAAACAGGAACTTCGATAGGAACTGTTACGTCAGTATCGAAACGTTTCCCCATATGCCAATTTATTGGCTCCGGTCTTTTGACAAGCTCCTCATGAATTTCCAAAAATGGACCGTCGTCGTCATCTTCAACGGATGGATTGGTTAAGTAATCAATTACGTAATACATATCATGTCTTGAGTAATTCAAAATTTGAAAAACGACTGAGGTCAAGTTTTTTTCAGAATACCCTTCCTTTTGTAGATGTGAACAAGACAACAATCAGCATAGTACTCTCATCAGGGTTATTTAAGCGCAAATGGTTTTGGATATCACTCGATCGTAATCGTTCACTATACCATACTGATTCAGCTTGTTATTCGAAAACGATTCGGGAAAACCACATCAGTTTGGCAAAGCACTAATATCAGTCGGAGAATCGAGTAGGTCATAGCCGCAAAACTCATATTCTTTGGATTGATTTTGTGCCGATATCGACGCAACATTAAAGGTCGTCATAATGAAGTTGAGCCACGGTTCGGTGGAAATATGTCGTAGTAGAATCCATATATAAGTTTGTCAAAACGCCGCCAATCACAACCTCTACATCGTAGTTTTCCTGAGAATCATAAGCAATCGTGACAATTCTCGGATACAAAATAGAGTCAAGCGAAACTATCTCCCTGACGACATGTAAAAAAAACAAGAATTCTAAGTATTTTTTCCAATTCTCTCTACAAGACAGATCAAACGTTGCTCTAACGGTAATAGCCAATTCAATCGATTCTCCTGCCAGCGCGCAAAGAAACTCTCTCAAAACCAAATATATCCCCCTGAGCGTTCATGTAAGTTGTAAGTAACATTGAATGCAAAGACGAAGTAACTAAAATCCTCTCAGCTTGATCTTTCTGATAAAGTAAAATTAAGTTTTGGATACGGGGTTAAATTATTTTATAAATATAACAAAAAATTCTAATATTCATTTTCGAAATATGTAGCCGCATCTGAAGAAGGTTCAAATAGAGAATAATGCAAATAAAATGGTTTTTATGAGAGAAATGTAAAAAATAAAATCACCGGAAAACATAAAAAACGTGGCGAAAATGAAACCAGAAGAAAACTCAAAACAAAAAAATCAAGGTAATTTATTTCGCAATCGATTAGACCAAATCCTGAATCACAGACATCCATTCTTTCAAATATCGAAGAAGATTGACTGAGAAAAATTTGAAAAAGAATTTTCCACAAGTATGAGTTTCTATAATTTTAGAATTTATTTACAAAATCATGATTTGCAGTAGTTCCCACATTTTAGAAATCAATCTGTAAAGATTAGATCCCAATTCTTTTTCAGAAAATGAAACTGATATTCAGTAACGCGAGTTTGGTATTATAACGCAAAAGGGATCGCGTTGAACTCAGCAAAACGCTTCTCTATCATCACCTTACCACAAGTTGAATAGGATTTTAGAATCGAAAGCTCAAAAAGGCACATTTTTCAAGTGTTCCGACAAGAATGAGTCTTTTTACTTGCAAAAAGTATGTTTTTCTGATAGAGAAAAATTTTCCGAACCTTACCGCCCACCCAAAAATAGGAAAAACTCAACACAACGCTCTCTATGAATCGCGTTGTGGAGTGGGAACTAAGTTTTACAGAGGATTTGTCGTAATTCCGACAGATTTATATTGAGATCAAATACTTGTGGGTAAGGTTATGGCTCTCTATGAATCGCGTTCGCACTGATTTGATTACGTCCTGCTCACATCAAGTAAATAAGTACAAAATAAACTATTAAAACAAAAGGTAATATAATAATCTTTTAAAAAAGAACGAACTAAAAACGAGATTCAACCAAGACCTAACATATGACCAAGCTTTAATTTTTTAGTCATCAAATAATCATGGTTGTCGGAACCGGGTTGAATTTCGATCGGAACTCTTTCTACCACTTCTAAACCGTAACCATCTAAACCTACGATCTTACGAGGATTATTCGTTAAAATCTTCATTTTACCTACACCTATTTCTCTCAAAATTTGGGCTCCAATTCCATAATCTCTAAGATCCGGTGCAAAGCCTAATTTTTCATTGGCTTCGACCGTATCATATCCCTTATCTTGAATATTATAAGCTTTTAATTTATTGATCAGACCAATTCCTCTTCCTTCCTGTCTCATATAAAGAAGAACCCCCCTCCCTTCTTTAGAAATCATTTCCAAAGCGGCATGAAGCTGTGGTCCACAATCACAACGATTACTCGAAAAAATATCTCCAGTCAAACATTCGCTATGCACCCGAACCATTATAGTTTCTTCTTTTTTAATATCTCCTTTGATCAAGGCGATATGAATCTTATCGTCTATCAGAGTAGAATACGCTCGGATGGTAAACTCTCCGTATTCAGTCGGTAGTTTAGATTCTACTTCTAAACGAATTAAATTTTCTTTGGCTCTTCGATAACGGATCAAATCTTCGATCGTATAAATATTCAGTCCGTGTTTCTCTGCAAATTTTTCTAAATCGGGCAAACGGGCCATAGTCCCATCGTCGTTCATAATTTCGCAAATTACACCCGCCGGATACAAACCAGCAAGTTTTGACAGATCTACAGCAGCTTCGGTATGCCCAGCCCTTCTTAAAACTCCACCGGGTACCGCTTGTAGAGGAAATAAATGACCAGGACGCATCAAATCGGCAGAAACGGTTTTATCATCTAAAAGGACTTGGACCGTAACCGCCCTATCCTGTGCAGAAATTCCGGTCGAAGTTCCGTGTTTGGCGTCCACTGAAACAGTAAACGCAGTTCCGTGTTTGTCTCCTAGGGAATAATCGTCTACCATCCGATTCAGTCCTAATTTTTTAAGACGTTCTACTTCCATAGGTATACAAATCAGACCACGCCCAAAAGCAGCCATAAAGTTGATTTTTTCTTTATCCGCAAATTCGGCCGCAACTACAAGGTCTCCTTCGTTTTCCCGGTCTTCCGAATCCACAAGTATAATCATTTTACCGGACTTAATTTCTTCGATTGCATTTTCAATGGGTTGAATCATAGATCTATTCTTACCATCTCTTCTATTGGACTAAAATTTGGCTACAGAAACTTAAATATTAAGTTTACCATTTACTTCTCAAAAACAATATAACGTTTAGACTTTATTTTCACGAAAACAAAATTTCCAAATTCGGGTGTTCACAAATACAAAAACTTTTAAACTATCGAAAGGAGACGTAATCTGTTGTGGTTTTGTAAAATTTCAGCACTTGTTTTCTTTTACTTAGAACTACACAATAAAGCACCTATTTAATAGTTTATACTTTAATCATGTGAATTCAGAGAATGAAAATCTAGGCAAATAAAAACTCAGCTGCAACGACTCCCCTGAACTCAATAAAACCTTTCTATGGATCGTGTTTTGAACCATAGCAGCAGCCTCGCTAATTTTATAGCTAAAAAGCGCGACTGCACTTTTGATCCAATTACTTACAATTTAGCTTTCTAAACTCAGCAAAATGCTCCCTATAGTTCGCGTTTTAGGTTTAACACAAAAATCGCTTTCACATTGGATTCTATCGAGCTTACGAGAAACGGCACTTTATGATAGACATTTAGGTACTCAATTTTATAGAGATCAGTCAGATCTGGGCACATGAAAATAATACAGGATGAGCTTACTTCGAAAAAGATAGAATCTAAGATCTCCTTCAAAAAAACGAATAATTCCAGGGCAGATAATCTTGAAAACTTCTGCATCTTGAATGCTATTTTTATAGGTTCAACTAGTAAGACCTAAAATACTACTCGGACGCATGAAAATAGTACCAAGTTATTAACGGCCTAATTTACGAAAAACTAGTGGTATTTAAAAAATACCGCAAATTCGGGATTTACGGCATTTTAAAGCAAGACCAAAATATTCAAATTTTTGAAACAATCTAACACAAGTATTCTATTCATGCGTCCGAGTAGTAAGTCTCTAAAAAAACTACAATTTTATAAAACAGAAATTTACAATTTTCTAAAATTCTAAATTTGAATTGCGTAATACCTACTCAGAACTATATAGTAGGGTACTAAATTTTCAATCAAACAGACTTGCGATAAAATTGTAAGCTTTCTCTCAAAAAAGGCCATAACTTCCAGATTAAATTCTAATTTGTGAAAATTCTACATCTTCACAAAATGACCGTTCACTTTCAGTATCACTTTTATGAGTCTTAATACTATGCCGTAGCTCCTACATTTTAGTAAAGTTCAAGATAATGCAGTACTATAAATAGGCCGTTACTACTCAGAGATACATAAGAAGAATACTATGATGAGCTTTACTTTAGTTAAAGTGAATTTGGCGTAAGAAATTCATGATTCTGAAAAAAGTTGGAATCTGAACTTTATAGATCGATTCTTTAAATGTGGGAGCTACCACAATTGATAAAATAGAAGTTTATAACACTTGAATCTGTTGTATTTCAAGTGTGGGAACTCTCACAAAACTTAGGTTTGTCTGTAAAATGATGTAGGAACTACTGTAAACCACGATTTTACGAACAAATTCTAAAATTGTAGGAACCCCACATTTTTAACGTGGGTTCGATAAAAAATCCATTTAAAGATTTATTTCACAGTGGAAAACGTGGGAACTCTTACAAAATCTCAATTTTACGGATAAACTCTGAAAATGTAGGAACTATTACTTTACTGAAACTTAAGAAGTTGTTCCAAATAGCGAGCTACAAGATCTATCTCTAAATTTAAAACCGAGTCTGAATTCCAAGATTTAGCATTCGTTTTTTTAAGAGTTTCTGGAATCAAAACCAAATCAAACGTATCAGAATGGGAATTAACCACGGTCAACGAAATTCCATCCACAGTAATACTTCCTCTCGGAGCGATGTATTTCGAAAGAGAAGAATCATTTCGGACCGTATAACAAATCACATTTCCATCTTCTCTTTCTTCTTTGTTCAGAATTTTTCCAACCCCATCCACATGACCACTTACAAGATGCCCACCTAAACGAGTTGTAGGAAGTACACTCCGCTCTAAATTTACTTCTTCTCCTACTTTAAAAAACTTAAAATTAGTTAATTCTAAAGTTTTAAAACTAGCATAAAATCGGAAACGATCCCCCTCTTCGTAAAACGAAGTAACGGTCTGGCAACAACCATTCACTGCAATCGAGTCACCTAACTTGAGATCCGGACGCACCCACTTTGTCTCCACTAAAAAACTTCTTCCCTCAGTCGTTTCTTGAATTTCAGAAATTCTTCCAGTGGTTTCGACTAAACCGGTAAACATCCGTGCACCTCCCAAATATCTTTCCCGACACTTGTTTTCCAGATTAAGGTTTCAGAATTTGTAATCAACTTGGGTTTTATACCTTCCGGTATGGTAAAAGTAGATCGAATTTTTAAAATCAAATCGTCATCTCTCATTTTAGAAGAAAAAGTTTCATACATTAGATTTCCACCTTCAACTAGTATGAGATTAGCTCCTATCGAAGATAAAACATTTAAACATTCCTCTGCCATCGTTTCCGGATCAAATGTATAAATTTTATTATCCGTTAAGGACTTAAGTAACTCTCTAATTTTTTCGCTGAAAGATTCGTTTCGTTTTAGAAAAAAAATACATTTTTTAGAATTATTTTTTTTATTGATTCTTCTTTGTTTTTCGACCCAACTTTCGGGTATATTTTTTTCTTCGAATATAATAAAAACGCGATATGGTTGATAATTCTCTTGATCCTTACGATGAATTTCCGAAATTTCCGGATTAAAACCGTATTTTAAAATATTCTTTAAAAATCGAGAAGTCCCTTCTGAGTTCTTAATTTCAGAACCTACTCCCAAATTTTTTTCTAAATCCTTAATTTCATCCCCTCTCTCAAAATAAGCCCCATGCTCAAATTTTAAAACTCCTGCCCGTTCCAAATCAACTCCTGCTTCAAACCAGCGGCTTATATCAAATCCATTACTTTCCCCAAAAATATTTTCCTGAATGGTTCCCAAATCGGTAGCCCAATTGCCTCCAATCCTAAAATCTAAACCAGGTAGATCTTGGAATAAGGTTCTAGGACCAATAAGTACAGCGTCGCATTTTGCTCGCAAAATAGAAGTTAGGCGATCTGATAAATTTCCAGAAAGACGAACCGTAGCCTTATCCTTAGTGGTAAAAAAACCTTCTTTAGAAACCGCCGATTTGATAATCATAGAAGGTTTTTGTTTTTCAATTCTAGAAATAAATCCAAATAAACTTTCTTCTGCAATTTCTTTTAAACCAAAATCTGAAACAACTTGAATTCCAGCATTCCTACAAATTTCTAAACCTTCGTTTTTACGAACGAGAGGATTAGGATCTTTTAAACCGTAGTATAGCGTTTTCGGTTTATGTTCTAAAATTAAATCTAAACAAGGAGGGGTTTTACCATGATGTGTACAAGGCTCAAAAGTCACCCACACGTTATGCGGTTTTGATAAAAGCCCATTATTAATAAATTCATAATATGCATTTCTTTCCGCATGTGGTCCACCGGTAGGTGAAGTTCTACCTTTGGCAAATATTCGTTTGTTTTCAACATCCGTAATGAGACAAGAAACAGGGGGGTTCGGCGAACTTTCCCCCATGGATAAAAAGGAAAGTTTGCGCAATTCCTCCCGAAATTTTTCCGGGAGGGAAGTCATCAGTCGCGAGCCTTTCGTATAACTTGGTCGTAAATATCTACAAGAGGGGCTGCAATAAAAATCGAAGAATACGTTCCAATCACAATTCCAAACGTAAGAACGTAAGCAAAATCGAATAGTTCGGTTGCTCCACCGATGATAATTGCTACGATAGAAATCAAAGTCGCAAAAGAAGTGTTAAACGTTCTTCCCAAAGTCTGATTAATCGCAGAATTGATCGTCTGTCCGAAAGTTTGATTCAAATTTCCTGCGGAATTTTCTCGGATTCTATCAAATACTACGATCGTATCATTGATCGAATACCCAAGTAATGTCAATAAGGCGGCAATAATAGGAACACTTGGTTTAATTTGAAAAAATCCTATAAACGCAACCGTCAAAATGAGGTCGTGCGTCAAAGCCAAAATGGCTCCCAAAGCAAACTTAAATTGAAATCGAAAACTAATATATGCGAGTATAATCGCCATCGTAAGTCCAAGCAAAGTAGTTCCAGTAGAAGAAAGCTCTCCTCCTACAATCGCACCTACTTGATTAGCGCTGAGTATATTACTTTTATCAATTCTAAAATCCGCGATTAAAATCGAAATCAAAGCATCGATTCCAGAAAGTTCTACCTTATCCGTAGGTTTTAATCCGTTTTTCTCTCTGTATTTTAGTAAAATTGAATCTACTGAGCCTAGACCTATATCGATTTGATAGTGATGTTTTTCTTTATCTAAAAGCAAAAGCACTGCTTCGATCTTATTTTCCGCAAAGTAATTTTCCAACTTTTTACGATCCATATTTTGATCGAACTCGACTACAGTTCTAAGACCACCGTTAAAATCCAAAGAGTTGGCAAAACCTCCGTGAACTGCATACGTATAACTAAAACCGAATACGATTAGAGCCAGAGAAATACAAATTGAAACGTATTTATATTTTATAAAATCAAACATTCTTTTAGGACTCCAATTTTTTAAAGCCAAGCTGGAGTTTCTGAACCCCTAAACGATTGACCAAAAGATCCATCACTAAACGACTTAAGAACAAGGATGTAAAAAGAGAAGTGATAATTCCCCAACACAGAGTGATCGCAAAACCTTTAATCGGACCGTTTCCAAGACGAATCATCAAAATCCCAGAAATCAAAGTAGTTACGTTACTATCTATAATCGTCCAAAATGCGTTGTCAAATCCTTGTGCCACAGCAACAGTTGCAGACTTACCCGCACGCAATTCTTCCTTGATCCTTTCATAGATAATCACGTTAGCGTCCACCGCCATACCTACCGTCAAAATGATCCCGGCAAAACCAGGTAAAGTCAAAGTAAATCCCATCAAAGAAAGAAGGGCACTTAAAATTACTATATTCGCAAAAAGTGCGGCGTTCGCTACCAGACCCGAAAGACGATAAATTAAAATCATATAGAACATGACTAAAACAAATCCGATCAAAACCGCTTTCATACCCACTTCGATAGATTCAATTCCAAGAGTAGGGCCGATAAATCTCATTTCCAAAACTCTCAAAGGAATCGGAAGCGCACCTTCACTGATCACGTTCGCAAGATCAACCGCCTCTTCCTTTGTAAAAGAACCGTCTATCTGAGCCACACCACCCGCGATAGCACTTCGAATCGTTGGGGCAGATACAACCTTATCCCCCCAAACAATAGCTAAATTTCTACCTTTGTTTTGGGAAGTAATCTCAAAGAATTTTTCAGCCCCGCTGCTAGTCAGAGTAAAAGAAACGATATACCCAAAAGAATTATTTTCAAAGGAAGGTCTTGCGTCCCTCATATCCCTTCCATCCAAAGCGATCGCTTTTTCCAAAACGACAAACTTTCTAGGAAGTAAGGTAGAATTTTGATGATTTCCCCTGGCCCAATATGCAAAAACCCTGTATCTATCCCTAGGGATTTTATACTTTTCTTCTAAACCTTGTAGAAACTTATCTTGTTCTGCCTTTCCAAGTTTCTGTTTTATAATATTCTGATATTGTACTATATCCGTTTCTTCCCTTCTTTTCAATTCGAGAAGCCTATTTTCTTCCTGTTGAATGATAGAAGCGTATGTCAAACCATTTCCTGCAGAATTTTCCGGCTCTTCTAAACGATACTCCACGGTTTCGGTATTTTGAATGATTTCCAAAATTTGGGAAGAATTGGTTACACCTGGAAGTGAAACTTCTATGGAATCCTGATCCTTTTGAATCCGTACCTGAGGTTCAGTCAAATTTTGGCTCGTTAGACGATTATCTATGATCAGTTTTGCTTTTTCTAATTCTAAAAGTTTTCGACTCGGAGAAAGTTCAAAGTAACTTTCAATTTCACTCAAACGATCCTTGGCTTTTTTCTTTTCCTTTTCGTCTGCAGAAGGATCCGTCACGGTTTTGTTTAAATTTTCAATTTCTTTAATATAACTTTCTCGGAGTTTAGAAGCGTAGTCTTCAAAATCTCCCTTCATCGCTACTCTCATTCCACCCTGCAAATCCAAACCGAGTTTAATCGTCAAAGGACGTCCCTTTGTAATCCACTCTTCCACTAAAGTAGGGCGAAGTTTATTCTTGGCTTCTAAGATCAGTTCTGGATTTTCCTGAGAGATTTGATTGATCTTTGCCGAAGTAATAAATCTTCCTTTTACCAACAAGAAAGATTCATCCTTAAGTTCGGAAGGAGAAGGAGAAATGACCCAATCGGATTGTTTATATTCTCGATTCCAACGTTCTTCAAAACGGGAAAGGATCGCCTTTTTTTGTTCTGGAGAAATAGAAATAAATTCTTTTCTGACCGCAAGTTCCAACTCTCTAGTCGCGAAGTTGGGATAAAGTATCACCGTGGCCGCCAAAATAATCAAGAGCGGCAAAAAAATCCATGTCGCAGATTTCAAAAGAAAACTCCTAATCTCTTCTCATTTTATTGATCGTAACCGGGGATTTGCGGCTGGAACTTCCGCGTGATTTACCCGCTTTCAATCGGTATAAAGCAAATAATAAAATAAATACTATAATGATAATAGGCTTTTTATACTCAGAAATAAATCCAGTAAAGGAGCCTGATTTTTGTACTTCCTGAACTTTCTTTTTGTTCTCTTCCTTTTTTTTGTCTTCACCTAACTTGAGTATTTCGGAAAGTCCACTTCCAAAAGAGGAGCCTTGTTCCGATTTTTGAGAAACCGTATAACCCGGCAAATTGTTAGGATGAATTTGAACTTCTTCGTTAACCCAATACGGTTTAGGTAAATCTCTAAGATCCATCTTAGAAGCGCTCACGCGTTGTTCATCTACATTTCCGGATTCAAGTGTATTAGAAGAACCTGAATTGCTCCCATTCAAATTAGAATTATTATTTCCAGAAGAAGTTTCGTTAGTATTAGGTATTACATTTTTCTTTTGGGTTTCTTCCAGATTGTTTGGAATGGAAGAAGAAGATTTTTTAGATCTTTTCTTTTTGGATCTTTTCTTTTCCTTTTTTTTAGGAGTGGATGTCCCCGAAGAAGCGCCCGCCGTATTAGAAGATTTTTTACTTACTGTTTTTTTAGGCTCCGTGACCTTTTCTAAAAAGTCGATCTCTTCCCCATCCTGAGAGAATAGCGCCAAATTCCCTAAAAATAAAAAGATTAGAATTAAGATCGAAATTTTTTTCATTTGTCCGCTTGTTGTTTCTTTTTTAGAACCGTACTCGCGGTAAAGGATACGTTGGTATCTTTAGCGATATTCAGAACAACTACTTCGTTATTGTCTTTGATCTCTACAACCTTTCCGTGAATTCCAGAAGAAGTGACTACCTCGTCTCCTTTTTTCAAACTATCTATCATTTCCTTACGTTTTTTTTCTTCGTTCCTTTGAGGACGAATGACCAGGAAATACATGATCACGAGCATAATTGGAATGAGAAGCAAAGTAGAAAAAGGAGATTTGTCTCCTTCTCCGGCGGCCTGAGCCAATTGTAGTAAAATATCAAATGTCATCGTTTACTTTCCTGTTCGGTTCTTTTCGTCAAATTCTTACCAGTATTTTTCTCGTTTACTCTTTGGAAATTAAATCTTCGAAATACTTTTTTGTTTTTCCGGAAAGAATGGCCTCTTTGGCGATTTGATACCCTTGTTCAATTGTATCTATCTTCCCCATTACAAAAAGTCCAGCTCCCGCATTCAATGCCACCGCGTGTGTCCCCGCAATCGATTCCGAATTCAAAACCTTTCTCGCCAAAACCTCTGCATGGTCGCTGGAAGAAGCATATACTTCTTCTTTGTTTAAAGAAGAAAGTCCTAAAATTTTAGGATCAAACGAATGGCGGCTAATTACACCATTTTCTAAAAAAGTATAATCCGTAATCTGAAAGATTGAAAATTCGTCCAAACCATCCCTCGAATGACATACCAAAGCCCTCTTCAAACCTAAAGATTGTAATACTTTGATAAACAGTTCCATCAATTCTGGTTGATACACACCTATAATTTGAAACTGAGGAGAAAACGGATTGGAAAGTGGGCCAATCATATTGAAGACGGTTCTAAATCCCAGTTCTTTCCGAACCGGACCAGCGTGTTTCATAGATGGATGCCACATAGGAGCAAATAAAAATGTAAATCCTCTATTTACAAGATGAGCTTCCACTTCTTCTTGAGTTGTCTCGGTTTGATAACCTAACCGAGTTAATATATCGCTAGAACCTGTATGAGAAGAAACGGATCGGTTTCCATGTTTAGCCACCTTAATCCCTAAAGAAGCTAAAACGATCGCAGAGAGAGTGCTGATATTGATCGTTCCTTGTCCATCTCCTCCTGTTCCACAGGTATCCAATAAATCAAATGGAAAAACGGTTTTAGGTCGAAGAGCGTTTTTACGAAGCGCCAATGTACAACCTAACACTTCTTCTACGGATTCCCCATTGAAACGCATTGCGGTCAAAAAAGAAGAAAGTAAAATTTCAGAAACCTCTCCTTTCATTACATGGTTCATAAAAGATTCCGCTTCTAAAGCGGTTAAATGTTTATGTTCGATGAGTTTAAGAACGGCTGCTCTTGGTTCCATTTTTTTGAAACATCCCTTTGAGATTAGAAGGATAAAGAACTTTACTATTGGAAACTAAATAACGGATTCCGGAAATCACAGTAATTGTGGTAGTGACCAACATTCCCCAATAAGGGACAAACGTTCCTAAACCAAAAACCACGTCTCCTAGTCCGTTATTTTGGTCCAAATTTCGGAAAAACTGAATTGCGTTATTGGTCGCAAATTCAAATACGGTGAGACCATTCGCTTTTCCGGTTGCGTATGCTTGGTTGATCAAAATCCTCTTTTTGCTAGAAATCAAAATAAAAAATACAAGGATCAAAACGATGGCCCCCATTTGAAAGACAGTCTTTACCTTTCCAAGCATCGTAGTACGGATCGACTGTCCTTGGCGAATCGCAAGATAACGAAGAGAAGTGATCAGCATATCTCTTCCAATAATTAAACAAACCATCCAAAATTCGATCTGTTCTTGTAAAAATATAAACGTAATAAAACAACCAGTAACGATGATCTTATCCGCAAGAGGATCTAAAAATTTACCGAACTCCGTTTCCTGGTTCCACTTTCGAGCCAGATAACCGTCTATCAAATCAGTTAAAGAAGCCACTGAAAAAAGGATCAGAGCCGCGATATGATATTCCAATTCCTTTTGAAATAAAAACCATACGAAAAAAGGCACCGCAGCAACTCTTAACATAGTAAGAATATTAGGAATATTGAAAATAACCTTGTTCATACCCAAGTTCCATTCATGTCGTATTCGTAAAAGGAATCGATCCGCACTTTTCCGATCCTACCCGGAAGGAGAGAAACATCGTCCACGTAGACTACTTCATCCATTTCCGGAGCGTCTTGAAATCTACGAACCACCGCCTGTCCGTCTTCTATCCCGTCCACAATCGCATCGTAGGTCCGACCAATTCTAGATTCGTGTATCTCTTCTAAGATCTCCAGATGAGAATCACGGATCAGATTGATTCGTTTCGATTTTTCCTTTTCGGAAACGGTTTGTTTGAGTTGGGCACCTTTGGTTCCTTCTTGAGGGGAATAAGAAAATAAATTTACTTTTTCCGGTCTGGTATCTTCGATAAAACGTAAAATCTGATCCACGTCTTCGGGTTCTTCTCCCGGATAACCGATGATAAACGAAGTACGAATTTCTAAACCTGGTTTGACTTCTCTGGCAAGAGAGAATAGATCCTTAAAATAGGAACTTTCTCCGGTCCGGTTCATCACCTTTAGAATTTTAGAAGATACGTGTTGTAGAGGGGATTCCAAATACGGAGCAATCTTAGAAGTTTCTCCCATCAAACGAATCAACTTTTCGGTTTTTTTATCCGGATACAAATACAATAATCTTAGAATTTCGAGAGAATCAATCTCTGCAACTTTACGAACCATATCCAAAAGTATTTCGGAGTCTCTTCCGTAATAGACCGTATCTTGAGAAACCAAACAGATTTCTTTGGCACCCGCGCGTATCGCTCTATTTGTATCTCTTAAAATATCGTCTAACGGAGATTCTGCGAATTTTCCTCGAAAGGAAGGAATGATACAAAAAGAACAACCCCGATTACAACCGTCAGAAACTTTTACATAAGCATACGGTTTAGAATAGTTTTCGATTTTAGAAGATAATTTCCATCTTTCTAATAAACTATCGTTAAATTCCAGTTGAGAAGGAGAAAGTTCCGGAAATTTTTCGCGTAAAATTTTTCCTGCTTGTGAGTATTTGCCAGTTCCAAAAAACAAATCCACTTCCGGAATTTCAGAATGAATATTGTCCGGATAACGTTCTGCAAAACAACCTACTACAACTAACTTTTGGTGATTCTGTTTTTTTACCTGAGCCGCAGACAAAATGGTCTGAATCGTTTCTTCCGTAGCTGATTGAATAAACGTACAGGTATTGATAAAATGGAAATCGGATTCTTCAGGCAAAGAAGCGGGAGTAAACCCTTCTTCCAGAAGAGAATGATGCATACTCATAGAGTCCGCAATATTTTTAGGACAACCGAGTGTGGTGATGTAGAACTTCTTATCCAAAAAAATTCCTATTCTCCCAACTCCTTGATGATGGACTGTGTGCTATCATAAGGATTTTGAGTTTTCACAAAAATTTTCTTCACTAGTTTACCAGGGCGTCCCAAAGTGATTTTAGGTTTACCGTTTTGAATCATCTCCACCGCAGAACCGTCTCCTACTTTTAGTTCCAGACGATCCTTAGCTTCTAAACTTCTGGTTTCTCCCGTTTGTACAAGACCTCTAAATCCCATCTGACCGTCTATGATGAACTCAGCATAACTAGGTTTATTAAAAAATAGAGTTACTTGAATCGGAACATCGCCTAACGTTTTTGTGTTATCAACTGAGTTATTATTTTCCTGTTTTTGTTCTTCGTCGCTCAACGTGACTAAAACCTTTGCCGAATTTTCAGTCACCGCCTGGGAGATAATTCTAACATTCCTCCTAAGACTGGAAATTTCCGGAATTGTATAACTGAGTATTTTTTCCTGTCCTTCACTCAAACGAAATTTATATACCGTAAGTTCTGGATAAACGTTAAACGCAAGTACAGCGGTGTTGACAGCGCCTCCTTTTTCCACAGAATCTATAAATAGTTTACACTGTTGATTGCTTACCGAAAAACTGACTCCTTTATCCGGAGTAAGAATGAAGGATTCACTTCTGCTTTCCGGAATGGATCTAGAAAGAAAATCTATGTTTTCTGGAATATCTAGTTTTTTACCGGATTCTTCCACTGAGTCTTCATCGGAAGAAGGACCGATAAAACTATCAATGATAAGATACGCGGATATAAGAATGATCAATACAGACGCGATCGTAAAAATTTTATTTTTATCCACGTTAATTTTCGTATAATACGAAGCGGTAGGACGAGTCAGTTCTTCGAGAGGCGCTTGGGATTCTTCTATCTTTTCTCCTCTGTATAAATTGATCAACTGTCCTGTATCTAATTTTAGATAACCTCCGTAGTTTTTCAAAAATCCCATGGTAAAGGTTTCTCCCGGAAACTGAGAATAGTCTTCGGTTTCTAAAGCCAAAATGTATTTTACGGAAATATTAGTTTCTCTAGCAACGTCCTTGACACTTAGTTTTTTTTCTTCTCTCGCCTCACGGAGAATCTGCCCAACTCTTTTTTGATTCAACGTTTCTCTCCTTTTCGGGACCTATTGTTCCGACACAAGCGGGTTATTTATAATTTTTGCGTTTCCACCGATATGAAAGTTAAATTGTCCGTCTTCCAAATCCGGATTAATTTCTAAATTAGAGAATTCGATTGTAGTTTCCTTCCCTCTCCCATCACTCGCTACCGCTTTCTGAATAAAATACGTCTGTGCATCCACATAAAGTAACATCGTTTCAAAACCACCGATTTTTTCTCTTTGTTCCAAATTGAGCACAAAGTATTTACGTCCGTCTTTAGAAGAGGTTTGGGGTTGTTCTATAGAATCGAACTTATAATGATATTTCCTAAAAATTCGAGAAAGACCTTCGTCTGTAAAATTAGAAAAAATCGGTCCGGATTTATTTGATTTATTTAATGTAAGATCTTGTTTACCCACCGCGTTCAAGCGAGCTATATATATATATAAAGTTTTTCCGTCCGAAACGATTTCGTCTCCGGAAGGTTCGTTAAATTGATACCGGATTCTTCCGCCTTTTTTATAAAGACAGACACCTTTCATATTTTTGCTCTTTTTATTGGAAACCGTCTGAATTTGAAAATCGGCCTTATAAGAATTCAAATCACTGAACTTCTTCTTTACCTGCTTGACTACTTCGGAAGGAGAATTCCAGTTATGCGCGGGTTGAGCCAGCAAAGAGGGTTCTAAGGCTAAAAATAGAATAAAAAAAGAAAGAATGATTGTTTTTTTCATGAGAAAGACCGGATCTCCCGGGATTTTTTTTACTAAGATCAAATGCCTTGGAAACCTTGTCACTTTTTAAATTCCGAGAGATGGAGATAGGACGAATTTTGGGTTCAAGACAGCGACTAAAAAGACAGATACTCGGGTCCTCTTTGATTTTTAGACAAAATTGTAAATCGATGTCTTAGAATATAACAACCGGACCTCTATATCACGCCGATCTAAATCGTTTTCCCAAAAAAGACTCTGCGGAAAGCTTTACTGGTCCAAGCCTTTCTTTGAAACCGCCAGATTTCCAGTTCTGACCTATAAAATGTATTTTTACACGTGATTCCTACAGATTTAGGCTAAAATACGGAGTAGCCCAGATAAAAAGTTTTATAGAACGGATTTGTGTTGTTAAGGTATTTTCCATTTCGGCTTTACTAACGTAAAATTGAAAAATTAAATTACCTTCAAAACAGACATCGATTCAAATTTATATTTAAAGAAAAGATTCAAAAATTATACTATACTTAAGTAAATAAAAATCAAATCGCGTGCGTTTTTAAACCGGTAAATTTTCCTTGGCCTAAAAGTTCTACATTTCTATGAAATTTTTCTCTTTCTCCTGGAAAAGAAGACTTAGCAACTAACTCCATTCCTAAAATTAGGCTACCTACCTCGTCGTAAGAAAGCCAACGGATTGCTCCAAAAACTTTGAAATAACCTTGCATACGAATGTAAATGTCAAACACAAATCCTGTGTGTTTAGGAAGGGTCTGAATTAAATGAGGTTCCGTAATTTTAATACAAATACCGTTATTGGAAATATCAATAATCGGAAATTTTTCAGTGGTTAAAACCGTGTTGGATTCTTTAATTCTAGCCACCATCTCTTTAGAAAGTTCGGCCAGTTTTTCGATGGTATTATTACCGAGAGTTTTTTCCTTGTTTCGAACCCAGATATATCCGAGGGGGATGGACTGTCTAGAATGATTGATATAGATGATCGGATAAATAATTTCTGAAACGATTTTTTCGTCCTTATATTTCCTCATCAAAGAAGGAATTTCTTCGTGAATCTCATCTTCTACATCCACTTGGTTTTCAGACTTAGATTTATAGGATTCTTCCAGAGAAGTATTTTCGATATGGATGTATTTTTTAGTTCGTTTAATCAATTCAAACTTTTCATCTTGATCCGACCTAAAAACATCTATTTCAACTAAACCCAATTGATCCGGTTTTAATTTTGTTTTATAATCTTCAAAACTTACCTTTACCAAAGTAGGAATGTTAAATAAAGAAGCATCTATGACAGTTTTAGAAGAATTGATATTGGTTACGTGAGCCGCATCCTCCGCGACAGAATAACGTGGAAAAGCGCGATTGGATTTTGCGATGGATACTTTATTTACAGAGAACTCCGCGACTCCTGGTCTAGTTTTTCTTATAAAACTACATTCTAATTGTACATACTTGGCGAGTATCTTATATAATACGATCTCATCGTTTTCAGAAAAGTGGGTTTCATCTGAAATACCTGCGATGATTTTTTCTCCGGAATCAACGTATCTTTGAATTGTAATCGTTTCCCTATTTAGATCCCCTTTGATGCGTAAACTCTGATTGAGTAAATGTTTTTCGATAATATGTTTTCTTTGTTCCGGAGAATTGATAACATCTAAATCTCGCTCTTTCAATTTTATTCCACTCATCGTCAAATCCTTAACTCAAAACAAAATATAAACGTCCTGCGTAGAATGAAATTAGTTGCGAATTCGGTAAATATAAAATTTATCGCTTAAATTCTCAAATTATAGAATCGCCTTTTTGATATGTATAAATTGAAATTTTAGAAAAAACAGGTTTTAAATTTTAAGTTGAATTTCAAAATCTTACTTATGTCTACGTTATTCTATCTTATCATTTAAAGACAAAAATTTAGGATCTACTTTTTAAATAAAATAAATGAGATAAACTTTCTTTCGTTTTCAACTTTTAAAAATTCTCTATTGTCTAACTTGGTTTTTAGGTAAGTATTTTAATTTTTACATATCTGGATTTTACAGATAAAATTCTAAGATGTCGGAACTTACTGAGTTTTTTAATTTCATATCAAAATCTTGATCGTTTTAAGAGACGTAATTCTGTGGGAACTACTGCATTTTTTAATTTCATATCAAAATCTTGATCGTTCTAAGAGGCGTAATTCTGTGGGAACTACTACGAAAATTTAACGAGATTAACGTGAGTTCGACATAAGAAAACGAGAAAGAATTTTCTAAAAGTATGAGTTCCTACAATTAGAGTTGTTAAAAAATTAATTCTCCATCGATTTCCGTTGTATGGAAACTGTCGATTGAAGTAGTTTTGTTAAACTCCACTATAGAATTTTTCAATAACTCTATTTTAGAATTGGCTCGTAAAATCGTGATTGGTGGGAGTTCCCACATTTTAGAAACCAAGATCACAACTTTTTTTAGAAAAATCAAGCATGGATTTCCTCACGTCAAACTGACTGATTATTAGAACTAATCGAAAGTTAGTAAATTGTCAATACAACCTAATTTGTGAGAACTACTACATTTGATTAAAAATTTTTAAAGAATGATCGTGTAAAATTCTTTGAGGTTTTGGGTAAACTTCGAATGAAAGTCGTCATACTACGATTTGGCGGAAACTTTAATTTTATTCAGAACTATATGCTTAAAATATTCATCATAAAAGCAGATTTGAGTACAAGATATCAAGTATTCCTGTATATAGCATTAGTAAAATTATAAAATTCGAATTTATATAGAAGATCATTAATAGAATTATTGAAAAATTAATTCTCTATGGGTTTTCGTTGTATGGAAACGGTCGATTGAAACGTTTTGTTAATTGTTGCTATGAAATTTTTCAACAACTCTAATGTAAATATTTATTCCGAAAGTATTTCAGGTAAAAGACGAATCTTATATTTTGAAGCCATTTTTTTTAAGGATTCATCATCGATAGAATGAACATTTTTTCCGTTATGATAATTCTCTACTGTGATTACAAAAATTGTATATTCGAATTCGGATGCAATTTGAAAGTAAGGCTCCATCTCCCAAGAAAGTGTAAACGTGTTGTCCGAAAAAATCTTAGAGGTTCCACGTTCCGCTTCTTTTCGAACACAGTCTTCGCAGTGTTTATATGCAAGATGATTTTTTTTATAATCAAAATTATATTCTTGAGTTTTAGAATCCGTAAAATAGTCATCCACGCTAAAAACCGGATACTTTCCGTTTTCAGATAAAAGTTTAGCGAGTCTGCTTTTACCTGCACCTGGCAAACCTCGCAAAAGAATCAGTGACTTTTCTTCATTCATTCTTTTACTTTACAAATACGTTGAATTTGATTAACCTATAAGAAACATCCAGCAAGAAATTTTTTTGTATTGAATAGCTGGAAACGCTAAGGGTTTAGGATGAAATATTTAGAAACAGAACAAATCATTCCTTCCAAAGGAATGTCTTATACAATGTATGAAGTGGAAGGGGAGGATCAGATTCAGAAAATGATGACTTATATTCCCAACACGGACGAAATTCATATTTATCCCAAACCTCCGGTCAAAAAATTATATAAACCCGAACTCTGTAAGGTGATCGACGAAGTTGTTTTTTCGGAACTCTGGAAATTAGGGGAAGAAAGAAAAGCAGCCAAATAAAAGGAAACGAGTTTTGGCCTCGGAGAGAATCGAACTCCCGACACAAGGATTTTCAGTCCTCTGCTCTACCGACTGAGCTACAAGGCCAAACTCATGGACAGAATAGAAAGACGATCGACACTGTCAACGAAAAAGATCGAAGCCGCTCTTCTCAAATCCTGTTTAGTGGAGAGACATTATGTTTTCTTCGTCTAAAGTCTGTAATCCGATTCTTCGTGAACAAGAAAGAAAAAATATGGTCGATCTTCAAATCGCCTCTCGAGGAATTAGAGATAAAAAAATTCTCTCTGCAATGCTTTCGATTCCAAGAGAATGTTTTGTTCCGAATTCCCATATTTTGCAAGCATACGAAGATAAACCACTTCCAATCGGTTGTAATCAAACCATCTCTCAGCCGTTTATGGTAGCATGGATGTCTTTACTTCTTGAAGTTCGAAAAGGAGACCGTATCTTTGAAATTGGAACCGGCTCGGGTTATCAAAGCGCCGTTTTAATTTTTTTAGAAGCCACGTTATACTCCGTTGAATTCTTTGACTCTCTTTCTAAAACCGCTACTCAAAATTTAGAATGTTGGAATCCAGGCTGTACTCAAACGAATCGTTTTATGATCGGAAGTGCGACTGAAATTCTAAAACCGGAACTTCAATTTGATAAGATGATTTCTTGCGCTGCACTTCCGAATCTTCCAGATACAAAAAGCTCCTACTTTCAATCTCTTATACCGGGAGGAATTTTTATCTTCCCAATGGGAAAACGAGATCAATATTTGATCTTCGCAAAAAGAAATCTCAACGACTGGTCCTTTGAATCCAAAGGTGGGGTTCGATTTGTTCCTTTACTTTAACTTGTATCCACGTCTTTATGGATTATTTTAAAAATACTTTTGAATATTCGCTTTTGCAAGATAAAGTATTTTTGAAATTGTTGATAGAATTCTTTTAATCTTTTTTAAATATTTTTCTATCTTGGAAAAACTGCAAGTTGAAACACTATCTACTTTAGGATGAACGACTATGGATCTATTGAACCCTAAAAAAACCGAATTTAAACATCTGGACGAAAAATCTAGAAACATCATGAAACGTACCATTGCCTTTTTTGAAAAGAAAGGAAAGAATAAACTAAAAGAAGACGACAGAAATCAAACCTGGTATGCGGACTTTTTAGAATTTCAAAAGAGCGAAAAAATTTTCGCCACTTTAATGACTCCTTCCGGTTACGGCGAAAATGATTCTAGATGGGATACAACTCGAATCTGCGACTTTAACGAAATCGCTGGTTTTTACGGTCTTTGTTATTGGTATACTTGGCAGGTTTCTATGTTAGGACTTGGTCCAATCTGGAACAGTAAAAATGAAGAGATCAAACACAAAACCGCAAAACTATTGTTAGATGGTGAAATATTCGCTTTTGGTCTTTCCGAAAAAGAACACGGTGCAGATTTAATTTCTAGCGATATGTCCTTAGAAAATAAAGGTAACGGCAACTACATCGCCAACGGAAGAAAATACTATATCGGAAATTCAAATAAGGCCGCGATCGTATCCACTTTCGGTAAGATGAAGGATACCGGAAATTACGTTTTTTTTGCGGTCAACTCCGGTCATAAAAACTACGAACTGATTCAGAACGTAGTCAACTCTCAGAGTTACGTAGGAGAATATGCTCTAAAAGATTATCCTATTTCCGAAAAGGAAATCCTTTCTAAAGACAGAGAAGCTTGGGATGCGTCTCTCAGTACAATCGCAGTTTGTAAATACAATCTAGGTTGGGCTTCTATTGGGATTTGTACTCATTCTTTTTACGAAGCTCTCAATCACGCTTCCAAAAGAAAATTATTTAATCGTAATGTAACAGATTTTTCTCAAATCAAACAGATGTTTGTGGATGCCTATTGTAGACTTTTTTCCATGAAACTTTTTGCGGCAAGGGCTAAGGATTATATGAGATCTGCCTCTGCAACAGACAGACGTTATCTTTTATTCAATCCAATGGTAAAGATGAAAGTTACCATGCAAGGCGAAGAAGTGATCAATCTTCTTTGGGACGTTATCGCTGCTAAAGGTTTTGAAAAAAATATGTATTTTGAAATGGCGGCCAAGGATATTCGAGGACTTCCAAAATTGGAAGGTACTGCACACGTAAACATGGCTTTAATCATCAAGTTCATGAATAATTATTTTTTCGAACCAAATTCTTCCCTTCCGGTTGTTCCTAAAATCGACGATTTTAAAAACGATGATTTTCTTTTTAATCAGGGAACTACTTCTAAAGGTTTTGAAAAAATTACATTCAGAGATTATAATGAAGTGTATTCAAACATAGATCTTCCAAACGTTCAAATTTTCAGAAAACAAATTGCGGTTTTAAAAGAATTCTTAAAATCCACTCCTCCCGATTCTAAACAATCTAAAGATTTAGACTTTATGCTAATTCTTGGAGAATTGTTTACGTTAGTCGCTTATGGTCAGCTTTTAATTGAAAATGCTGCCATTGAAAAAGTAGATAACGATCTTTTAGATCAAATTTTCGATTTTATGGTGCGCGATTGTTCCAAATACGCTCTTCAACTTTATTCCAAAAGAAGCAGCACAAAAGAACAAATGGAAAAATGTCTGGCTATGATTTTTAAACCCGCTGAAAACGAAGAACTTTTTAATCGTGTTTGTGCAAAGGTTTACTCTTATAAGGACGCTTATGAAATGGCTCCTTAAACTTCGTTCGTTTTTGTATGTATGATTATTTTTTTATAATATAAGGGTTTTATTTTATGTTGAAGTTCAACTAAAAAAAACCGAAATCTTCCATTTTTGAAAAAATTTCATACTTTAAACCGTAAGTTAAAATCAATTTCATGGATTCTATTCGTTCTAAAAAAGAAATCAAATTGATTCTTTCAAAACTTTCCGATTCCGATGAATCCCTCTGGATTTTCATCATTGAATCGGAGCTTTTGAAGAAAAAAATAAAGTTCCCACTACTTGAGTTTGTTGGAAAAGAACTCTATTTTAAAATTCCTGAAATGAATCAGATCTATTTTACAGATCAAATTATAAAGCTTGGACATATGGGAAGTTACGTCATCTCTGCAATTATCCTTCAGCTTCGTATGGAAAAACATTTCGAACAATCTTTAAATAAGGCTGTTGAATACATCCTTTTAGGAAACGAATGGTACGTATGTGACATCATCGGAGAAAGAATTATGGGCTATTTTCTTCTCAAAGAGCCCGAAAAAACCCTTCCAATTTTAAAAAATTACATCAACGATAAAAACGGTTGGATCGTTCGTTCGGTGGGAGTCGCTTCTCATTATGCAGTCAAAAAAGGTCTCGGAAAAAAATACGTGGAAGTTACGTTTTATCTTCTTTTATCTAAAACGGATACAAAAGACTTTCATACTAAAAAAGGAATTGGTTGGGCTCTTAAAACCATTTCTAAATTTTATCCGGATATCATTCAAAAATTTGAATCTAATTTACTAGCAAACCCTTCTATTCAACCGTTTTTTAGAAAAAAAATAGAAATTGGCCTAAGTAGATCTTCAAAGTATGGCTCAAAGTATTCGGATTAAAAATATTCTCAATAAAACGAAACGAAGAGATCCTTGGTTTTTAGACGACTATACAATCAATCCGTATAGCGGTTGTTCTTTTCGTTGTTTATATTGTTACGTAAAAGGTAGTAAATACGGCCTAAACGTTGAAGATAAACTTTCTATTAAAGAAAACGCTGTTGAAATTCTAGACAAACAATTATCTAACCTTGCTAAAAAGAATCGACACGGTATTATCGTTCTTTCCTCTGCTACTGATCCTTATTTACAACTTGAAAAAGAACGCGGTCTTACCAGAGAATTACTTAAGATAATTTTAAAGTATAAATTTCCAGTTCATATACTTACTAAATCAGATTTAATTTTACGAGACCTAGATTTGTTAAGCGAAATTGAAAAAAACGCAATTCTTCCAGTAGATTTGCAAAACCAATTAAGCCGTAAATCGTTTATTACGTTTTCATTTTCTATTCTGGATGATTCTATTGCTAAAATTTTTGAACCAGGTGCAACCTCTCCTAGTTTACGCATCTCTGCACTTAAAGAAACTTTAAAAGAAGGTTTTTTTTCCGGAGTAAGTTTGATGCCCTTACTTCCTCATATTTCAGACACAGGGGAAAATTTAGAATTTATGTTTCAAACGTTTCAAGAGATCGGAATCCGATATATCTTCCCTGCGAGTTTGACTCTTTTTGGAGGAAACGATCCTTTGGATCATAAAAATCTAATTTTTAAAGCGATCGAAAATCACTTTCCTCATCTACTTTCCAAATATCAAAAATTTTTTTCCAAAAATTTCAGAATGCCCAATTTCTATCAAAACGCTCTTTACCACAAAACTTCCGAGTTATGTTCTAAATACGGTTTACAAAAAGGAATTTTGACAACTGAATTCTAAGTCTGTCATTCCAAACCTAAAGACTATATAAATTTGATAATGGAGAAGAATTACTGGAAAGGATCAAGGTTTTTGTGGTAGTATTATAGTTTATTATAAATTTCTAATGAATCGTCGTTTATTTTTTTGAGACTCTAAATCAAATTATATATACTGGCAGATCAGTAATTCTTTACTTAACATGAGTTCGGCGTAAGAACCCATGATTCTGAAAAAAGTTGAAATCTGAACTTTATAGATCGATTCCTTACTACTCGTGCTCACAAAAATAGCACCAAGTTATTACTGATTTCTAGAAAATTTAGTACCGTTAATTTTATCACAAAACACTGATTCTATGTAAAATATTAGGTACATATTATATAGTTATGAGTAATGGCTGAATTGCGAAAAAAAATAGCTGCGTTTAAAAAATATCACAAATTCGGGATTTACGATATTTTAGAGCAGGGTCAAAACATTCAAATTTTTGAAACAATTTAACCCAAGTATTCTCTTTATGCGTCCGAGTAGTAAATTACTGCAAACCACGATTTTACAGACAAATCCTAAAATTGTGGGAACTCATACTTTTAGAAAAGTCTTTCTCAGTCGAACTTATGCTTAAATGGGATTTTAATTTTAATGATGGCGTAAAACTGCAAAAATCTGATTGGATGATGATTCTTTTTGTATTTTATAATAGTTCCTACAATTTTTAAAGTTTAACTGGTAAATCCACAATCTGTGAGAGTTCCCACATTTTAGAAAAAGGAGATTCTGACTTTGCGAGAGTTCCCACAAATTAGTCACATTACAAATTTTTAAACATTTATTTTTTATGGAAAAATCAGGTTTTTATAAAACGAATTTACTAAGCCAACTCACGCTAATCAGAAACAGGACGATACTTGATTCGTAACAGTTCCCACATTTTCCAGTCTTAGAATAAATTTATTTTTATACCTAATTCACATTTAATAAATTCTAAAATTAGAGTTGTTAAAAAATTCCATAGCAGTGATCAACAAAACTACTTCAATCGACCATTTCATGAAACAGAAACAAGATGGAGAATTCATTGTTTAACAACTCTAATGTAGAAATTCAAACCAACTTTTTACTTTGAAAATCACTTAGTAGAAACTGTCGTATTTATCAATTTTTAATTGAATTTTTATAAAATGATTTTTACTAATACCGTATAACGAAGTGCATAATATTTTGCACTCAAACAAACCCTTACGATAAAGATTCATTTTACTTTATTATATAACTCTAAATAACATAAATTCACGAGAAAAATTTTTTAAAAGTAAACTCGCCTTTGATCGTTAAACGAACTTTCTAAAAATCCCAATCGAGTCTTATTGGATAAGTATTTCTTCTTTTTTCAAAATAATTTGTATCTCCATTTCTCCAGGCTTCTCTCAAAAGACGATCCTCTTCCTTTAAAAAAGTAGAAGTTTTAAATTCTCCGGATGTTTGTAAAAAAAAATTTAAAGGTGGCAAAGGTTTGTCCTGGTATAAAATTGATAACTTTTCCGCAACTCGGTAAGTTCCGCCAATTCTGCCCAGCTGACTGTAACCCGCAACATGAGGAGTCAAAATAGAATGTTTTACTTCTGAAAGTTTTCTTCCCATTTCCAACGTAGGTGGCTCCGGATCAAATACATCTAAAATTTTGAATATATCATTTCTTGCAATCAATCGATTAAACGCTTCTCGAGAAAGTATTTCTCCGCGACTCGTATTGATAAAAATCGTACCCGACTTTAAAGAATCAATTAAAGACGTGCTCACAAATCGAAACGTGGGCTCCGGTCCGTCTTTGGTCAGTGGAACGTGAAAACTCAGAACGGAAGCATCTAAAACTTCACTCAAAGGTCTGGATTCTGTCTTATAAAACGGGTCATAAAATATACAGTTTACTCCCTTAGATATTAGAATTTTATAAAATTCTTTTCCTGTATGACCGTGTCCTACCAAGCCGATTTTTAATCCCTTAAGTTCGGATTCTTTAAACCGATTTAAAAGCCCCGCAAAACAATATTCTGCGACAGAACCGGCATTACAACCGGGAGCGTTTAGAAAAATTTTTTTGAATTCCTTAAGTGCATTAAAATCTACGTGATCCGTTCCAGAACTAACAGTAGCAAAAATTTTTACCGTAGGAAAGTTTTGTATATTATCTCGGTTTACTTGAAACCTAGTGTTTGCGATTAAAATCGTGGGTTCGTCTCTTGAAATCTCTCTGATTTGATCGTTAGGATAAGATCTTACTTCCAGCTTTTCGAAACTTGAAAAAATTTCCTTAGCCCCGATGGTTCCTTCAGGATAATATAAAATCGGTTTTTTTAGCTCCACTACTTTGTCATCTCATCCCAACCTCTTTTTTAGAAAAAACAAAAAAGGTTTGCTTTGAAAAAGATTTTTTAAAAAAATCACGGCCTATGAAAACTCTTCAGCAAAAAATCACATTTCCAATATTAGTAGGTTTGATCTCCGTGACTTTAATCATGTTGATTTGGTTCGTATTTTTCAGCGGAAGTAAAATTACTACAAGTTCTTCAGCAAGTTTAGATCCAGAATCCAGTTCCGGATCCGAAGGATGGATCTTAAATCAAGCGATCATAAATACTTCGCGTAAAATCTTCGACGAAAATGGAAACTGGCTTTCTTTTGATGAATTGATACAATATGCGTCAAATGGAGAAATCAATCTAATCTCCGAACTCTCAGACTTGAGAAGACAATGTCCCGAAAACATACATTATGAACAATGTAACGAAATTATTCGCGCGTTTATTGCAGATCATTATTTTGGAAAAGATGCAGAATATCTAATGAAGTTATTTTCCAGTTATTTAAAATACGAAACAAAAATGAAAGAGTTAGAAATATCATATAAATTAAGTAGAGCGGAAAAATATGAACTTATCAAAAAGCAAAGAAGGGAATTTTTCTCTGATAAAGATACGAAACTTATCTTTGGTTTAGAAGAAGCGGAAGAAACTTATCTGGATTCCTTGGGAGGTTTTTTAAAAGACACAGAAACATTAAGCGGGGAACAAAGAATGCAAAAATACGAAGAGTTCAGAAAAAATGTCTACGGGCAATACTACAATACGATCAAAAAAAGAGAACCGAAATACAATACCTATGAGACAGAGATGTTTTTGAGAGAAAAAGAATTGGAAAGAATGAGTTCCTCCGAACGAAACAGTAAAACCAGACACATTCGAGAAAAATATTTTGGTAAGGATGGAGCCGATCGTATGGAAACAGTTTACCAAGAAAGTGAAGAAAAAGAAAAAAAGGAAAAACAGACAGCACAAGAAGAATCTGATTGGATCAGAAAAAATCCTAACGTCAAAGTAGAAACCAAGGAAAAAGCTCTAATGGAAATTCGGATCAAAAATCTAGGAAAGGAAGAAGCAGAAGAATATTCAAGAAGGCTTAAATATGAAGAGGAAATAAAAAAATAAAAACAGATGTTTTACAATTTTATTTCCAAAGATTCGATTTTGTACCGACTTATACTGTGTTTTGGAATTGGAATCGGAACCGTGTTCGGACTTTCTCCGTTTTCGTTTTTTTCGGCGGGTGTATTTGCGTCTATCTCTTGTATTTTTTTGTTTTTTTCCCTCAATAGAACTTCTATTTGGAAAGCTTTCTTGTGGCTTTTGATACTTTCTCAAATTTTAAACTTCACTGCTTTTTATTGGATTCCAGGAGCAATTTCTAGAATTTCTGGTGCAAACACTTTTGTTTCCATACTTTTCTTTTTTTTATACGGACTAATCTCTCATTTAAAGTTTTTTTTGTTTTATACTCTATTCCGCTTTTCTAAAATAGATTCTGCTTCAAAAACTTATATATTACTTATATTTCCCGCCGCTGGAACACTCTCCGATATGATAACGTTTCAAATTTTCCCCTGGTATTGGGGAAACTTAATCTCAGGTTCCATCGTATTTGAACAATTCGCTTCCATTTGCGGAGTATACGGATTGAGTTTTCTTTTACTATTCATATCATCCACTTTTTTAATATTAGTAAATTATTATAAATATAAAAATTCAAAAGAATTCAAAACTTCGATCGCAAGTTTGATCTGTATCGCGTTTATATATAGATTCGGTCTTTATCGGATTGGATATATAAACCAATCACAAAATGAATTAAAACCTAAAAATCTCTCCGTGCTTATGATTCAACCGGACACCTCTCCAGGCACAAAGGACTTAAAAGCAGACGCCTCTTATTTAAGCGCTACAATGAGTAAGGTATTTTCCTTAGCCATACCTACTTTCGAAAATTCACCTTCTTTGATCGTAATTCCGGAATCCGCGATTCCGTTTCACGGTACAATCGATTCCGAAGAAAATCGGAAAGAAAAAATATATTCTTCTACAATGGAAGGTATCATTTTATATCTTTCAAAACATACAGGAGCCGACGTTCTATTTAACGAATTAAATCTGGATGAAAACAAACTCAGAAATCAGGTTAGTCTTTTTAAAAACTTAGACGGCAAAACCGAGAGATACAATAAAAGAAGGTTACTTCCTTTTGGAGAATATCTACCGATGGAAAAAAATTTTCCTTTTTTACGTTCTATCTTTCAAGAAACTTCCAGATATGTGCCGGGAGAATTTCCAAAACTTTTAATCGGAAATAAGATCCAAAATCAAAGATCGTTCTTACCTCCCGAAATTTCTAAATTGAACGAACCAAAAACGTATAGATACGAATTTTCATCCATTGTAGAACATACAAATAAAATTAGAAATTTAGAATATTCTTATTCGATCCTTCCTTTACTTTGTTACGAAGCTATGTTTACAGAACTTGTTTTGGATTATTTTCAAAACGAACAAAAACCGGAAGTTCTAATCAACATCACTAATGATTCTTGGTTCGATTCTGAATTAGAAGCCTATCAACATTCCGGGGCCGTTAGACTCAGGGCGATCGAAACCGGCTTACCTCTGATTCGCTCCGCAGTCTCTGGAATTTCGGAAGTTTGGGACGCACGCGGAATTCCAATGATCGTTCCAATCGGTTTTCACGAAACCGGAACCAGGGCGTTTTCTATCCGATTAGATGCTATCGAATCTACGATTTATACCAGATTTGGAAATTCTTTTCTATGGATCTTCTGTATTTTAATTCTGATTTCTCGTCTTATTTTCGTGTCACGAATAGAAAGGAAAAGTTAATGTTGAGACATACCTTCTGTCATCTTCCCGGAATCGATTCCAAGGAAGAAAAAAATCTTTGGGAAAAAGGGATCTACGACTGGAAGGATCTGGAAATATATCTGAAAACCGAACCGGCCCCTATCCGAAATTTGATCTTAGACGCATTAGAATTTTCTAAAAAAGAATTAGAGAGAGAAAATTTTTTTTACTTCTTTCACGTATTTTCCCCAAAACACCACTGGAGACTTTTTCCAACAATTCGGAAAAAACTTCTCTACATGGATATAGAAACCACTGGCTTAGGAAACGACGATAGAACTACAGTCATTGGTACTTTTGATGGATACGAATATCGTTCTTATATTCGAGGTTTTAATCTAGATTTTTTTTTGGAGAATCTAAGTCAGGATCAAATTTTTGTTTCTTATAACGGAATTGCATTCGACGTTCCTTTTTTAGAAAGGGAATTTAACGTACGTTTCCGAAATAACCATATTGATATTATGTTTTTCTTAAGATCCTTAGGAATCAGAGGGGGACTCAAAGGGTGCGAGAAAACGTTAGGTGTTCATAGACCAGAAACCGCTGCAATCACTGGAATAGAAGCAGTAAATCTTTGGAAACAATACGTAGATTATGATGATATGGACGCGCTTAAAATTTTAGAAGAATACAATCGGGAAGACACTGTAAACCTTGAAATCTTATTTATAAAAGGATACAACTTAAAAATCAAAGAAACTCCTTTTTATGGGGAAGTAATTCAAGAGCCCTTACAGCTTCGATAAGTTTATATTCTTATTATAAACTGAAATCTTTATAAAGACTTAAGTTCGGTAACTCCAATGCGTAAGGAATCGATGCGAAAAAACTCAGCAGAAATGCTCCCTCAAACTAAAGACGATTGTTGCATCCTATTCCCTGTATGCAATTTATTGACCAGAGCGGAAAAGCCTGGTCCGGCTGCTATAGCAGCTGGATTCGCTCTGATTTTTTTACGTCCCTGCCCACATTATTGAGTAGACTATACAAATAGAATTGTCTGAAATTCTGTCTCTTAAAACGGGATTCGTTTTAACTTTTATGGTATTTTATTGTGTAGAAATCAGTAACAAACAATTTTGGTGAACAACAAAAAGAGCCATTTACCTTATAATTGATAAACGACATCTAAATCAAAATTCAAAAAACAGAAAGTATCTAGAATAACTGGACTCTAAAGAAAAAAACATAGCCAGCCTTGAGGCTTTTTCCAATTTAGTATTTTCAAAAATTAATTTGATTTTTTTACTCTCTACCTCTATGATAAACTCAATTCAAAGCGTAAATATCTTTCTTCGAAAAATGTTTTACATTTTTATTTTTTGTATTTTTCCCTTCGCCGCGTTCTCTCAAACTAAAAACGCTGATAAACAAGAAGCCATCCCATTTGCACAAATCAATCCAGAAACTAAAACAGATCTAAGTTCAAAACAAACACCTAGAAGAGTTGATCAAAGGAAAGGTTCTTGGAGTTTTCAATGGGGTTATAATCGAGATTCTTATACACAAAGCGATATTTCTTTTCATGGCCCTGGATACCACTTTACTTTAAAAGACGTGGTAGCAAGAGATAAACCGGAAAAATTCAATCCATCCGTTTATCTAAATCCTAGCCTTTGGGAAATTCCACAATACAACTTCCGTTTAACTTATTATTTTTCGGATAAATTTTTTATAGCGTTTGGTCAAGATCACATGAAATATGTAATGAGTCGAGGACAGGCCGCCAATATCTACGGTTATATAGATCCACTCGTAATTCAAAAAGCTCATCTTGCAACTTCTCCCGAATCTTCGGTTTATCTTTATTTATTTCCAGACGCGTATAAAAAATGGGAAGGTTATCACAATGGAGAAACCGTCAATATAACTCCTGACTTTTTAAAATTCGAACATACGGACGGATTAAATTTTCTTTATTTAGATGTAGGTATGATTCAACCTATATGGGTTTCGTCTAACGGATAAAATGCACTCAGTTTTGTTTCATCTATTGGTGGTGGGCCGATTGTTTGCAGAAGCGATGTTCGTCTTTTTGGAGAAGGAAAAAATAACCATTTTCATACCTCCGGTTACGGGGTTTCAGGTTACGTAGCTGCTCGTGCAGATATATTTCGATCCGTTTTTTTCGAATTCGGTGGTAAAGGAGGATATATAGATCTTCCTAATATTTTTACGAACGGGCATTCCAAAGATAGAGCAAGTCAAAACTTTGGTTTTTTAGAACTGGTCATTTTTGGTGGAGTAAATTTCTAAATCCTTTGACCATACAAATAAACTTTATAAATAAGAATTTATATATTTAAAATCTCTTATATAAGAATATTAGATTTTAGTAGTACAGTTTAAATTCTGTGCTTAATACAAACTTTCTTTTAACTTATAGTAAATTTTTATGGAGAAATTAGATTTTTTTACATTGATTTTTCTATTCTTTTAAATAGTACGGATATTGATTCGTCATTGGATTTGGTTCAAATTGTAATTCTCTCGATATGAAGTTTTGTCTCCTGTCAATCTTCCAAATCATTTTGTAAGTCCAGTGAAAAATAGGAACTCCCCGGTTCAAAGTTTTTACAAAAAAATCCCCTTGTTCATCCAGCCAGAGCATATAATTAAAAAGATAACACCTCGAAACACCATGAGCCGCGGCCAGCACACCTAAAGTTGCCCAAACACCAGAATGAACTCGAATACTCAATTTTTTCATCTTACCTACACCCCGATTGTATTTGATTTTACCTGCCTTATTATGAAGCCGCTTCATCGACGCGATTTGTTTAGAATATTTTCTCAATAAAAAAGGAAGTTTATTACGAAGTGCTTTTTTCTCTTGCAGATTCAAACGATTCCAATAAACACCTGGAACCAAAAGAGAATCCGTTCCGACAGAACCTTCTATCAAGGAAGATTGAATTTTTTGACCGTCATCTAATAAAAGAATATCCATATTAGAAAACGGTTCTTGGATCCTTCGACGTGGAACAATTTATGAAAAATTTTTTAAAGAAAATAAAATATTTTAACATGAATTAGACGTAAGTAACTAAAAATCTATCTACTAAAATTTCAAAAGATATAAACTACAATATTTTAGAAATTCCTAATGAACGATTAGAATTACTCAGATTACGCCACATACGACTATTTGCAAACTTTCCAGCAATTTTTTTCAATATCAAATTTTCTTAATTTTTAGACATTGAGACAAATTTTAAGTTTTTATAAAATTGAATCCTTACGTCAAAATGTAGGAACTACCACAAATTACGGTTTTACGGATAAATTTTCAGATAGGAACACACTACTTTAAGAAAATTATCTCTGATTTCCCTACAAACTCAGATCAAATGTAGATAAAAGCTGATCCTTTTTTCAAGTGATTTATATTTTAAAGTTTTATTCAAAACTATAAAATAGAGAATTCAATCTTTTACACTGAAACGGTGCTTTGTAAATAAAATTCACAGTTTTAGTTTTATAGAATTAATCATTTTTTAATCTTTGTAAAGTGCAAAGGTCGCACAACGGTAATTTTATGCAAAAATTAGATTGGACAACGATCCTTTTAAGACTTTACAAAAATTCCTTAAATGAAAATCACCAAACATTTATTTTACGAAAAAATCAGAAATTCATCTTTGGGAGTCTATAAAGTTTTTCTAAAATATAATTTCTAACTTAGAGTCGGTCTAAAAACCTCAAAGAATTTTACCCGATCATTCTTTAGAAATTTTTAATAAAATGCAGTATTGTGAAACTCAATGCATCACTTCTATGATCGCTCTGCAGATCGCATTTTGACAATTTGCAAACTTTCAGCAGTTCGAATCTCGTTAAATTTTTGTAGTAGTTCCCACATTCTTGTGCAACTCAATCTACACTTTCTAAAGGCCGTTCGAAAAACTTAGAGTCTCGCTTCTTGAACTCAATAAAACGCTTCCTAAAATGCCGATCCTTAGAGAGGTTCCAGATCGCGTTTAAACTCAGCAAAACGCTTTTCTAAACTCAAATCTCGCTCCCAACCATCACCAACCCCACAAGTATTTGATCTCAATATAAATCTGTCGGAATTACGACAAATCCTCTGTAAAACTAGTTCCCACTCCACAACGCGACCCATAGGAAAGCGTTGTGCTGAGTTTTCCAACGCCGACCCATAGAAAAGCGTTGTATTGAGTTTTTCCTATTTTTGGGTGGGGTGGTAAGGTTCGGAAAATTTTTCTCTATCAGAAAAACATACTTTTTACAAGTAAAAAAACTCATTCTTGTCGGAACACTTGAAAAATGTGCGTTTTTGAGCCCAGAACGGCGACCCATAGGAAGCCCGTTCTGTTGAGTTCATTCTGATTCTAAAATCCTATCCAACTTGTGGGTTGGTTATGGCTCCCAACGGGTCACGAGATAGGTCACGTTTTAGGCGTTTGAAGTAACCAGCAAACGGGGGCGATGTTTATTGGGATAAGCTATTAATAAATCAATTTGAATACAGTTTAATGTCCGGTAGAACCAAAACCGTTTGCACCTCTTTCCGTCCGATCTGCAAATTCCGAGACTAACTCCCAATCCGCATACCAAGTTTTACGGATCAGTAATTGAGCGATTCTCATTCCATGTTCAATTATAAAAGAAGAATCTCCTAAATTCAAAAGAGGAATCATCAATTCACCTCTGTAATCACTATCGATAGTTCCGGGTGAATTTGGAATTAAGATTCTATTTTTTGTAGAGAAACCAGATCTAGGTCTAATTTCAAAATGAAACTCTTGAGGAATGGCAAAGGAAAGACCCGTAGGAACTAAACCAACGTTACCTGGTTCTAGAACCAATTTGGAATCTAAACAAGCATGAATATCATAACCAGCCGCCTGTTTTGTCTGTAATAAAGGAAGCTCGGCGTTTGGTCTCAGTTTTTGTACAAAAATTTTCATAGATGAGGATACCCCATTTTTACCTTATAAAAAAATAGGACAATATTTTAAAAAACTATTTTCGTTTTGAAAAAATCAGAAATAAAATGAACCAATTCATTTCTAGAATTCGTTCTAAAAAATTCAAAATCAGCCACTACCTTGTTTATAAATCGTTAATAACAAAACGAAGTAATTTCTACATTTTGCAGTAATTAAAAAAAATGTAAGAGTTCCTACATTTAGAGTCTCGCTTCTATAGGCGCTCGAAGTAACTCAGCGTCTCGCTTCTATGGGCGCTCGAAGTAACTCAGCGTCTCGCTTCTATAGGCGCTCGACAGGCCTTAGAATCACTTTTAAATCCAATCATCTTTCCTGAAAAAAGAGATTGCGCTCCAACAAAGAATCTATAGGAATTACAACGTGAAACATCCAAAAATGAACCTCTTGGGAGCGCTTTTACTTAGCTCCTTATTCTTAAATCCTTTGAATTCCGACCCTACGTTAGGCAACTGTGAAGTATTTCCAACAAATAATATTTGGAATACTCCCGTAGATACACTTCCCCTGCATCCTTTTTCAGAATCTTATGTTCGAAGTATTGGAGCACAAAAAAAATTAAAAGCGGATTTCGGCTCTGGGCTTTGGGAGGGAATGCCAATTGGAATTCCATTTATACTAACGTCTGGTGCCAATCCTGTCCCAGTATCTTTTGAATATACTGATGAAAGTGAACCTGGACCGTATCCAATTCCACATAACGCACCTATAGAAGGTGGAGAAACAAGCGACGGAGACAGGCACGTTCTAGTTGTAGAGCAAAAAACATGCAAATTATATGAATTGTATTCCGCAAGGAAAAAAGGAAAATCTTGGACTGCTGTGTCTGGTGCGGTCTTTGATTTGAAGTCCAATCAACTTCGTCCGGCTAACTGGACTTCTGCGGACGCAGCCGGACTACCAATTTTACCTGGTTTAGTGAGATACGAAGAAATAGCTTCTGGAGAAATCAAACACGCAATTCGTTTCACCGCTAAAAAAACACAAAAAGCGTATCTATGGCCTGCTCGTCATTACGCTTCTAAAATCACAGACAAAAACGTCCCACCGATGGGAACTCGTTTCCGTTTAAAAGCAAGTTTTAACATAGACGGATTTAGTAAAGAAAACCAAGTAATTCTACGTGCATTAAAAAAATATGGAATGATACTTGCCGACAACGGATCAGATTGGTTTTTATCCGGAGCTCCAAACGAAAAATGGAACAATGATCAACTTCATAAACTAGGTAAGGTTTTAGGAGATCAGTTCGAAGCAGTAGATTCAGAAAGTTTAATGATTTCGACAGATTCCGGAGAAGCCAAACAAAACTAATCAACGTGAAATACGAATCTATATAAAATTACTACTCGAACACATGAATAGAATACTTGGGTTAGATTGTTTCAAAAATTTGAATATTTTGGTCTTGCTTTAAAATGCCGTAAATCCCGAATTTGCAGTGTTTTTTAAGTACCACTATTTTTTTCGTAAATTCGGCCGTTAATAACTTGGCACTATTTTCATGCGTCCGGGTAGTAATCTTTACTACAACACATCGTTTCAGTATAAAACATTAGGAACTTGTTTCAAAACCTAGAGATTATAAAAATTTGGCGATAAGAAAATAATTGGGCAGTTCGCAAGCATTCGGATATAAATCAATCTGTAGAAACTCCAATATTTTATTAGAAATTCCTAAAAGATTATCATCTAGATTTTGGGGCAAGTCCCAAAAACTGCTATATGATTCCTAGTAATATAAGAAAATTAGAAAAAATTTTCCAAAAATAGAGATTTCTAACTTTTTAAAAACTAAGAATAGAGTTGTTGAAAAATAATTTTCTTTCGTTTTTTTCATTAAAACGAATAGGTAAAAATTTTTGTAAATATGAGTTCTCAATAATTATAATATAAAACTTTCTAATATTCAATTTTATTATTCTATAAAAAAAGAAGACCCTTTGAGTTTTTTTGTATTAGAGTTGTTGAAAAATTAATTCGCCATCGATTTCCGTTGTATGGAAACTGTCGATTGAACTAGTTTTGTTAAACTCCACTATAGAATTTTTCAACAACTCTATTAATTTTAGACATATATTTTTCATGAAATTATTATAATACTCATTCTTATAAAATTGAGTATCTAAATGTTTATCACAAAGTGTCGTTTTATGTAGATTCTATATAATCCAATGCAAAAATGGTTGAGGTGTAGTCAATTAAATTGTAACTAAAAACAAAATATTGTATTATATTTCTTTCATATAGTTAATTGACTGAAGCCGAAAGTGCAGTTGTAAGCCATCTTAGCGAATGTGAGTTCAACGTAAAGAACCATGATTTATCTTTCTGAAAAAAATTAGAATCTGAGCTTTGTAGATTTATCTCTAAAATGTGGGAACTCCCACAAATCACGATTTTAACGTGAGTTCGACGTAAGGAAATCCATGGTTCATTTTTCTAAAAAAGTTGTAATCTCGATTCCTAAAATGTGGGAACTCCCACAAATCACGATTTTACGAACAAACTCTGAAATTGTAGGCGTTCCTATTTTTAGAAAACTCTTTCTCATTTCTTAAACCGAACTTACGTTAGCTATGAAATTTGCAAGCTGCAACGATACCCAAAAAACTCAGCGAATGCCTCTCTAAGAAGCGGCATTCAAGAAATCGTCGAATTAATTTTTTTATTCGCCAAGATTTTCTTAAGTCGAATTCACGTTAAAGTCATACTGTAAAAACAAGTAAGAAATATTCAAATAAATGCATTTGTTAAAGAATTATGAAAATGAAATATACCAGGTTCTAAAGAACTAGGTTGAATCCATTCATTTTGTAGAACTCCGGTTTGAATTTCAGGCGCTAATCCCAAATCCTCCGAAGTAGTACGAAAGAAAAATTCTCGATTTTCTTCCCAAAATCGCATAGTGCGAGAAGACTTAGGTTTTTCTGGAATCAGAATGGCTCTAAGACAAAAAGTACGATCCGGTGAAATAGGTTGAAACTGGATGATTCCGAAATGATCTCTAAAAAGAATAAGAATCGTAGATGGAAAAAGAAAATAGGTGATGATCAAATCTTTTCGAGTTGGTCGAGAAGTATTTTTATAACTTCGATTAGGAATTAGAATTCTTGCATGTTCCCCAATAGGATCCATAATAGAGACGTTTTTTTCGACCACGGATGCCACCGAATTTTTATGAACCGTAGAAATATGATACGATTCCAAAAAGATCTCCACTCCTATTTTCCAATTGTATGCACCTTCTTCCGATTGAATTGCAAAAGGAATATAAGAATCCAATTCGTAAACTTTCCATTCTTCCCAAAGTGATGAAAGCGAATCTAGAACGTTCTCAGTAAACCCGGAAAAGATAAGACCCGCTTTTTCAAGAACAGGAAAGGAATAAAGTTTTTCTTGAATTGTTTCACATTCTTTGGTTAACAGATCTCCGTTTAGATCGTAAGTCCATGAATGATAAGGACATACAATCTTTTTAGCTGAACCAGTTTTTCCTCTAGAAACAAGCCTTGTTCCACGATGTAGACAAGAGTTCCTATATAACCGTAAATTTTTATTCTCATTTCTCAAAACAAGCCATTCACGATCTAAAAATTTTCCAGAAATAAAATCGCCCGGATTAGGAACTTGATCACTAAAACTTACTAAATAAGGACGTTTTTTAAGTAGATCCAATTCTTGTTGAAAAAGAGTAGAACATTGATACCGATTCGTTAAAAATTTAGTTTGAGAGGATGTTTGTAGAAATTCCATTTCAGAAATTTCTGGAAGTCCAATTTCACATTGTTTGCGCAACCGATCCAAAATCGTATTTGAAAAAGGTAAATCTTTCGGTCTTTGAATTTTTTTCGTACTGATTTTAGACATGTTTTTTTAGTAAAATTATTATACTAATTTTAAGAACCGATTTTTGAAAATAGCGATTGTTTCGCAAAACGAATCTCATTCCTTAAGAGAAAACAAGTGTAATTTTCAAAAAACAGAATTTTTTAATCTGCGAATATTCTATCTTTTGAATAAAATCCACAATCTTAAATTAATATTTTAAATCCCAGAGAGATTCCTATCTTATCATTTGATTATAAAATTTGAATCATCCGATTAGATTATAAAGTCGATTAAATTAAAGAAGAAATCGATGATCAAATCAAAACATTTAGTTTAACGTAAACTCAATATAACAGCGTAATTTCTACGTTTTCTGAATCAGCTGTTAAACCTATACCCGTCTCGCCGTAGTTCCCCACAGATTCAGTCTCAATTACAAATTTTCAAACATTCATTTTATGTAATTAGAGTTTATATGAGTTCCTACATTTTATTCTTACAGAAAAGTCAGACTTTATAAAACGAATCTTTTACATTAAAATTAGGCATAAATCATTACCGTAAATGTAGGAATTTCTGTTTTTAAAAATTTTTTCCGAGAACTCACGTCCCTTTTCAAAATCTCTAACAAATGAAAAAATGTTTTAAACCCTTGCCAATCTGCCTTCCAACATCTCAATGATTTGATTTACATCCTTTTTGTTGATTACAATTTCGTAAGCTGCAGAAAGAACCGGAGTTTCAGCAGAAATTTTCATAAGGTTGGGCATTACTTTAAGACCATAAAATCCATTCGACATTTTTTCAGAGGAAGAACCATAAGCAATGTCGTATCCTGTTTTTCTGTCCTTTGCATCTGTTCCAAAACAAGAAAGCATAAAATCGGTTAGACCAGAAAGACCCAAGAAAGTTTCGGGCTGACCTCCCATCTTAGTACCAATCGTAGTCATCTCTGTAAAAAAACGATTCGATAAGCGAAAAAGAGAATTATCTACGTTTCCTCCAAGAGTCTGAGTGAAATAACCTTCTACAATTCCCATCGCAAGAGCATATATCGTCTTAAGAGCTCCACCTAACTGAACACCTTTGACATCCGTAGGAATTCTAGCAGGTCTCGGAAAAATATAACCCGTAGTGAAAAGTTTCTGAACTCTTGGAATCAGAGTCGCGTTAGACGCCGCTATCTCAAAACCGGAAATTTTTCTCTCCATGATCTGATCCGGATAACAAGCTCCAGCAATCACACCTAAACGATCATCTTCTAAACCAAAAGCGTTTTGCACTTCATCTAAAATCAAACCAGTACTAGTAAAACCTTTTACCACATTAAAGAAAGGAGCCTTGTTTCTATTTAAATAAGGTTGAATTTCTGGATAGACGTTGATGAGCTCCCAAGGATTTGTACCTTGAATAAATAAAGTAGCCGTTTTTAAAACTTCCACATCGGAAGTAAAAACTAAATTAGGAGGAAGTTTATAAAGAGGATAATACTTTAATTCTCTTCTTTCGGTGTTACATTGTTCCGTATACGTCTGATCTGGATGATATAGATAAACTAAAACATCTTTGTTGGCTAAAAGGGTAGCAACCGCAATTGACATACTACTAGCGCCAATCACTACAATTTTTTCTTCTGGTTCCTTAGGAATTTTAATCAGAATATTTTTACCAGGAACGTCACCTTTATAAAGATTTCTGTAAGTTCCGTGTTGATGTTTGTTTAGATTAGAACCAACAAGAAGAGCCAGGTTATCGATCAAAAATTGTTTTTTATCTCCATGTTCTGGAAACTGAAGTTGTTCCACTTCTTTTGGAAAAGAATCCATCTGTTTGCGAGAAAGTTCTCCAACTAACACAGGTTTGCCGATCACGAGTTTACCGTTCACCTGATTAAAAAGAAGACTCGTAGTAGGAAGAATTTTATCAGTTTTTTCCAGAGAAATAGGAATAATAACTTTATTTGCGACATAGTGATAAACTGTTTCCACAAAAGGCATCAACCTACCGTCTCTGGATCTGGTTCCTTCTGGAAAGATCGCAACTATCTTACCTTCCGATTGAAGTTTTTGAGAATGTCTAAACGCTCTCATGTTGATTTTAGTCATTAAATCGGAAAGACTAGGATTATCTGCCATATCTCTTTTAGAACAAACCAAAAGAGTACCGAACATATACAAACCGAGTCTAGTAAAATCAGGTTCATACGCTAGTCTTCCAGCGATAAAAACGAGTTGTTCGGCGATCGACTTTCCTTCGGGAGAACAATTATATAACTGATGAAAAATTGCAGGAGCGTCTAGATGAGATAAATGATTGGAAATTAGAGTGACTGGATATTTACCAATCAAAGGTTTTACCGCTTTTAAATTTTCTACACCTTCAACGGTAAATTGTTTCATGATCGGAGAAAGAAACTCCATCATAAATTCTCTAGATCTTTGTTCAGGAGAAGTATAAACTCCTACGGATTCTAGAAGATTCGGTTCTTTGAATACTTCCATAACCGGAGGCATAGGAGTCACAGAAGAAAGGTATAAAAATTTCTGAAGAATTTTCTTGGCTTCGTCTTCCGTCATTCCGGAACGTTTGAATAAATGAATATTTTCAAAAAATTCTTTCTGCCATTTACCTACGCTGGATTCTTTTTCAACCATCGTATCACACCTGTCCCAAAATAAATTCTTTATAATAGCCTCTAAGAGACTTTTGTATTCCGATCTATTTTATAAAATCGAAATTTAAATCATTTGCGGCTAACTCTGAGTGAAAATCAATTTTCGAGTCAGATAATAACCAGTTTTAGAATTCAATGAAAAACCCTTTTGAAAGAGTTTACTTACATCTTATACCGGTTGTATATCATTCGTTTGCGGGGGAATTGTCATTCTATTTTTTTAAAAAGGTTTGAAATCTGACGTCTGAGTTTTGAACTGTATTTTGGAACTGAAGTTTTCCAAAACATGAATCAAAATCTTCCAGAACCTAATCAAAAAAAATGGATCCCAGACGGATTTCATTTTCTTGGCCCCGAAGATAGCAAGTACAGAAGGACTTTACTTGAAACCATATCCGGTGTTCTTAAAAAAAAAGGATACTCGGAAGTATTTTTACCTGCATTCGATTATAGCTCCACTTTCATTCAAACGGTTTCGGCCCCGGATTCATCTTCCCTTTTCCGAATCAGAGATCTTTCCGGAAATGAAATTTCTCCCAGCATCGATCTGACCGTTCAAGCGGTCAAAGGAATGGCAGGTTTTTCTCACCAAAGAGAAAATCAAAACATCTTTTATATTGGAAGAGTTTTCAGAGAAAGTACAAAAGGAAGTGTAGCTCGTAAAGAAATACTACAAATTGGAGCGGAATCGATCGGTGTTTCCGGAAAGGAAAACACATTCAAAATCTTAGAGGAACTGGACGAAATCATTTCTTTACTTCCTCTTGAAAACAAACTGACTCTTGTTTTAGGAAACGTAAATCTGTTCCAATCTATCGTTCAAGAATTTGAACTCAAACAAAATGAAATCGAGATTCTTTCTAAATTACTATATCAAAAAAACGTAAACGAGATCCAGAAAATTTTCGGAGAAAAAAAGAACCATACCGATTTGATTCGTTTGTTAAGCTCCTTGGTTTTAAATTTTGATCTAAATTCTTTGAAAAATTCTCTCAATATAAATTCACTTTCTAAGAATCTTCAAAAAAGCTTAAGTTCAATTCTTGAAGAAACATACTGGATTTTTAATTCTTGGGAATCTAAAAAAAGAAGGATAGACCTCTGTATCGATTTTTCTCTTTTGAGAGATCTAAACTATTATACCGGTTTTGTTTTCCAAGGTTATCTGCAAGATTCTCCCGATCCAGTTTTAACCGGAGGAACCTATGATCATCTCTACGAAATGTTTTCCGGGGTACAAAAAAACGCGAGTGGTTATGCACTCATGGTAAATACTTTAGAATCCTCTTTAAAAACTCCTCTTTTCAATCTTTCATCATGATACGTATTCATACCAAACATTCATTCGAGGAAAAATTATGCCCGCATCGTTAGTAGTAGGAACCCAATGGGGAGATGAAGGAAAGGCAAAGGTAATCGATTTTCTTTCCAAGGACACGGACATCATCGTTCGTTATCAAGGTGGAGCAAACGCGGGACATACGGTTGTAGTTCACGGAAAAAAATACGTGTTTCATTTAGTTCCTTCGGGAGTAATCTACGACCAAACCATCTGTGTAATCGGGAACGGAGTTGTTTTAGATCCTCTTTTTTTCATAGAAGAATGTGACCGCCTTCAAAAAGAAGGCTTTCCAGTCTTCGACAAACTCTTGTTAAGCGACGCTTGTCATCTTCTATTTCCGTATCATTCTCAGATCGATTCCGCAAGAGAAACTACACTCAGTCAAGAGCACAAAATCGGAACCACTAAAAAAGGAATCGGGATCTGTTACGCGGATAAAATGATGAGGACCGGATTGCGAGTAGGAGATCTTTTAGACACTTCTTACCAAACCCGTTTGAAACATTTAGTGGACGAAAAAAACAGAGAACTAGACAAACTCTACGGAATGCCTCCAGTCTCTTATAACGATATTAATGAGGGTTTAAAATTTTTTCTTTCTAAAGTTAAAAAGAATATTATCAATACTGCATATTATTTAGATACGGAACTAAAAAAAGGAAAACGAGTTCTTTTGGAAGGAGCCCAAGGTACCGGTTTAGACGTAGATTTCGGAACCTATCCTTATGTAACCAGTTCTAATCCCACAACGGGAGGAGCTTTAATTGGAACTGGAATTCCGTTTCAACATTTAAAACACGTAATTGGAATTACAAAGGCATATACCACGAGAGTCGGAGAAGGCCCCTTCCCTACTGAACTTTTAGGAGAAGCTGGAGAAAAACTTCGTCAAAAAGGAGGCGAATTTGGAGCGACTACGGGACGTCCCAGACGTTGCGGCTGGTTTGATGTAGAAATGCTAAAACATTCCGTTCGGATTAACGGAATCACTTCGATCGCTTTGACAAAAATAGATATTCTTTCCGACTATGATACAATTCCGGTTGCAACCGGATATAAACTAAATGGAAAAACTTTAGATTGTTTTCCATCTCAAGGTTTGGATAAAGTGGAAGTCATCTATGAAGAATTTCCAGGATGGAAATCCGACATTTCAGGCATCTGCGAATTTCAAAAACTTCCAGAAAAATGTAAAAATTATATTTCTGCTTTAGAAAAATGGATCGGAGTGAAAATCAATTTGGTTTCAACTGGTCCCGATAGAAAGGATACGATTCACGGAGATTCTTTTTAAGAATCGAAGTTTTTTTAATCGTTTTTGATTGACCCACGATACTCGATAAATATCGTGTATTTCGTAACGCTTCGAGTCGTTAGCTCAGCTGGTAGAGCAATTCCCTTTTAAGGAATGGGTCCGGGGTTCGAATCCCCGACGACTCAAAGATAAGTTCTTATTAGCCGCCATCGTCTAGTGGTTAGGACACAAGATTTTCATTCTTGGAACAGGGGTTCAATTCCCCTTGGCGGTACCACTTCTCAATTTTTCTTTTTAAACCGTCCTTTTCAGAAAATAAAAGTATTTTAAAAAATTCTAATTTTCTAAACTACGCTAAATCAACTCGTTATCACAAAAGAATCCCAGTCTTTAAATATTCTAAATGTAGAATATTTTATAAATTTAATATACTTTAAATTTATAATAGAGTTGTTGAAAAATTCCATAGTTCAGATTAACAAAACCGCTTCAATTGTTCGTTTCCATAAAATAGAAACAAATGGAGAATTAATTTTTCAACAATTCTAATACTCATTTTATGTATGAAATAACAATCCAGTTTACTATAAGATAAATTTCAAGTAATAGAAAATTTTTAAAAGTACAAATTTATTTATGAAAATAACTAAATCTTGTTTTTTTTAGTTTCTAAAGATTAAAACAAGGAGTTTCCACAATTTAGCCTCATTACAAATTTTTAAACAACGTGAGTTTGGCGTAAAAAACCATGATTTGTTTTTCTGAAAAAATTGGAATCTGAACTTTACGGATTGATTCTTTAAATGTGGGAACTACCACAATATATAAAATAGAAGTTTATAACAATTGAATCTATCGTATTTAAGTGCGGGAACTGCCACAAAACTTAGGTTTTATCTGTAAAATGACGTAGGAACCACTGCAAGTCACGATTTTACGAACAAATTCTTAAATTGTAGGAACTCATACTTTTAGAAAATTCTTTCTCGTTTTCTTACACCCTGCTTTACTTTAAATATTTATTTTTTATAGTTAGAATTCAGTGGGAGTTCCTACATTTCAAAGTTCTACCGTAAAATATAGATTTGTGGGAGTTCCCACAAATATTTTTTACTAAAAAATGAAACTTTTTATAAAATAAATCTCTTATATAAAGCTTACATTAATTCAGAGTTTGTCCCAAATCCTACCTTAAAAAGTTAGGGATGTTTGCTAAATTATTTCGAGCGCCTACATGAAATTGAATTTCACAAAAATGTAGGAACTACTACATTTTATTAAAAATTTCTAAAGAATAATCGCATAAAATTCTTTGAGGATTTGGAACAAGTTCTTAGTATGAAACATAATATAAATGGCAAGTTAGAAACTACTACGAAAATGCGGAGATTTTTACACACTGCGTATAACTCGAAATTTACAACTTTTCTTGGGACAAAATCACACTCTAACTTTTAGAACAAATTTATAGAACTTTTAAACGTTTTCGTAAAAGTCTTATTGGTTATTTAAAATCATATAATAAAGTATCTAAAATTTTAATCTAAAAACAGAAATTTGTTTCAAAATTTATATATTTTTATACATAAAATCAAAAAACAACATCTTTATTCAAAAAATAGAATATTATAATTTAATAAATATCTGTTTTTTCGACAAATAAAACTACGTTTTATTTGTGGAAAACTAACTACATCCCTAAACGTTTTTTCAGATTTCGATTTTCTTCGATTAAATCTTTGATCTCTTTTTCCGTGTATGCAAAAAGTCGATCCTGGGCTTCTAAAATTTTATCCAATTGAATCTCTTCAATATGAGAATAATTCAGTGCTTGTTCCGTTGCTTTTTTAAAATCAAGAGCATCTTTTAATTCCTGGGTTTTCATAGAATCCAAAATTTCAGAAACTTTCAACCGTTCGTGTAGAGCCAGCAATTCCTTATTCTTGAGTTCATTGACTCTTTCCAAAGCCTTGTTGATTTCTTCGTTGTTCTTTTTGACCTTGGATTCAAATTCTAAAATGGCCTGTAATGCCTCGTTGGCTTTTGTTGCGTCTTTATATTCTTTTTGAGCCAGTTCAAAAACGCCTTCAAAAAATCCTATGTTCGTCAAACAACTGTTACCGATTTCGTTTGCGGCGAGTTTATAAAATTCAGATTGAACGGTTCTATCTAATATAAGTCTTAAATTTCTAGGATGAACCGGATGTTCTAACACTTCAATTTTACCGTTCTCTGGAACCACTCCCTTAATTTTTTCTGCCTCATCAGAGTAAATTATGATCAGACTGGCGTAAGGATGAAGTTCAAACTTTCTAATAGATTCTCTAACCTGGTTCCATTCCTCTAAATTAACGGAAAGAAAGAAGATATGAATATCTGCTTTCAATAAATCGATGGCACCTAAACCATCTAAAGCCACTTTACTCAACTCTATGTTTACGCGAGGATGTTTCCAAATTTGGATCGGGAATTCCTTCCCTGAAGTAATATGCCAAATGATCGCGTTTTTTTGACTCATTGTATTCATTCTAACACTAACCTGGAAAATAATTCCAGGTTCAGGGACCTCTTTTTATAATCTTTTTTATCTTTCCCCATATATTTGAACTTTCTAATCTATCTGTCAATTTTGATTTTAGATCTGAAATTTTATCTAGAATCTTTTGAATCGGTTTTGGAAGATCCATATCTGTTCTTTTAATCATGATGTTGATACTTAAAAGAGCGATTAAAATGTTAGCACTCCAAGGACCAATCCAATCAGGAATTTTATCGTTATAAGAAATCGTACTTCCTAAAGTGAAAAACGTAAAATAGATCATTAAAAAAACGACCGCAAGTGTAAAACTCATCCCCTTTCCAGAACGTTTGACTACAAGCCCCAAAGGAAAAGAGATAAAGAAAAAAATCAAACAAGAAATAGGCATCGCAATTCTTCTGTGAATTTCCACATTAAAATCAGTTAAAACTTTTTTTCCCTGTTGCATCAATGCCATCAACTGAGTCAAAACTGAATATTGTTGAGTCATCTGATCCGGAGTCAAAGTTCCGTTAGCCGCTCCCATAGCGAGTTCGATTTTCATCTGCTCCACCATTTGTTTTAGTCCAATTAAACCTTTGATCTGAACTCCCATCTCTTGTAAGGTTTCGAGTCCTGGGATTTTTTCAAGTCCCTCACTTTCTATATTATTACGAATTTGAAATAGAACCGGCATAGAAAATGTTTCCGGCTTTACGTTTAATTCCAAAGTTTTTTTCTCTTTTCCTTTAGGAATATTATAATCCATTTCTCCATTCCTAAAATCAGTTATGGAAAATGTTTTTCGATCATCACTCCATTCCAAAATCCAACCATCTTTAAGACGAATTGATTTTTCATATTCCCCATCAGGACCGAGTTTTTCCACGAGATTTCCTTTAGCAGCGTTGATGATCTGGATGATTCTAGAACCGCCCATAGGAATCATTTTTCCACCAATATGAAAGTATTCGTTTCCTTCCAAAAAAATTTCCCATTCACGAATCTGAACTCCTTTGAGTTCTCCTGTATTCGAATTCATTCCCTCGGTATACATGGTCCTAGCTCTTTTTTCAAAAAGATCTTGGGTTTTATCTCCACTAAATTGCCCTGGAGTAATAGCAAGAAGAGGATTGTATGCAAGAATCCATTTGTTGAATTCATTCATCTTTCTGGTATTTTCTGGAGAAAGATAAAAATTTAGATAACCGACTAACAAAGCCATAACGAAACCAAATGCAAGAAAGTTAATATAGATTCTAGGGAAACTGACTCCCGCGGAACGAATCGCAGTGATCTCAGAATCTCCAGAAAGCCTTCCAGCCGCCATGATTCCACTCATAAGACAAGCCATAGGAATGGTCATAGGAAGAGTGTTTGCAAGAAGATAACCAAAATAATCCAAAAGACGAAATGGATCGACTCCCTTTCCTACAAACAAACCGATCATCTTTTGAAGCGCAAGAACCATGTATACCATAGTGAAAAACGCAAGAGATACTAAAAACGGAGAAAAAATTTCCCTCAGAATATACCGATCTAAGATCGGAATGACCATGTAAAATTTACGTTTGTCTGTATGAACTGTAAAACCAGGAGGAAGATCTTCCACACTACTCAAACGAACGGTTCTTAGATCTTTTCCAGAGTTTGCTACACCCGAATTGTTTTCGTTTAAGGAAGGATTGGGCGAAGATGATGAAAAAAAATTTCCTTCCTTTTTAGTTTTTGTATCTTTTTTGTTAAACGAAGAATCTAATTTTTTTTTGGAAGACAGACCCATATCAGAAAAATCTGAATCGTTTTTAGATTTCGTTGTTGGTTTGTTAGGCGAGTAGTTCTGATTTTTCTTAGAAGAATTTGTTGTTTGTTTTGAGGACGCACGCGTCGTTGACTTTTTAGCAGAAATCTTCTTGCGATTGTCGCCATCCTTCAAGCAAGGATCCTACCTTTGAGAGTAGCGCTGGTTGCGCTTTCGATTTGGACAGAAACCGTAGAACCGATCATACCGGAAACGTTTGTTTCTTGCGGAAGAGGAAACACCGTCATTCTTCCACAAGGAGTTCTTCCACAGAGTTGTTTTTCCGACTTACGGGAAATGTTCTCAATCAAAATGGAATATACTCTTCCGATCCGGGCGCGGTTCTGTTCGTGAGAAATCGAAGTTTGTAAATCTACCAGTTTTGTAAGTCTTGCAGACTTCACTTCTTCGGGAACGTTATCCGGAAGCTTTCTTTGAGCCATCGTTCCTTCTCTTTCAGAATACTTGAACATAAATGCCATATCAAATTGGACTTCCCGAACGACCGCAAGCGTATCCTCAAATTCCTCTTCTGTTTCATTCGGAAAACCTACGATGATGTCTGTTGTAATTCCCACATCAGGAACTATATTTCTAATTTCTTTGACTACATCTAAAAATTCTTCTTTGGAATAAGAACGTTTCATCTCTTCTAAAACTCTAGTGTTTCCAGCTTGCAAAGGCAGATGAATGTTTGGACAAAAACGTGGATTCTCAGACATCAATTGAAGTAAATGGGTCGGAAAATCCTTTGGATGGGGAGAAGTAAAACGAATTCTTTCAATGGAAGTTTCATCTAAAAGCATTTGGATCAAACCCGCAAAATCAGTATCTTGTTCTTTGTAAGAATTTACGTTTTGTCCAAGAAGAGTTATCTGACGAATCCCCTTTTGTACTAGATCTTGAACTTCTCGAACAATACTTTTAGGATCTCTACTTCTTTCTCTTCCTCGAGTATAAGGAACCACACAAAAAGTACAAAAATTATTACAACCTCTCATAATCGTAACGAAGGCTTGAATTCCGTTAACTACCCTAGGTTCTATTTCGTCGTAGGTTTCGATTTTAGAAAGTCGGGTTAGAGAAATCGAGTTTTCTCCTTTCCGAATTCTTTGGATGAGCTCTGGAAGACTTCTATAATTGTCCGGTCCTACGACCAAATCCAGAGGAAGTTCCTGATGAAATAGGTCGTCTCCCAAATTCTGAGCCATACAACCTAAAACCCCAATCACCAGATTCGGATTTCTTTTTTTCAAATATCCTAAAGATTGAAGGCGATTGTAGATTTTTGCATGAGCGTTTTCCCGAATCGCACAGGTATTTAAGAAAATAATGTCGGAATTCTCCGGGTCGGAAGAGGTAGAATACTCTGCGTCTCTCATTAAACTGGAAACGATCCCAGAGTCATATTCATTCATCTGACAGCCATAAGTCTCGATATAGACTTTTCCTGACTTTTTTTCCTGTTCCAGAACACTCATAGAACTGAATTTCTGCTTGCAGGACGGACTGTAAAGGGGTTTTCCATAGATAGGAAAATCAGGATTTTTAGAAGCAAAATCCTACGTTCCAGAATTTTTATGGCAGTAAATACAAAACCGGATTACTATCAACTTCTAGAAATTTCTCGGAATTCCGAGATAGAAAAAATCGAATTCGCTTTTCGAAACTACCTAGAAAAATTAGAATCCGATCCTTGGAACCCATCTAGAGAATTGGATCGGGAAGAAGGAATTAGAGCTTACTTAACTTTAAGTTCTCCAGAAGCCAGAGAAGAATACGACAAAACACTAAATTATGAATTCCTACTTTTAGATACTACCAAGGTTCCAGAAGAATTCGAATCATTTTATAACATTCAAAAATTGTCCGAAGGAGAAGAAACCAAGGAATTCTATTCTCGCTTTTTAGAATTCAAAAGAGATTTAGAAACTACTCTAAAGAATCTAAGAATCACAGTATTATTTTTTCTAAGTGCATTTTCTCTCTTAACGATTTTCGCCCTTTTTATGGCATTGGCACAAAAAAACCATTTTCTTTCTCCTAACCTTGAATTGTTTTATAGAAAGTGGGGAATTCTTTGTTCTTCCGGAATTCTATTTTTAGGATATGCAATCTTTCGTAAAATCCTAAGTTCGAAAAAAACTAGAATCGCCCCAAACCGGAGAACCGCATCCATTGAAAACGATAACCAAGAAAAACGATCCTAAACATCTCGCCGAAGATGAAATTTCCTACTATTATTCATTACTCCAAGAAGAATTAACCGAGTTCGATTGTGGAGAATTATGCAAACCAGACAACAACGGAATTCCATTTTGTTGTATTGCGGATAACGCAGTTCCTACTTTATACGCTTCCGAATTTTCTATGTTAAAAAAAAGAACCGACCTTTGGAAAGTTTGGAAACCGGAAACGGAAGTGGATAAGAAAATGCTTGCGGAGTATGATTCTAAAGAAACTCTATTTTGTGAATGTAAGGGAATCCAATTTTGCGAAAGAGAAAATCGCTCTATCAGTTGTAGAACCTTTCCGCTAGAACCTTATTTAGATACCAGAGGAGTTTTAGTTGGTTTAGTGTTTATGAAAGAATTTACAGGCAAATGTCCACTTACATTGAGAGCCAAAGACATTCGTCAAGAATTTATCGACTCTCATTTTATCTTCTGGGAAAAACTTCTTTTTCGTTTGGATTCAGAATACGAAACGTTCTGGAATTCCTCCAAATCTTATAGAAGATCCAGGGCACAAACCGGCAAAAAATTTCCGATTTTTTTTCCAAGCCATCTACAAGGTAAAAAATACTTGGAATCCTATCTTTGAATTTCTTTTGCTCAAGAACTACATAATAAAGAATCTAATCTTAGTTTACATTTTAATCATAAAGATTTTGAAAAATGAATTCTCCATTGGATTCCTGTTCCATAAAAACGGCCAATTGAAACAGTTTTGTTAATTGCCGTTATAAAACTCTTCAACAGTTCTATTATAACTTTTTATAGTTTAGTATTTTACTATATTCTGTTTTAATTTTTTATAATATACATCTTACTCTAACTTACAATTAGAGCTAAACCAGTTGAATGATTAAAATTCACTACCATTGACCTCCAAAAATTTGAATCTAAAACAAAAGGTACCGATCTGACTGAGTTCGAGAAAACGCCTTGTTGGATCACAATACGAACTATATGACACAAATGTGGGAACTATCACAAACACTGACTTTACGGATCAATTCTCAAAATGTGGGAACTACCACAAACACTGACTTTACAGATCAATTCTCAAAATGTGGGAAATACCACAAACACTGACTTTACAGATAAATTCTCAAAATGTGGGAACTACCACAAACACTGACTTTACAGATAAATTCTCAAAATGTGGGAACTATCACAAACACTGACTTTACGGATCAATTCTCAAAATGTGGGAATTACCACAAACACTGACTTTACAAATAAATTCTCAAAATGTGGGAACTACCACAAACACTGACTTTACAGATAAATTCTCAAAATGTAGGAACTCTTACTTCTGGTAGATTGCCAAGAATGATCTTACTCTGCAAAGTAAATGAGGCTTCACTTACTTTGTCCCTTACCCTAATTTAAAAAGTCGGAACTACTATTTTAGAAAAGCTTTCCATAACTCGAGGTGGCCCGAACTTTTTTGATTTCAAACAACTAAAGTCGAAAAATCAATCCTATACTCTCAATCTTTTAAAAACTTTTCTTCCGATTCGATCGTTAAAAAATTAAATTTCTACTGTTTCTTTTTTAGTAAAAACGAACAAATAATGCCTTTTTGTAAATAAGTGTATCGTAGTTTTTAAATGGGATTCCAAAATAAAAAAAGAACCGTTTTTCATTTAGTAAATTGAAACACCTGACATCTTCTAAATTCCTAAGAATCGGAAAGAGAAAACCCAAGATTCAATTTTTTACTGACACCAAAGTTCGTACCGAAAACAGTATCTATTTCGAGTAAATCATCATCTTATAAAAGCACTGAACTAAGGTTAATTCATGAAAATTCACGAGTATCAGGCAAAAGAAATCCTGAGAAGGCATAAAGCCAACGTTCCTTTTGGAGTCGTAATTGATAAAAAAGAAAACGCTTCCAAAGCCCATGACGAAGTTACCTCTAAAACAGGTGGTTCCGTCGTAGTCGTAAAAGCTCAAATTCACGCCGGAGGGCGGGGAAAAGGTGGCGGAGTCAAGGTAACTAAAACCAAAGAAGACGCGATCGCAGCCGTAGATAAAATCTTAGGTATGCAGCTCATCACTCCTCAAACCGGACCGGAAGGAAAAAAAGTCCTTAAAGTATATCTGGAACAAGGAATCGACATTGCTAAAGAATACTATCTGAGCATACTACTCGATCGTTCCATCCGCAAAACCATCATTATGGCATCTACAGAAGGTGGAATGGAAATCGAAGAAGTAGCGGAAACTCATCCGGAAAAGATTCTAAAAATTGCAATCGATCCTGGAATCGGACTCCAAGTAAATCAAGCCAGACAGCTTGCATTTGAACTTGGACTACCTGCAGAATCTCACAAATCTTTCCAAAGTCTTCTCGCGGCGATTTACGAAGCTTATATCAAAGAAGATGCTTCTCTGTTAGAAATCAATCCACTGATTCTCACAAAACAAAATGAAATCATCGCTGGAGATTGTAAGATAGATTTAGACGAAAACGCTCTCTACAGACACGCGGACAACGCGGCCTTTAGAGACATCACCGAAGAAGATCCTCTCGAAGTTCAGGCTTCCGAGTTTAACCTCAACTACGTCAAGTTAGACGGAAACATAGGTTGTATGGTCAACGGAGCGGGACTCGCTATGGCGACGATGGACATCGTAAAACTCGCAGGTGCAGAACCTGCCAACTTCTTGGATGTAGGTGGTGGAGCCAACAAAACCACAGTAACCAACGGATTCAAAATTATTTTAGGAGATCCAAACGTAAAAGGAATCTTCGTAAATATTTTTGGTGGAATTGTTCGTTGTGACATGGTCGCCGAAGGAATTATAGAAGCAGCAAAAGCAGTGGATCTCAAAGTTCCTCTTGTGGTTCGTCTTCAAGGTACCAACTCGGAACTAGGAAGAGAAGTGCTCAACAAAAGCGGACTAAAAATTACCGGAGTAGACGATCTCCGAGAAGCGGCAAGCACCATTGCCAAACTGATTGGGTAAGAGAGAATATACATGGCAGTATTAGTAGATGAAAATACAAAAGTTGTAGTTCAAGGAATCACCGGTAAAGAAGGCTCGTTCCACGCGACTCAGATGCTCGCTTACGGCACCAAGGTCGTAGCTGGAGTCACTCCAGGTAAAGGCGGAAGCAAATGGGAAGACAAGGTTCCAGTTTTCAACACAATTAAGGATTCCATTAAAAACGAAGGCGTAAACGCAGCAGTTATTTTTGTTCCCCCCGCATTTGCAGCGGACGCAATCATCGAAGGAATTCTCGCGGAACTTCCTCTCGTAATCTGTATCACGGAAGGAATACCGACCCACGATATGCTGAAGGTTTACAGCGTACTCCGAAATTCTAAAACAAAACTAGTAGGCCCCAATTGTCCCGGAGTGATCACTCCTCGTGCAAAACAAAAACTCGGGATCATGCCAGGTTTTATCCATAGTCCAGGTTCAGTGGGAATTGTATCCCGTTCCGGAACCTTGACTTACGAATCCGTGGCTCAGATTACAAAACAAGGGTTGGGACAATCCACTTGTATTGGAATCGGTGGAGACCCAGTTCCAGGAATGAACCATACCGAAGCGATCAAACTTTTAAACGAAGATCCGGAAACCAAAGGAATCGTAATGATCGGAGAAATCGGCGGAACCTCCGAAGAAGAAGCTGCCGAATATATTAAAAATCACGTCAAAAAACCTGTAGTGGGATTTATCGCCGGCCAAACCGCACCTCCGGGCAAAAGAATGGGACACGCGGGCGCAATCATCAGCGGCGGTTTAGGAACTGCTACTTCTAAGATGAAAGCAATGCAAGAAGCAGGTATTCAAGTCTGCCAATCCATTGCAGAAGTTGGAGAAAAAATGAAGAAGGCCCTGGGTTAATTTTTGTCCAATTTGAGACTTTTAAAAAGAAACAAAAGGTTGGAAAAGATTTTTTACCCTTTTTAAATGGTTCTCAAAGATAGAAGCGATTCAAAAGGGTAAATAAAGTGAAGTGGTCGGTATTCCGACCCCTTACTTTGTATCTTAGCTTGACAGTATTTGAGGAAGTAGGATTGATTCTTTCTAGAGTGGTGTAAAACTAAAGTTTACTGGATCAAAAGCAGAAAACTAGGTCCAAATTAGGAACGGTTTACAAAAGTGTTTGAGAGAAAGTAAGGAGATTCAAATGGAAAATAAGTTTAAAAATTGGAAACAAAGAATTCTAAAATTTCAAAGATTGTCACTATTTCTTTTAGGTAATTTGATTCTTCTATCTTCCACACTTTTTGCGGAAAGTTCCACTCTCAAACTCACTACGGAAGAAACCGTCAAACGCGCGTTAGAAAGTAATTATAACCTTCAAAACCTTCGTTATGAACTTGCAAAATCAGATACAAATTTTCTAAAAAACGATTCTAAGTATTCTTGGAGATTAGTAGCAGACGGAAGATCCAGCCAATCCATTCTTCCTTTTAACCAAGCAAACTTCTTTACAGGAACAAAAATTTCAGACGATACGATCAAAGGTGGAATTGAAAAGGTCCTTCAAACCACTGGGACTTATTTCAAAATAGAAGCTGGAAGCAGACGATTCGACTCGAACGCATTTGAAAATCCTTCTACCACACCAGCCGGATTTAGTTCTTTAGGAATTCCTCCTCTTTATACTGGATTTGTAAGAGCTACTATCAGCCAAGACTTACTAAAAAACTCATTTGGATACAAAGGCAGAAACGAAGTTAAGATTTTAGAATCCCAAGCAGAAATCGTTAAAAACCAAGTATCACAACAAATTTCATCAGTAATCGTAGAATCACTCGTAGACTTCTGGGACTATTCGATCAAAACACAAGCCGTTAAAACATACAAACAACTCGTTGAAAACACTAGAAACATTCGCAATCTTACTGCTCGTAAACAAAGCCTGGGACTTTCTGAAAGTTTTGAAGTCAACCAATGGAACGCCCTCCTAGCTCAAGCACAAAACCAATTAGAAACCGCTCAAGTTCAAAAAGAAGAATCAAAACGCAAACTTATCCGCTCTTTGAAAATTCCGGACGATACTACACTTTCCGAAGAAACTAATCTTTTAGAAGAACTAACCGAAAAGCCGGAATATACAAAAGATTTAGAATATGCTTATAAACATAGAGCAGATTTTTTAAACGCTCTCAAACAAAAAGAAATCGCGGAAGCAGCCTTAAAAAATGCAAATAATGATCGTCTTCCTACTCTAACTCTTTCCGGAACTGGTGCAAGTCAGGCTCAGAATATCATTTCTCCCCAAGACAATTATAACGATACCAACCAAGGAATCACAACCGCGAAGTATAAAGAATGGACCGGACAAGTCAATTTTGTTTATCCAATCGCGGATAAAGGAATCTATGCAGGTGTTAGAGACGCAAATATAGGAATGCGTCAAGCAACTCTCAAAGAAGAAGAACTTAAAAACGAAGTAAGAGACGACGTAAAAACTAGAATCGAAGCTTTAGAAGCAAGTCACAGAATTTATAAAAACAATATCGTCACTGAAAGAGAAACCGCAAACTACTACAATGGGGTTTTGAGAAGTTTCCGTCAAGGTAGAGCAGACGCAGTGGCCGTGAAAAACGCGTTAGATACACACGTTCAAGATCAACTCAGACTGACTCAAGCAAAAGTAAACTTTAACATCGATTTGTTGCGCTATTATCTCGCTAAAAACGCTTTGATGGAACGTTTTCAAGTAGATAGAGATAAACTGATCCCGCATTTAGATTGATTCCAAAGCCGAGGGTACGAATTGAGAAAGAGTTTTTTTGTAGTCCTCGGTATTATCTTCACTTCCATATTACTCGGTTTTTTTGTTTGGAAAATTCTCACTCGTAAAACCGATTCCGTTTATAGAAATTTTTCTAAATCGAATTGGGAAGACGTAATTTTAGAAGTTCTAAGTAAAAAAGATCCGGACCTAGAAGATTATTCTTATGCTTCTATGTCTCTTGCGGAATTTAACTTCCATCTTTTAACCGTTCCTTCCGAAAAAAGAGAAAAAGTAGCTTCCAGGTTTGCAGAAAAATCAGGACTAAAATTTTTTAAAAGAGAAGTAGGAGGAAGAACGATCTTTACTTTCGAAGACAGATTTTTTTCTTTTTTACCCGAAGGTTCGTTTCTCAAAACGAGAGCACTTTGTAAAAAACTATTTCTAGGTGCGGAATACGAAACTGTAGACGTTCTTTCCAGATATTTAGTGAAACTAATTTCATCTAACCCACTTCCACTTTACAACGAATACAATCAGGCCTTGCTCAAATCTCTTTCCGTTGGTTCTGCAAAAGAATTGGATGAAAATGGCAGATCTAAACTTTCTAAATTACTAGAATACTTTTCTGGAAAAGAAGACTCTCCGTTTAACGGTAGCAAGGCGGTAATCGAAGGGAAAAATCTAAACGTTAGAACCGGCCCCGGAACCGAAAACCCGATTTCGTTTCAGTTCAAAGGTGGAGAAATCGTTTTTATACTCGATAGAGACTCACGAACCGAAACCATAGCCGGTAAAAGAGGAAGTTGGAACCAAATTGTAGATCTGAGAAACGGAAATGTGGGTTGGATCTTTTCCGGTTTTTTAAAAAACATTCCTTCGGATCTTTCTATCTCTCAAACAATGGAAGAATATTTTCGTGCTTTAGACCGCTCTCCGGTTTGGGATTTTGAATCTTGGAAAGAAGCCTCCCCTCCAAACGGATTTCAGGGCGAGTATCACCCCACCGAAAAAATCGCGTTAGATGGAGACTCCGGAATGGTTCTACATTCTTCCAAAAGTAAATATGATCTAATTTGCCGGTCCGTAGACGAACCTTTCCGAGATTTGGAATTTTACGTTTCTTTTTTAGAAGGAAACGAAACGATTCCCGTCTTTACATTGTTAGCTGGTTCTCCTGGAGATTTACGTAAAACTTTCGAAATAGAAATGGACAAAGAAAGTATTTCTATCAACCGAAACCGATATATTACCGGAGACAATTTTTCCAAAAGAAGATTTCGCCTAAATATTCAAAACGGCTCTTCCGGTTTCCAAGCCGGTTTAATCGTTTCCGAAAAAATGGCCCTTTCCGGTATCGATTCCTTGAATACAATAGACCCTACTTCCGGAATACGATGGAGACTTTGCCTTCCTATGTCGAGGGAAAGTGGAGATTCTAGTTTGAGCGTTTTTCAATTTAAATTTATTCCATGAGTAATAGTATTTTAGAATATTCTAATAAAGGATAATCCATGCCGACATACGACTATAAATGCAAAGCCTGCGGTCAAATTTTTGAACAATTCCATTCCATGAAGGACGATCCAATTAAAGATTGTCACCTCTGTGGTAAAAAAGGGGAAGTGGAAAGGATGATTTCCAACGGTTCGGGAATTATTTTTAAAGGAACCGGTTTTTATGTGACCGATTATAAAAAGAGTAGCTCTGGAGAATCTTCTTCCACAACTTCTCCCGCTACTTCCTCCTCGGATTGACGGGTTTTTAATTTGGGAAAACTAGGTATTCTTGCCGGCGCGGGAGAACTCCCTCATATCGGTATGAAAGAAGCTCTCTTGGCCGGTGAAGACCCTATTTTCTTTTCCATCATCGAATCTGATTTTCACGTTGGAATGTACGAAGATCGAAATATTCCAATTCATATCGTAAAAATTGGAACCCTTTTGAAGTTATGCAAACGGCACAACGTGGATCGATTACTTCTTCTAGGCAAAGTTAAAAAAGAGATTATATTCAAAAATTTGAAATTTGACCTTAAAGCAATAGCACTTCTAGCTAGAATGATTAACAAACACGATTATTCTATTTTTAAAACCGTTGCCGACGAGTTTGCTAAAGAAAAAATCACGATTATTTCTCAAAAGACTTTTCTTCAATCTCTATTTCTCCCAGAAGGTAGGTTTACTAAAAAACCTTTGACCCAAAAAGAATTGGAAGACATCGCCTTTGGAATGGATTACGCCGAAAAGATGGCTGGTTTAGATATAGGTCAGACAGTAGTCGTTTTAGATAAATCAGTTCTTGCCGTCGAAGCGGTAGAAGGTACAGATCTTGCAATTTGTAGAGGTGGTTCTTTTGCTAAAAAAGGAAAGGCGACCGTTTGTAAAAGTTCCAAACCCAATCAAGATCATCGTTTCGATCTTCCTACAGTTGGTGAAAACACTTTAAAAACGATGTACGAAAACAACTGCGGAACCTTAGCACTTCGAACGGGTGAAACGATCATTGTTCATCCAAAAGAATTTATTAACCTTGCAGAAAAATTTAAAATCAATATTTTGAGTATCGGAAGTGGCAACCTTAAAAAAATCAACTCTACAATCCAAAAAATCCGGTAACCAACCGTCTCGGGCTGTAGTTACGACCAAAAAAGAAGATCTAAAAATTCTAATGTTGGCCGGAGAGCATTCCGGAGATCTTTTGGGTGGTGAACTCATTCGAGAACTCAAAAAGAACTTTTCCGATTTGGAAACTTTTGGAGTAGGCGGAGAAAGAATGATCGAAGAAGGTTTTACCTCGATCGAGTCTATGGAAGAACTTTCGATCATCGGTTTTTCCGCCATCCTTTTTAAATATAGATTTTTAAAATCCTTGATCGGAAGATTGATCAACCTCGCCGTCGAAAAAAATTGTTCTCACGCCATCTTAATCGACTATCCAGGTTTTAATCTTCGTCTTGCCAAAGAGTTGAAAAAACTAGGAATCACAGTTATCTTTTATGTTTCTCCACAACTCTGGGCTTGGAAGTTCGATCGAATTTATACGATCCGAGATAACATTGATTTGATGTTGGTTTTGTTTCCTTTTGAAAAACAAATCTACGATCGTTACGGTGTTCCTTGCGAATTTGTAGGTCATCCCCTTGCAGTTCGTTTGAGAGAAAAAATCCGTAAAGAAGCAGTCATTCCAGAGCCAGAAGACAAAACTCAATTTCATTTTACAATCACTTTGATGCCCGGTTCCAGAAGTGGAGAAATTAGAAGAATCTTAAATGATCTTTTACAATCCGCGGGCCAACTCGCAGATCATTATGAAAACAATAATAAGAAAATTCGTTTCCTTTTACCGAATATCAACCAAAAAGAAGAAGTTTTTATTTTAGAAAAAATAGAACTCGCTAAGTCTAAATTTCCAAACTTAACAATTGAATATCTATTTGACCGTTCTCTTCGTGCAATCGAAATTTCAGACTTAGTTTTAGTCGCTTCTGGAACTGCTACATTAGAAGTTGCTTATTTCGAAAAACCAATGATCATACTTTATAAAGTTAGCATGTTCACTTACGTAATCGGTTCTCTTTTTATCCAAACTCCTAATATAGGTCTTGTAAATATTCTTTCCGGTCAAGAAATTTGTAGAGAACTGATTCAGGCAGAATGTTCTCCGAATAACATCGTTGAGGAAACCCTGGCACTTTTAGAAAACAAAAAGTATAGAAATAAAATAATCGAAGACGTTCGCAAAGTAAAAGAAGCCTTAGGTAGCGAAAATTCATCCAGATACGCTTCCAGAGAAATTACAAAATTAATTAAAGGAATTGCAAAAAAAACGGGACAAGAACTCGGAAATCCAGAACAGCAAATATAAATTTATAATTCTAGTATATTCTAATAGTCTCATACTTAATTTCAATCTATTAACTTTACATCAATTATTTTCGTATTGTTTACAAACTTACATTAGTTAACGTGAATTTGGCGGTTAAAATCCGTTTTATTCATAGACCAATTTTTTTGTAAAAAAATAGATGGAGAACTCTCGCAAAGCAAGTAGTGGATTTATCAGTTAAACTTTGAAAATTGTGGGACTATTAGGAAATACAAAAAGAATATGGTCCAATCAGATTTTTGTAGTTTTGCGACCATCATCAAAACTTAAATCTCATTTTAACGTGAGTTCGGTTGAGCAAAAATTTTCTAAAAGTAGTAGTCTTACAATTTTAGAATTTGTTTGTAAAATAGTGGTTTGTAGTAGTTCTCACATTTAAGGAATCGATCTGTAAAGTTTAGATTTTAATTTTTTTTAAAAAATCATGGGCTCCTTACGTCGAACCCACGTTAGTTAGCAAGCTAAGTCGATATATAAAATTGATTTAGAAAAACTGAAAAAGAATTATCGACGTCTGCATCAAATAAAGATTTGACCTGAATTAAAAAAATTAAAAATTTAATTTTATGAAAAGACAATACCAACAAGCCTTCGCAATTGTTCGCGTTGATTTCTATAAAGACAAGTCAGACCACAATCTAGCAAATTGTATCACTGTAAAAAAAATCGTCTGGGATTTAGAAACCGCTAAAAGCGAAGTAGATAGATTGAATTCTATCAATTCACCCGACAGCAATTATTTCTGGCAAACAACAAGAGTGGAGGCCAAATAAACCTTAATTTATAGAAAATGGAAATTCATATAATTTCTTAAAAAAATCCTTTTCTCAAATTAATCCCATATTCTAAATACGCTTTCAAACAACAGCTCATATTCATCCAACCTTGACAATTCATATAAGAACCGTCTAATGCAGCCTGGGATTCTCTCCATCCTGACTCCGTAATTTTTACAAGTGTATTGTTTGAATCTAAGGATTCAAAGATCATTTCTGTACGAGTCTTGTATCCACCGGTAGTTAATAATTCATTTTGACTTTCATATCCCCCTTCGTGAGCATCCCATTCTAATACAATTTTAGAATTCATTTCCACTTCTTTGACAAATACACGAACTCCTTCTTCCGAAGGAAAATCCTCAAATTTCCAAATCACTTCGGTTCCAGGTTTTAAAGGTCCGCTGGCACCTCCGGTAGTAAAATAACCGCTTAATTGTTTTGGGTCATACACAGCTTGAAAAACAACTTCCAAAGATTTTTGAATTTTAGTTTGTACCGTAAATTTCAAATTCATATAATTTCCTCTTGAAAAATTAGATTTTTAATATGTTATATTATAACAACATGTTAAAACTAGACAAGCAAGATTCTGTTTTTAAGGCGCTTTCGGATCCTAAAAGAAGGGAAATTTTGGATCTTCTTAGTATAAAACCAAAAACGACTGGAGAAATCTGTTCCCATTTTAAATCCTTAGATCGATGCACTGTGATGCAACATTTGAAAGTTTTGGAACACGCTGGACTATTAATCGTAAAAAAAGTAGGACGGATTCGATGGAATTATTTAGACCATGTCCCCATTCAGGAAATTTATGATCGATGGATTAGTAAGTATGCCCAACCATCCTTGGAAAAACTAACTCGATGGAAAAATGAATTAGAATCCATAATAGACTGATTTCAGAATCACGTAAAAATCAAACTTTACAGTAAAACTTTGAAAATGTTGAAACTATTACAAATCATAATTTCACAATAAAATTCAGAAAATATAAAAATATTATAAATAGCTTAATCAACAAAAGCTATCTGGCAATCCAGTAAAACATTGATATTTTTCAATATACTCAAATTCATCCGTTAAAATTCTACATTCACAATCAAATCGATATTGATAGGATATATAATTAGATTCTGATTTATGTGCGTGCTTATCAAATTTTTTGCTATTTTTAGATTCAACAAGGTTTTGAATGATTTCCACGTTTAAAAATGCAAGATAAACGCAACTCTTGTAAGAGACATACGATCTAATTCTTCCGAAAAGAATATTTCAATTTCTTCTAAAATATTTGGGGGTTGAATAAGATCATCGTTAAAAAAAGATTGCTGTGTTAAAAAATCATATTTTAAAACACCACTTCCCAGTCGATTCAGCTCGGTAGAAGAGTTGATCAATCTCCAACCGCAAAACATCCGACAGACGGTAAACGTTGTATGTTTTAACCTTTTCCTTTTCATAATAAAATTTCACAAAGCTAACACATCAAAAGTAAAAAATTCAACAATTCTAAAAAGACAAACCGTAATTTGATACGGAATTTTATTTAAAAATCTCTAAAACTCACGATTACTAAATTTCTTATAAAATTGAAAATACCGTAAATTTCTATTACAAAACCCTGTTTTAAATCAAAATACAAGTGCTTATCTTTATTAGAGTTGTTGAAAAATTCCATAGTTCAATTAACAAAATTGCTTTAATCGACCGTTTCCATGAAATAGAAACAGATGGAGAATTAATTTTTCAACTATTCTATTATATAATTCCAAGTAATAGTTCTGTAAAATATTCAAAGCCTAGAAATGTGGGAACTCATACAGAAACTATAATGCTAAAGATTTGTAAACGTTCCATATTCGGGATAACGCGAAAGGGATCGATGCGAGAGAACTAAAGCAAAACGCTTCCGAATACAACTTTGCTCTCTATGATCGCGAAATAGGACGAGTTTTTATAAAAGTTTTTTGAATACCAGCTAACAAATGTTAGTTATTTGCAGAAATCCTTTTTAAAACGACAAGATTGTCTCCCCAAAGACCTTGCCACGAATCTTTTTTCAACTCTCGAAACAAAAAGTAACCAATAGGAGTTTCTTCCCCTTTTCTTCTTAATTGTAACCCTTCCCCGTCTTCCATAAGATACAACTTAATTTCTGAACTTTCTTCCAAAAGAATAGCTTCTTTATCGTTAATAAATCGAATTTGTTTCATAGGAACGATAGTAGAAACTCTCCAAGTTCCAGTCAGATCAATTTTTGTTTTCGAATTTTTTATAATTAAAACATTAGGACTTCTGAATATAACAAGATAAATCCCGAAAACAAGTAAAGTTGTTAAGAAAGCTCCGAACGTAATTAGAATTATCTGTCTCCGACCGATTCCAGTTTGCATTCTCCGGATTCCTCCTTAAACTTTCTACTGATAAAAACATCGTTTAACATTCCGTTGGCGCTGATTCTTACTCGGTTGCCTTCCACGGCTCCATAACCTTTTAAATCCGCCGTTTCGTTTTTCCAAAAGATATTTCTATAATATGATAATGTAGGTAACAAATTATGTTCGTATCCGAAATCAAAAGGCTCTCTAAGATTTAAAGGAAGAGATCTTTTATCTTGAAAACGGGATCGATTAAATATTACGTTATGCGAAACATTTAAAGAATTATGAAGTGCTAAAAAATCGTCCCCAAAAAGACGAATCGTAGTATCTGAAGTAACAGTTTCCGGAATGACCCAAGATCCGCAGAAACCGTTTACGGATTCTTCCCAGGGCATTTCCGCAATTTTAATCCTGAAATCCATATATGGATTGTCCTGACCAAAGGTGAAATTTGCAAACGCCTCTAAAAATTGATTTCCTTCTCTAAAACCTTTTAAATCCAATCTGGAAAAAAATGGAACCACCTTACCGTTTAAAGTAAGATTCCCTAAATCCTTTTCACCAAAACGGAATGATTTCGATTTCCATTGAACTGTAAACGTAGTATACTCCATTAGATATTTGTAAAACGGTGTCCTGGTCCAGCGGACTTCCGGAATTAATTTTTCCTGGCGAGTTTTAATGTCAGTACGAATCCAATTTTTCCATAAATGATAAACGGGAAGAAAATTTCTCACAGAAATCCGATCCAGATCAAGTTCCCATTTCCAATCGTTGTAGAGTGGATAATAAAAAGTGCCATTACCTCGAATGGATTTTTTCCAACCGGTTTTGCCAATAATTCTAGTTCGAATCGGTTCTTGAAACAGATTTCCTTTTGCGTCAAACTCCAATGTATTTCCAGTTAGAATATTGGCCTTTGCTTCATCCAAACGGAAATCTAAAAAAGGATCTTTCCAATAAAAGCCAGAAAGTCTCAAAGAAACTTCACTTTTAATCCAATCCCCGTAATTACCGGTTTCTTCCCATTTACCTTTTAGCTCAAGCCCACCTTCTAAAATTTCCAGATCTCCCGGAAATTGAAAAATAGATTTCAATTCTCTAATATTTTTCCAATCCGCAAAAACCTCCCAAGTGGAAAGTTTTTTAGGATTCACCTTATACGTTATACGAAATATATTTTCTTCTTTTGTAAAGGTATGAACTTGTTTTTCACCGATTTCGTCTAACTTTAAATCCATTTCATGAATCAGATCAGCGTCTTTTAAATCTGGTATTTTTAAACCCAAAGGAAGTTCTTGTAAAATTTTACCCGACACATTGGTGAATCGGTTTTTACCTATTACGGAAACTTTCTTTCCGTTTAAAAGAATCTCATATTCGCCTGAAATTTTTCCGGAACTGGGAGCGATCTTTCCGAACAACGAATAAACTCCCCGAACCTTCTCGGCTTTTACATTCTGAAAACGAAAATTACTTTTGAACTCATCCGAATGAAACTTGGTTTCGAACGTTCCTTGAATATATCTGGAATATGGAAACGGAAATAAGGAATCACTAATGGAGACAGTGACACCTTCTGGCCGTTTGGTGATTACTATATCGATCCCTTTTAACGCATTTAGAATCTCTTCCCCACCGCGAGAAATTGTAATCGTAGTATTCATTAAACGAATTTCTGGGATATTAATTTTTTGGATATAACCTATAAGTTCTCCCGAAATCTGGTCCTGCAAATCTATATTGATCGAAGAATCCTTTACTACAATTCCTCGAACAAAAGGTTGCCCTTTCCACAAACCTCCAAGTCGAAATCGAATTTTATTGGTTCGAAATAAAATATGATTAAGCGCAAAGTCTTCTTCAGAAGAGATTCTAAAATCTTCAAATACGACAGCATTGGGAAAATCATATTCCACAACACCTAAGGTCACCGCCCTTCCTAGTTCTTTGTTGATAAAGTTTCTGGAAAGCTCCTTAACTCCTCTCAGATCCAGAAGATAATTCCGTACGTAATATCCAACGGACTCAACTAAGATCGTATAGATAGAAATCGTGAGAATAAAAAAGATGAGTGTGATTTTAGTTTTTCGGTTTTCTTTTAAAAAAAATAAAAAAGACCCGAGATAACGGATGAGATCACCGGGAACGAATTTTTTCCGAACCCGGGCCAATTTAGAATTGTGCTGAATTATCTTGGAAGAACCTGAGAAAGTTGCTCTTGGATTTCTTTCAGAACCGGACTTTCCGGAAATTTCTGAAGCCCTTCTTCCAGAACCATCTGACATCTTTTGAATTCCTTAATTCGCATAAAACTATTTGCGACGGTTTCATAAAATAGAATATCTTTTTCAAAATCTTTTTCTCTAGAAGCACGACCTAAAATGCCCAGAGCCAAGCCGTATTTTTCTTCTTGATAGAGTGCTTTCGCATACATCTTTTTACGATTTGTAGATTCATAGTTTTTATCTACGGACTCGGACTTTCTAAAATGAACGATCGCGTTTTCAGTATCATTGATTCCTAAATAAGCCGTTCCCAAATAATGATCTAGATGTTCTAGACTTTTGCCTTCTTTAGAATTTTGAATCTCTTTTAAGACAACCGTTGCTTCTTTATAAGATTCAATTTGAATCAATAACTTTGCCTTTTCCATCAACAAAGAAGAACGTTTTTTTTCATCTAATTGCGAAGAGGAAAGTTGAGAATCAATCGATTGAATTTTAGAACGGATCACTAATTCCTGAGAAAGTCCGGAATCCACTGTTTTCTGACTGCTAGTACAACCAGATATAAATAGAAACAAGGTTATTACAGTAATGATTGTTGTATTGAATGTCATACTTACGATCCTGTTTTCAATTTTTCCAGTTCGGCAAAAAAATCTTCTGTCTCTTGCTGTCGAACCTCATCATTGGAAACCCAGTCCATAGTCTCCGGATCGATTTCAGTTAGAAATCGGGAGGCTTGGGTAGCTGTTTGCTCCCCAAACTTTCGTCTATTTGCGGCACCTGTCAAGCATAAATGCTTTCTCGCGCGGGTCATCGCAACGTATAGTAGACGTCTTTCTTCATCCACGGAAGACTCTTCAGTTAATACTCTAGAGTTAGGAAGAATTCCTTCCTCCATTCCAGGAACATAAACCGATTCAAATTCTAATCCCTTGGATTGATGGATTGTTAACAACTGTACACGATTGTCTTCCTTATCCTCATCGGACGGATTTTCGTCTTCCATGAGTAAATTCAGTCGATTGATAAAATCAAACAACGTTGGTTTTTCAGGTGAATCGTGATTTTCCTCAAAGTAAGACATCATGTTTACTAGTTCAGATAAATTGAAAGTACGTGCCTTTGCTACTTTCTCGTCTTTTTCTTCGAGTAGAATCTCCTTTTCGATTCCCACTTCTTGGATAAATTCCCGGAACGCATAATACATCTTAGGCGCCGTGGAAAATTTTTTCTTAGTCCTTTCGATCAAGTTTACAAAATTGTAAATTTCTGACTGAATCTTTTTTTGTAAGTTAGGAATAAAATCTGGAGACTCACAAACTCTAAAAAGAATTTCGTATAAAGATTCTCCCATTTGAGAAGCCTTCTCGTGAATGAGTGAAATACTTCCAGGTCCGATCCCTCGTTTTGGATAATTTAAAATTCGAAGTAAAGAAGCATCGTCTCTTGTATTGGCAATCAATCGGATATAAGAAATCATATCCCGAACTTCTTTTCGATCAAAAAAATTGTATCCTCCCACGAGTTTATACGCTATAGATCTGCTTCTAAGTTCTTCTTCGAAGGGTCTGGTTTGAAAATTAGTTCTGAATAATATAGAAATTTGACTTCCTACCCTTGCGTCTTTAATCATCTCTTCTCGAATACAATCCACTACATAAGCAGCTTCATCCTTTTCATCCATCCTTTCCAAATAACGGATTTTTCTTCCGCCGGGTATGGAAGAGAAAAGTTCTTTTGATCTTCTAGAAAGGTTATTTTTGATAAGCGAATTGGCTCCTTGTATAATCACAGAAGTGGATCTATAATTTTCTAAAAGACGAACTACGTTTGCTTCCGGAAAATCTTTTTCAAAATTTAAGATCAGACTTAGATCTGATCCTCGAAACGCATAGATAGATTGATCGTCGTCTCCTACTACGCATAAATTCCGATTTTCTCCCATGAGAGCTCTTAAAAATATGTATTGAGTTTGATTGGTATCTTGAAACTCATCCACCATAAAGTATTGATACTTTTTATGATATTCTTCTCTAACCTCCGAAAACTCTCGTAGTAATATTCCCGGCAAAAGTATAAGGTCATCAAAGTCGAGGGAATTTTGTTCTTTTAGAGATTTCTGATAACTATCATAAACTAAGTTGGCCACCTGATCAGATTCTACAAGAGAGGAATCCAGATATTCCCTGTATGCGAGTCCCGAGTTTTTAATCCTGGATATTTTTCCGAGTATCTCCGATACTTTCGCTTTTTTTAATTCTACTTTATTAGCAATCAGTAATGTTGTTAAAAATCCTTCCTGATCATTCTGATTCATCAATAGGAACGGATGTTTGTATCCCAAAAGTCCTATGTGTTTTTTGAGTATGTTCAGTCCTAAAGAATGAAACGTGGAAAGTACGATCCCCTTGAGCTTTTGCCTTGGAATCATCTTTCGAACCCGCTCTTCCATTTCCCTCGCGCTTTTATTGGTAAAAGATAGTGCTACAATTTTTCCTGCGGGAACTCCCGCGTTTTCGATCAAATGCGCAATCCGGTTAGAGATTACCCTGGTTTTTCCAGAGCCCGCGCCTGCAAAAATTAGAATAGGACCGTCTACGTGACGAACTGCTTTTTCCTGTTCAGGACTAAGTTTCATAAAACATGTGACATAGTTCGGGAAAGAAGGATTCTGTCAATCATGTACACCCTTGCCCAACTCTTTGTTTTCTATTTCTTAAATCGAGTTTTATTGAAAATTTCTCTAACGTCTGATCGTTGTTATATTTATTTACTTTTTGGATTGTAAAAGATTATCTTAAAAATTTTCCAATTTGTATCCTTTTTTGAAACGATTTCTATCAAATTAAAATTCGACAGAAATCGATTCCGTTCTTTTTTTCGTATAAAAAACACACAAACTACTTTGATTTTTATATAAACGTTTTTGATTGAATCTACTTTCCATCTCTTAACTTGACAGTATGGACAGGGAAATTCTTATTTGGAATCAGAAGCTCAAATCATTCCGATCTTTTAAATCTATTTTGGAAAATAATCCATAAAATCTTTTTTATTAGAAAAATTGAATGTTTTTAAGTCGAACTTACTTCTTTAAATTGTAATCGAAACCTAAACTATCTAGTTTCGAAAAGGAAAATTTTATGAAACAGTTTCTACCGGAAGAATACGATCCTCATTCTAATCTATGGTCAAAAATCAATCGAAAAGACTTAGTAGACACTCCGATTTTTAAATTAGTTTCCTGGAATATAACTTCTCCTGATAAAAAAATTTCCAAAGACTTCTTTCATTTAGAATCCTTAGACTGGGTAAATATAATCGCACTTACTCCAGATAATAAAATCGTTCTAGTCGATCAATATAGACATGGAATCCACCGTTTCAGTTTAGAAATTCCAGGCGGGATCGCAGAAAAAAATTCTCTATTAGAATCCGCTCAAGCAGAACTTGTGGAAGAAACCGGCTACGTTTCTCAAGACTGGGAATATCTTGGTAAGGTCACCGGAAACCCTGCCATCTTAGACAATTGGTGTCATACCTTCATCGCTAAAAACGCACATAGACTACACAAACAAAACCTAGACGATAGCGAACAAATTGAAATTTTTGAAACTCCCATTGAAAATATTCCTAAACTGATAGCAGATCATATTCTTCATCACGGTATGGTGGTTGCCGCTTTCGGAATGTATTTTATCAAAAACCCAATCCGGTATTAATATGACTCAAACTCAAATCAAACACGACCCATTCCAAGCGTTGAGAATCTCCGATTTTCGTTCTTTTCTTTTTGGTAAGTTTACGGTAACTCTTTCCATCAGTATTCAAACCACAGTGGTCGGTTGGCAAATGTATCATCTCACAGGAAGTAATCTTCACGTAGGTTTTATCGGTCTTGCGGAAGCGATTCCTTCCATCTCTATGGCTTTGTTTTCGGGTCTTGTAATCGATTCTTTTCCTAGAAAAAAAATAGTGGTTTCGGCCCTTTGTCTTTTGTCGATCTGTTCCCTATTACTGCTTACATTAGTAATCCCTAATATAAATTGGATTTTGAGAGACTTTGGAGTTTATCCGATTTATGCCGTGATTTTTCTTTCCGGAATTGCAAGAGGTTTTTTAAATCCAGCCACTGCAGCGTTTCAAACCCAATTAGTAGATAAAGAAACCTTTCCCAACGCCGCCACTTGGAGTGGAATCGCTTGGCAGACTTCTTTGGTTCTTGGCCCACTTGCGGGAGGTGTATTGATTGTATTGGGACTTTACTTCGCGTATTCTGTGGATCTGATTCTGATGAGTTTAGGTTTGATCATGGTGTTATTCGTAAAAGGAAAACCGGTTCCTTCCAAGCCAGAATCGAGTGAATCTATCTGGGAAAGTCTAAGTGGAGGTTGGAAATTTGTTTCCACTCATCAAATCATATTGGGAGCGATCTCTTTGGATTTATTTGCGGTTCTTTTTGGAGGTGCAGTGGCCCTACTTCCTTCTTTCACGGAAAAGATCTTAGGTCAGAGTCCTGAAATTTTTGGCATTCTTCGTTCCGCTCAAGGAGTCGGAGCAGTTTTATGTGCCTTCTTTATTGCGGCCAAACCTCCTAAAAAACATTCGGGTTGGATTCTTCTTTCTTGTGTATTTGGTTTTGGAATCTGTATCATTCTTTTCGGGTTTTCCGAAGATTATAGAATTTCATTTCTATGTCTTGCGGCTGCAGGCGCCTTTGATATGGTCAGTGTAGTCATTCGTCATACCATTGTCCAGATGCATACTCCAGATCATATGAGAGGTAGAGTCTCTGCGGTGAATCATATTTTTATAGGCTCTTCAAACGAAATCGGAGAATTCGAATCCGGCGTTACCGCAGAATGGCTCGGAATTAGGCGTTCCATCGTAGCGGGAGGAATTTTAACTCTTTTAACTGTAGGGCTTGTAGGAGCGATTACCCCTCGCCTTAGAAAGATGCAGCTAAAGGATATTCTTTGAGGAATTATTTTTGTCGCGGAGTACTTCTACAAAACCTAAAATAGAAACTCTAAAAATAAAATTTCTACATAAAATTGTAGTACTTAAACTAAACCATATATTTGAATATTTTTATTTTCGAATATAAAAGAAGGAATCAATGGACGCACCTAACATACTTACTCAAACGGAAGCCATAGAAAGAGCCGAACAGGTCAAACAGATCGGTTATGAAATCCATTTAGATCTCAAAACGGGTTCTTCCACGTATCAGGGAGAAACTAAAATTTCGTTTTTTTATACCGGAAAGGGAAAAGGAAAACTCAAAATAGATTTTGTTACCAAAAAGATCGAAGTGTTTTTGTTAAACGGAAAAGATTTCTCCGATTATACAAAAACGGATTCTTTCTTAGATCTGCCGGTTAATTTTTTAAATGTCGGAATGAATGAAATTAAAATTCTTTATACAAATGATTACAATCATAGTGGTTCAGGGTTTCATCAATTCCAAGACCCTTCCGACGGTTCTGAATATCTTCACACAGACTTTGAACCGTTTGAAGCACATAGAATGTTTCCTTGTTTTGATCAACCCGATTTAAAAGCAACTTACGAACTTTCTCTGATCGGTCCTAAAGATTGGAAATACGTTCACAACACTCTGCCTATTAAAGAAAAAATTCAAAAAGAAAGAATAGAAATTCGTTTTCAAAAAACGGCGTTGTTTTCTACGTATTTGTTCGCTTTGATCTCCGGTCCTTATGAAGTCTGGGAAGATCGTTATAAAAATATTCCACTTAGGATACTATGTAGAAAATCTCTTTCTAAATATATGGATGCCGAAAATATTTTTGCGATCACAAAAGAATCTTTTGGGTTTTTAGAATCGTATTTTGATCTTCCCTATCCTTACGGAAAATACGATCAGATTTTCGTTCCAGAATTCAACATGGGAGCGATGGAAAACGTGGGCGCAGTTACGTTCTCCGAACATTACATTTTTAGAAGTCCTAGAATTTATTCCGAATATTTAGGCAGGGCCAACACGATCTATCACGAAATGGTGCACATGTGGTTTGGCAACTTAGTCACCATGAAATGGTGGAACGATCTCTGGTTGAACGAAAGTTTTGCGGATTATCTTTCCTATTATGCAATGTCCCATGGAAAATTATTTCCGGACGCCTTAGAACATTTTTATGTTCGCGAAGAATGGGCTTACAGAGAGGATCAACTTTCTACAACCCATCCTATAGCTGGAAGCGCCGAAAACACGTTAGACGCTATAAGCAACTTTGATGGGATTTCGTATTCTAAAGGAGCTTCGGTACTCCGCCAATTAATGTATTATATCGGAGAAGATTCGTTTAGAAATGCGATGCGAAAATACTTTCAAAAATTCAAAAATTCTAATACGATTCAAAACGATTTTTTAGACACGATGTCGGAAACGTCCGGCATTGATATTAGAAATTGGAGTAAGGAGTGGCTGGATACTACGGGAGTAAATACTCTTCTTCCGGTATGGAAAGAAAATCGTCTTTTCATTCGACAACTTCCTTCCGACACAAACGGACTCCTTAGAACTCACGCTCTGGAAGTTACCGTTTTTGCTCTGAAAGAAGATAAGATCGAAAAAAAATACGAACACCTATACGACGGACACATTTTTAGCTCCTTCAAAGCGGTATGGAAAGACAAGGTAGTCGTTCAAGGAGAAGAAACCATACTTCCCTACAATCCAATTGTAAAAACAGATTCTTCCGTTCCCCAAAATGCAAAGACTAAAAATTCGCCTATTTTGCAAACGACCTCCGATCCAAAAAATTCCTTCCTATCTGAGATCGTTGTTCTCAACACGAATGACCACGCGTATGCAAAAACGTATCTTCCAAAGGACGGAATTCCTCTCTTAAAAACGTCTTTCAACAAACTAAAAGATCGTTTTGCAAAAAGAATCCTCTGGGGTTCTCTGTGGCAGATGACGCGCGACGCTGAAATTTCGCCTAAGGATTTTTTAGACCTGGTATTTCTTCAAGGAATTTATGAAGAGGATCTTTCCGTTCGAAACAGCCACATTCTTACAAAGGCTTCTTCGATTGTAACCAGCTATCTTAAAAAAGAAAATAGAGAAGAATGGTCTAAAAAGTTAAACGATCTTTCTAAAAAATTTCTTTCTGATCCTTCTATCCAAGAAGAAGAAAAAATCGTATGGTATAGAATGCTGGAAGGGACTTCCAGAACCGCTGATCAACTTTCTTATCTAAAAGATCTTTTAGACGGAAAAATTATAATTCCCGGAATCAAAATCGATCAGGAAAGAAGATGGAGTATATTAACTAGACTTTCCGCGTTTGGCGAAAAAAACGCGTTAGTTCTCATTGCCAATGAGGAAAAATTAGACACATCCGATTTAGGAGCTAAAAAAGCATATACTGCTAAAGTCGCATTCCCGGATCCAAAGTCCAAAGCTGCGGCTTGGAAAGAATTTACTGACCCAAATACAAAATATTCTACGGATATGCTTCGTTATGGTATGAGAGGTTTTTATTGGGATCATCAGGAAGAAATTCTAAAAATTTACGAGGATCTTTATTTCCAGTCTGTGATTGGAATTTACAAGGACAGGGATTCTCACTTTTCTTCTGCGTTTGGAAATATTTTATTTCCAGGTTTAGAACCGAACCAATCTCTTGTTGATAAAACTAATCAGTTTTTGAAGGAACAAAAGGAAATTCCAGCGTTACTTAAAAAAGATTTAAAACAACACCGTGACGACCTAGTTAGAACCGTCAAAATTCTTTCTAAACAGTGATAGTAAAAATACTTTCAGCTTCCGCAAAGATTAGAATGAAAAATCTTATTTTAAAAACTAGGTTGAATCATTTTCGACATATTGTTCATTCGATTTTGATAGCGGCTATTTTAATTTTTTCTAAAGTAATTAACGCCGAACAGTTTGAAACGATAAAAATCCAAGGAAAAAGTTTTATCGGACGTTTAGACGCTTCCGGATTTTCCGTAGTGAATTCTAAAGGAGCTAAAATCCTGAATTTGCCGCCAGAAGAAACGGAATTCGTTCGATCTTTTAGATTTGAAGATTTTAACCGAGATGGTTATAAGGATATTTTTTTAGAAGATAGTCAGATGGGTATCGGTAGTGAGATTCTTTACCTATTCGTTCCATCCGCCGGTAAATTTAGAGAAATAACAAATTTTTTCAATTTCCCGAATTCGATTCATATTGAAGGGACCAAATATTTTTATTCTTTTAGCTCGTTAGGTTGTCTCGGTAAGGATTGGATCAGCGATTTGTTTATCATAAAAAATAATACCGCGACCCAAATCACTAGAATAGAAGGCGAAGGTTGCGTGATTGAAAACGGAGTTCATATATACGAATCTTCATCTCAAAAATCGAATTCGAAAAAACTCATACAATTCTTACCCTCAAACACGTTCGAAAGGTACAAAGACGGTGAACTCGGATTTTTAAAACAATACTGGACCAAAAACTATAAAAAGTATTCCCACAATGAATAATGTCATATAATACCCTTTCAGCGTCTCGTTTCTATAATCAATTGAAACTAAAAATAATATGATATATAACGTTTCCTGCATGTAATTTATTGACCAAAGCGTTGTATTTCGATTCAGAACGGCGATCTATAGAGAGTCGTTCTGCTTTAGTTCGTAAAATGATCAATTGAAATACGTGCCTGATTCTCTATAAATCATTCGACAGAAAGAAATATTGAGTTAGAGCACGGCCCCGACACCATCATGGCGGCCGGAGGATTTACATTATTAAAGTGTAAACTATTGGATTGGTAATTTATTATATGGCTACGATTAGTAAGAAAAATAAATTTGCGAGTAGAGGGACTCGAACCCCCACACATTTCTGCACCAGAACCTAAATCTGGCGTGTCTACCAATTTCACCATACTCGCGTGGTCTTTCCAATGTCTGTGAGTCCTCTTTAGAGTCAAGCGGTTTCCCTTAATTTATTAAATCCCAATTTCTAAGAGATATTTCTTTTAGAAATGATAAGTTTCAGCAAACTCAAATTTTAAAGAAATGATAAAACTAAAAATGTAAAATAATTTACTAAAACTAGATAGAACCTGAACCGTACGTCTTAAGATAGATTTGTCTCAAAATCTATTTCTCTAAAGATCAAAAATAAAATTCTTCTAAATCGTTTTTAAAAAAGCCGTATTTTTGTTTATAAGCTTTTTCTAATTATCAATTAGAAATTTATATGACCAATTTACAAAAATACAACGAATAAGAGTCAAATCTGATTTAAAAAATAAATAGAATTGTTGAAAAATTAATTCTCCATCTGTTTCTATTTTATGTAAATCGGCAATTGAAGCAGTTTTGTTAATCGCCACTATGGAATTTTTCAACAACTCTAATGAATTACAAGTCCATCCAAGACAAAATTCTTAAAATCTTATCAACCGATTTAGGAATTAGATCCTTAAGACTTTATGAATCCTATATATCTATCTTTCGTAAAACTTCAAATTATGCTTACTTACTACAATCAGATTGCAGACTATTATTTTAAGATGTTCTCCGAGCCAAATTTAACTCTATTTTTCTCAAATCCTTCCATAAATTCAATCGGTGATTTGAACAAATCTTCCATGGAGAATCGAATAAAATGGGAGAATATTGGAAAAACATTCTCCAAAATACTTAAGTTCGACGTAAGAAAATCTGGGCGAATCCGGCTTGCCACAGGCAGGCCGGACCGGGCTCTCAGCTCTGGTTAATAAATTGCATGCAGGAAACATAATACAACATATCGTATTTAATTCCAATTTATTAACCTCGCATCGATCCCTTTCGCGTTATACCAAATTCACATTAAATTAATGTGAACTTCCATATAAAGAAATTAGAAAAAACATTTCTATATAACGGTTTTTTATTTTTACTGATCTTTATAAAATTAAGTACCATGAATTTTTATCACTAAACCCTGTTGTAATCAAAAATGTTAGATATTCTATTACATAACTCTTAGTCAGAACCAGACTCCTTTCTTGGAGCAAACCTACACTTTTAAAAATTTCACAGTAAATCAAGACTTGTATAAGTTCCCACAAACTACGCCTGATAGTTGTATTTTATTGTAAAGTTTAATAATGATCTATCAAAAGCTTGTTCCAAAACCTCAAAAAATTTTACACGATAATTCTTTAGAAATTTTTAATAAAATGGAGTAGTTTTACATTTTTCAAATCATTCTTCCAGAATTTGTTACGAAGAAATTAAGTTTTATAAATAAATATCCAGAATTTGATTCACATTATATAAATTAGAATTTTATAATTGAATAATCTAGGATTCTACTTTAAGAGGGAACTTTTATAAGAATTTTGTTACAGAATCTAAAAGAAATCGTTTAGCAAGGTTCATTATAAAACGCAAGAGTTCCCATAGGTTATGTCATAATAACAGTTTATAGACCTTCGAACAGTCTTCATTGTTCTTAAACTTACTACAATCTTATAAACTCAGCGTTTAGTTTCTTAACAAGCATTCTGAAAACCAGCAAACATCTCTTGTTTCGGTTTTGGGACAGACTCAAAATCTAAAATAAAATTCTTTTTAATGTGAGTTCAGTGTAAAAAAAAATTTCTAAAAATATGAGTTCCTACAATTTTAAAATTTTTTCGTAAAATCGTGATTTGTAGTAGTTCCCACATCACTTTACAGACAAACCTAAGTTTTGTGGTAGTTCCCACATTGAAAAAATCGATCTGTAAAGTTCAGATTTCAAATTTTTTCAGAATCATGAGTTTTTTACGCCAAGCTCACGTTTCTTAAACAAATCGTTTTTTGATAACCTCCTCTTTTACAAGAGAAAGAAATAGCGGCCGCAAAGGTACAAATTTATGAATTAGAAAAAGCTTTATTGGCCTTTTTAGACATAAGAATCGCGAACCCAATCGAGGCATACTGTACAAATATCAAGTAAAACTATCAAATCGACTAACGGAGATAAATCGTTTGAGCGCGAACCGATCGTAATAGATCGGGAAAAACAGGTTCGCAAAAGCACTATAACATAAAATGATCGATTCTTAAAAGTCAAGAATATCTGGAACTAAAAATTTCTTAATTTTTGCAATGGGAGGGTTTTTTATAAAACAAATAAAAAATGTTGTTTAACTAAATATGTTCTTTACCAATTGTTATATTTTTAAATTATATTAATCACAAATATGGCATTTTTATAAAACTCTCACTATACGTTTAGGTATTTTATATGGCAACTAACTATATACGGTTTAAAAAAAAGAATTCAATTCAATGGGGAAAAATCGAAGAGGATAAAATTCTAACTTTGGACTGTGGTGATCTTTCTACGAAGGATTTTTTAGAGTTCCTAAAAAAAAAGAAAAAATATCCAAAACAAAAATTAATTCCAATACAAGAAGTTTCTGTTCTATCTCCTATTACTTCTCCCTGTCAGATTATTTGCCAAGGCGCCAATTACAGACAACATCAGATCGAATCCGGTCTCGATCCGGACGATAAAACTTATAATTTATTTTTCACAAAATCGGACGCATCTCTTTCTCCTCCAATCGGAAAAGTCATACGTCCTTCTCACGTAAAACTTCTAGATTATGAAATTGAACTCGGTTTTGTTTTTGGAAAATCTTTCGATTCCACATTAAAACTAAATTCCAAAAGTATTAGAGAATATATCGCAGCTTTTTTTATGGCAAACGATATTTCCGCTAGAGACGTTCAACTCCCTCAAATGCAATGGTACAAAGGTAAATCGTATCGAACCTTTTGCCCAACAGGTCCTTATCTTTCAGTTTTAGATCCAGGAGATTTCGATCTTTTAGATTCTTTGGAGTTAACTCTTCTTGTAAACAGTCAGATCAGACAAAAAGATTCCGCTTCCAATCTAGTTTTTAAACCTTTAGAAAGCGTTTTAGAATTATCACAATTTTGTAATATATCTACTGGAGACGTATTATTAACCGGAACTCCCTCCGGATGTGCACTACGAGCTCCTGGAAAACTCATTCAAAAAATTGCAAGTATTTTACCTGAAAAGGTAAAATGGAATCTTTTTATCAAAGGGCAAGAAAAAAGAACTCAGTATTTACGTCCTGGAGACGTGATCCGTTCTACCATTCGTAGTGTAGATCATAGAATTGACCTGGGAGAACAAATTCTCGACATAGTTGAAGCAGATTAGAAGTTATCTCAAAAAATATATTAGAACAATTGAAATCTGTGTTTTAAACAAAGATAAAGTATTTTTTAGATAGATTCCATGAATAACTATTAAACTCTATATCTACGACTACGGTTTTATCATTCATTTTAATAATCTCTATAAAACTGAGTACCATAAATTTTTATCACAAAGCACAGCTTAAATGTAAAATACTGGCGCTTTAGTAGAATTGTTAAAAAATTAATTCTCCATCGTTTTCCGTTGTATGGAAACGGTAAATCGAAACAGTTTTGTTAATCTACACTATGAAACTTTTCAACAACTCTATTCTACTATTATACAACTCTGAAATATTGCCACAAAAGCACATAAGAATAATACGATAAGTCTGTTTCAAGAGTTGAGGACGTAGAATTTTTTTAAAAAAGCAATACACTTTAAAATAGTATAACTGATATGAGACTCTACATTTTCGTAAAATCCGCAGCTCATTTTCAGTACTACTTTTATATCCCCTTATGGTAACAGAATTGATCCGTATAACTCCGTTTAGTTGATCTAAATTAGAATGAAAGGATTCAAGTTATAAAAATTTCTTTTTACAAAAGATTACCACGTTAGAGCAATCAAAGGTAACGCCATAATATCTAAGTTCACTTCGCATTTCAGATCGTTTTTTCTGATTTAAACTCCGATTAATTTTTTAAAATTCTTTCGTATTCTGTAACTTTAATCTTTGTTTTTCGAAGATCTACTTGATGTTATCTGTTCAATTCAAAAATATTCAATATACGTTCCACCAACTGACCGACCTTCTTTCTTCTATTGAAGAAAAAGAATATTCTAAAAATATTTCTCAACTTTCGGATTTAAGTGTGGGCAAACACGTTCGACACTGTATTGAAATTTTAGAAAATTTAATCCTAGGCATAGAAACTTTAAACATATCTTACGATCAAAGAAAACGAAACCCTCTTTATGAAAATTCTCCTCTGGCTGCTAGAGATAAAATTTTCGAACTACTAAGTAAATTAGAATCTATCACCGAAAACGAAAAAATAGAACTTACATATTTAGTCGATCCATATAAAGGTCTAGAAGAAAAAACTATAACTAATATTAAACGAGAATTTTTATATGTTCAAGATCATACAATTCATCATATGGCGATCATTAAACTTTACGCAGAATGTTTTTTACACAACGTTTCTTTTCCGGAAGAATTTGGTGTGGCATTATCAACTATTCAATTCCGGTCTCAAGACCAAAATTCGGATTCATAAAAACTAGTTTTTAAAAAGTAAAAGGTTTAACTTTTTAAGATAATTTTTTTAGCGTCTATATTAAAAAATTTTTATGCTTAACTCTAAAGTTCACAAATTCTAATCTTATTTATGAAACGTCTTTATCACACTATAAACCATAAAATAATTCTTTGGAAAATTTGGTTTAGAAAATTAATCCAACCTGAATTTTGGCCCTCTTGGATTTTTTATTCTCCTCTTGTTCCTTATATATTCTTTTTAACAATCCGTTACAAAGGACTAGGAACAATCTGTGCAGCCAATCCGGGAATTCCTTTGGGCGGTTTAGTAGGAGAATCTAAAGAACAAATTTTTAATAATTTAAATTCCAAACATAGTTTAAAATTTTTAAAATTATTCAGAGAAGAAAATAGATTCGATTTAATTTATAAGATTATCTTGAAAAATAAATTCAAATTTCCTTATATATTAAAACCGGATTCTGGCCAAAGAGGTTGTGGAATCAAATTAGTAAAAAACAAAAAAGAAGTTTTTGAATATTGGAATAATACCAACGTAGATCTGATCGTTCAGGAATATGATCCCGGTCCAAAAGAAGCAGGGATTTTCTATTATCGTTTTCCTTACGAAACCCATGGTAAAATTTTATCGATCACTAAAAAAACATTTCCTATTTTAGAAGGAAACGGAATCGACACTTTAGGAAATTTGATTATACGTCATCCTAGATTTCAATTTCAGTGGAAGATTTTTCAAGAAAGGTTTTTTAAAGAATGGGATACGATCCTTTCCAAAGGCGAAATAAAAAGATTAGCCGAAGCCGGAAACCATTGCCAAGGAACCCTTTTTACCGATGGTAGTTACTTAATCACCGAGGAGCTTTCTAAAAAAATAGATAACATTTCAAAAACTTTTTCCGGATTTTTTTTTGGTCGATACGACATTCGTTATAAATCCGATAAACAATTAAAACAGGGAAAAAAATTTTCAATCGTGGAACTAAACGGAATCACTTCTGAATCTACAAATCTTTATGATCCAGACTTTTCTATCTGGAAAATGTACAAAATTCTTTTTAATCAATGGAGTCTACTTTTTCGAATCGGTTTTGAAAATAATAATCTTGGGGTTCCAAAAGCAAGTTTAGTTGAAATTTCTAAGGCAATTTTTTATTTTTACGGAGGGAACCGCAAAGTCAATATTAGATCGGATTAATTTTTTTAAATATCTTTTATAGATTTAGATTTTTTCTTAAATTGATTTAAATTGTTTCTGATTTTTTTGATCTTTTATTTTTATCATAAAATTTTAGTAGATTATAATTTTTCTTAATAAAAATATCGGGTAAATTTACAATACTAACTCAATTTTTTTTAATTATTTCTAAAAATTAATTTATAATTTATGAATATATATAAAAAATTTAATATTATGATTTTTTACCACAAAATTCCGCTTTTGTGTAAAAAACGAGAGGGTTTCGTCGTTATATAATTCCAAGTAATTACAAAAGACTGGCTGGATTATAAAATATAATTTTGATATAAATCCAGTTTTTGAAACAGAATTTTAAAAACCTTACAATGTTTTTTAGCGTGTAAAAATCAGAACTTTACTGAAAAATGTGGGAACTATTACAATTCCCGAAGACAGTAGAATGATTCAAAAATTGATAGATCATATAATTAGACATAATTTGTAGGAACTTTCATAAAAATGGAGCGTTTTAAACAGTAGATTCTGTTTAAAACTTTAAACTAATGATAGATTATTTTAGACTAAAAAATTTTATTATAATCACTTTTAAATAATATAAAATTTAAATATTCAAAATTACTTATGAATGAATATAAAATTACAACCCAAAGAGGTAAAAAACGTGACCGATATAGCCCTTAAAATCATTTATTTTTTGTTTGGCGATCCTAAAAAAAATTCGCTCGAACATAGACTTTTCAACACGGTTTCATTTGTGAACGGAATTTTGAACATTTTTGGAGCGTTTTCTTCTTTTTATCTAGAAAACTTTTTAGCGATTTTTTTTCTCAACTTTATCTCCGGAACTTTACTAATAGGCATGTATTTTATTTCCAGAATAAAAAGTATCTATCATTCTCTGTTTTGGCCATTTAATCTTATCATTCTAATTTATCTTTCTTGGATGTGGTTTTTTAACGGCGGCTCTATAGGTGGTAATCATTATTACTTTATTCCCGCTCTTGTAATTGCAACTATACTTCTTAGAAAACATAACGTTTGGCTCGTTTATTTGATTTATGCAACCTCAACCGCTTTTTTATATGGTATCGAATTTTTTCATAGAGAATTAGTTAAATCATATTCTAATGATACAGAACGTTATTTGGATGCGGGTGGTAATTACTTATTTGTTCAAATCTTAACAGGGCTTTTAATTTTTATTCTTACTAGAAATTTGAATATAGAAAGAAAAAAATCGGATTCTCTTTTATTGAATATTCTTCCCGAATCCGTCGCGGAAGAATTAAAAAGAAATGATTTTGTGGTTCCAATCCGTTACGAAAATGTAACGGTTCTTTTTACAGATATGGCAGGTTTTACAAAGATCGCGGAATCTATGTCTCCAGAAGAATTGTTAAGCGAACTCGATCTTTTTTTCAGAGAGTTCGATCTCATAACCAAAAAACACGGTATGGAAAAAATCAAAACCATAGGAGATTCTTACATGGCCGCGGGTGGACTTCCTATCGTAAACAATACACACTCCATCGACGCAGTGTTATGCGGTCTTGAATTTCAAAAATTTATGCGCCTCAAAAAAAAGGAAAGAGAAAACAATCATCTTCCTTTTTGGGAACTTAGACTTGGAATCCATTCTGGTTCCGTAGTCGCCGGTGTAGTTGGAACCAAAAAATTTGCATACGATATTTGGGGAGATTCAGTAAATACAGCCAGTCGGATGGAAAGTTCAGGAATCCCAGGAGAAGTAAATATATCTCAGGAAACCTTTGAAAAAATTAAAGATTTTTTTATTTGTGATTATAGAGGTAAAATTAAAGCGAAAAACAAAGGGGAAATCGATATGTATCTAGTAAAAAAAATTAGAGAAGGTCTACATGATCCTGAAGATGAATTAAAACCAAACCAAACTTTTTTTAAATTTTATTCTCAAATTCAAAATGGAGAACTTCTCTCTTAAAAATAGAATTAATAATTTATAATATACATTTCTATAAAATAAACTTTTCATGAAACGATCCTATAAAAATCCTAATTTAGTATACAAATTTAATTTTATCTTTAGATATTATAGAGGTTCTCAATATGTATTCTAAATTTGTTTTTTTCCTATTTCTTTTTTTGGGAAGTTATTGTAGCATTCCAGAGGATTTTAAAAAAAAGCCAAAAGAAAGTTTAATCCTTCTCAAAAATTCTGGAATCAATTTCAAAGAGTTTAATTTTACGGTGGAAGGAAAACAAGTCTATGGGGTTGCATCAGGGTGTAATTTAAAAAATCAAAATATTTTAATATTTATACATGGTTCTCCCGGAGGTTGGCAAAATTATTATTGGTATTTGGGAAATAAAACTTTAAACAAAAAATTTTGTATTTTTGCCATGGACAGACCCGGTTTCGGAAATTCAAACCCAAACGAAGTGATTCCAAACGTGGAAAAACAAGCCTTTATCTTAGGAAAAACAATTCAATTTTTTTTAAATCAGTTCCCATTAGACAAAAATACTAAAATCATTCTTGTAGGACATTCTTACGGAGCCCCAATCGCTGCAAGAATCTCTATAGTTTTTTCTTACAAGATTAGAACACTCGTTTTACTTGCTGCACCTCTAAGTTCCAAAGAAGAAGAAATTCGTTGGTATAACCAAATTGCAGATTGGACTTGGGTTAAAAATCTTTTACCACTCAGTCTCAAAAATAGTAATGACGAAATGTTTCCTCTTAAATCTCAATTAGAATCTTTAGAAAAATTTTGGAAATTGATTCCCTGTAAAATTATTTTAATCCACGGAAAAAAAGATTCTTTAGTATCTTTTCATAATTTAGAATTTTTTAAATCTATATTTTCACCTTCTAAACTCACTACTATAGAACTGGAAAAAGAAGATCATTTTATTCCTTGGACTCAAAAAGTTTTTTTAGAAAAGATTTTTTTAGAGTCAATTGAATAAATTTAGTTTAATTACTATTAGTTCTTTTTTATAAAGTAACTTTTGTTTTGTGTTACCATCCTGTCATATATAATGAATACATAATTGTTTTTCCTTAATATTATAAATATTGATATTAAAAGACAGATGAACGGTTTATATAGGAGTTACTGCAAATATTTAAGAATATTTATAATTGTTTAGAAGCTCACAAATCGTAAAATGCAGTCTAATTTGTAAACTATTGTGTTTTATCTAAAATTTCTAAAAAATTATTGCTCAAATTTTTTGAGGCTTTGAGACAGACTCCAAATACTATCATTTATATATTTTGAAATTTTAAAATAGATTCTTTATAACACCAACTTGCTTAAAAAATTTTATCTAAAATTATCTGATAATACTAACAAAATATAAAAATTTATATAAATGTTACTCAAAGACTATTACAACAAAGTATCCAACCCGACAGTTTATACTGAATTAATGTGAATTCTGTAAAAGAAAATATGGGCAAATCTGGTTTTGCCGGACCGCGCTTTCAGCTTCAGTCAATAAATTGTATGAAAGAAACATTATACAATAATTTCGTCTTTAGTTTCAATTTATTATAGAACGCGCCCCATAGAAAGCATTCTGCTGAGTTCCCTAAGCCTCAATCGCTTTCTCATTGGATCATATCAAATCTACATAAAACGACTCTTTATGACAAACAGTCAGGGACTTAATTTTATAGAAATGAGTAGTTTTGAATTATTTGTATGAATTCTTAACTTAGAATAGATATGATTGAATCTCCGCATCTTTAAAACATCATAATTTATTAATAATCTAAAACAAAAAACGACTCTTAGAACTCGAAAGTATCAAAATTCTTCTTTGATCAAAGCTAAATAAAAATATATATTTACTGGAATGATCCAATCTATCAAGTTCAAAGAGCCATTCACAAGACACAAATCGGAAAAAGATTCTCGTTTAATCCGAAATACCATCCCTTACAACAAATATAAGTTTCTATATAATTCTCAACTCAAGTTCCATTCTATAGACAAATCCAAAAATTCTTGTGGAGCTAAATGTCGAATTTTTTCTTCCATTTCCCATTTTTTAGTATATAAAATTCTGCCTGCGTTAAAAAGATCTAACTCGATTAAATCCAATAATTCCGATAATTCTTCTACACTCAAAGAATGAAATTGGTCATTTGCATCTCTCCATTCCGGGATGGAGATAATCCGTTGTTTGTTATAAAGAGTTAATGTTTTTTGAATATTCTCTAAATAAGTTTTACCGGAATCCCAAAGTGTATTACGATAAACAACCTTACTTCTATAAGAGTCAAGTTTGGAATAAAAGGTCTGGCTATTTTTCTCTAACAAAGATTCTTTTTTGCGTTCTTGATCGATCATCCAACCGGAATCCGTATATTTTTGATACTCCACCAGATTTCCGGCAGAGTCCTTGAAAGGTTCTATCTCCGTTTCTATTTCCGAATCTATTTTATCTTCCCAGCTCTGTAGGATTCTCTCCTCTCCCGAAATTTTGTTGTACACTTTTTGCAGCGTAAAATCTTGCGCCACTCCGTCTTTAATTTCCGCAACAAACGTTTCTCTAATTTCTGGATTGTAGTGAAGAGAATATACGATTTCGTGTTGATTAGGTTTAAAGTTCCCCCAGGCTTTTTCTCCAACTAATCGATTTGGGTCTGTGTTGATCCAAATTACTTGTTTATTCAATTTTTCTAATATATAATTCATTATGCTACCCTCACTTTGTATTTTACCGCTATATATGCAGGAGTATTCTCATCACCAGCCCTTGGGGTCCCATTAGAACCGTCAGAGATTACTGAACGAATAGAGTAACCAGGTGATGCGCCATTTGCACTCGCAGAAGATGGTGTGTTTGGTCCCGCACCGCTCGAATAGGCAGTCGTGCCGCCAACCGTATTATTATTACTATTCAGCCATAGTTCATGGACATGCCTAAATAATTGATCTTGTCCCGCATATCCAACCGCACCTCCGTCGTAATTTCCACCAGCGGCTTTTGATCGCGACCCGTGGACGCCCGCGCCTCGTGCAAAGATCCCACGTCGATCTGGAATGTTATACGTAGTAGACCCATCTCCAAAACCATATTCTACATTTATAATCATCTCCCCCGTTTGAGAAGAGGTTAGATCTAAAATAGAACCAGTAGCGGTAGAAGAAATTTGAAAGTCATTTGTAGTCGGGTTGCGTACATAATAATTAACTAATGCACTAACTCCTCCCCCTGTAAAAGAAAACTTTACCAATTGACCCTCTATACATCCGTGATTTGCACAACTGATCCGATCCGTTGTGGGAACAATTCCAGTAATGGACCTTTTAACTAAATTCCAAAGAACAGAAAAACTGATTCTAGAAATAGATTGTCCGTTTGCTTCCTTAAAGTTAGAAGTAGAAGTTATGTTCAGATTGTCTTCAATGATTCCCCCCAAAGGAATTTGAGTCGCCAGAAAATTACTTTCTGCCAGATCGATACGATCTTTTAAATACTGATCGTTTTCGTATTGCCTATCTACTTCTTCATCGATTAGATCTCCATCTGCCGGAGTATTCTTACTCCAAATTCTAGTTTTTGCTGGATTAAATAGAGCCATCATAAACTCCCAAATATAACACTGACACAATTTGGATTTTACTGTACAAAAACCTAGGTTTTCTTAAATATTTAAGAAATTTTTGTTTTAGCTTCATAATCCTAAATAAGAATATTTTTAAATTATAATTTATGAATTTAATTTTCATAGAACCCTCACTTTGTATTTTACCGCGATGAATGCAGGAGTGGTTTCGTTGCCAGTTCGAGGTGTTCCGTTTGTGCCATCGGAGACCATAATTCCGGTTTGCGAACTCGCACCGGAATTCGATGATCCTGTGTTTAGCCAACTCGATCCACTACCAATTACTGCAAATGGTAATCCGCCGTTTGCAGGCGAAGCGTGAAGGTGAGGCTGCGTCTGATCCTGCCCCGCATATCCAACTGCACCACCGTCATAATTCCCACCAGCGGCTTTTGATCGCGACCCATGAACTCCTGCACCTCGTGCAAATATACCACGTCGATCCGGAACATTATACGTTGTTGAACCGTCTCCAAAGCCATATTCCACATTTATAATCATCTCCCCCGTTTGAGAAGAGGTTAGATCTAAAATAGAACCAGTGGCGGTAGAAGAAATTTGAAAGTCATTTGTAGTCGGGTTGCGTACATAATAATTAACTAATGCACTAACTCCTCCCCCTGTAAAAGAAAACTTTACCAATTGACCCTCTATACATCCATGATTTGTACAACTGATCCGATCCGTTGTGGGAACGATTCCGGTAATTACTCGATGTACCGAATTCCATAAAGTAACAAATGTGTTTCTCGAAATTGCCTGAGCGTTCGCGTCCTTAAAGTTAATAGAAGGAGCCAGGTTCAGACCGTCTTCGATAATACTTCCGATCGGAATCAAGAAATTTGCCAAATTTATGTCAGTCGAGTCGATCCGATCTTTTAAATATTGAAAATTTTCATATTGGCGATCAAATTCGTCGTCGATTAGATCCCCATCCGCAGGAGTATTTTTGCTCCAAGTTCTTGTTTTTACTGGATTGAATACCGCCATAATCACTCCTTTAACTCTTGTTCTAATATAATAAACTTCTCATATACTTTGAAAGGCTGGTCTACGTATTTTTTTAAACGATCACGAACCGGTTTTAAATCCTCTTCTCTCGTAAACTCGGCATCCAGTCCAGACCCGTTTTTTTTATATCCCTTTCGATGGCAGTATTCTAAAAGACTTTCATGTGTTTTAAACAGTGCAACCGGAAGTAATTCAATTCTAAATTTTCCAGTTCCGGCAAATTCTACGTTAGTTTCTCTTGCAAGTATTTGAATCACTGAAATTCCTCCTTAATTACAAAATCGTAAATTATAATATGATCCTTCTCTTTAGAAGGAAAAGTCCTAAGATATAGTAGTTCCCCATCCTCGTCAAAAAGTCCTATCTCATTAATTCCATAACCCATCATCTCCCCTTGTTTGACAGTCGTTTGAAAATAACGATTGCCATCCAGATCAGATTTAATTTCGACTAACTTACGAAAAACCTCGTTCTGCAAACCAGTATCTCCGATACCGGGAGTTTTCGGAAACCCTTCAGATAATCCTCCAATTCCAAAAGCAATCTCATAAGGTCGAATCTTAACCTTTTCTCCAGACAAAAGAGTGAACCCGTTTAAGGACCAACTCCCATCTAAATATGGGGCACGAATGGACTCTCCATACAATCTTCCACCTAACGTAGATATTTCGAAACGGTATCGAATGATCGCCTTTACACCTCCGGGACAAATTTGTGCAATCGCTTGGTTAAATTCCGGAACTACAGGAAGCTCATCAACCAAACCGGTAAAAATTACTTCAATTGTAGCGGGTCTTTTTGTATTTCCAGAAAGTGGATATTCCCCGTTGAGAGTATATGTAGCATCCAAGAGCATCGGAATACCTCCGTAACAAAGCTCTTTGATTTCGTATAACGTTCCTATTCCAGCAAGTATCTGAGATCCGATTTCGTTCATCGAAAAAATATCACCTTTCGATTTACGTTTTTGACGTGCGATCGAAAGAAAGATCTTATAACGAAAATCGTCCATTCCGTTCCGGGACTGTTTTAAATTCTTACCGATCAAATCTAAAACGGTTCCATTTTGAATCCTATAATCCGTAATTCCGGAAATCGATTCCAATACGGAACGGACTTCGTTTAACAATTCAAGTTCAACTTCCCACTTTTTCGCAATCGTTGAATCTGGATCTCTTGTAAAGATCGAAGAAGGATATTTTTCTAATACTTCGTTTAAGTGGGTCATATAAAATTTACCTGAATATTAGCAGTGATCAACTTAGCACGTTGTCTGCTATTGATCGGCAGTACGTCTTGTATAGCCGGAGAAGTTTGACCTACCTTTACGGTCATGGATTTAATTCCTAATACCTTTACAGAATCGAATTCCTGAAGTGCACTTTGGGCTGCGATCAATTTCCATGCAAACACATCCGCACCAGTTCCTTCTCCTTTATAGTAAGTGGAAGTAGAAGCAATCGTGTCCACTCCTCCTATCACTTTGATACAATTCGTTTTTATAACTGATTCAGAACCCTGCATCCAAAGATTTAAATCTCTTACAACATCAATTTTTACATAAACAAGAACGTCTGTTGGTCTATTGAAATAGTACGTTCTAGGAACACCTTTATTGTCAAAAACCGTAGTAAATTCCAAACCGTAAGATTCGATTCCTCCCGGCCAGTTTCTTAAAAAAACTTCTCCAATTTCTTCAGAAGAACCTCCTTCTATTACAGCTTCCATAGAATGTGGTGGTCTTCCGTCCACATCCGTAAAATCGGTGTTATTCTCATACACGATTGCATTGAGTACAGAGGGAATGTTGTTCAACACACCTTGAACGTTTGCAGCGGAAGAACCTCCGTTTACTCCTTCTTGAATAAAACGATTCAAATACTCAGAATCCGTTTCTATCGCACGCCCACCTCTGGACGGCTCTGGATTAGTAACTGAATCGATTCCGCTAATCGCTGTATTAATCGTAGTGATCGAATTGGCATTTACATTTCCATTTACTCCATAAGAAATTTCTAATGCTTGTGCGTTCACGTCAACGTGTCCGCCAGATAAAACTCCAGATTCGATGGTAATAAAAAGTAACCCGTTGCCAGTTTGACAAATGATTCCGGCCGGAACCACTGCATCGTCCACCCCTGAAAATCTAAGAACGACTATGGAACGTTTAGCCGGTTGACGTTCAGAACCGAGAGGATTCAAAACTCGATCTAAAGAAACACCGGAAGCGGTATGTGCAAAATTAGAATAAAATATTTTTTCCGCAAGCTGATGAATCTTATCTAGTTCATCTGCTAGAATCCTCATACGAATTCCGTCTTCACTGACGATAGAAAGATCTATATCCCCACCCAAGCGAGTTTTATAACCTTCCTCCAATTCTGATAAAATTTCTTCTCTACTTTTTCGGACAAAACCTTGTTCACTGACTCCTGACATCATAATTCTCCCGTAACGATTCCATACTTTGTAATTGCAGAAAATTGAATATATATTCCACGGCTCGAACTTTCTCTCTCTACCAATTCAATTTTTTCGATCGAAACGGTTTCAGGATCTTTTTGAATCGTCTTTTTAATTTCAGTCAAGATACGATCTCTAGAAACTTTTGTGGAAAATATGGCTTCCCAGTCCACTCCGCTTAACGGCTCGTAGACGGACTCTCCCAGAGACAAACGAATCGAATGCCGAATTCTTTGGGAATAATATTCTAAATCTTGAATAATCACGGACCGTCCCCCGACGATTACCGCGTCTTTGTTCTCTATCTTAATTCCCTTCATCCTAATTTCACCTTTCCGGAAAGCAACTGCTCCACTTCTGATTTACGAACGTTAAGCTGAGAAACTACCGAAGCCGCAAGTCCCGCAGGCGAACCAGGAACCGCATTAGTAGTAAACGTAGCCGAGTTGTTCAAAAATACGTCGATCAAAGACTTAATAAACTTCACCAGGGTTTCACCTAACACAGCTGATTCGGTCAAGTCAGCAATACCACCCTGAATTTTAATTCGATCTCCATCTAGTTGGATCAAAGACTTACCTTCTTTATGAGCGATTATAAGTCCGGGCAAATTAGAAGTGGTAGCTGGAATATCGGCTTTCCCTTTATAACCACTGATTACACAAGCGCTTTGAAGATCGAAAAGAGAATCCGAAGCAACAGATTCGATTCCTCTAATTGCGTCCGATATATCGTGTGTAGAAAACGAAATCCAAACCTTGTCTCCTCGTTTATAATCAGGTTTGATATAAAAATCTCCGGCCCAGTATGTGCCGACTCGAATGCCAGACAAAACAGGAAAAGACCTTTCTTGTCCAGAATCGTCTTCCTTTTTTAGAGGAATACGAACGTTAGCCGTCATATCTTGAGGCTGAAAAGATTCTATAATTCCAGGAAGACCAATTTGTATCTTAGATACGTTGTTTTGAATGGCGGCTAAAATCGCTTTATCTAAAGTCATATAGGTTTCACCTCTAATTCCGAAAAACAATCCGTACTCAAAGTAGAGAATTTATGCTTACCGCTAACAATTCTACATTCCGAATCGAGCCCTCCTCCTTTTACGGACACGATCATATTCTTCTTAAACTTGTGACGGAAGAGACTAGTCACCTTCCAAGTATCCTGACCCTTTTCTGGAACTCCGATCAATCCAGAAGAATGATCTAAAAAAATGACGCTGTTTTTTTTAGAAGGATCAAGAGAATCAAAATGAATTTGACCATCTTGAAACCAATATTGAGATTTTGTTAAATTACAAAAACGGCGAATACAATCACCTAACTCCGTATTGGCGCTGAAGTTCACAATTTTATTGACTCCTAATTGAATCCTTCCGGGCTTTAAATTTCCCTGATTTAAAATATCCATGATCACATTTCTTGCAGGAAGATTTGTGTACGTTTTCATAATATACGCTCTCGTCCAAGCGCCAGCGCTTCCGCTGATCTGGAATTCCAACTTTTTATTGGTTCCTTCTTGTTTCCACTTAGGATGAATAATTTCTCCGGAAACAACGAGCCCATTTTCGTCTTTGTAACCTGCATTTAACAACGCAGAAGGATATTGGATTTTTTTTTCTTTTATCTGAGCGCTTACAAGACTCAACGTTTCTTCGTTTACGTTATACATCGTAACCTGAGTTATATTGAGTCCGTCTAACTCGGCTTCAAATTCGAAGTTAAAAGGAGGATAACTAAACTCTTTTGCAGCTCCAGTCGCTGGAAGAATCTCCAAAGAAACTGTACGTCCAAAAAGTTTAGGATTACCGATCATTGTTTTTCTCCTAAATACAATCTTACTCTGGAACCGAAAGTTTCCAAATTCACAGGAATGTTTTCAAATTCATCCTTGTAAAGATCGTCTAAATCAAAAGGAGTTAAAAGAATAGAACTATTAAAACCGTCCACGATCATATGATTTAACGGAACACCGTATAACAATTTAGAGGCGAAAAGATCTTTCCCGTCCTGATCTCTAATCAACACAGTAATAAAATCTCCTTCTATGTTATGCGAGAATTCAAATTCATATTCCGTTTCCTCGATCATAAACGTATAACGAATCGGGAATATATTCTGATCAATTGGTAGATATTTGAATTCTTTCATAATAATATAAATCCTCGCTAATTTATCTTTTTGACCGGGGCTCCAGATTTTGTTTGAATTTGTGTCGTTCTTTTACCCGCGGATTTAACCGTATTCAATTGTCTCGCCTTTGCCTCTGCGATCACCACAGGAAATAAAGATAAACTCAAAGATACGTCGTTACCTGTTTCCTTGGCTTCTTGGATATTCATATCACCGATCAGAAGATTTGGAATTTCATCCGTAGAACGTCCTAAATATCTTTTATCAGGATCATCGGGTTCCACAAAACGGAACAAAGACGGTAACATAGAAAGAATTTTAGAAATAATTCCTCCAGTAGAATATCCAAGCAAAGTGACTAACGTCCCTTGGGACTGCCAACGGACCAAAGTCTCTAGTTTATCATCCACGCTTTTTTCGCTTAAAGCCAACAAATCCGTAGAAGACGAAATCAAAACGTTAAGCGAAATTTCTCTTTGACCGGGAATAACGTGATCTGTAATCGAGGTCATTCCTTTTTCCTTTTCTACAGTATGACGAGTAATCTCAACCGGATAAGAGTGTTGAATACCCAAAGAGACATTCAATTCCACCTCTTCGTCTCCGTCCGTAAGCGCGACCCTATCCCTACCATTTAAAATTTTCATAAAACCGCCTCCGGTGAAATACCCGCTCCGAGCCCGATTTTAGTAGCAATTTTTTCCAATTCCTTTTCCAAATAAGATGCAAACACGTTCGCCTCTTCTTTTGTAGAAGCAGAACCTAACACTACATTAGCGATGTTGATGTTGATCGAATTACCTCCACTTTTTGACTTAGATCCGCCTAACACCCCTAAGTCTTTTACGGCTACCAAATTGTCGTCTGGATGAAATTGTACAATCTGTCCTTGTTTTGTAATAAGAGCATCATCTACTTTCTTTACGTCACTAGACTGACTGGAAGTAATCCCTAGAACTTTCAATAATTGTAATGGAAAAATTCCACCTAATTTTTTCTGAATATTCGATCCAAGTTCACCAAGAGAACTTAAAATTTTTCCCGGAAGGGATTTAAACCAGTCAATTAAATCCCTAAACATTTTCTTAATATTCGCAAAAGGTCCTAAAAATTTACCGATCGCAGATTCACTTCCGGTAAACCATTTATATAAATCCTTAATAACTAAAATGATGATTGCAAACATAGCGCCTAACGCAACTCCAATGGCGATCCATACAATCCAAGGAGCAATCGCTATAAAACCGGCCGCCGCCATACTCAATAAAGAAGGAATCATAGCTCCAAAAGTAATTCCGGACGTAACGATCATCTGAGCCGCAATTGCACCCAGAACACCTACCAAAATACTTCCAAAGATAACCAATACGTCTTCCATATATTCCGAACTTTTCCCGCCAATCGTAAAGTAATCGATCAAGTCTCCGATCACATTCAAAGAAGGAGTTAGGGCTTTTGCGAGTAGAAGTCCAAAACTTTCCTTTAATCTTTCTATAGTTTTATCAAACCTTTCTAAAATTACGGAAGCGTTTTTAACGTGGGATCCATAATTATTTTGTAATATACTATTTTCATTTAAAGCCGCAGAGATTAATTTTTCCCTTGCCAACCGTTTATCAATCGCAGACATACCGGATTCATTTATCTGTTTAAACTCGGCAGAATAACTAGAAAACAAAGCCCCGTTACTTTTTAAAAATTCTTCGGAACCGTCTTCAATTGCTTTATAAGCCCCTTTCATAGAAGATATTAAATCTTGATTCGTAAGTCTGGAGACTTTTTGAAGCCCGGAAAGATTTTTAGAAATAAATTCAACCGAAGCTCCAGTTTTGATCGCTTCGTTTGCGGCTTCGGTAAGTTCTTTTTGTGTGGTTAGGCCTTTAGAAATTTGTATCGTATTATTGATCGCGTCTTGTAATTTTGGATATTCGTTTCCAGAAAGATTTTTCAAAACTCCAATCTGTTTTTCTAATGCAATTCCTACTTTCAAAGAAGGGACAATGATAGAATTAAAAGCGTAAGAACCTATCTGGGCAAAACCTTTGAACACGGAAGAAAGCAAGGTCGTAGTCCTAGCGCTGGCATTGAGTTGAAAATCTAGTTTTGCAATTTGCCTTTCGCTAAAACCCGCAGACCTTGCAAGTCCAAAAAATTCATTTTCTAACTTTACATTTCCTTTTAACTTAGAATACAAACTGGTAAGATTAGATTCAGTCGTTTTTAAACGACTCGCAAAAATGGATAAGCCAGATTCTCCTTTTACAAAATTTCGAACTGAATCTGTCAAATCCTTCCAAGACTTAATCCCTCTTTGAGAAGTAAGACTTGTAGCATCTGAAAAGTCTACGATCTGTGATTTTAGCTTTTTCAGATCCTTTTCAATTTCAGAAAAAGCGTCTTTCGAATCCACATCTATTTTAATAATAATATTTACTTCTCGTTCTGCCATATTTTTATCATCCAATCTTATTTTATTTATATATTAATTATTTAAAATATTAAGAAACTATTAAAAACTAGAACCTTGAATCAACCTGGCCAAAAACTTCAGTTCTTCCGACTTTTCTTCGGCTTCTCTTTTTTTTCTTCTATCTACCACTTCCATCATTTTCATATAAAGAACGGTGGACGCATTTTCGAGTTCTTTAGTTGTAAAATGCGCCGCACCTAAGATAAAAGGTTTCCAAAAAAAAAGTTCTCGATCCACTTCTTCATCAATCCACTTCATCCATTCTTCGGTAGAAGGATTTTCTCCAAAGTCCGAAAACCTTTTATTCCAACTCCCACTTAAGAAATCGGTTGGCTATATACAGCCACACCTCCACGTGATTTGGTTCAACTACGTCTAACGTAGGCTCAAAGGTATGTTCTACAGGTTTTACACAAAACTTAAAAAATTTATCCAGAAGTTTGTCCTGATTCAATCCTTCAGTAAGAGAAATAGATTCTTGTCTCCAACGAAGTGCCTTTCTGTTGCCCGGATGTTGAAGTTTATATCTTTTACCATCCACAAAAAGAATCTGAGCGACTTTGGCGTCATCGTCTACTGTTTCCAAAATGGGTTCGGATGAGGTCTCACCTTCCGGTTTCTTCTTTAACTTAGAATATTCTATTTTCTGAATATTCGAAATATTTCCGATACTTTCTGCATTCATGCCGTCAAAACTCCTTTATAGTCAGGGAGAAGAAACACCCAAGTTTTGTCCTTATATTCCTTGCCTTTTTCTATGTTTGGCCTTTCCCAAACTCTTCCCTGTGCGGAAAAACCGAGCATTCCGCCGTCGCTTTTATCTTTAATCGTAAATACACAAGGAAGACGTTCTTCACCCATTGCGAAAAAAAACTCGTTTTCAGGAGAATCTCCCATGAGAGCAATAGACAATTTTACCCTTCCATCATATATTTCAGAGATGTTCCAATCTCCTTTGATGCCTACTTGAGAAAGTATGTATTCCTTTGTTACTGGTTCGATTTTAAAAAAACCGTCCGATTGACTCATACCCGACACGTCTCTTCCGTTGCAGTTAACGTTTAATTTTTTTGGATCCCAAATACCGTTCATTCCTGATTACTCCTTAGGTTAATTCCCCGTCTATGTCGACTTCGTTGATCGCTCCTCTTAAACGGCACGAAAAAGTGACGTTAGGAAGAACACGGTTGTTCCGATCATTTGTCGGAATTTCGTCTATCGTATCTGGTAAATTGATTTTATATTGATAATCGCCAAGATCAGAACGTGTTTTATCCGTATCCGTTTCCACCGGCGCGATGATACCTTGAATTCCAGCTTGAACAAAAACTTCACGCATCTTCGCTTCAATCATCTGAATTCCTTGAATTGTATAAGGTACAACATCCGAGTTCAGAAAAAGACTTGAGATGTTTTCTTTCAGACGAGCTTTGAGCCAAGAGCGATTTTCGACTACATCGGCGTAGACGTTCCCAGTGGAAATTCCTGGATAAGGAACTTGTTTTCCTCCGAAATCTACGATCAAATTTCCATTTTCCGCAAATACGGAACTTACCTGTGAATTCGCATAACCCGAATTTTCCACTCCATCCAAAGGCAAATAAGCGTAGTTATACGAACCGACTCTGCGAGGAGCAGAATTTCCTACCCAAGCGGCTTCCGGAAAAGAATTTGGAGTTTTATGAAGAGTGATGTACTCCCAGATAGAATTTCTTCCAGTTAAAACGCTTAAATCGTCAGAACACGCAAAAAACATTTTTTCGATAGAAGCGAGATAATCACCTAACGCGTGTATGGTTTCCTTATCGTGAGTAGTTGCTATAGTTTTAAACCAAGAGTCTTTACCAGAATTTCTAAGAGCTGAAATTTCGGTCGAAGCAGCCGACCAGGAAGTAAGCAGAAATACCGCGACCCGTTTTGGTCTAGGGGTTTGTCTGAACATCTGCGCGGCTTGAATGTATTCTTTATCGGAAGAAATAAAACCTAATTCCAAAAGATCATCCGATGAAGAAATTTCCATATATCTTTCGTAGCCCAAAGCGGTTTGTGCAAACGCGGAAACAATTCCGCTGCCAGAATTTGCCACTTCGATTACATCTACAATCTTAGTTGCTCCCGCGATATTTGAAATTGACTCAGCTGCTAATTTGATTTGATGCGCGGTAGACGTAGCCACTCCGTTTGCATCCGTAGAAACATTAACCGAAATTATATAAGGATCGTTTTCTGTACCGGTTCCAGTACGGACGACACTAAGACTAGTGTTGTTTCCTGAAACCACGTATTTAATTTGTATAAATACAATTCCAGTATGTGTAGACTTCCAAATAAGTCCGCCGGAATTTCCGGAAACTTGTAAAGAATAGGTCGGCTCTTTAACTCCTAAAATCAAAGGTAATCCGAATCCCATTTGAGAAACCGGAGTATTCCTAAGAAATAGATTAATACTGATCGGTTCTATTTTAGAGACTGTTTGTGCGCTCATGCTTCCTCCTGATATTCAACCGTTGGTGCGCTAGCGGTCGATTCGCCCGGTTGTTCATTATATTTTCTTAATTTAAGTAGTACATCAAAGCTAACCTTATATATATAGATTCCACTTTCTGTTAAAACAGTTTTGTCCTGAATGTTAGGTGAAATCAAAACCGGCGTGATCCCGAATTTATCACATTCAATTGTTCCTTCTTTTGAATCGAACCAATCCATTGACTTTTCTGAAAGTTCCCAACAAACTGCAATGGAACTATCGTGTAAAAAAGTTATATTGATCAAAACGCTTTGATTGATTCGAATGATCTCTTTAAAATTTGTAGGATCCAACTTCTGGATACTTCTGGAAGCGTTTGAGATGGGATCTTGAACTAATTGGATAACCTTATACGTTCCATAAGGACAAGAAGACGGTAAAACCGCTTGATCCGCAAGAATCAAAGGAATAGACTGTCCCATCCCTACGACTTCAGAAATCATTTTATTCATAATAGATTCAATATATTCAAAATTCATAATTTAACTACTCACTAAATAAAATCAACTTATCACAACCAAATACATTCAAATATAATCATATAAAATTTTAATTCCAGAATTGATTCTTCAAAAATGAATACGCGTCCAAAAATTTGATGTGATGATTTTAAGGTAATCAGACAGATAAGTCTACGTCGGAAAAGAACCGAATATGACGTATTTTCCCTTAGGTCCCATTTTCAAAAAATGGATTTATTGAGTTTATCACTCGGACGCGTTTAAATAATACTACGTTGAATTTGTTTAAGGTGAGTTCGGGATAAGAATCGAATCCGGCTGCCAAGTTAGACTTGGTTTTCAGTTTTAGTCAATAAGTTGTGTGCGGAAAACGTTATACGACATATCGTTTTTAGTTTCAATATAGAACGCGATTCGTAAAGAGCGTTCTGCTGAGTTTCTTGAACTCAATGTTGCTCCTTATTGTTGCAACATAATGTTTCAATTCCTTCGGAATTTTCAAACGCAATGCTACTTATCTACGGACCGTAGCATAATAATTGCTTTCACATTTATTATACTGAATTCACGTTAAACCTTATTTTTTAGAAAAAAAATTAGATTGTAGAAACTATTACAAATTCCAGCCACGTAAAATGAATATTTAAAAATTCATAATGTGACTTAATTTGTGGGAACTCTCACAAATTACAGATTTTACAGTTCAATTCCGAAAATGTGGGAACTACTTCTTTTAAAAAATACCAATTCCTTTTACCAACCATACCATTTCAAGTTTTGGAAACAAATTCTAAGTTCACCGATCCAAAACACATAATTACAGAAATCTGTCCGAAAACCTAAAGATTATAGAGATTTAATGACAAAAGAATTTTCAAAAAGCAGAATGAATGCGACAATCTGTAGGAACTCTCACAAATTTGAAATTTAAAAGTAAAACTTTAGGGTCGTAACTACATCCATACTTGAAATGTGGAAACTACCACTTTTAGAAATTTTTTTTTGAATACTCTTAAACCAAACTAAGCCAATAAGAAATTCCACGTATCTACGTAATCTTAGGCCTTTAAACAGCACTTTATCGCTGAATTCTTGGTGGGAGTTCCCACATTTCAGGGTCATACACTGTTCAATACTCGTATTTATCAAATTAAGTGGCTAAATAACGTGAGTTCGGTGGTTGAAAAAATTTTCTACAAGTATGAGTTCCTACAATTTTAGAATTTGTTCGTAAAATTGTGATTTGAAGTAGTTCCCACATCATTTTACAGACAAACCTAAATTTTGTGTGAGTTCCCACACTCGAATACTACAGATTCAAGTATTATAAACTTCTATTTTATCAATTGTAAGAGTTCCCACATTTTATCTTTTACGTAAAAATTAGGTTTCATAAGGATAAAGTAAAAGTTCTAGCGATTACTCAAATCTCTATTAAATCGAATACCTAAATATCTATCATAAAGTGTTGTTTCAAATAAGTTCGATAGAATCCGATGCGAAACGACTGAAGAACTCAGCAAAACGCTTTCTATGAATTCATAGGATTAAAGCATAAACTATTAAATAAGTATTTTATTATATGATTCTGAGCAGTTATATGTCCGATGAAATCTTTTGAAATAAAGAAGAAAAAACTTCCGCAAGATCCAAATCTTCCTTACGAGTAATTTTAAGATTTAAAGGATTAGATTCCACAATGGAAGAAGTTTTTCCAAAAGTTAAAGCCCAAGAACAAAGATCAGTGGGAATCGAATCCACAGAAAACGTGAGTAATTCTTTCAAAACATCACCACGAATTCCCTGAGGAGTTTTCATAAACCAGACGTGCTCGCGGTCTAAAAAGGATACGGTTTTCCCATTCAATTCTTCTAATACAGTTTCAGAAGTACGAGAAGCCAAGGTAGCAATCCCGTCGGAACGCACTTTTTCACAAAGAGAATCCAACTCATCCGCAAGAACAAAAGGCCTGGCGGCGTCGTGAACCAAAATAATATCTTCGTCTTTAAAATCCAAAACGGACAAACCACATAACATGGAAGAATGTCTATTCTCCCCACCTTGAACGATCCTGTCTTCATTTTCTAAATAAGAAGCACAAATCGATTCAATTTTTGGGATCGATTCGAAATGGGAAACCAGCACGATTCGTTTTTGTTTTCCCCAATTTTGAAATCTTTTTAAAGAATGAATAAGAATAGGCTCACCATTTAATTCCAAAAACTGTTTTGGAATTTTAGAACCCATTCTAGAACCGGTTCCACCAGCTAAAATTAAAACGTAAATTTTTTCAGAGAGAAACAGTGACTTCATTCTGAAAGATCTGTTCCCAATTCTGACGTCTTCGAATTAGTTGAAAACTTCCATCCGAATCAACCAAAACCTCTGCCGTTTCAGGAAAAGAGTTGTAATTTTTCGTGGACATAGAAGAACAATATGCACCAGCTCCTTCCATAACAACATAATCTCCTAATTTAGCTTCTCCTGTTATTCTTGTAATTGGACCGCCACCTTCTGCTTGAGTAAATAAATCCCCGCTTTCGCAACAATGACCAACATAAACATAGTCCGCCGTTTTACCGGAATGAACTCCTTCTTTGGAAACAACAACTAACGGATGTTTGGCGGCATACAAAGAAGGCCTAGTGTTTACGTCCATACCCGCGTCCAATTTAACAAAAGTATAACCGCCCGGACCGGTAGAAACCACGTCGTCCACGGTAGTAAGTATAGAACCGTTATTTACCATTAAAAACGAGCCAGGTTCTATCTCTAAACGAAGTTCAGTCCCGTGTTTTTTTGCAAACTCCTGAAAGAGTTCAACCACTGGCGGACCAATCTTTTGAAAATCAGTAGTTTTTTCATCTTCCATTCTACCTACCTTAAAACCACCGCCTAAATTTAAGATCTTACACTCAGAAAACTGAGCGGCAATATCGAGCGAAACTTGAGCGACCACTTTCCAAACTTCCGGATCACTCCCGGATCCGATATGGGTATGAACCTTAAAAATTTTCAGATCAAACTTAGACGCAATCTCTTTAACCTGATTTATATCCTCGTACCAAATTCCAAAGGAAGAAGTTTTTCCGCCCACGTCCGTCTTTTTAGTCTGACCGGAACCAAGCCCCGGATTAAACCGAACACTAACTTCTTTCCCTGGAAATAAATTTCCAAAGGTTTCTAACTGACGAAGGGAACAAGCGTTAAAAACCACACCCTTTTCTACCAATTCTTTAAGACCCTTGGCGAGTTCTTGAGAAGTCAACATGATCTGTTCCGGTTTAAATCCGTAATGGATCGCTCTCAAAACTTCGTATTCTGAACTTGCGTCAATTTGGATTCCCTTTCGTTTCATAATTTCTAAAACGGTACGATTGGGATTGGCTTTCATAGCGTATCGAACGGTCAAACCATAAGCGTTCGGAAACGCAAGAGCGACCTCACAACTTTTTTCGATTCGTTCTCTGGAATAAACGAAAACTGGAGTTCCAAATTGTCCAGCAATGGATCTCACCTGTGATTCTGTTAAAAATTTTAATTTTTCTATTGATTGCATAGTGAAACGTACAATTCTAAATGGTTTTAGAACACGCTCCTAAAGAGTTCCGTTTTTTAAAAGGCATTTTCAGTCATGGCTGGTAAAATCACTCATCTAGAAGTACTTTCTCAGATTTGTAAACATCTGGATCACGGAACTGCGGACCAAAGAAAAATCGCAGTTCTGATGCGAGCAGAATCCAATCGAAAGTTTGCAAACATAGGAGCCATCGCCCCAGATATATTTTATTTTTATCATATATTTTCTCCTCACAAAACCAAAAAGGCTACCAGATGGGGAGACATGAGTCATCACAATTCAGTCGCAGAACTTGTACTGAGTTTTTTGGATCTCATTCTACAGACAGAAGAAGGAATTCATAGAGATCGTTATATCGCGTTTACATTGGGTTATATTTGTCATTGTGTCGTGGACATAGTCACTCATCCGTATATCTTTTATATCTCCGGAGACTTTTACAATAAGGACAAAAAAATCAGCAGCCTCGCACAATACAATCATATGAGAGTGGAAAATGCACTGGATTCTTGGTTGTTAGACTATAGATGGGGAATGACTCCAAAAGAATACGACTTTGTACATCACGTAGACGCCATCTTTAAATCCGAAAAAAAAATCTGGAAGATGGACCCTATGCTCTGGCATTTCTGGCTCCGCGGACTTAAATCCACTTTTTCCGAAGAATTCAAAAAATATTATATAGGTTCGGAAGATAAAATTATTCCGGGAGATTTGTTAAACGAATCCTTTTTAGGTTATTTAGAATTCCATAAGCTTATGGATTCTAGAAGTAGATGGGTGCGAGGAACTCTAAAATTTCTAGATCAAATAACGTTTCATAAAGTTAGGTCTTCGGTACTAATGCTTCCTCTCAAAGAACATATAGACAAACGGATCATGAACGAAGAAAAAAAGAAATGGAACTATCCGGCAGATCCATCGATCGTAAGAGAAGATTCCTTTGTAGAACTAATCAACAGTTCCGCACAAAACGGCAAAGAAGCTCTGACCCACGCCTGGAATTATTTAGAAAACAAAATGAGCCGATCCGCATTTTTAAAAGAATACCAAGGATATAACTTGGACACGGGACTCCGATTTCAAGGAGTAGACAGTATGAAAGAATTTTCACCGTTGGAAGAAGTTTAATCAAACATGAAACAAGAACCAGTCAGCTATCTTTTCCGTTTTTTCGTCATTCATTTCCGGGATAAAATTCTATCTAGAGTTTTCAATTCAGAAAACCCACTAAAACAGCTAGTCAAACTTTGTTCCGTCCTATTATTTTTAAACGGATTTCTATTCGTATTTTCCATCAAGGATTTATGGAGAGTTCCAGAATCCAATCAATATGAAAAACCGTCCGTATTATACGGATTAGGCGAAAAAAACGAATACGAACCAATCGCAGAATTTTATCGTTTTTCAAGGGTCGTTTTGAACATCAAAGAACTACCGCCAGAAGCGGACGGTAAACCGAACAAACTCATCCGAAGTTTTGTTTCTACCGAAGACAATAATTTTTATTCTCATTGGGGATTGGATCTACGCGGAATCTTTAGGGCGTTTATGGTAAATATACTCGCGGGAAGGATCAAAGAAGGAGCCTCGACGATCACCCAACAAGTAGCAAGACTTAGATTCTTAAATACGGAACGTTCTTTTCTTCGAAAAGCAAGAGAAGCCTGGCTCGCTCTACTTTTAGAAGTAGTTTTTGATAAAGACACTCTGATGGAAATTTATCTCAATGAAATTCCACTCGGACACGGAACGATCGGAGTAGGAGCCGCCGCTAGATTTTATTTTAGAAAAGACGTAAAAGATTTAACCTGGGGAGAATCCGCGCTGTTAGCGAGCCTTACCACAAGGCCCACCGAATTTTCTCCCTTGGTCAATCCAAATTCATCCAGTGCCAAAGTCAGAGTTGTATTTAAGAAATTTGTAGAGAATGGAATTTTAGACGTCAAAACCGCGGAAAAAGAATACGAAAGCTTTTCAGAATATTATATTACTCTAAATCGTTCCCCAAACGATTCCGCGTTTGGAGATAGACTCAATCGTTTTCCATACTTTACAGAATACGTTCGTAAAAACCTAACACGTTATATTCCAAAATCCACACTTTATAGTGGCGGTCTCAAGATCTATTCCACCTTGAACATACAACACCAAACACAGGCAGAAAAAGCATTGTATGCAGGACTCAAAGCGCAAACTGCATTGTCCAATCAAAGAACATTCACAAAAATAGATGCATTTGATGACGCCTACGGAGAAATCTACGATCTGTTATCGATGTTAAACGACATCCCGGATTTTAAATTTAAAATTTCCAGATCAGCGAGAACCTTCAACCGCGCCTGGCAAGAAGACTTAAGAGACGAACTCAGCGCTCTCAATTTATTGAGTGGAACCGAAAGTTTAGGAGAGACAATCGATTGGAATTACAAAAGCCAACAAACGGAAGACTTTCTTTTACCAGTCGAAGGGGCTTTGATTTCTATGAGACCAGATACCGGATATATAACCGCAGTGGTAGGAGGTTCCGGATTTCGTTCGGACAATCAGCAGATCCGAGCCTTTCAAGCTTATCGTCAACCAGGCTCCGCGTTCAAACCTATCATATACGCTGCAGCAATGGAATACTTCAATGAACATCCAGATCCTAAAAAAAATGTAACCGCTGCATCCCTTTTTTCGGATTCCCCTTTGCAATACGTATTAGAAGACGGTGATGAATGGAATCCATCTAATTATACGGGAGAATATTCAGGATTTATAAAATTGCGAGAAGCCTTAGAACTTTCCAGAAACAGCGTCGCCGTCCGAGTGTTAGAGCATACAGGGATCAGCAACTTGATGCCCTACTTAGAAAAAATTCTTCAGATAGAAAACAGACCCATCCCAAAAAATTACTCTATATCTTTGGGAACTTTTGAAGTATCACCTTACGAATTAGCGCGTGCCTATGCGGTGATCGCATCCGGAGGCAAACAAGTATTTCCGCTCAGCGTTCTTTATGTAGAAGACGGGTCCGGCAAAGTGATCAAGGATTTTAGAGAGGAAGCAAACAAACAAGAAAAGAAACAAATTCTTTCTCCGGCGGTTTGTTTTATTCTTACTTCCATGATGGAAGACGTAATCAAAAAAGGAACCGGAACTGGTGCGGCCTCGTATGGGCTCAGTCGTCCTGCAGCGGGTAAAACTGGAACCACGAATAACTTTAGAGACGCATGGTTTGCCGGTTATTCTTCCGAGTTAGTCAGCGTGGTTTGGTTAGGTTACGACACTGGAACCTTATCGATGGGAAAAGGGATGTCGGGCGGAGTAGTAGCGGCTCCCATTTGGGGAAGGTTTATGTCCAACGCACTTTCCAGAGAAAAATCAAAGCCGTTTCACTTTGGAGAAACGGGTGTAGTTCGCAAACAAATCTGCTCCATTTCTGGAAAACTTCCGGGCTCTCATTGTCATCAAACCGAAGAAGAATATTTTACTAAAGAAACTGTACCAAAAGAAGTTTGTGACGATCATCGTGGAGCCGGTTTTATTCCGGAGCCAGAACCGACTACTCATCCTACACAGCCAAAAAAGAAGCAGAAAACGAATATTTTCCAGGGAGACGATGATTTGATCCGGTAATTGAGAACAAAAATACTTGTCGTTTTGGGATTGAGTACACAAATAGATTTACGGCATGTCCCAAACCAAGGGACAGTTTCGATTGTTAGCAGGAGTTTTAGATGGCCATCGGCAGGGAAAATAATAACAGCGTAATCGGTCCAGGGTCCATATTCGAAGGGAAATTTTATATCGCGGGTTCTCTTCGTATCGACGGTAAATTCGAAGGAGAGATCAAAACGGACGATACTCTTTATATCGGAGAAACTGGTAAAGTAAGAACCAATATCTCGGCCAGAGAAGTGACCGTTTCCGGAACCATGATCGGAAACATCAAAGCCGAAAACGAAGTTCGTCTGGAAGAAACCGGAAGACTTTTAGGAGACATCATCGCACCTGCCCTTCATCTTGCTAAAGGAGTGGTTGCCAAAGGAAACATAACGATCACTGGCGGACAAAAGAAAGACGTAAAAAAAATCGTAGAAGAATCTTTTGGCGGAACCAGAACCTTAGACAACGGAAAGGACGAATAAAGCTCTCTCTCTCCTCCATTAGGAAAGGGCAAAAAGCGGCCGATATTCTTTCTATATGATCTTCAAAAAGCCCAGACAACTGACCGCAGGAAAAGAAATCCTTCGGACGGAAAGTTTCACCCTGATTTATCTGGGCGCGTTTCATTTTCATTATTCTTTTTATTTTAGAGGAAATCTCTATCACGGAAACTTAGATTTTCGTAGAAGAAAATTCAGACTCATTCCTATCTTTGCATCCGTAGTTATTTTTCTTGCGATCTTGGGATTTGGAATGAATCCGAGTAACGCAATGATAGATTCTTCTGGGCACGAAGTGACAGAAAACGATTCCGAAGACTTAAAAGCAAAATCAGGGGATGAAAAATTTTTGGAAGAATCCGAAAAAGCAAAACTTACGATTTTGATGGCGAAAGAATTAAAAAACCCTTCCGAAAAGAAGAAACAATTCAAAGTTACTTCGTATCGCGTAAAACGAAATGAAACGTTAGCCGAAATAGCAACTCGTTTTAAAGTTTCAATGGAATCCATCGCCGGTTCTTCCAATATCAAAATCGAAGATACTCTTTATCCCGGACAAGTATTAAGTATTCCGAACAAACAAGGTCTTCTTTACAAGATGAAAACCGGTGATACTGTCGCCAAAGTTGCGAGTCTTTACAAGGTCAATCTAGACGAAATTATGTTGGAAAACAAATTAGATGATCTAGATATTCTTAGACCAGGTCAGAAAGTGTTTTTACCGGGTGCAGTGATCCCCGATCCTACTCCTAAATGGGTGATCCCAGTTGCTTCTAGAGTTGTAACTTCTAATTTCGGTTTTAGAACCTTTCCTAGAAAAAAGTTTCATGAAGGTCTCGACTTAAAAGCATTTTACGAACCGATCGCCGCGGCTCGTAACGGTAAAGTGATTTACGCCGGTTGGATGGGTGGCTATGGCAACGTAGTAGTAATTGAACATACGGATGATTTCAAAACCCTCTACGCACATAACTCTAAACTGTTTGTTCAAAGAGGGGACTATGTTTTAGCAGGAAAAAAAATCGCAAGATCAGGTTCTACTGGTTATTCTTTTGGACCCCATTTACATTTCGAAGTCATCAAAAACGGACGACCCGTTAATCCTTCCAAATACTTAAAAGGGCTTACGTTTAGAAAGGGCGGCCCTACTCACTGATCCTCCATAGAATTTTTTAAATTAAGATTCACCCCAAAGCTAAGAGCTTGTATCTAAACCTCAAAGAATTTTATACGATAATTTTTTAGAAATTTTTAATAAATGCAGTAGTTCCTACAAATGAACGTGAGTTCAAGCATAAGAAAACGAGAAAGAACTTTCGAAAAGTATTGAGTTCCTACAATTTTAGAATTTGTTCGTAAAATCGTGATTTGCGGGAGTTCCCACAGAAACCGTTTATCATTTTGTAATTATCTTTTTTAGAATCTGATTTTCATAGTAGTTCCCACATCATTTTACAGAGGCTTTGTGGTAGTTCCCACACTTGAATACGACAGATTCAATTATTAGAATTGTTGAAAAATTAATTCTCTATGTGTTTTCGTTGTATGGAAACGGTCGATTGAAGCGTTTTGTTAATTGTTGCTATGGAATTTTTCAACAACTCTATTATAAAACTTCTATTTTATCAATTGTGGTAGTTCCTACATTTGAAGAATCAATCTATGAAGTTCAGGTTCCAACTTTTTTCAGAATCACGGATGATTTTTTACACCTAATATACGTTGTTTACCATTGTTAGAACAAACGCAGCAACGTTCATTTTCTCTGAAATGTGGGAACTCATACAAAATTCAGTATTACCAAAAAATCTTTAAATTCCTCAAGAGACTTATTTGTGGGACCTCACACAAAAAAGACAACGATTTAAAGTTAGAAATAATTTTTTGAGAATTTCCAAGTCTTTGTAAAATCGTCCATTCATTTTCTGGTATTATTTTCATACATTCGAGTGGTAAATTTAGAAATGTTACAATCAGACTTTGAAAATGTAGTAACATCATCTATTTCCAAAAAAGAAATTGATTTCAATATAGTAATGATTTTGAAAAATCTTCTAGAATGAAAATTTTACGCCTATTACTCTCATTTTTAATTTTCACATCTCATTGTAAAACGCCAACAATTGAAGAACTACTAGAGAAACGACTGATCAAAACTTACGATCAAGCCGAAACTCTAAATTTATATTATGCGACTCTTAGATCTCAAGATCCAAACGCGGAAAATGGATGTAACGATTCCCGTTTTTTGACAACAGCGGATAAAGAAATCAAAACCGGATATTGTATCGTCAACGTTCCCGCAAACCGAGACATAGGAGCACTTCCATTAGGATTTGGGAATAGAGAAAATTTCTTTCAATTTTTAGGACACAAACCGTTCGCAAATCAAGAAAATCTAATCGAAGATCTTAAAAAAGATCCACACGACGAAATACTTGTATTTGTTCATGGGTTTAACGTAAAATTCGAAGAAGCAATTTTGAGAGGAGGACAAATCCGATTTGATCTTAAGTTTCCGGGTAAAATGATCATATTTACTTGGCCGGCCGGAAACGAAGAAGTCGGACTAGTCAGTCAAGTTTTATTAAATCAAATATTACTTAAAAAAACTTATGAAAAAAATCTATCCTCTGCTAAGGCTTCCAAAAAAGAATTTAAGAGTTTTATAAACTATCTACAGAACGCCGGAAAAAAAATCCACCTAATTGTTCATTCAATGGGACATCAAGTTGTACTTCCTGCGTTATCCGAAATTGGAAAAGAAACAGATAAACCCTTAATCCAAGAACTGATTCTAAACGCGCCTGACTTTGATTCTGCGGAATTCAGACTCATTTCAGATTCTCTAATAAAATCCTCCAAAAGAATCACTCTCTATTGTTCTCCCGGAGATAACGCACTTCAAATTTCTGCATCCTTAAATCAAGGAAGTAGACTCGGTTCTTGTGCTCCCATCGAGGGTTTCGATGTGGTGAATGTCAATCCTGTAGATTCTTCCTTAATTTCTATTGGACACGGATATTATTCTTCCAGACCTTTGTTAACGGACATTTATCAGATTCTTTTAGGAGTCAGGGCGGAAAAACGTCTTTTTATTCGGAAGTCGTCCGGAAACGAAAACTACGTTCTTAGAAATTAAAAACCGTCTCAATTATTCGGTTTATATAAAATCAATCAACTAATTCGAACTTTTGAATCTATCATTGAAATGATATCTTTTCATTTGTTCCGGGAGAAATGACTTGAAAACAAAATTTAGAATCAAAGAAATCATGTTAGCAATTCTGATTTTCTGTAATATGAATTGCAATACGTCTGATGGACTCGCTTACGATAAATCTATATTTCCTCAACATAAAAAGTATCTTAATATAGAAGATTATTTTTACCTACTTCCCTATAAGATTCTTGAAGAAAATAAGATTGAGAAAACTGATCTAAAACAGATTTTTAATCGTGAATTTGTAAAGATATGTAAACCGGGTGAATGGAGAAGAAGTAAAATCAGCATCTATTTAGGTTATCTTTCTCTTGCCGGATGCCCAGATGATTACGAATTTTCTATAGGAATCTGGCGTAATAACCAGGCATCGGATATAATCGGTATCACGATTGTCCAAAAGGATTCAAGCAAATGGAAAATGAATTACTCTCGTTTTCTTCAATTTAAGGAAAGAAAATGGAAAGACATTACAACTAAAGTTTTTCCAAGTAAAGTAGCGATTAGCTTCGCTAACAGAAAAGTGGGTGAGGATGCTCGTAATTATACCTGCCAACTGCCGCAGTTAACTTTTCGTATCGAGTGCTCTTGGATTACCCATGGAGCGCAAGTCCTAGACGAAAGGGGAATGGGTACGATATTAGATTGGGTTTATGAAGACGATATATTCTCAAAGTACCATCTAAACTTGAATTAAAACAAGTCTGAGAAATCGGTTCATATTTTTTCTCAGACGTTGGCAATGTCGTATTAACGATTGGTCTTATTTTCCCGATTGTATTTTAATAACCTCACGATTGCGTAAACGCCCGGAATCATCGGGAAGCACCGCAGTATAAAGACCGGAAAAGTAATACATCCTCGTCGTTTTGAAATAATAATTCGGCATTTCTTTTATGAGAACTCCATTGATCACCTGAATCAACAATGCAGGATCGTTAGGTTGCTGTTTCGGTTCGAGCAAGGGAAAAATAAAATGAGTGAACTCAGTAAATCCGGGACCGATAAAAAAGAATCACACTTTATTGTTCTCCCGGAAATAACGCACTTCAAATTTCTGCTTCCTTAAATCAAGGAAGTAGACTCGGTTCTTGTGCTCCCATCGAGGGTTTCGATGTGGTGAATGTCAATCCTGTAGATTCTTCCTTAATTTCTATCGGACACGGATATTATTCTTCCAAACCTTTGTTAACGGACATTTATCAGATTCTTTTAGGAGTCAAAGTCGAAAAAAGACTTTTTATACGAAAATCTTTCTGAAACGAAGACTTTATTTTAAGAAATTAGAAAAAGGATTCTAAACTTAATTCTATGAAAAGTAGTTTTCAAAACGACAAAAAAAGATCTATCGAGACAAAATGAAAAGATTCAATACGATACGACTTTCAGTTTTTAAAATACTTTATTGTTATCTAAAATACCTATTTAAGTTTTTTGAAAATATTTTAGAGATCAACTATTTATAAAAATCGTTTTTTGATTTTCATTTTTTACTAAAAAGGTGAAAAAAATCCGAAATGAAAATTATACCATGACTTTTTGTACATTCCGACAAATAACTTGTTGAATTCGGGAATATTTTTAGTAACTAATGGATATGCTTCAAAAACCCAAAATATTGGTGGTCGAAGACGAGATCATCGTTGCCGTAAACCTAGGACAAAAACTAAAAAAGCTAGGTTATGAGCTTGTAGGAATCACATCATCTGGGGAAGAAGCAATCCAGAAAGCGGAAGAAAATCATCCGGATTTAGTTCTCATGGATATAAACATAGAAGGAAATTTGGACGGAATTGAAACCGCCGAAGTACTTCGAAATCGGTTTCATACACCCGTTATTTATTTAACCGCATACGCAGATGAAAGCACTTTAGATAGGGCCAAAAAAACGGAACCTTTAGGGTATATCGTAAAACCTTTTGAATCGGATCAACTCCGCTCATCCATCGAAGTCGCCCTTTATAAAAATGAAATTGAACAAAGATCAAAACAAACGGAAGAAAAATTAAAAGGTGCTCTCGACCAACTTGGAGCAGGAATCGTAACTACCGACGAAAACGGGCTTCTTCTTTTTATGAATCCGGCGGCTGAAAAATTGATCGGTTGTAAATATGAAGATTATTTAGGAAAACCGATTCGACAAATTTTGTTTTTCAGAAATGGGTCTGGCAATACGGTCGAAAACTTAGTAGAAGAAGTACTCAAATCTGGACTTCCCAAAGATAATGGAAATCTATTTTTAATTTCCAAAAACGGAAGTAGCCATGAAATTCAATTTCAAAGTTCTCCTATCTTTGGAGGAGAAGAAAAACTAACCGGAACTTTTAACATTCTTAGAACCAAAGAACAACATACAAATAACGCCGAAAAAGATACTTATCTCAAAGAAATTCATCATAGAATCAAAAACAATCTTACGATCATCTCCTCTATCTTTAGTCTTAGATCGGGTCAAACAACTGGAGAATCTAACGACGTTCTTCGAGAAAGTCAAAATCGTCTAAGAGCGGTGGCTCTTCTTCACGAAATTCTCTATGAAAGTAAAGATCTTTCTTTGATCAGTTTTGAACTCTACGTAAAAAAACTTACAGATGCACTTTTTCAAATCTATCAAGTAAATAGAGAAAAAGTTCGTCTGGAACTCAATATCCAAGAAGGCAAGGTAAAAGCCGAGATTGGTATGAACCTCGCTTTGATTATCAACGAACTTATTACAAATTCGTTAAAACACGGACTGGCGAATTCTGAATCTGGTTCGATTCGAGTTCATTTTACAAAGGAGAACGACATTTTAGTCCTTGAAGTTTCTGACAGCGGAAACGGTCTTCCCGAAGAATCAATTCGAAAAAGAAACCCAAGTTCTCTTGGACTATCTCTTGTGGAATCTCTTGCAAAACAAATCGGCGGTAAAATCGATTTTATCAATCAAGAAGGCGCTTGCGTTCAGCTTCGTTTTCCAGTTTCAGCTTAAAATAAGAATTTTCCCGTTTCAAATTTGTCCTAGTCCAAAAAGGAATATCTGTAGGTGATATATACACTTATTCCTACAAATGTCGTGATGATGTGTCGGTTAACGCGTTTTCGGTATAATTCGATGCAAAAGCGATTGAAGCGTAGAAAAACTCAGCGTTCCGCTTCTTGAACTCAATAAAACACTTCCTGAATGTCGATTCTTAGAAAGATATTGGCTAGGTTTCCGGTTCGCGTTCAAACTCAGCAAAACGTTTCCTAAATTCAAATCTCGCTCTCAACGGGTCGCGTTTTAGGCGCTCGAAGCAACTCAGCGTCTCGCTTCTATGGGCGCTCGACAGATCTTGGTTTGAAACTAAAAACGAAATATTATATTAAGTTTCTTTCATACAGTTTATTGACTGGAATTGAAAGTACAGTCCGAGAACGCTGGATTCGCCCAATCTTTCTTACGTTGAATTCATAGGATTAGAGTTGTTGAAAAATAATTCTATGTTTCATGAAAATGATCGTTTGAAGTATAAATGATTAGATTGGGTTCTTTATTATTTAGCACTGGGTAACGATCACTAAAGAATACACATTGTATTTGAATGAAAGTAAACGTGATTTAGATGTATGATTTTTCTAAAATAAAATCCATTCAAAACCGTATAACAGGGTTTTAGGATAAAAATTCACGGTATTTAATTTTATAAAAATCAGTAAAACTTTTTAGTTCGAAAAACTTTACAAAAATTGAATTTAAAATGCATTTAAAACCTATATTCACAATGTGACTTAATTTGTGGGAACTACTACGAAAATGGAACGGCATTAGAACTACTCGAAAGCCCGCAAATTGCCAAATGAGAACTTATCTCTAGGAACTACTGCATTTTATTAAAAATTTCTAAAGAATTATTGCGTAAAATTCTTTGAGGTTTTGGGACAAGCTCTGATTTGTGGGAACTACCACAAAGCCTCTATAAAATGATGTGGGAACTACTGCAAATCACAATTTTACGAACAAATTCTGAAATTGTAGGAACTCATGTTGAGTAAGAGGAAAAAACGAACTTCCATTTCGCCTTTGGCCACTTTACCGACATTTCAATTCACTTTCTCTTGAATAAGAGAAAGAAACGGCGGCTCAATAGGGTTGAAAATAATGTATTATAAAATGCTCTATTAAGCTTTCTAAACATAATAATCGCGAACCTATTTTTACCATATTACACAATTGTTAAGCGGAACCGTTACATCGCCAAACAACGAATCCATGCAAGAGCGCGAAAGGTCCGTAATTTACCGGGAGAAACAGGTTCGCAAAAAACAATTCATTCTAAAAGATCGGCTTATCAAAGACAAACTTATAACAGGGTTTTAGGATAGATTGATGAAAGACTGACTATCCATGAGGCAAAGTTCGTCTAACTGAAATTTTTAGAAAAGGAACAAAAGAATTTTTTAGAAGTCATCTCAAATTAAAATTTTTAACAAACGTGTTTTGGTTTGTACAACTTTTAGAGATTTTAAAAGAGATCAATTCACAAACAATTGAATCTAAACTCAACAAACAATCCGACTTAACAGTAAACATTTACAAAGTTTTTAGTTTTAAGAACAATTGGGGAAGTTCTCTATAAATTCGCATTACTTAGGTTTTTTTCGGATCTGCTTGGCTCGATATAAAATCGAATAAGAATGATTTTCCTCTGTCTCTGTAGAATTATACCAAAATCGCTTTTCTGTAAAAATGTGGGAACTACCACGTTCGACCTTTTCTAAAAGTCTCTTCCATTCCTCTTTTGGATGCTGATGACGAATTTTTTCCCAACTGATAATCAATTCTAATCTCCTAAAGATTATGAGAATCATTCTCATAATTAAAAATGTCTACCATTTCTTTAAATCAGGAATGACTTGTAAGAATTTTTTTACTCCCCAAACTGGCCGGGATGAAAACCCATTTTGAATTTTTTGAAATCGTTCCAAAACCAGAAGACAAAACTGCTATCCTTTATCTCAATAGACCCGAAAAAAGAAACGCAATGAACTGGCCTTTTTGGAGAGATCTGCCAGATACAATCGAAGAAATTAACTCGAATCCGGATATTCATTCGTTTGTGATCGCCGCAAGAGGTAAATCTTTCTCCACCGGTTTAGATCTGGATTCTTTTATCCAACAGTTCGGAAGTATAATCCAAGCTCCCTTAGGTAGCGATCGAAGAAAGTTCTTTGATCTCATTTTAAAAATGCAAAAAGGAATCAATGCAGTTTACGATTCCCCTAAACCTTCCATCGCAGCGGTTCAAAAACATTGTATCGGTGGCGGTTTAGATCTGATCTCCGCCTGCGATATTCGTTATGCTACCGTGGACGCGTCTATCTCTCTTAGAGAAGCAAAAGTAGCGATTGTCGCAGATATGGGTTCTATCAACAGACTTCCTTCTATCATCGGACAAGGTCATACAAGAGAATTGGCCTTAACCGGAAAAGACATAGACGGACCAGAAGCAGAAAGGATAGGACTTGTTACTAAAGTATTTTCAACCGAAGAAGAAATGATGAACGCAGCTCTTGCAACTGCAAAAGAAATCGCTGAAAATCCTAAAATAGTCGTATCCGGAATTAAAGACGTAATGAGATATTCTGAAGGAAAACCGTTAGACGCCGGTTTAAATTATGTTGCTCTTTGGAATTCTAGCTTTTTAGATTCCGCAGATTTTAGAGGAGCAATGCAATCTTTTCGGGAACGCAAACGCCCCGTCTATAATCAATCTTAATTTATGCGTAAATGTCTAAGATTTTTCTCTGACCTTCTTCTTTCAAATTCTGAACCCCAGCTTCTACGGCAAGATTCAGCATTTTTCGATTCAGATCGCTTTGTATCTGAAAGATTTCTTTAGGCAGATTAGCTACCCTTTCCAAAAGTAAACTCTGGTTTGCATTTCCATTGATATTCATAAATTCCCTCTTCCGAGAATTTGGGGTTTTATTTTTTTTACCCCGATTCTATTCTCGGATGATCAATAGAAAACTTGATTATTTTTTGAAAATTTTTAATCTGTCAAAACTGTGAATTTCCCCACACTGATCAGATCTGCGATTCAGAGGGAGAATCAAAGAGAATTTACCAAAGCTTTCAATTTATATAAAGAAGCTCTTTCCTTCACCAGTAATCCTAAAACGATTCTTAAAATACTCAATCGCCAAGCTTGGTGTCAGTATCATATAGGAAACACTCGGGAAACTTTAAACCTATTTCAAGAAATCATTTCCAAATATTCAAAAGAACCAGAAAGTTATCTTTATTATTCCAACTATCTCATTAAGATCAACAATTTCAAACAGGCTAAAAAAATTCTCACCAAAGGAATCGATCTATATCCAGATCAATTAGAACTTTATCTTACCCTCGCTTCTCTTTTGAAAGATACCGATCGTTCCAACGAGGCGATCACGGTTTTAAAACAAGCACTGGCTCAGGAAAAACTTTCGAGAGGCAAAGGAATTTTACGCAAGGATATTTGGGCAGAACTGGGAAATCTTTACTATCAAAGGGGAAATTATAACTCTGCTTTGGTTTCTCTCAAAACTTCCATGCGTATGGACAACGACGAAAACTTTCTTCACTACGATATGATCGCTCAGTGTTATCTGAAAGTAGCCGATCATAAAAACGCACTCAAATTTATAGACTTATACATTCAATATTTTGGAGAATCCGATTCGGATATTCTCATTATCAAAGCAAGAGCTCACGCACAACTTGGAGAAAATCATCTAGCATGCGCTTCTCTCTTACAAGCCTACTCCATGGAAAACGGCCTTAAACTCAACGCAGAGGACATGATCGATTTTGCCCCTCTTCTTCAAACTGGTTTTTTTGATACATTAGAAAATGTTGAAATAGAAGATCCTTAATCTGATTGTAAGAACTTTAAGATCAAAATAGTTCCTTTTAATCAAAATTCAAAACAAAGAATACATACTATAACGTGAATTCAACGTAAGAAAATCTAGGTGAATCCAGCTTACCACAGCCAGACTCAGCTCTGGTCAATCAATTGTATACAGGAAACATGATATAATAATCGTCTTTCGTTTCAATTTATTAGAGTTGTTAAAAAAATCCTGCAGTTCAAAATAAAACTACTTCATCGTCATATTTCAATGAAACAGAAATGAATAGGAAATTAATTTTTCAACAACTCTATTATAAAACACGATTTGTCGAGCGACCATAGAAGCGAGACGCTGAGTCTGAAAGAGCGTTTTGTTAAATTTCCCCTCACATCGCCCCCTTTTCGCGCTATACTAAATTTATGCTATCATCCGCTTTCTCTAAAATTATTTAAAACAATATTCAATTTAAAGAATATTATAATAAAATAAAATTTTATAAAAAATACAAATTTTAAATATCCCTAAAATAACGCTCCTTAAGTCTTCAGTTCGATTACCTAAGTATTTTTAGATATTTTATGTTTATTAGTATTTTTTTATAAAATACTATTCATTTTTATGTTATATGATAACATAAAATACAAACATACAGAATGGAGATAGAGAACGATGATAAACAAAATAACAAAACCAAAACTACTTATAGGTTATTACCTATTGTTATTCTCTCTGATACGTTGTTTACCCGAAAAAGAATCCTCATATAAGGATTTATTTACTTCGTTATTATTCCTCCCCAACCAAACAAATAGTAATCAAGTAAATTCGGTTTCCATAAACAACGACCCTGCAAACCCAAATCCAGTTAACCCGGCATCCGCAAATAACAATCAGGTAAACGCAGTTCCAGAAAATGACAATCCAGCAAACCTAAATCCAGTTAATCCGGCATCTGCAAATAGCAATCAAGTAAATGCAGCTCCAGAAAATGGCAGCTCCGCAGATCCAAATCCAGCCAACCTCGCATCTGGAAATAATAATCAAGTAAATGCAGTTCCAGCTAACAATTATTTTACGAAAGAAGATTCCTCAAATAATATTCCTAAAAAAGTAAATTCTAAAAATGTAGAAATAAAAGTACTGAGTCACAACGTATTTATGTTGCCCACAAATCTTCCACGATGGGGAAATTTGGGACACGATGAAAGAGCAAAACGAATTTCAAAATCAGATTACGTAAAAAATCAGGACGTTATCGTGTTCGAAGAAGCCTTCGACACAAGTGCAAGAAAAATTCTTTTAGACAATCTTCGAGAAGAATATCCGTATCAAACAGATGTGGTCGGAAGAACAAAAAAAAATTGGGACGCAAGCTTAGGCAATTTTAGATCTTATTCGCTCGTTAACGGAGGAGTTGTAATCCTAAGTAAATGGCCTATCGAAGAAAAAATTCAATATATCTTTAACGACTCAGGTTGTGGAACGGATTGGTTTGCAAATAAAGGATTTGTTTATGTAAAAATCAACAAAGAAGGAAAAAAATTCCATGTCATCGGAACCCACGCTCAGTCTCAGGATCAGAACTGTTCAAATCTAGGAATACCAAACAGAGCTAATCAATTTGATGACATTAGAAATTTCATATATTCTAAAAATATTCCAAAAGATGAAACCGTTTTAATCGTGGGCGATTTAAACGTTATCAAAGAAAGTAACGAATATTACGATATGATTTCTAGGTTAAATGTTAACGAACCTAGATATGTTGGAGTTCCTTTTACTTGGGATGCAAAAACAAACGAAATTGCTGCATACTATTACGAAAACGAAGAACCGGTTTACTTAGATTATATTTTCGTTTCAAAATCACACGCTCAACCACCGGTTTGGCAAAATTTAGCTTACGATCCGGTTTCTAAACAAACTTGGACCGTATCTGGATATACAAGCGACGAATTTTCGGATCACTATCCGATATACGGTTTTGTATACGCGGATCCTTCTACTCCTACAAAGTCCGGACATAAAAAAAAATACGATCAAGTCTCTTTTCAATCAGCTGCTAATGGTAAATACATTCAAGCAGATCCTAATAGAAAAAACGGATGGTTAAAAGCGGACGCTGTAATAGAAACGGATTTTACTAAATTCAACCTATTGCAAGAAGGAAATTTAAATCCTTCCTGCATAAAAAATGGTCTCGTTAGAATTGAATCTTCCCGTTTTTTAAACTACTTTTGGAACTGGTGGTTAGGCGGAGGTTCCGGTAACTACGGCTATTACTCTAAGTTTAATGACGCTTCCAATCAACTTGAAATTATCAATTTGAGTGATGGATGCCTAGAAAACGGTAGTAAAATCGTATTCAAAGATTATGATACTTATTCTAGAAACCATTACTATCTCACCGTTTGGGACAAAGGAAATTGGAATGAACATCTTTATCTTTGGAAAGATTCGATCAGCCAGAGAGAAATCTTTTATCTCAAATTAAATTCTACTCCGGTAAGAAATTGGAGTGCGGATCTTATTTATCGCTAATTTTTTTCCTGGCCTCTTAAATCCGGAGGCCAGGTTTTTCGAAAAGAAATATTAAAAAAATAATATATTTATAAAACGAAATTATACAAAACTCTTCAAAAACTTTCCTAATCTTATTCAATAAAATACCATAAATTTTGAAACAAATTCTCATTTAGAGACGAATTTTTTAGAAACTATTCTATAGCTTTTGAGTAGTAAAAAAGCGAAAGAATGTATACCAATAATTTCCCATAAAAAGAGCCATAAATGGCGTATAAGATGTTTTCCAGAAACCATAAAATAAAAAACAAACACGGGAATAAAAACAAAATCAAAGATATTTCAATATAAAAATTAAACAGTAAGACCGTCTCAAGATTTAATTTAGAAATTTATACTATAACTTTAAAAAATAAGAAGCCAATTCCAAAAATCTCAAATTCGTCAAAACCAAAACATCTGTAGAACCTGGCATAGTTTGTTATCAATAGAAATACCATTCATTTCATATCCAAAACGAAAATTCTCTTCAAAATCAAAAACACTCTAATTACTATAAATAGAATTGTTGAAAAATTAATTCTCCATCTGTTTCTATTTTATGGAAACCGGCAATTGAAGCAGTTTTGTTAACCGTCACTATGGAATTTTTCAACAACTCTAATAAATAAAACTTCAAAAGCAATTGATTTCAAATTTTGATAACAAGTTTCAATTCAATTTAATTTCAAATTATACATATAAACACTTTTTAGTGTTTAGCCATAGAATAGAATTTTTAAAAATATATCAGCTAACAACGATTATAAAAAATAACATTATATATATAGAATATTACCTAAGTACGTAGAAATAATCAAAACAAAAACATTTTCTAGAAATTACTTTCTTTTTTTTTAAAATACTATATAAAAAATAATGGAGATTTGAGATGATCACAAAGCGAAATATACCTTGTAAAAAAAACTGGAAATATAAGAAAAAATCTATAAGTTTAACACTGATTACAATTTGTTACATGTTTCTTTTCCTTACAAGTTGTAAACCTGGCAAACAAAATTCCATAAATCTTCTATTACTCTTACTGAACACTTTAGATAACAAAAATGTAAATGAGAAAATTGAAGATTCAACAAACACAGATCCTAGTTCAAATGTAAACGAGGAAGATGAAAATTCAATAAACGCAAATGCCAACGACAACGCCCCTTCGGATTCCGACTCTTCAAATCCACGCTCTCCAGACAAAAATCCTGTAAATCCTACTTCTCCAAATTCAAGCTCTGCAGATATAGGAATTAAAATTTTAAGCCACAGCATATTTATGGCACCTACGAATCTTTCAAGTTGGGGCGATTTGGGACAAGAAGAAAGGGCACAAAGAATTGCAAGTTCAAGTTATATAAAAAATCAAGACATTATTGTGTTTGAAGGGTTATCTCATAACAACGCTGAGAAAATTCTCTTAGAAAAAATTCGTTCCGAATACCCATACCAAACCAACGTAGTAGGTAGAACAAAAAAAGGTTGGAATGCAACTCTTGGAGCTTATACAACTTCTCCAATGGCTAACGGAGGAGTTATCATCGTTAGTAAATGGCCTATCGAAGAAAAAGTTCAATATATATTCAACAATTCAAATTGTGGTCAAGACCAGTATTATAACAAAGGATTTGCTTATGTGAAAATCAACAAAGATGGAAAAAAATTTCATGTTATCGGAACTCAGCTACAAGCTCGTGAACCTGACTGCTTTAATTCTGGAGAAACCATACGTAAACTTCAACTCAATGATATTAAAAGTTTTATTGATTCTAAAGACATTCCAAAAGATGAAACCGTTTTGATTACGGGTGATTTAAACATTATCAAAGGAAGTAATGAATATTTCGATATGATCTCTAAACTAAATGTCAACGAACCTAGATATGTCGGAGTTCCTTTTACTTTAGATACAAAAACAAACGCACTTGCCGCATACTATTACGAAAAGGAAAAACCGATTTACCTGGATTATATTCTCGTTTCAAAATTACACGCTCAACCACCGGTTTGGCAAAATTTAGCTTACGATCCAATTTCAAATACAACCTGGAAAAGATCTGATGGATATACAAGTTACGAATTTTCAGATCGTTATCCGGTATACGGTTTTATATATGCGGATTCTTCCACTCCTACAAAATCTGGACATAAAAGAAAATACGATCAGGTTTCTTTTCAATCGACCTTTAATCGTAAATTCATTCAAGCAGATCATAATAAAAAAGACGGATGGTTAAAAGCGGATACAAGAATAAAAACAGATTTTACTAAATTCAATTTATTGCAAGAGAATGTTTCCGAATCTAATCCGTCTTGTATGAATAGTGGGTCAGTCAGAATTGAATCTTCCTATTATTTAAATTATTATTGGAATTGGTTTATTGGCGCAGCCAGCGGTGACTACGGCTATTATACGAAATTTAATAACGGCTCCGATAGCTTAGGTATTAAAAATTTAGACAATGGATGTTTAAAAGATGGTAGTAGAGTTGCCTTCTATGATTGGGATACAATTGGTGGTGGCTATTATTACCTAACAGTTTGGGACAAAGGAAGCTGGAAAGAACATTTGTTTCTTTGGGTACAATCCTTTCTTAGCTCAAGAGAGATTTTTTACTTACATCTAGACTCTAACCCACCCAAAGACTGGAGTAAAGATTTAATCTATCATCATTAGAGTTGTTGAAAAATCAATCCTCCATTTATTTCTATTTCATGAAAACGGACAATTAAAACAGTTTTGTTAATCTGAACTAGGAAATTTTTCAACAATTCTATTAAATTTTCTCTCAAAGAGTAAAGTATTGTTTATTCCTTTTATTTTTTGGCTTTATCAATAAATTTATTATACAATTATATTATTTTTTTATAATATAATTTTGTCATATCTCATTTATTGTACTTGGCATTTTCGATTTTATCCTTAAATCTTTTGTCGGCACAATTAAATTCAGTTTTTACTTTTTCAACGTAAGCTCGACGTAAGGAACACATCATTCTGAAAAAAGTTGGAATCTGAACTCTACAGATTGATCCTTTAAATGTAGGAACTACTGCAATTTATAAAATAGAAGTTTATAACAATTGAATCTATAGTATTCAAGTGTAAGAACTACCACAAAACTTAGATTTGTCTATAAAATGATGCGGGAATTACTGCAAATCACGATTTTACGAACAAATTCTAAAATTGTAGGAACTCATACTTTTAAAAAATTCTTTCTTACGCCGAACTCACGTTTTAAGGTCCCTGGACTACAATCCTACTGTTAAATCTCGTGATTTGTAAGAGTTCCCACACTTTCTAAATTTAGGCGTAGTTCCGACCCAAAGGACCCACTGAATCATCAATAGATCCAACGAATAAAATACATTCAAAATTATTGATGTATTTTTAAAACACTACTTTCTGGAAGAAAACAAGAAGCCTCATTTTATCTTCAAATAATATTTCGAAATAAAGAATTTTCTAATATTTTAAAGGATATAAAATGGTTACCGTGCAAAGCAAAAAAGAAATCTCCTAGCCTATGAGCGTTTTGTAAAGAATCCATAGAAACCAACTTGGAAGTATCCCTAGGTTCCAACCCAGAATCAGAATTACTCACGACTTCAACATATTCATTAGAACTTCTTTGTTTAAATTGTGCGAACAAAGGAACAATTACACGTTGTGTTTTATCCAATAAAACGTAAGAATAATCAAAACCAAAAAGAAAATTACCGTCGGAAAGCTGAAAACAAATAATCGGAGAACGTTCCAAACGAATCGGCTCACCTAAAGGTTGTAAGTTGTAATCCAAAAGCAAAATTCCACTTCTATTGTTTTTTCCCTTTTTAAATTCGCCGTATAAAATGATTTCAGAAGCACCACAAAATACGTTGGATGGATTAAAATCAGAAAACTCTTTTTTGTTTTTGATTTCTAAATACCCGTTTATAATAGAAACTTCATATAAAAATGGATCATTTTTTAAATTGCTAACGGTAAAAATTCTATCACCGAACGGAACAAAACATTCCACACACTTATTTTCAATTTTTAGTTTTTGAACCGGTTGAATTTGATCAGGTAAATTCAAATCTACCAATCCAATTCCCTCCCAATTCATAGCAAGAATTGCATTTTCGCCAATAAGCTTCATGTCATAAATGTCGTAGCCTAATAATACGAAAGAATCTACACGTTTCGGATCGGAGACATTAGACAAATCAAATATATGAAGCGCCCTTTCATTTTCTATGACGTATAACGTATCGTCTTTAATTTCTACTTTTACGATCTCTTTTTGAAACGAAATAGATTGAACATGAGTGAGTTTTTCTGGAATTTCAAGACTAAGAATATGAATTTCATGCGCCTGACCGTAATCTCCGTATACGAACGCATAATCTTTATAAACTACAAATTGGTTTACATTTTTTAGAAAAATTTTATCCAACAATTCCAAATGAAAACTTAACATCTTGATCCTTAATTTAAAGAGTTTATAAATTCCTTATATATTTCGTGATGTTCTATAGATAAAAAATCTTTTTCAGAAAGAATTTTTACTCTATTGTAAATTTCTGGCTCAAGAACTACAGCTTCTTTCAAATAAGATATGCTTCTTTCCGGATCTTGCAACTTGGAATATAAACAGGCCGCGTTAAACTTTGCGAGTGCATAATATTTACGAAAAATATCCGAATACTGCTTATCTAAATCCTCACCAAAAATCTTATCCATAAGTTCAGATTCCTTTGTGTAGTCAAAATGACTCCAATCCATGGAAAAAATTGAATCAAAAGTTTGTTTAGCTATTTCTAAATTGCCAATTTCTATTTGCAAAACTCCTAAATTAGTAGCAATCAAAACATACTCAGGTTTTCTCTGATCCAAACCTTTCAGAATTTGAATCAGAATCGATTCAAACTCATTCAAACGATTTTCATTTTGAAACGCCCAGTAAACGGAAAAAAAACAATATATGATCGTATCCGGGTCCAAGTCTTTTATGGTTTCTACAATTACTAATGAATTTTGTTTTTCCTTAAGTTTAGAAAAAATGAATTTAGCGAGTTCTCTAGAAGAAACCCCTTTGTAGTTTCTAATAAAAAATGACAAATGAGTATGAAAAACTGAATTTTGTAAAAGTTCTTCTTTTAAAAACTCATTTGGATAATACAATTTCAAAATCTGAAAAATTGAAGCTTCCTCGGTTTCCCATTCTAAAAGTTGTAAAAATTCCTTAGAAAAGTTTTTAGAACTTCTTAAAAGTTTAGACACAATCGAAAGGTTGAGAGATAAATTACCAGGTTTTAAAAACGTAACTAGTTCCTTTTCGGAAGCAGAACCTAAGCTTTCGAAAAGGAAGTATTCTTCGGCTTGATTTTGAACCCAGGCCTTATGTGAGTCTATTTCAAGTTTTGAATATTCTTCTTTTAATACGTCTATAAACAAATTCATATCAAAGGATTCTAAATCGGCTACGAAATTACCGTCCCGAAAAAAATGATTTTGAAAAACGAAACGAACTTTTGTATAAAAAGCATATAACTTTCCGAAAGGGATCTCGTCCCAATTCTGATTCGGAAATAAAAGATATAAAAAGAACGCTTTTGAAAGTATAAGATCGTCTTTCCAAAAAATAGGAAGAATTTGTCTTAATTCTTCCATACCCCGTTTGACCCCTTCTTTTTTTTCTATGTAATTTACTTTCAAAAAAACTAATAAATGGTTTTTAGATAACGTTTTATTGAAAATATCTAACGCATCCGCCTTTTCTAGTAAAAAGGCTTCAATTGACTTTGCTACAATCCCACATTCAAGATATACTTTTTGTTTGCTATTGAGTTTCTCATATACATTCAATAACTTTAAAATTTCCGTCATTTCGGATATAATCTGAAAAAAGTTCTCTCGATTTTTTTTAGCCTTATTCCTTAACTTTTCTGCGTAAAATAAAGCAAAACGAAAAGGGACGTCTTGAGGGTCGTTTTTTAGGGCTTTTAAAAACGCATAAAAAATTCGGTTTCGATTTATACTCTTTTCAATATTTTCATAATATACTAAAAAACCAGGCTCGCTATCATAAAGAAGATCTTCCCAAATTTCAGAACGCGCAAAATCTTCTGGAAAATTTTCAAACCGATCTAAAAAATATGCCCAACGTACCGCAGGGGCCTGCTTAGACCACTGATCGTAAAATTCCTCCATATAAAATTCGTTTTCTTTATGCAATTCATGAACAAGAGAAGGAATATCATCACATCCGATGTTGTATAAAATAGTAGCAAGATTACGCGTAGAATCCTCGTAATTATATCTTTCCATCACTTCAATCACTGCGGGAACCGCCCTTTTTGCCTTTTTTCCTAAAGACAAAAGTCTATCTTCAAAAATAAAATCCCACGCTTCTCCAAACCAAGGAAAATTTTTCGGCATACAATGAATCAGATCGATGATCACATCTATAAATTCTTCGGGTGGATCTAAATATATCGGATTTTCTTCGGAATCCAATTGATTGGATTTAAATCTAGCCTCGATCTCCATAGCTAGGATTTTAAATCCAGGATGAGCCAGGGACTTCATTTGATTTAACGTCTCTTCAAACGAATTATAAAACTCAGATCTATATTCTTCCGGTATAGACAAATAAGAATCAAACAGAACATATGAAAAATTATTAATATTAGGAATTGCTATTTTGTATGAATCAACCAACGGAGGTGGGGAACGGAAAAAAACTTTGTTTTGAAAACTTCGGGCGTTTTCCAGATGAGATTTGGGATTGAATTGCGCCAGTTTCCAAAAAAACGAAGAAAATAGATAAGGCTCAAAATCTCTTACTCTTGCAAGTTCTTCGTCTTCAAAGTTATAATTGAGAGAATCTAAGGCTAATTCTTCTAAAATAGATTGAAATTCCGGATTAGAATCTACAATTCTAAGTAAGGTCTGAAATTCCCTAGAGTCTTGTTGATCTAAAAATTTAAGATAAAATAAAAATTCTTCCTTTGCAGAAATGGAATTTTCGATTTTGGATGACGTTTCATACGACGTGAAATTAGGATTCTCTCGAAGCGATTGTAATTCGATCGAAGGCAAAATTTCCAGAAAAAATAATTCCTGAGTGTAAGAGTAACATTCTTCCGAGTTCACTAGAACGTAAAAAGGAAAAACTTTCGGAAACCTTGCGAACCTTTCGTCTAACAAAAGTTTATCTACAATTTCACGAATCATTTTTGCAAATAGAAGCAGTTTAGTATGAACGTGTAAGTCCTTTCCTTCGATTTTTTCTTCTTGATAGTAAATCGAATATTTCCCCTCTTCCATATCGTATATAAAATCATAGAGTTCGGAACTGTTTTCTTCTGTTTCCTCCACATCTTCTCCAGAAGGATACGAATCTTTTTCAAAAATGATTTCGTGATTGAGTCCAAATACATTTGAAACTTCTCGTGTTTCCGGATCAAAATGAATCGAATTTAAAACAGCACTAGAAAATCCATCATCGGACATCTTAAAAAGAAAACCGTTAAAAGGTTTAAATCGATGAATCCTTAAATTTTCCGGATTGAAACTCTCTTCTAAATGTTTTAAGACCAGATCCACTTTTTTAGACAACGGTTTAGAAAAATGAAATCCATCTAACATCTCTTGAAAACGAACAGATAAACTTTTGTATTCTTTCTTTTCGTTTAAAAAGTCGGTAGGTTTTCCCTTTTTATTTTGGTTGCGTTCATCTTGAAAAATTTTCTCAAGAAGTTTTATGGCTCCTTCAAAATCAAAATGATTCAGTCTTTCGAAATAGTCTGAGTAGTATTTTGGAATTGTCTTTTTTTGAAAGTCTTTCGGTCTAAAAATCATAAATTACAGTTCAATCAAAAGTATTCGGTAACATAACAGACGACTTAGAAAGTCATATCACTTTTTATCCTAAAGATTACAAATTGAGGACGTAAATATTGTGAATTCTAAGTAAGAAAGTTTGGGCTCATTTGGCTCCAGCCCTCATATAAAAAATGGATTGCTCGCTTAAACTTTTTCTAGGTCATTCCAATTTTTGATTCTAAAATACAACGTAATCTAACTCAATCCGAGAATACTGAATTAACACGGTGACACGTTACAAAAAATCAATCAACATAACCCATAACAATACGAACCAAACCACTTATGTTTTACTGGATGTTTTAGATAAAAACTCAAGATAAATAGATATTCTTAAAATACCATTATCACCAAATTTTAGGGGAAAACCGAAGGGTTCACACTTATAGTTCTAAACTAAAAAAAGAGAAGAATTTTCTTACAGACCAAAAAATAAAAGTATTCTGACGTAAAACCGGCACTAATTTACTCTCATGAAAATAGAAACCATTTACAAATATTTTCTACTTACACCATCGACACATCTACCCGTCGTAGATAACTCAGGAAAACTGATCGGCTTGTTATCTCGCAAATTGATCCAAATGGAAATGGCTGATTTAAGTAATTCCGAAAAAGAATATGCACAAATTCCGGAATCATTTTTAGAAACAGAAATTCCAGAATCTTTCTTTCAATACTTTCAAAGACAAAAATCAATTCCGGTTTTATCTACAACCGGCGAAAAAAAAGAAGAATGGGACAAGATACAATTGATGGCGGAACTAGGACAACTCGTCTCAGCCAATCGTCCAAGTGCACCTCCCATAACCGAAGTTCAAAAACAAGAAAAAGAACAAAATTCCCGTTTTTGGTTTATGGAACTTATACTTCAAAATTTTCCGGACGGACTTTTAGCAACCGATTTGGAAGGAGGTTCCCTATTTTACAACGAAACCTTTGAACAAAATATTCTGCCTAAAAAATACTTTCGGGATTCAATCCAACAAGCGGAAAGATTACTTAAGGAAATGAGTAAAAATCTTTTAGCGGATTATCTAAAGACCAACGAACTTCGATTAGATGGAAGTTCCACCTTTTCTCTACAAACCTATGTGACCGAACTAGAATGTAACGTAAGAATCATCGTTCTCAAACAAAACTCCAAAATAGTAGGATATCTCTATCATTTCATAACACCTAAAGCCGTATTAGGACGCCAGGACGAAAGTGGACTGGAATTCCCATCCATCCGGGACGCGTTTTTACAAAAACTTCCGCTGGAAACTATGCTTAAAGAAGTGGAAAGTTCATTTATCTTTTATTCTTTAAAAGCAAACCAAGACAATATATCCCATACCGCTCTACAATTAGGAGTTCCTAGAACCACACTTCAAAATAGAATCAAATTTTTAGATCTACAAAATCGTTATTCCCTTTCGAGAGAAAATCCGATTCCCCGTAAAAAAACGTCCACAACCGTTGATTCTACAGAAACCCAGCCTAATAAAAATGAGAAACGTCCGAGTTTAAAAAAACAAACTTCAAAATCCACCGAGGTTTCCAAACAAACTTCCACTCCTAAGAAATCCGGTAAGAATAGAGTAAAAAAGAACTCTTCTTCTAAAACCGCTGTAAAAAAAAGAAGCCGTCGCTGAATAATTTCGTTGACAACTACCGTTCCTATCCGTTATCTCATGGTTAGAGCCGATCTAACTGATCTCTTCTCCACTCTGAATTCTCAAAAATAAAATCTCAAAAAGGCGAAATCCTTCTCCCTTTTTAAAACTCAAGTAGTTCTTAATATGGCAACAGCAAGACGAGACAATAAAAACAGACACCAACATTCCAACCACAATCATAACAACCAAAACGATTCTGGAGATTCTTTCGAAGAAGAAAGTACAAACCAAGAATCTCAAGAATTTGATTCTTCCGAAAATTCAGATCCCAGATCTCGTAAACGCAAACGAGGGGGTTACGAAGGCCCCGCCCCTGCTCCTATCGATCTAGTAGAACTGAAGAAAAAAGCAATTTCTGATTTGATCGAAGTCGCCAAAAGTTTAGGAGTAGAAAATACCGGCGGTTTAAAAAAGCAGAATTTGATCTTTGCCATTTTACAAGCGCAAGCGGAAAGAGACGGACAAGTCCACGCCGCCGGGGTTATGGAAAAACTTCCGGACGGATATGGATTTTTACGTTCTCCGGATTACAACTACGTGCCGGGTCCGGATGACATTTATGTTTCTCCTTCTCAGATCAAATTGTTCGGTCTTAGAACCGGGGATACGGTAGAAGGTCAAATTCGTCCTCCCAAAGAATCGGAACGATTTTTTGCCATGCTCCGAGTGGAAACCGTCAACAGTTATACTCCGGACGTAGCCGGTAAACGCGCCTTATTTGACAACTTAACACCTCTTTATCCAAACGAAAGACTCAAGATGGAATACGATCCATCGATGCTCGACACTAGAATCTTAGATTTAATGTGTCCAATTGGAAAAGGACAAAGGGCTTTGATCGTAGCACCTCCCAGAACCGGTAAAACGATTTTGATGCAGAATATCGCAAACGCGATTACATCCAATCATCCGGAATGTTCTTTAATTGTACTTCTGATCGACGAACGTCCCGAAGAAGTGACAGACATGGCCCGTCACGTTCGGGGAGAAGTAGTTTCTTCCACATTTGACGAACCTGCACAAAGACACGTTCAAGTCGCCGAGATGGTCATCGAAAAAGCAAAACGTCTCGTCGAACATGGAAAAGACGTGGTTATACTTTTAGATTCGATCACTCGTTTGGCTCGGGCCTACAATCAAGTCATTCCAACTTCCGGTAAAATTCTTTCCGGTGGAGTGGACTCCAATGCACTTCATAAACCAAAACGATTTTTTGGAGCCGCAAGAAACATTGAAGAAGGTGGTTCTCTCACGATCATCGCCACTGCTTTGATAGATACTGGATCCAAGATGGACGAAGTAATCTTTGAAGAATTCAAAGGAACTGGAAATATGGAGATCCATCTGGATCGGAAACTTTCTGATAAACGGATCTTCCCTGCAATCGATATTAATAAATCCGGAACTCGTAAAGAAGAACTACTAATTACCAAAGACGTCCTTCAGAAAGTGTTTGTTCTGCGAAAAGTACTTTCTCCTATGAGTATCACGGAAAGCATGGAATTATTGCTGGAAAAAATGAGGCTTTCTAAAACAAACGACGCCTTTTTAGCCAGTATGAACACACAGTAAACGTTTCAACAAGGGAATTTATGAAAACTGAAATTCATCCAAACTATAAGGCGGCTAAAATCAGCTGTGCATCCTGTGGAACCGTATACGAAACCAGAACTTCTATCGGCGATATTAATATTGAGATCTGTTCCGCTTGTCATCCTTTCTTTACTGGAAAGTCTAAACTAGTGGATACTACCGGTCGGGTAGATAAGTTCAAGAAAAAATATAAAATGCAGTGAGAGTTTACAAACTCTTCTTTCTTTTTATGCCGTCTAAAAACCGGGCAGGAAAACTTTCATGAGTGTAATGGACTTTGCACGGTACAAACAAATTAACGACGATCGAGTCAACTATCGTGAAATGGAAGACGCGACCGTCGTTTCTAATTATAGAAACGTTGGTTGTGGAGACGGTTATCGAATTTATCTAAAAATCGATTCTTCAGAAACGGTCACAGACGCAAGTTACACCACAACCGGTTGTGGGTTCGGAATTGTAGCTCTTGCGATGGCGACAGAATTTGCAAAAGGAAAAACAATCGACCAACTCAAATCGATCACTTCTACGGACATCGAAGGCATGTTCGAATTTCCTGAACGTAGAAAAAATTATCCCGAATCCGCAGTCGCAGCCCTACTCCAAGCGGTGCGCGATTACGAAAGCGGAGCTGGCGTTCCCAAAGAAAAAAGAATCACCGCCGGGAAAGCATTAGAAATTTTAAAAACGAAAGGTTCTCTCAAAGACGAAGACCTTTCCAGTATTATATTAGAGAAACTTAAACTTGATGGGGTCGATTTTTCAGGCGCCAATCTAGGACACGCATTTCTACAAAATTCTTCTTTTGTAGGAGCCAACTTCTCCGGAGCCAAACTCAGAGGTTCTTTTTTAAACAACGCAGATCTTAGAAACTCAAATTTTAGAGGAGCCGATCTTCGTTGGGCAAAATTAGCGGGTGCAAACGTAGAAGGCGCAGATTTTACGGACGCAATCTATGACATTGGAACCCGTCTGGATCAAAAACAAATTCATCTTTTTTCCGTCATGAAAAAGGAAGGTAAAGATATTTACTTAAACAAAGAGGCGGAATGAAACCGGGAGACAAGGTTAAAATCGTAAAACGCACGTTTCTACACAACGGAATTTTCGTTCATACAAATACGATCGTAGAAGTAATCTCCTTCGAAAACGAAAAATTAGTCGTCCTCTTTCACGACAAAGAAGGATTTACTCACAATATCGAATCTCTAACTCCTGCAGACGTAGTGCCAGCTTAGGTTTTTCGCACTTCCATAAACGGATAGAACTCAATCCTTATCTGTAAAGAGAAGAACCATCCGGCGAAAGTTACGTAAACAAAACCGGACCTTCTATAAATAAAAAGATTTTCCTACAAAGTAATAAGGTTCGGCTTATAAGTGATTCAAAGAATCGCACCTTTTTGTAAAATGTGGTGTCGTTTCGAATCTTTTTCGTAAAAAAAATTCTCTTAGACCATCAACTCAAAATAAAAACGACCGAAAAAAGAGTAATCTTTGGAAAAAGATCGTATTCCATTCATTGTGGAGATTAATTTACGCAAACAATTATGCACGTACTCGCACGTTACAACAAAATCTTTGATCTAAAAATTTTAGTCAGTAAAATCGCATTTTATTTCCTTTTAAGTCCGGCCTTTCTCCTAACAAATCGGGCCCTGTTTACGGAACCGGCAACCGAAGACGCGCTCGAAACGGGACGTTATGCGGAAGCGGCCTCTAAATATACGAACTTATGTGGGAAAGGCTGCGGAAACACAGATGTGAAAGAATTAGTTTCTTCCTTCGAAACGGAAAATGTAGGCGATCACTGCAACCGTCTTGGGGTGGCATACATGGGTTTGAAGAACTTTAAAGCGGCAATTCGCTCCTTCCAACTTGCTGTATCCTGCAAAGATTCCTCTAAATTCCATTCCAATTTGGCCCTGGCATTTTCCTACGACCACAATTCCAAGTTAGCCGAAATTCATTATGAAAAATCGATGAGCCTTGCGGGAAACGATCCGGGGAGTTTTTCGGCGATGCTCAATTATTCCATTTTTCTAATTAAGAAAAAGGATTTTTCCAAAGCGGAAGAACTTCTACAGGAGGTCATCCATCATAAAGTTCATCTTTTTTACGCAAGATTGTATCTGGGATATTCCTTTTATCAAAGAAAAAAGTTCGAAGAAGCTTTGTCCCAATTCGATCAAGGCATCCAAGAAAATCAGAAATACCCGGATCTTTATCTGTATCGCGCTTACTCCAAATATCAATTGAACAATTTAGCGGGCGCGGAGTACGACCTAAACCAAGCGGAACTCTTGGAACCCGAGTTTAAAAATCCCAAAATCGATCAACTTCGAAGTTTGATTGCAAGAAGAAATCAAGGAAGAATCAGATGAAGTTTAGAAACCGCTTATTTTTGTCGCTGATGATCGTTGCTCTTTCGGGAATTCACTCCGAAAACGGTTATTTATATCTCGAAAATGGAATTTTAGATTATTCGAATATTCCCTCCTCTTCGCCTAAAACCGGAAACGAATCCAAAGGAAAAAAGTCCGTATATTTTTCCAAAAAAGGTTTGAACTTTAAAATTCCTCTCTCCTACAACGTGGTTGAACGTCTGCGTATAGAAAATTCCGGCGAAAAAGAAGTTTCTATCAAAGTAAACTCAAAGGCGGAAAAAAATTTACTCTACGGTGTGACGGGAGAAGGAGGAGATTCCTTTATCAAAATTCCTCCCGGAAACGTACTCTCTTTGCCCGTGCGATTTTTCGCTCAAGACACGTTACCCGGAACCTATTCCTTGGAAAATTCCATATCGGACGAACAGGGAAATATTTTAGACACGATCCGGGGAACGGTCGAGATTACCAAACCGGATTTTAAAATCGAAACGGAACTTCTGAAAAAAACTCCTCTCGTTCAACAGTTTCGTTTTAAAAACAAAGGGGACACACTTGCGAATCTTTCCATCCGTTTAAAAAATTCGGATTCGCTACGAATGGAACCCTCCGTAGACCACTATCTATTTCCAAAAGACGGATCCTTAGAAATTGCGGTTTATACTACGAACAGATTGGAAAAAAATCAAAGCGCGTCCTTTCATGTCTCCTCATCGGGGATCGAAAAAGAAGTTCCTTTTCTTTTCGAAGCTGCGTCTGCCGACTCCGTTGAAATGGTCAGCTTGGATCCGATCGTTCGTCTGAGAAATAAAGATTGGTACTGTACAAATCGACCGATCATCCATATGTCTTACACGGTTCCCTACTTCGAAAAAAAGGAAGTTCAAAATTTAGGATTCACTTCTAAGTTTTCTTGGCTGACTTCGAAAGGAGAAGGTTCCGATACAAACGGAAACGATAAAGCGGATCATTGGACTCTGACCGAAAAAGGGAACGTCATCATGGCGGGAGACGACTACGACGAAGACGGAGAGATCGACTTTTTTCGGGAACAAGACAGCGAGAATCGCACTCTCAACCGAGCCTATTTCAAAAAAGACGGCAAATGGTTCGAAACGAATATCGTGGATTTATATCTGATCAGTTCCTATCTTCCGTTTAACGACGGAGCAAACGTTCAACCCCACGATCTGGAAGTTTTGATAAACGACGTATCCTTCGCTCAGGAAAAACAAATCATTCCGACGGGCTCCAGACTTCGTCGAATCCCCTTACATCGATTCAACGAAAATCAAATAAACGGTTATTCGGAAAACAGAATCACGGTACGAACGAGTCATCTGCCGGAAGCGAACTACCAGGTGAACGCGGAAAATACTCTTCTAATCTTTTATTCCACTATACAAATTCCGGTGGTCTCTCGGAAAAAATTGGATCTGAACATAAAGACGATTTCGGAGAATATCGCTGAAGAGGAAAAAAAAGCCGCCGATGAACCGAATGAAGTAAAAAAGGAAGCCTCTCTCAATCTATTGTCTAAACTCAAACAATTGAGAGATCAGAAACTCAAGGAAATCGAAAAATTCTTTCAGGAACATTCGGAAGCGGATACTGCTTTAAAACTCACCGGGGTTCAGTACAGAGGGGCCGACTTGGCGGTGTACGGTTCCGATCTTTCGATCCAGGGAAACGGAATTTCCGGTAAGATCAGAAACATGGGCTACGAGTCTTTACCCTACACGGTTTCTCTCTTCCAATCGTCCGAAAAAGGATATACGTTAGTCGAAACACAGGAAGGCAGGAACCTACCTCCCTTTGCCAAAAGGAACTTTCGTTTTTCGATCAAAAATTTTTCGGACAAAAAACGTAAGATCTATAAAATCACGATTTCACCCAAGGATAAAAAAAAGGAAGAGCTTGTGACGAGCAACAATCAGGCTCATTTAATCGTAGGAAAGGAAAATAACGCGGCTGAATTGAAAAAGGAAATGGTGGCCTTAGCCTCGGAAATGGGTCTTACAAACGATCAGGTCACTCTCGTTTCCAAACCTGCCATTCCGGAATTCAGCTTGAAAGAGTTAGAGAACGTAAAGATGAACCAAATCGAATTTCCCTGGCCGCAAAAACTCAAAAAAGAAGAACGAAAATTCATTTTGGAATGATTTTATGAAACTACATTCACTTTTACTCATATTATTTACGCTCCTATCGTTAACGATCCAAACAAAACGGTACACGCCTATCAAGAACAAAAAAATAACTGTCTGTTTCCTGTAAAAGATGGAAATCTATGGCAATACCAAATCTATAAGGACGGCCAAAAGGTGGGCGTCTTAAAGATGGAAGTTGTCGATGGGAAAGAGGATAACACTAAAGTATCCGATCTTCTCGGTGAACTTTATCCAGACTCATGGACTGGAAGTATAAAATTCGAAGACAGTTATCTGCAAAAGACCTACTATCAATCCGTTTTTAATTACTACGCAGGTTACGTCTATTTATTCGACCTCCAGGAAAAAAGGCTGTTTCCTTTTTTGAGACAATATCTTCGGGAAGGGGATCAAATCGGAAATCGAGTGGTCACTTCCTCCGGAACAAAATCGTTCCAAGGCAAACGGCTCCAAACCTTCGTCTTGAAGGATTTAAACGAACCGATCGTGGAAGAATACATGGAATACACGGGTTTGTACTATTACAAAAACGGAAACTTGGAATATAAGTTGGAAGCGGCGATGGTGCAAAACTGTTCCTATTACGTCGACTCTCCCGGCAGACCACGATAAGGTCTTTAAAAAGATCTTACTACAAACGGAAATTTTTATTGCAAAACACTGTTTCAGTGCAAAAACTAGATACTTTATTAGAGTTGTTGGAAAATTAATTCTCCCTCTTGTTTCTGTTTTATGAAATGGTCAATTGAAGTAGTTTTGTTAATCGCCTTTGGATTTCTTAATAACTCTATTATATAGATCTGAGTAAAATAAAAATATATTAATATTTAATTATATTTTACTTTTCAAGGAATCATTTTAATGTCTAAGATAAAATTTACAGATCCAAACGTTGCCGAAGTATTTAAAAACTATCCTAACGAGGCCCGCGAAAAGTTACTCGAGTTGAGAAAACTCATTTTTAATACCGCCAATTCAATTGAAGGTGTAGGCACCTTGGAAGAAACCTTAAAATGGGGTCAACCTAGTTATCTTACTTCGGAAACAAAAAGTGGAAGTACAATTCGAATTGATAAAGTTCCATCAAAAGAAGATAAATACGCACTCTATTTCCATTGTCAGACAAATTTAATCTCTACTTTTAAAGAACTTTTTCCCAAAAAGTTTGAGTTCGAAGGAAATCGCTCCATTCATTTAAACGTCAAAGATCCTATTCCAAATAAAGAATTGAAAGTCTGTATTTCTTTGGCGTTGACATATCATCTAAATAAAAAACGAAAAAGATAAAACATTTTGGAAAGCTACAGATAAATACGCATAACGTTCATTAAGCGAGAAGAAATCTTTATTTTTTGAATCTACCTTTACTCAATAATTGCACACAAATTCCAAACTATTATAATTAAAAACTGATTTTTTAAATTTTAGAAAAAATTAAATGAACCTATAATTTTTCTTTTCTAAACTTCCGGCTTCATTCCATGAGAAAGATCGTCTGTAAGAATTTCAAACGCGGTTTTACGACTCGAAGTCAGTTTTAAGAAAGTGAGATCTTCTTTCCTCTTAACAAATAGTTCCGTGCTTGCAATCTTACTATTGAGGCAATATTTCCAACCACCGGGAGGATTCCAATACTGAAGACAAGCGAAGTCCTTGGGTTCGGCATAAATTCTACCTTTAAGTTGAATCTCTTTCGAACTCGCGGAAAAATTCCAATCGAAGTAACGATACTGAGCCCTTCCAAAACTTTTAAAAGGATGATTGAGTTTATAATCCTTTCCTCTAAAACGAAATACGATAGGAGTAATTGCAGGAATCCAGAAAGGTCCTATTTTTAAATTAGCGGTAGCAAGTTCTAAAAAAGAATCTATTTCTTCCTCAAAACCAACAACCTGTCCCCAAGCATATTGATCCGTATGTTTGGAACCCCAGTTATGATTATGACTTCCTAACCAATCTTGGACTGGAATCTCTTTCGAATCTAATTTCAAATTACCATTAAGTTTCACCAAAGGATTTCCGACTAAAACTTTCGCTTTTGGAAAAGATCCCTGGTATAAGTTTTCAGGAAAAAGAAAGAGCGGAGGGCTTCCATTTGAAATATTTAAGTCCCAGAAAAAATCTTCGGAATCTTTTTTATTTCCAGCACTTCCTTTAAGATGAGAATCAGAAAGTTCTGAATCTCCTATCATTATAGATAAAGGAGTAGTATTAAATTTACATTTATCGATTGGGAATTCAGACTTAGAAACGAACCGAGTATTTTTTTCGCCGTCAAAATAAATCGCCCAAAGTTCGCCCATTGCCTTTTCGGGAAAGTTTTTTGGAGAAAAAATCGTATAACGAATCCATATCGCCTTACAAGTGTTAGGATGATTAGCTCTAACAAACCAACTTTCATAATGCCCCTTCGAATCGTTCTCTTTAAATCTAGGATGATTGAAATTAGATAGGATCACGTTCACAATTTTCCTTAAATCAAAAAATTTGTGACCCTTTACTATCGAACTTTTTTACTTTCTCAAGTAGAATTCTACTTTTTAAATTGAATTTTTGCTTTGAGGTAGTTCTAAAATTTATATATATGTAGGAACTCATACTAAATATTAGAACTTGAAGGTTCGCAAATATGACGGTTTTTGTAGGAACTTACATTATTTTATTAAAAATTTCTAAAGAATTATCACGCAAATTCCTTTAGGTTTTGGGACAAGCTCACTGTTTAAAAATCTATAAATCTCCCGAAGAGACTTAATTTGTGGGAACTATTACATTTTGTTATGACTTAAACATCATCGATCGTGGTTTCTTTTTAAATTTTATGACAATCAGTTTATGTAAGAGTTCCTACATTTTAGTATCTGGATTTTAAAATAATAATTTTAAAAAATCCTCAAACAAGCACTCTCATCACTCGTTTATCTTTTTTATTTAACGTGAATTGAAAGTAAGAGATTTTTTTATAAAACCAGAGTTTTCCGTAAAAAATAAAAAATGTGGGAACTACCATAAGATTGATGTTTTACGATTAAATTTTGAAAATGTAGGAACTACTCATACGAGTTAAATCACAAAAAAAAATGAATGCTTAAAAATTTATAATGTGACTTAACCTATAGGAACACCACATTTTATTGAAAATTCAAAAATGATTCATTTTAAAGTGAGTTCGGCATAAGAACCAAGATTCATTTTTCTGAAAAAAGTTGAGATCTGAATTGTGCAGATCTTATCTAAAATGTGAGAACTTTTACAATTTATAATAGCAAAAAGAACTATTCAAAAACTCTATTTTGTTTTAAGAGACTTAATCTGTAGGAACTACCACAAATCACGATTTTACGAACAAATCCTTAAATTGTAAGAACTCATACTTTTAGAAAATTCTTTCCCATAATCTCCAAAAACTCACGTTAGTTTTATGATTTTTTGAACAAGTTCTAAAACAAACGAATAACACCGTTTTATTGATAATAGATGGAATTTTTCAAAAACTCTATTTTAAATCCAATACGTTTACAGAAATTTTCTTTAAATCGACCGAATAAAATTTATATTGATTATCGCTTGAAAAGCCCTCTACAAAAAAACGATTTAGAGATTTACGATATACTAAATTCCTCATTTGAAACGAAGACTCTAAACCATCCGAATTCGCAAAGATGATTTGAACCGGTATCGGATTATAGGAAGAATTGGAAAAAATTAAACTCAACTCTTCTTGATCTGAAGTAAACAAAGGAGTTGCTAAAATCGCATCCAAAGAAAATTCAGGAAAAGGAACACAATATTGAGGTTGTATTAAACTTTTCTGAAATAGAGAGCCCTTCCCATACTTACAAATAAATGAAGGTTGGTTAGAAATGTTAAACTCAGTTCTCATTCTTCGATAATCCCAAAAAGGTGTGGGATTTTTTTCTCCGGAAAATAATTTTTCATCCAAAAGTTTACCATAATTAGAATCTGCTTCATCAGAATCAGATTCTTCCGTTTTATCTAAAACGTTTTTTCCTAAAAAATATTCAAACACAGGGTCAGCAGTATCGGCGTTCAAAAGACTTATAACTTTTAACAGCCCAGAGCTACTTTCAAAATTTTTAAAACACACCCTGGATAAAAGTTCTTCCGATTCATCTCCTGGAGAAAACTTTTTCGAAAGATTAGAACAAGCTTCCTGTTTTCTTCCAGAGATCAAAAGGGTTTTTGCAGTTTCAATTTCACTTCGCTCTTTATTAGCATAAGAACCGCTCATCCAAAAGTATCTCGCAGAAGAATCGTATTTTCCTAAGTTTCTAAGAAACTTTCCATATAAATACAAAAGATCCGATTTACCTTCTTCGCTTAACATTTTCAGTTTGCCGCCTGAATAGATTCTTTTATAGGCACTACCTCTTCCCGAATGAAGAGTAAAACTGATACGCAAAGCCAAAGAAGTTTCGGAAGATAAAACTCCTTTCATTTCTCCAAAAGCGTGTATTTTTTCCCAACCGTCAAAGTCACCCGTTTTGATCTTTACCGCATAACAAACCTTATAGAGCGAAGCATTTTCCTTTTTTAAAAGGATTTTAAACAATAACGGCATCTCTGGAATTACAACGGTTTCGAACGTTTGTATTGTAGGTATTTCCTCCTCGATAAATTCTTCTTTTGATTGTACCGATTTGACTTCTTGAAAAAAAGCATCTGGTTTTGGAATTGGTTTACTACAACCGGAAACAACAGAAACCAACGCAAAAGGACTTACATTCAAACCGTTCGCAAGTTCTGTTACGATCGCAGGATATTTTCCTTTTTTATCCGTAATTTTTCCAGAACGAATCATGATTAAAATAGCGGGAATGTATTTGCGATATTTCTCATAAAGAAAAAAAAGTCTAGAAGACGCGGTTTTACGTATATCCGATTTTTGTGAAGTTCGAACTAATTCTTCGTATAAAGGGATTGAAAACAACGGATCTTCTTTTTCCATCGCATACGCTTCTTCATAAGAAACAGAATGTAGGCTATAGATAAAAATTAAGAATATAATAATAAAATAATAAATTTTAAAATACATTACGAAGGACTTCTCGCTTTACATCCGTTCCGTGATTTAGGGGACAAACTTCAGAAGGTACAGTTCCGTTCTTAAAAAGTTCCTTTCTAGGATGTTTACAAGAAGGACCGGGAAGTTTACCTGATTCTTCACAGACGGTTGTGCTAATTGCATGTTCACTAATGGAATATTTTCTTCTTTCGTCCGAACCTTCCGCCGCTTCGAAAATTTTAGCAACGGTTCCCCAAAGAGGAGCCGCGACAGTTCCACCTAACGCGGATGAGCCGAGTCCGTAACTAGGATCATCGTATCCTAACCAAATCGCCATTGACATTCCGGGTTTTACTCCCACAAACCAGTTATCTCTGTTGTCGTTTGTGGTTCCAGTTTTACCTGCAACTTCTCCTCTATATCCAGTACTTCTTACTCCTGCAGAATTTGCGCTCCCATGAAGTAGGTCGATCATTATCTCTGCGACCTGAGAAGATACTACCTTTCTTTCTTCCGGAACTTTTAAACCGAACTCATCCGTAGATTTTCTTTCAAATACAATCTTTCCAGATCGATCCGTGATCTTTTGAATTAGATAAGGACGTTTGATCACTCCGTCATTTGCAAACGCAGAATAAGCAAGAGCCATTTCCAATGGCGAAATTTCTAAAGAACCTAAAGCTAAGGAAAGATCTCCTCTAAATCTAGAAGATAATACTTTCAAATCAGGGAAAAAATATTTTTGAAAAAAATCTTGAATCTTTGATATTCCTAACTTCTCAGCAATTTGAACCGCTGCGGTATTTTTAGATTTTGCTAAAGCAAGCCTAACGCTAATATCTCCGTCGTATTGATTTCCAATATTTTCAGGCATCCAGTTTCCGGTTTGATTTCTATAAATTAACGGTGCGTCTAAAATTCGAGAAGAAGCGTTGATCAGTCCGGTCTCTATCGCTGCGGAATATAAAATCGGTTTGATAGAAGATCCGGTTTGACGTTTCATAGCAGTAGTTCTGTCCAATTGATTATCCGCTTTAAATTCGGAACCACCGTGCATCAATAGAATCTCTCCAGTTGAAGGATCAACGGCGACTAACGCTACTTGCAATCCAGATTCGTTTTGACCACCAAAAGAATCCGTATCGATAAATAATTCTAACGCTGGCGAAAGATCTTGTATATATCTTCTAAAAACAGCGGTTTCGCTAGAATTTTTATTATCTGTAAGTCTTGTTTTCCGGACCAACCCGTTTTTCTGCACGTTATCTACATAGTTCTTTACGATTTTTGGAAGTTCCGCTTGAACTGGCTCAGAAACAGTAGTATAAATAGAAAATCCTCCAGTTTCGTAGATATTGGAATCTGGGTATAAAGAATTCAAAAATTTACGTACGTGTTCGGTTACATAAGGAGAATGATCCTTTCGATTTCCAAATACGGTTTCTCCGGGAGATCTCATGTGAAAAGAAAGATAAATTTCATCGAGCTTTGCCTTGGGATTTTCCTTTAGGATTTGATCCTCCCTAAAAGAGTGAATGATCGCGTTGACCCTTTGTCTAGAAAGATCAGGATTTTTCAAAGGTGAAAAACGATTTGGGGCAGAAGCCAAGGAAGCAAGTACAATCATTTCTTCCGTATTGAGTTCAGAAGGAGTTTTTTTGAAATAAAATTCTGCTGCGCTCGCAAATCCAAACGCCCCGTGTCCTAAATATACATTATTTAAATAATATAAGAATATTTGCTTTTTTTCATATGAATATTCTAAAGCAAAAGCAAGCTGCGCCTCTTTGATCTTTCGGACGAGACTTTTTTCCCTATCGTCTAACAAGATCCTTGCGAGCTGTTGTGTGATGGTGGAAGCCCCTTGTTTAAATCGAAAACTTGTAATGTTTACAAAAATCGCACGGAGTAAAGACATATAATTGATTCCGCCGTGGGAAAAAAATTTACGATCTTCTACCAACAGCACGATCTTTTTCAGGTTTTCAGGATAAGCGTCCCATTCCAGATTACTCGTTTTTTTTGCAAAAATTTCAGAGACCTTTTTTCCATCCCGATCGTAGATCACAGAAGGTTGATGATTATAGAATAAAGAAATCATCTCTTTGAGTTCCGACTCTCGAGTAATAACTCCCACCCAAAAAAGGATCATTCCCAAAAGAAGTAGAGAAATAACCGCTCCCAAAGAAAGTAAAATCACATTCGGAAGTCGGATATTACGATTGCCTATTTGTTCTCTGAGTCTTTCAGCAAGTGTTTTGACTGTATGTTGGCCATTTGCCCCAATTTCTCGTCTAACGGTTAAAAACGGTTTTTTTTCGAATGTAATCTTTTCTTTTCTAAGAAGTGAATGCGAACTCGATAGAACGGTATCGGATTCAACTCGATTCTTTTTTATTTCCCTAAATTTTTGTGTGAGTTCCCACAATTTCTGTCGCAGTCTATTCTGAATCTCGGAAAGTTTTTCAAAAATTCCGGGCCCGGATGTTTGGGGAATTGTCGGCTCAGGCTGAAACTGTGGAGCAGACTGCAATTTAGGAGTTCCTACATTTTTAGGTAATTCCGGATGACGCAAAATTTTGTCGGATGGCTGAACTGGAGCCGGAACTTTTGGAATATCCGCTCTCACCAAAACCTTGTGCCCACATTGATAGCAAGTAAGTCTAAAAACAGAACCGGTAGGAACTCCTTCCGGAAGCCTAGAAGTAGTTCCACATTCAGGACATAAAAATCGAGTCGTTTTTAGAGTCTGAATCCCAGTCTCCATCATCTTCATAATTGTCGGAAAATGTACGAATTCCAGACAAGCAATTTAATTCTCTTTTTCTCTCCTTTCCGTAATCACTGTAAAATCACAACCCTTGAGTATTTCGGTCGGAACTACGTCACCTTCCTTCAAAGGAAACATAGAAATCGAAAGAATCTTCAAACCTAACTCTCTCAATCGATGGGTGACACCGAGCCCCTCGTCGCTATGAAAACGACCGTTAATATGAATCACTTTTCTATTTTTCATCAAAAAAATGTTCGCGATCGAGTCCGCCATTCCTGCGTCCCAAAGATACTGAGCGTCTATAAATCTATTTTCCGAACTTGCTCCAGGATGTTTTCTGAGAGTATTTTTGATTTTGATCTCATAAGTTTCCTGGGAAAATTTACGGATCAAATATTTTGGAGGTAAAAACACGGAACGAATCCGAAACAGTGCTTCAAGTCCATTAGAAGCTACTAAATTTACGTATTTTCTAGGAACGTTAGACGCAAGCACTGGAATTTTATGTTCTTTTGCAAATTTAATAAAAGGATGATAATCCCGAATATAATTGGGCCAAAGTGTCAGAGAATTTAAATAAGCCGTTTCCGTGATCTGACCTGTCAAATATTCATCCAAAGTTTTTTGCTGATCCCTTTCCAACATTTCCAAAGATAAAATTACAGGAGTTTTCAAAGCAATTTTCTGAAACCAATACAGGCGAATTCTATGCCCCACTACGTCATCATGCTCCTCCCCGAATATCAAAACATCATAATTTTCTAATTTTTTAAAAATCATATCAGAATCTACAAATTCTCCGGTAGACCCACTTTGAATAGACGCTGGTATTGGAATTTCTTTAATTTCCGATTTTTTATCTGGAAATATTGGATTTGTATTTCCTAATATAATGAATAAAAATACTATGAAGTTTTTTCTTAAAGTAAGAATCACAGAACCACCTCTAGCCTATCACCAAACAAAGATTTTACGTAGTATCATTTTAAAATTCTTCTATTTTGTTGCCGAACCAAAATTCTAAATGTTTTTCAAGATAAAAATTTAAATAAAATAGTTTTTTAATTCTTCATAAGTTTTGAGACAACTCAACAGCTATGCTTTATAGATAAAATTTACAATACTATCTATAAAATTGAGTATTGTGAATTTTAATTGTAAAACATTGTTTTACTTAAAACTATATAATAAAATACACAATCGTTTACACATCAATCCTGTGAAATTCAGCTTAAAAAAATCTGGGCAAATTTAGAGTGTTTTCAGCTCCAGTCAATAAATTGCATGAAAAAAACGTAATACAATATTTAATCTTAAGTTGCAATTTATTATAGAAGCAAAACGGCTTTAGTTTGAAAGAGCATTCTTCTGAGTTCCTAAATTTCAATCTATTTCGCATTAGATTATACCGAACATCCATTAATCGACACTTTACCGCAACATTTACAGATACTCAATTTTGCAGGGATCAGTAATATAGAACATTATATACTTCATTTTATGGCCTGAAATATGCATCAATTTTAATATAACTCCAAAACTTTCATTTTGAAGTTTTTAATAGTTTAGAATTTTATAGAGATTTTAAATTCAAAAGTTCTATTAAAGAAGAATGTTTCAAATGCATACAGTCACTTTAAGAGAGTCTCAATTTTTTGAGTCACTGCGGAACTATCAGGCTCAACAGAAGAACGGTATCTCGCTTCTATTGTTCCACTTTTTGATATTAAAATTTTTTCGAAGTTCCATTCTACTTCTCCCGGATTTGGAGAATTTTGAATCAGATAAAAATATAAAGGATGAATGTCCTTTCCTTTGACTGAAATTTTAGACATCATATCAAAACTTGCACCTTTTTGAATTCTGCAAAACGTTTCGATTTCTTGATCGGTTCCTGGTTCTTGGCCTCCAAAATTATTAGCGGGAAAACCTACTACTGCAAATCCTTGATCCTTATATTTTTTATAAACTTTTTCGAGATGTTCGTATTGATAGGTATAACCACATTTAGAAGCTACGTTCACCACCATCACTACCTTTCCCTTATATTTAGAAAGAGACACTTCGTTTCCTTTGATGTCTTTTACTTTGAAATCATAAAAACTTCCCTTTGCAAAAATCCCCGCTAATGGTAAAAAAATTCCTAAAGTCATAAACCAAATGAAATACTTTGAATACATAAAACTGGCTCCTTCTTTCATAAATTTAAATCCAAACCTTTATTTACTTCAATCGTTTTTCTAAACTGAAATTATAGGAAAGTCATCTATTCTATGTTAAATAAAGTAAATTCGGTGTAAGATTTTGTTTTATGAAACCTAATTTTTCCATAAAAAATAAAATGTAGGAATTCCAATAGAGTTGTTAAAAAATTAACTTTCTTCCGTTTTTTTCATGAAAACGAATAGAAAATCGTTTGTAGATGTTTTTTCTCAACAACTCTATTCGCGAAAAATGAACGTTTTAAAATTTGCATGATGACAAATCTGTAGGAGCTCTCACGAATCATCTAGTTTACAGTGAAATCTTTTTCTCTACAAACTCACGTTAAATCATTGTTCTAAAATTTTAGAGAACATTATAAAAATTGAATTATTCAAAAACTTGCAGATATCTACTATGCGGGTGCATAAAAATACTACCAAACATTAACGGACTATTTTACCAAAGATGTAGAAATTCTCAAAAATTGTGTCTGACTGAGAATTGTTAACTTTTTGAAGGAGATCCTACATTCTAAGTTTTTTAAACAAGCTCAACATAGTAACGTGAGTTCGGTATAACCAATACGAAAGAGATTGATGCGAGGAAAACTCAACACAACGCTCTCTATGAATCGCGTTGTGAGGTGGGAACTAAGTTTTACAGAGGATTTGTCGTAACTCCGACAGATTTATATTGAGATCAAATATTTGTGGTTATGATAGAGAGCAGCATTGAATTTATTATTCGCCCAGATATTCTTACGCCAAACTCACGCTACTTAACTTTCTTTTTCGTCCATTCTGTAAATATCTTACGTTTAAGAGAAAAATCATAATCAGGATTTTCTAAGACAGCATGAGGACTATATAAATACTCTTTTCCACGAGAATATCTTTTTACAGCCAAATCCGTTTTAGCTCCGTATTTCAATAATAATTGTAATGAACTTATGGATGTTTCTTTACTATCCTCTAAACAAAGTATCAAAAAAGTATCTTCTTCAATCCCATCGATCCATCTGTCATTAACGAATACACTTTTTTTATATCCATAGATCCGATTCGGATCCAGTCCCGCTTGTAATAATTTTTCAAGTATCTTAGGAGATCCAAGGACTCTAAGAATCATATCTCTATCAGATGCAAAATATATACTAAAATCGGAAATATGCCTTCCTACAAACTGTATAGAATCAAGATTATTACTATCTATTACTTTTTTAAATATATTTCCAATAGAAACTTTTGTTTCTTTCGGAAACTCTTGAAACACTTTTTCCAAAGCAGTTTGATTATAAGAAACTACTCCGGATGAAATTGCCTCTTCCCAAACTGGATCTAAACTATTTTTTAAATGAGTAAAATCTCTACGAATCATTCTATCTAGTTCCAATAAAATTTGAATTTGATTCTTCCAAAATTCTTGATTTGTCTTCGGAATTGGAAATCCTAAGTTGGAACGAGTTTCTAAAGATTCAAAAGAATTTTGAGAACTAGGGCTTTTGACAAAATAAGAGAAGTGTTGTTTATCATATTCTTCTTCCGAATAGAAAGATGCAATCTCTTGAAACAAAATGGCTGCATCTTTTTTATTTGAAAATTCGTCTAAAATTTTCTTTAAAATATCCGGATTACGAATTAGAAACCCTTTAGAAAAAAAGTTTCTCCATACGATTTCAAAATATTTTTCCCATAAATTTCTATCATAGGAAGATTCTAATTCAGGATGTTCCCTAAATTGTTCATAAATGATTCCTACAATTTCAACGTGTTGTTTCAATTGTAAACCTGGATCTATTTTACCGTTAGACGAAATTGAAATCAAGTACTGTAAATCTTTATTGAGAGCAATTCCTTTCTTTTGTAAATGTAAAACTCTTTCTTCCAAACGTGAAATAGACTTTAGCAATTCTTGATATTCGAATCTGCTATCTCTTTCTTCTAAAGTCAAATTTAGAATGTCGTTCGCAGAATTCTTTGCTATAAAAGTATAAAGTTTTTCTTTCCATTTTTTATAATACCAACTTTTAGATCCAGGTGAACCGGATTCTACGTATAAATAATAAGGAAAAGATACTGGCAAAAGAATGGTATCAAACACTAGGGTAAAAGGAAGATCGATTAGAACCAATACGTCCCAAAAACTTTTTGAAAATGGCTTAGGGGGACACGTCTGCCAAATCAAACGTTCGAAAGCAAGTGCCGCTCCAGAATACGGATAAATTTTTTCTTCCCCTTTAAAAGTATATACAATAGCCGATGTAGTATTACAACTTAATTGTAATATAATTAAAACTGATAAAATGAATTTAAAAAACATAAAAGAACCTATATAAAAAAATATAATAGAATTGTTGAAAAATTAATTCTCCATCTGTTTCTATTTTATGGAAACGGGCAATTGAAGCAGTTTTGTTAATCGGAACTAGGGAATTTTTCAACAACTCTAATTTGTAACAATTAATCTCAGTAAATTATATTTTTTAGGATAAACTGTAAGTAAGATCTTACCTGGCTATTATAATTTTCAAAATTAAAAATTCTTGAGACGATAATGAACGCAATTTCTTTGCAATCCCCGAAGTTTTCACTAAATCGGTTCTGAAATCTTGTTTTGCCTCTACGAGTGATATATCGAAACATCTAATTTTGAGTTTCTAACAGTATTTTTGTCTGTAACAACCGTTTCCTTAAATTCAAATGTCTAATTGATTTTCATCTTCCTCATTATATTATTTTATACCATTCCTCCAAATTTTGAGAAGATACTATCTCGGTCAGGCGATTACAATTACCCATAATGAATAACTTCTTATACTGCTTAAAGACCAAATGACCTTTGATAAGACGAAGGACTTACTGATCTCTATAAAATTGAGTACCGTTGATTTTATCACAAAACACTGATTCCATGCAAAATATTAAGTACTTTATTATATAGTTATGAGTAGTATAGTCACAAAGGAAAGAAAAATTTAGTATTAGATATTTGTGAATTGAATTCGCCTTGAACAAGAATGTATTTATTGAATATATGAATAAATTGAATTTAGAATCTTTGTGTCAAATATTCTTGACGTATATACTATATAATTTTATTTTTTCCAAACTCCTGGGACTCACCCGGCGAAGCTATAGGTTCATTCAATTTTCCTATTTTAAAAAATTACTATACATTTAATTATAATTTCTTGATTCTCTTCCCCATGTAGTTCGACTTAGAAAAAAGAGGAAGATTCTTATTGGTTCGGCGTTCTTACGATCCCGAAGCGTATGCGTTTATTCGCTATCTTCCCAAAGTGAAATGGGATCCTGCAAAGAGGCATTGGATTTTTTCCTTTTTCGACGATCTTCTAAAGAAGTTTTAAAAATTAGAAAATTCTAAAACAACGTAAGTAAGGGTAAGAAAGATCGTTTCACGATGTTTTCTCAATCTTGCTACGTTCTTTGGAAAGAGTTTCGCGCTTCGTCCCCTTATGAAGATTGGATTTTTCCGGATCAAGATCCTTCGAAACATCTGCACGTTCGTTCCGCCGAAAGAAAAGGCGGAAATTAAAAAACACGTGAGTATTCACAGTCTTCGTCACGCCTTTGCGACTCATCTCTTAGCATAACCTTACCCACAAGTTGCGAAGGATTTTGGAATCAAAATTGAACTCAACACAACGCTCTCCTATGGGTCGCGTTGTGGGATCAAAAACGTATATTTTTCAAGTGTTCCGACAAGAATGAGATGTTTTACTTGCAGAAAGTATGATTTTCTGATAAAGAAAAATTTTCCACCTCCTCCCCACCCAAAAATAAGGGCGGGAACTAAGTTTTACAGAGAATTCTGTCGTAATTCCGACGATAGATCTTGAGATCCAATAACTTGTGGGTAAGGTTATGATCTCTTAGAGGCCGGCACAAACATCAAACACATTCAATTTCTACTCGGTCACAAAAGCGTAAGACTACGGAGATTGATACGCGTGTCAGCAATGTTCGTTTGTCCCAAGTTGCCAGCCCCCTAGATCTTTGGTCTCTCAAACCGGAAACGCGCCAGTGCACTTGACAACATTCGCGTAAGCGATTTTTAGTTTACACGCGGCGAGTTTGGGTTAGGCGACAGCCGGATAAATATTCACATGAATCAAAAACTTTCTAACTGGAAAAAAATTTACGATAATTATGAATATAGTTCTGATGAAGAATTAAAAGGTCAAATTAACGAACAAAGGTTATTGGTGCATCGTTCAATTGATAAAGATCAAAATTTGATAAAGGGGATTGTACTTTGGAAATTAGATAGAGAAATTGAAATTTTTGAGGAAGATATTGATTTTCTCTACGGTTTTATTTCTAGTCTTAAATCTCCTGAGGAAGTTATTGCTTCTACCGAAACTCATAATTTTATTTCAAAATTAACAAAGCAGAAAGGGTTTCGTTTAGCCATGGATAGTTCTGTGTTACATTTTTTCAATCCTAAGTGTTTCCCGATTATTGACCGGCGTGCATACCGAACTATTTATAAAGAAAATAAATATAAAGAAGATATCGTGGTTTATATTTCTTACATAAAAGATTGTTTAAAAATTGCAAAACATCATGACATTCCTTTTGAAATAATAGACAAAATATTGTATCAATATGATAAAGAAAGAAATTATCTATAATCGTTCTGTTAGTTGGTTTCCGGCCATCGCCTAACTGCGGCTTCTCGCTGCGCTTCGAGATTGCTTCGCAACTCTCGCTTGGCCTCCGGCACATTTGCTTTGTCACTCGGCTTGTGATCGTTCGCTAAGGCTCACTCAAGCCTCGTTCCAATCCTTTCGCGCGTTTAGACGCGCTTCAGGACCGCAAACGTCGAGAAGCCTATTTCGTTATGCGCCATTTTTGAAAGGATATATAAACGAATGAAACAAATAATTCAAAAAAAAGATCTAGTATATTTAATCATCTTTACGAGCACTCTAAATATCCTTTTATTTACAAAAGACTTTTATCAAAATCCAAAAATATTTGAAGCAATGGGTTTTTTGTCTTCTGTTGTATCAATAATCTTATCTATTCTTGCTATTATATATACCTTTTTTCAAAATTTTCATTCAAGTTCAACAATCGAGCAGATTAATAATTCTTCAAAGAATTTAACAGATATATCTTTTAAAATAAATGAAACGATGAATTTTGTTCAAAAAGCTTCGGAGAATTTAAATCTAGAACTTGAGAATAAATTTTCTGGTGTTAAGAAAGATATTGATGATGTGACGAGAAAAGCTATTAGCGATTCTTTCAAAGACATTATTAAATATAATAGTGAAGATATGGTCGTTAATTCGAAGGATTATAAAAATATAATTAGCAAATTGATGCATTTTAGTGAAAAATTCAATGTAAAAAATACACTGATAGAAATAGAGAAGTTCTCGAATAATGCAGAAACTTCTATTGACGAAATCGAAGCAGTAATGAGCAATATTGTTGTGGATAATGCCTTAGTGGATACTCTTAAACTTGGTACTGGAATGGGGTTCTTTATTTGCTTTATTGAAATATTAAGTATCCTTGATGTTTTTAACTACGCCAAAACCGACAATGGATTAAAATTTACTAAAGGTAAAAATAACATAAAAGATTTATTGAAATGAAGCGCTGAACCAAAAACGTCGGCTAACTTCGTCTCCTCGCTCCGTTCGGGATTGCTATTGTAACCCTCACTCCGGCTCCGCACATTTGCTTTGTCACTTCGGTTCGCGGACGCATCTAAGGACGCTCGAACCTCGTGTCAACCCTTCGCGCTAAGGCGTTCGCGGGCACAAGTCGAGGAGCCTCTTTCGTTATACGCCATGCTCAGAGATTTAATTCATGAATAAGATTTTAGAAGAACTCAAAGACCGTTGGCTAAGAATTTTACTTTCTCTTTTGGTTTCTACATATCTATTTTACGTTTCTATTTATCCTGAACTTTTTAAGTCTTGGAATCTAATAGTTCAAATTATAGCTACTCTAGTTATTGGTTTCTTAAATTTATTGCTCGCAGCGGCATGGGACGTTGTCTCTATTGCTCTCAAAAACCAATTACTAAACATAGAAAATATTGGTTTACGAAGTGAATTAGAGAATATCGAAAAATTGAAAGGAGCCGAGTTATCGGATCTAAAAAAAGTAATAGTTAATTTTCTCGAACATTCTTACGCATATCAAGAAAAAGTTCTGAAATACCTGAAAATGAAAGGTAGATTCCTCTGCGTCACAAAAAGTTCAGAAGGTTTATCAGACGTATTTAATCAATTGCCTGAACCTAAACCTCAACTTCCTTTTTCAAAGGTTTTATCAGATTTACCCGGATCAATAAAACCGTTTGAAAGAATGAATATTCATTTTATTCCATTGGAAAATTTGAAGAACTTTAACGAACTCAAAATAAAGGATTGGATAGATAAGAATATTATTCCAAAAGTTTTAAAAGAAAGAGAAACGTTTCTTTCCAGTTTAGATAAATCCATAAGATCGTTAGCGGGTGAATTTTCGTATAAATATGTAGCCTTTGTAGTTGAAAGAGATTCAATGGAGTATGAAACTAAAAATAGAAAATTTAACAGAGATTTTATTTCCATATTTATTGGAAAGCAAGATAAACAGCGAACGGCCAAGTTAGCAAAAGATTTAGTTACCATTATTCGTGCGAAAGATTTTTTCCAGTTAGTTGATTGGTCTGCGTTTGTTGACTTAAATCCGGATCAGAAAAAAATATTTGAAGAAAAGAAAAATAAGCTATATTCAGAATTATCAAAGCGTGAACTACATAGATTTAGTGATATTGCCCAAATATCTGAGCAAGATCTTACCAAGATTATTTTCAAAGCGTTTGGAAATAAGACTACTCAAAAGAAAGCTAATAATATTGCCAAAAAAATTAAATTAGGAACAGGCCAAGTTTCTGACGTTCTACGTAAGTCAGGGATTTCTATATAACTGAGCACGTCGTCTAACTTCGTCTCCTCGCTTCGTTCGGAATCGCTAATGCGACCCTTGCTTGGGCTTCGCCACATTCGCTTTGTCACTCGGCTTGCAAGACGCGACTAAGGTCGCTCAAGCCTCTCGCCAATTCTTTCGCGTGCATAGGCACGCTCCAGAACCGCGAACGTCGACAATCACTTGTCGTTAGCTGCAATAGAGCGAGATGATCGTTCGTAAAAAGAGATAAAAGCCCTATTTCCTAAGATGGAATGATAAGGCTTCATTTTATCCAAGGTTATTTCGCTTACTATTATCCGGATTCGATCTCGGGATTTTTTTTCCTTCGAGATCCAAAACATGATAATCTGGGTATTTACCATTCTTTATTTCTTCTACAAACTCACCTCGAGTCATTGACTTTCCTCTGGAAGGATCGTAGAATTCTTTATTGAGCCCTGTATTCGATTCTTTGGTAACTTTAATGTTCTTAGACATTCATGTCTCCTTTGGGAATATGTCCCATTGCTTTAATTGTAATTATACTTGTACAAAGTTTAAATGTCAAGATGCGAGTTGATTTTTTTCTTGCTTTTTAAGTTAATTTTCCTAATCATGTACTTAGTAGTATGAATAGGCAACGATCCAGAAGAAATGAACTACATCCTACTCAAAAGAAGCTTCTTGAATTATTGAAGAGATGGAAAGATGAGCCTAGAACTATCAGAGAACTGATGGAAGCTCTCGACTTAAAATATCCTAATCTTGTTTATCATCACATTGAACAGTTAGAAAATAAAGGGTATTTAAAACGTAACCCGAATAATCCAAAAGACTATGAGATCGTATCTGATCCAGAAGAGAGCAACATTGTTTATCTCAATAGATATGGCGAGGCACAATGTGGACCTAATGGCACAATTTTGGATGGCGACCCGGTAGAACGAATTCCTTTATCACGTAAGATGTTACCTTTTTCTTCATCAGATGGTTTCATTGTGAAAGCACGAGGCAATTCAATGATTCCACGAATTAAAGATGGGGACTTGGTGATTGCAAAAAAGGCGAGTGATGCAAATGATAAAGCACTTATTGTTTGTGTCCAAAATGGAAAAGTCCTAATAAAGCAACTTCGAAAATCAGAAACAGGAATTTTACTTCTTTCGTTAAATGATGAGTTTGATCCAATTACAATTAATCCTGATAAAGACGATTTTAAAATTGAAGGTGAAGTAAAGTTAATATTGTCTTATACTTGAGGCTCTACTGCACATAACTTCGTCTCCTCGCTCCGTTAGGGATCGCTCATGCGACCCTCACTCCGGGTTTCACCACATTTGCTTTGTCACTCGGTTCGCGGGACGTTCGCTAAGGCGCCTCAAACCTCGTGCCAATTCTTCCGCGCGCTCCAGAACCGCAAACGTCGAGGAGACTCTTTCGTTAGGCGACATTTTCGGACAAAAATATGAAACACATTTATACACTATTACTTTTAATAATTTCTCTTCCGAGTTACTCCGAAAATCTGGATTCTAAAGTTGAAACAATTGAAAATCACATCGAAAACATAATTAACTGCGGCGATTTTCGTAATTTTTATTCAGAAAAAAATCTACGGAGATCAATACAATATATCGAAAGTCAATTTGCTTTGAATAAAATAAAAACGAAAAAGCAAACTTACAAAGTTAAAGATACTGAATATCATAATATAATTGCGTCAATAGGTCCTCAAAATTCGGAAAAAATAATCATTGGAGCTCACTATGATGTTGCTGGCAAACAGCAAGGTGCCGATGACAATGCCTCTGGTGTTGCTGGTTTATTAGAAATCGCTCGAATTCTAAAAAAGAATGAAAGTCGATTAAAATACAACTTTGAATTAGTAGCTTTTACTCTGGAAGAGCCGCCATATTTCAGAACAGAGAATATGGGAAGCTACGTTCATGCAAAATCTTTATCTGATAAAAAAGAAAAAGTGAAATTCATGATCAGCTTAGAAATGATAGGTTACTTCAGTGATGAGAGAGATTCACAGAGTTATCCTAACTTTCTGATGAGTTTAAAATATCCATCGAAAGGCAATTTTATTGCTGGCATAGGAAAATCGAAAGAAGAAAAGATCTTAGAAGAAATTGCGGCCAGTTTTGAAAAAGAAAACAATATTACTTTTGAATATTTTTCAACTGACATTTCGATACCGGGAATAGATTTTTCTGATCATTTGAATTACTGGAAGTTTGGTTTCAACGCAATAATGATTACTGACACTGCATTCTTAAGAAATAAAAATTATCATAAAAGATCAGATACGATTGACACCTTACAATTCGAGAAAATTAAATTCGTAATTGAAGGGCTTGTATTTTTCTTAATTAATTTGGAATAATCGAAAACGTCGGCTAACTTCGTCTCCTCGTTCCGTTCGGGATCGCTAATGCGACCTTCACTCCGGCTTCGCACATTTGCTTTGTCACTCGGTTCGCGAGTCGCTCGCTAAGGCTCGCTCGAACCTCGCGCCAATTCTTCCACGCGCTTCGCTTAGGCGAGTTTCAGAACCGCAAACGTCGAGGAGACTCTTTCTATGCGGCATTGTTTAATTTAATTAGTTTTCTAAATCTGGATTTAAAATATATTATGAAAAATAATGATTAAGATAATTCCAATTTTACCTTTATTGGTAATGCTTTTCTGTAGTTCACTGCCAAAAAGTAAATCAGATACGACGATTAAGTATGTCTTTGCCAAATCGGGGCTAATATTAAGGAAAAAACCCGAATTGAATTCAGAGCCAATTCTTACTATTCCATACGGTAGCAAAGTCTTGGTTTCATCGGATGGACCAGTTGGAGAAAAATTAGAAGTAGAAAGTTTAAACGGATATTATAGATTTGTTAAATTCTCCGAAAATATTGGATTTATATTTGATGGATTTATATCGACATTAATTCCCCCAGATTCGAAATTAGATGATATATCTCATTATTTTGAAAAGAATTATAAAAAAATTAAAGGTCCAATTCAAAGTTCTCCAAATGTAGATAATTCAGAAACCAAGGTGTATGAAATTCATTATGAGAAAGGTATTAAGTTATTTACTACAGTTTATCTTGGTGGCGGATATACTAGAATATCAATTCCAAACGCAACGATAAATGATGGCAAGCTACTGCTTTTAACAATTTATCCGAAATTAAAAAAGGTGAAATTTATTAAAGATAAAAATTCAGAATCGTTTGTCGTTGAGATAAAGGATGATACGACGGGAATTGAAGAATATTACGATATTCGCTTAATTGATACTAATTTAATTATCTCGGTCGGTGGTGAAACCTAATGTCGGTTTGAATCAACAACGCCGTCTCCTCGTTTCGTTCGGGATCGCTCATGCGACCCTCACTCCGGCTCCGCACATTGCTTTGCCACTTCGGTTCGCGAGACGTTCACTAAGGCTCACTCGAACCTCGTGCCAATTCTTCCGCGCGCTTCAGGACCGCAAACGTCTAGGAGACTCTTTCGTTAGGCGAAATGGAGTATTAATGATTCCTGAAGAACAAGTCCAAAAAATTTTAGCAACCCTGATTCGGCAAGGGAACAAGCATATACTTTTAACAAATGTGACCGGGAGATACGTAGGCAATTCTGGTGAGATTGGTAAAATCTTAACTGAATATGCTAAAAAAGAATGGATTGTTACAGTCGATGGGACAAGTTTTATTGTTAAAGATGAACTTTTGCTTAGGTTATGCCCAGAATTGTATTTTGAAGGAAGATCGATGAAAAATTATTCACTTGAAGAGAGAAAGGAAGCGAGATTAAAGTTACTCAATGGGCTTTATGATGTCCTTGGGGGCTCTCTTCATCGATGACGGACATATGGAAGGTTAATGAAAAATTGAATATAGATCAAGATCTAATGCGAATTACTCATGACTACTTAATTGAAAAAAATTATATTAAATCAATGGCACTTGGAGGAATGGTTTCTTTAACTTTAGCGGGTGTTGAAAAAATTGAAAATGTTAAACAAAACCCAAACACTGACATAGGGGATTTTCCTGCCTACAATATTACCTTTATTAATTCTACAATTACTAATTCCGGAGTACAAATAGGGACCTCTAATTCTCAGCAGACTATCATTAATGCTGATTCAATTGTTTTAGACTGGCTAAAGGAACTTAGTGGTAAAATCGACCAACTGTCAATTCCTGTTAGTGATCAAAGTAAGTTGCGGGAAGAAATAAAAGAAGTTGAAGTTCTATTAGGTACGGAAGAAACAAAAAAAAGTAAATATTTGAAAATTGCATGGGAAAATATAAAAGCTATTTTGCAAAGTGCTACAGGTAGTGTCGTGTTTGAATTAATCAAAAAAATGCCTATTCTCCCTTTTTAATGCTTCACTTCGCCTAACTGCGGCTTCTCGCGGCGCTTCGAGATCGCTCCGCAACTCTCGCTTGGCCTTCGGCACATTTGCTTTGTCACTCGGTTTGCGGGACGCTCACTAAGGTTCGCTCAAACCTCGTTCCAATCCTTCCGCACGTTTAGCGCGCTCCAGGACCGCAAACGTCGAGAAGCCTATTTCGTTAGCTGAAATGGCGAAAAATTAACTATAATATAGATAAATTTCAAAAAGAATCTCTTGACAGATATATATCATGATATATACTAATTTCGGAGATAACTAATGCAAACAGCCAAATTATTTATAAATGGAAGAAGTCAAGCGGTCAGATTACCAAAAGAATTTCAATTTACCGGAGATGATGTTCTTATCCAAAAAGTTGGAGAGGCGGTAATATTGGTTCCGAAAAACAAGGCCTGGAACGTATTTTTAGAAGGATTGAACGGGTTTTCAGATGATTTCTTTAAGGAGGGGAGAGAACAACCGAAATCTGATAAAAGAGAAAAACTTTAATGTATCTTTTGGATACCAATATTTGTATTTTTCTAATTAAAAAGAAAAATGCGACTCTGTTAGAAAATCTTAAGAAAAAATTAAATAAAGATCTATTTGTTTCGTCTTTAACTGTTGCGGAACTTGAGTTTGGAATTCAGAAAAGCGAATTTAAAGAAAAGAATAAAGTTGCACTAATCGAATTTTTAACGATTTTCAATATACTTTCCTTTTCTGATAAAGATGCAGAGTCTTACGGTATCATCAGAGCGGATTTGGAGAGGAAAGGTAATGTAATCGGTTCAATAGACATGTTACTTGCCGCTCAAGCAATTGCTAATAATTATATCTTTGTTACTAATAATACAAAAGAATTTAAAAGAATTAAGGCTTTAAAAATAGAAAATTGGACACAGTAGTAAATCCAATCGCCACTACAACTAACTTCGTCTCCTCGCTCCGTTAAGCGTAATTGCATAAACTCAATGTAACTCAAATATTTTAGGAGAATATATTTTGTTCTTAAATAAAAAATATCCAGATCTTCTTTCTAATCGAGAAGAGGATGAATTTGTCGATTTGACTTTTAAAATTGAGAATCTCAAGGAAGATTCGGATAACTTCAACTTTAATCTCAAAGCAAAATTCAAAGATGATATTGTTGGGTTTAAAGTGATGATGACCAAGAACATTGATCGCGGATTTGACTCCAATATGGAGCTTATAAAACAGAATGTTTGTTATGAAGGTGTTAAATTCATTCGTACAGGTAAAGAGAGTGATTTATTAGTTTCTCATTTAAACGATCTATACGGATAACCTAGTTACGTAAAAACGGACACCTTTTACTCAGCGAATGAGGTAAAGGTGAATATGAATAAGAAAGGAAAATACTCTCCGGAGTTTAAAGAACAAGCAGTCAAGCGAACACTTTCTGGTTCGTTTACGATAAAAGAAGTAGCAGGGTCACTTGGAATCAGCTATTTTGTGTTACGACAATGGAGGGGAGAATACTTGAAAAAATCAGAAGATCAGCTTCCACTTACGGATAAACAGTTAAAAGAAAGTGAAGAACTGAAAAAGCTTCGGAAGGAAAATCTGAAACTGAAAGAGGAAGTTACTATCCTAAAAAAGTTTGCCG
>NZ_FTNA01000029.1 GCF_900156205.1 Leptospira interrogans
GCTTTCCTATGGGTCGCGTTGGAAAACTCAACACAACGCTTTCCTATGGGTCGCGTTGGAAAACTCAACACAACGCTTTCCTATGGGTCGCGTTGTGGGGTGGGAACTAAGTTTTACAGAGGATTTGTCGTAATTCCGACAGATTTATATTGAGATCAAATACTTGTGGGGTTGGTTATGATAAAGAGCGTTCTGCTGAGTTTTCTCGCATCGATCTTTTTCGCGTCATATCAAATTCAAGTGGATTAAGCTATCATTCTCAAAACAAAACATTAAAAAATATTAATATATAAACGCAAATTATAGCAATAAATTCGTTTTATTAAACCTGGTTTTTCTGTAAAAATAAAATGTGGGAACTACCACAAATAGAAGTATTACAGTTAAATTCTAAAAATGTGGGAACTACTTTATTTTTTTTAGTCTTTAAAAACTAGAAAATCAGGATTAATCATCTTGATAAATTGACTTTCTAGAAAAAATTTTCTAATTTCTCTTACATAAGGGCTCGCCCAAAACCCAAATGAATATAGAACAGGTAAAAAACTTAACGTAAAATACTCATTTCCGGACTTGAACGAAAAAACCACAAACCCGAAATCAGAACAATTCGTAAATTTGAAGACAACTATCTTTAAATTTTATAGAAGCACCTAAAAAAAATCAAACATTAGGTTTACCAATAGAGAAATATTGAAAGCCTTCTTTTTTCATCAGATCAGGAGAATATTGATTTCTACCGTCAAAGATAACCTTATTTTTTAATAGCCCTTTGATCTTTAAAAAATCGGGCTCTCTAAATTCTCTCCACTCGGTTAAAAGTAAAAGAGCATCCGCACCTTTCAAAGCAGAATAGGCGTCCACAGAATATTCTACTTTCCCTTCAAAATAAATAGAAGACGTTTCTTTAGAAACCGGATCATAAACCCGTAACTTTACATTTTTATCATGTAATTTTAAAAGTAAAGGAATTGAAGGAGCCTCCCTCATGTCGTCCGTTCCTGGTTTAAAAGAAAGCCCCCAAACCGCAAACGTCTTTCCAGAAAGACCAGATTCTCCATAGAACTTTATAATTTTCTCATAGAGTCTAAGTTTTTGAGATTCATTGACCTCTTCCACTTTACGAATGATCTGAAGAGGAGCTCCTTCATCTTCAGAAGTTTTGATCAAAGCTCGAACGTCCTTGGGAAAACAGGAACCTCCGTATCCAATTCCTGCGTATAAAAACTGCCTACCGATTCTGGAATCGGTTCCCATTCCCTTACGAACGTCTTCGTAATTTCCACCTACGGCTTCACAAAGATTAGCGATTTCATTTGCAAAAGAAATTTTAGTCGCAAGAAACGCGTTACAGGCGTATTTCGTAAGCTCGGCTGAAACCACTCCCATTCTCAAAATAGGATTTCCGTTTAGAACAAAAGGAGCATACAGTTGTGCAATTAAATCCCCTGCTTTTTGAGTTTCAGAACCGATCACTACTCTTTCGGGACGCATAAAGTCTTCAATCGCTGCGCCTTCCTTTAAAAATTCTGGATTGGAAACCACGTCGAATTCTTCTTTAGTTTCGTTTGCGATGATGGTTTTAACTTTGGCCGCAGTTCCGACCGGAACTGTAGACTTATCAACGATTACCTTGTATCCGTTGATGGACTTACCGATTTCCTTTGCTACTGCAAAAACAGCAGAAAGATCAGAAGAACCGTCCGGTAGAGTGGGAGTTCCCACAGCAATAAAAATAATATCCGACTTTTCCACCCCTTCTTTGAGAGAAACTGTAAACTCTAATCTTTTTTCTTTCCAGTTGTTCAAAACGAGTTCAGAAAGCCCCGGCTCATAAATAGGAATGATTCCTTTTTTAAGATTTGCAATTTTAGTTTCATCCTTATCTACGCAAATTACATGATTTCCATATTCCGCAAAACAAGCACCCGCGACAAGACCTACATAACCGCTTCCAATCACACAAACTTTCATATTGAGAACCAGGATTCCGAACTTTCCGGACTGAGAAAGAAAAATAAATCAATCAGAAACGTCTTTTTGAAGTTTACTTTGCACCGGAAGCCAAGCAACCCCTTCAAATTTAGGCAGATCTAAACGTTCCAGTTCAAAGGAAAGAATCCCATCTTTCCAAAGATAATTATTTCCTACGTGATTATCACCTTCGTGTAACGCAATCCCCAAAGAATATTTACCGGCAGAAAAATTCAAAGGAAGTCGGAATTTCGCCGTAACGGATTCCCCCGCTCGAACGTTTTTTAGAGAATTTCCGAGATGAAACGTGTTTGTTCCAAAAACGCGAATTCCACGAGAATCGTCTATATGAAAACCTACCGTAAGATCTGGAATCTCATTTTTGAATATTACATGAATTGAAATTTCTACTTCGCAACCTACTGAAAAAAATTTTAAATTTGTACGATCCTTATATTTAAAATCCTCTTCTGCACTACTTCGATTGATTCTGACTGGAAATTGTTGTATATCTTGTAACGGTGAATTTTTTAAATAAGGTCCTACAAGATCTAAATCCACGGAAAGACTTTTCACAACCGAATCTTTTTGAACCGGAAAAATTGTCTCTTGTTCACTTGTAGAACTTGCAATTATTTGCATATACTCTCTAAAACCTTTTACAGGATCGCCGTCAAAAACCAGTCTTCCTTTTTCTAAAATCAAAACTCTAGAACATACAGATTTTAAAAGTTCAAGATCATGACTTACAATTAAAGTTATGGTTCCTTGTTCTTGGAAAGAACGAAAACGTCTCAGACATTTTTGTTGAAAACTTGCGTCCCCTACCGCCAAAGCCTCATCCACGATGAGAATGTCGGGCCTTGAAAAAGTAGCAAGTGCAAAACCCAAACGCATCACCATTCCGGAAGAATATTGTTTAATTGGAATATTCTTAAATTCTGTTAGACCGGAAAATTCAAAAATTTCGGCCATAGAAAACCGAATCTCGTTTGGACTAAGCCCCCAGACAAGTCCGTTGTAGTATAAATTTTCTTCTCCGGAAAGTTCCGGGTTAAAACCAACTCCTAATTCTAAAATGGAACGAATAGAACCAGTTTTTAAGATTTTTCCAGATGAATAAGAGGAAACTCCAGTGAGAACTTTTAAAAGTGTAGATTTTCCGGCACCATTTCTGCCGATCAAACCAACAATCTCACCCGAAGAAACTTCAAAATTTACGTTTTTAAGAGCGTCGTATTTAACGTCATTTCCCAAAAAGCCAAGAGATAAAACATTCAAAATTCTTTGTAAAGGTCCGCTAAATCCAAAGTAAACCTTACTTAAATTTTCTACTTTTAAACTCAAAGATGATCCAAAATAACAGAATGAAATTTAGAACGACTTAAAACTCCAATCAAAGGAAATACAATCAAGGAAGGAATAAATTCTTTCCAATGAAAAACTGGAATCAAGTCGTTTAACAAACAAAATCGAAAAAGCTCCAACGGAAAATTGAGAGGATTCCAAATGTTGATCGAATATAAAAAACCGGAAGATACATACAAAATCGGTAAGGACCAAAAAAAGAACTGAGAAATAAGACGAATGAGGGGAGTAATATCCCTTAAAATCACGTTCGCCCTGGCCAGATACCCTTGGATAAAAGAAAGCAAATATCCTACTACGAACATTATAAAAATCGAAATAGGAAATAAAACTAAATTCAATTTTCCTAAAATACCCAATACGACTAAAACCGGAACTGCGGTCACGGTAAAATGTATGAGCATTTGAATATAAGGAATCCAAAGAAAAATTTCCGGACCCAAAGGAGATCTTTTAATCAACTGCCGATTTTCCGTAAGAATCGAAGTACCTCGAATTATATATTCCTGCAAAGGAATCCAAAACAAAAGTCCACTGAATGTATATCCTATAAAATCGGAAGCAGACTCCGGATTTCCTTTGAGATGAATGAATAAAAATACGATTGTGTAAATCAAAATTAGAGAGAGATTTTGAACGAGCATCCAGGAAATTCCAAGAGCACTTCCCGCAAATTGTAAGGCGTAATCCCTCCTTACTAAAATCCAAAGAATCGGTAAATTTTTTAACACTTCGCTCGAGCCTGAAGAACCTTACCTTTCTTACAGGAATAGATCCCGTCAATTCCAAAAATCCATTGGTCTAAAAGCTCCAAGCCGATATTAGCCAACAAACTTCCAAAATTTTTATAAATCCAAAGATCTTCTTTGCTTGGTTTAGAACTGGATTCAGGATGATTGTGGGCAATAATTACGGCAGAGGCCGCATCGTTTAAAATGATCTTTAAAAGGTCTCTGGTCTGCACTCCTACCTCTTCTAAACTACCTACAGCAACAACTTCAGCCCGCAAAACGGCACCTTCTGGAGAAAGTGTAATTAGAACAAAACATTCTCTATTTTTAGGAATTAAACTGGTAGCAAGAAAATTAAGTAATTGTTCGGAAGAATAACGTTTTCCTTTTAAAGCCTCCCACTTAAGACGTCTTGCGATTTCTATGGCCGCAAGTAAAGTAGTTGCCTTCGCAATTCCTACTCCTGGAATTTTACGAAGATCCGAAACTTGTTTCTGAAGTAGACCACCGAATCCTTTACTTCGGTGTAAAATCTCTCGGCTAAGTTCTTCGATTGGTTGAGCCCGATTCCCTCTCCCCAAAAGTACCGCTAAAAGTTCCCAGTCTTCCAGAGATTCAGCTTCGTATGCGATCCGTGTTCTGGGGTCGGGAAAAGGACTCAACTTTTCAGAGAGTTTTCCGCTAGACTTCAAATCCGCTTCAGATTATTTTTACTCAGTTCAGAAAGAGAATCTGAAAACCAGCCCCCTTTTTGAACGAGTTCCCCTTCGAACGCTTCTTCCAGATAATCCGCAAAAGATTTCAAGTTCGATTCCCCAGAACGGGCTCGTTCTTTCCAGTTCGGCCCAGCTCCTGGGAGACCGCTACGTTTTCTCTGGTAATTTGCTGATTCTTGCAGAGATCGAATGATCATAGTCTTCTCTCCATTTCCTAATAAATTAGACGACATAAACAGATAAAATAACAGGATAATTCACTAAACAGATATTTACATACTAATCAAAATAGTAGTAAATGTCAACCTAAATCTTTCTTTTTAAAAAAGTATTGTTAGGCTAAAAAATCCTTTTTTCCTTTCCGTCTTCTGCGAGTTATCTTAACCTTTTCTCCGGACAAAACCGCCTGTGTTCTGATTTTTTTTTTAAAAAAATTTCATTTTTTTCAAAAAAACCGCTCCCCCAAATAATTTCCTCGAACCGCTTTCAGAGTGGGGAAAAACAATTCGTTCAGACCGAAAAATTCTTTCTTAAAGTTCCAAGTTGTATTCGGTTTTTTTCTTTTGAGTTTTATTTCTTTAAATTCAGAAGAAAGATCCTCAATTTTAGATCCTACGTTTTTTTTAATTCATAAGAATCTGAATCCTTCTTTAGGAGGTTTATTCGAAACCAGAAAAAAATTTACTTCTTATGGAGCCTGGCTTGAACTTCCAGTTTGGAAACGAGAACGTAAACATTTTTGGAAAACCCATTTTCTTTATGAGAATCACAAGACTTTTTCAGTCGTTCATCAAACTTACATAGGACTTGAATATTCTTTTATTTCAGAAAAGAAGGATCTGCACCCTTCCGTTTTTGTAGGTTGGGAAAGAGGAGAAAAGGATTTAGGAATTTTCGGAATCCACCTTACAATTCCGGACAAACAAACGATCCAAGTTTTTGGAAAAACTGGAAAAGATTTTAAAAGTGGTTCTATCTTTCTTCATTCTAACTTTGATACTGGACTTCAATTATTTTTAGGATTTTCAAGGACATGGGACAAATCCTATACCGAAGATCAATTCACTCTTGGAATCAGGGTTTCTTGGGAAAAAATTTACTCTTCTTTTTTCTGGAATCAAACGCAGGAAGAAGAATCATTTCTAACCGGGAAATTTGGAATCAGTAATTTCCAACAAGATCTCAAATCTAAAACACTTTTTGAATCCACAGACGAATTTCAGTCGAATTCACTTTTTAAATCTAAAAATTTAAGTTCTAAAAACACAAAATCAAAATCGTTCGAAACTTCTCTTTTAGAAAAAGATAAAACAAATTATTCCTACATAAGTTCATTTATTCGCAGTTATACGAATATTTCGATTTCCGTTCAGGAATTATTGTCCGCCGGTTTTACTCTTTCCTTCGCTTTGGAAATTTCTAAGGCGAGCTATAACTCTAAAGAAGAATTTCTAAAGTTATTTCATTCTCTTTCAGTAAAAGAACAAACCAAAATTTTCGTTCTTTTGAAAAAGAAAAATCCGAAGCACATTCTTAAAAATTCAATTCTTCCCAAAGATAAAAGATGATTTTTCCATTAAAACGTCCACTTAGAATTTTAAAAACGCGTTCACTACGATTGGTTTTTTATTTTCTATTTTTAAAATCAAAACTCAGAGAAAATTCAGTTTTTACTCCTCAAAAACAAATTCGATTTAGAAAAAATTTAATTTTTGATCCGAAAAAACAAATTTTATTTTCTGAATATTCTTTATTTTTAAAATATAAAATTGTTCTATTAAAACAAATTTTTTTTATTTTAAACCAATTCTCTCAAAATATATTTAAAAACATTTTTTTTAAATATATTCTAAAGTCTCTTTTTGAATTTGTAATTTGGCGGGATTCAAAAGATTATTTTAAAAATACAAATGAACTTTCATTTCAAAAGAATAATTTCAGTTCCTTTTATTTTAAATTTTTTCCAAAACCTCAAAAGAAAAAAATAAAAAAACCAATTTGGTTTCTAAAACGATTTTTTATTTTTTTAAATGTAACTTTTTTATTTTGGATAATCGCAAATACTGATCTTTTTGCAATTGAATCCAGAATCGGAGTTACGTTCGAAACCTACGAATCTAGATATTCTCATTATACAAAAGAAAATTGGTTTTTTAAAATCTCAAATTGTACGATCAAAAACGAATCGATTCGAACAAATTTAAACGATAAAAACCAAACGGATTCGTTTAGTGTTAGGCGAAGTGTTGTTTTACAGAATTCAAAAATTTTTTTTCCTCTTTCGAATTGTTTTACAGGTTTTATAGAAACTAGAAATGGAAGTCCTTTTTTTTCTGGTCAAATTGATCAAAAATTTTTTAGAGCGAGTTTTGGACATAGATTCCGTCCTTTAGAAAATTTTTATTTTTTGAGAGATAACAATTTTTATACAGCGTTACCCGGAATCGATCAACCGATTCACAAAGCTGGGTTTTTAAGTTTTAAATGGAAAGATTGGTCTATAGGAACGTATTACTCCGAACAAGAAGCCAAAAGTAAACCTGGGATTTATTTTATTTCTCCATGGAAATTATTTGAGTTTGCGTATTCACCGGAAATAAAAAAACATTACGTTTCCATAAACTTCTATTCGGATCAATTCGGCCTTACCAGTCCTAAAATCGTTTCTAGAATTCAAACCTTGGGACAGAAAAAGGAAATCGATGGTACATTTTATTCTTCCATTTCTTCTCAAAAATTAGAATTCAAACTCACTGGTTATCGAGGAAAAAGCGAAGATTTGTTTGCTCTAGATCCAGATCGAAGTGAACTCAAAGGTAAGGCTCAACTGACACGTCTGGGAATCGTTTCTAATTCTTATTTTAGTTTAGAATGGATTCGCGCTTGGAATCGTCCTTTAGAATTTGATCTGAAACAATCCGATTATTTTTCTAGCGACATCCTACAATTGTTAGATTCGGAAAAAAAATTTCGACAGGATTTAGATCCTTCTTCAAAACGTTGGGAAATTATCGCAGGCAAGGCTCCAATTTTTTACGATTTTTTTTGGGGAGGAATCCTTCTTGCTCTCAGAAATTATTCAAACGAAACCATTGGTCGTGGAATTTATTACGGTCTCGTTCGAAAAAATTTTACGATCGAAGCCGGTCAAGAATGGAGAATAAACGGTGACAGTATCACCGAAGGAAAATGGTCTTTTCGTCTCAACGAATTTTGGAATTTAGAAGGTGCTTTTTTATTTCAGAAAGAAGGAAACAAAACAGATTCTCTTTTTGAAGCAAGAACCGCAAGAGACGAAACGAGTTTGATTTTTACGGATCGTTCTTCTTCTTTTCGTCTTAGATTATTGTCGCCTTACATCGCTTTTACGGTCAGTCATTCCAGAAGAAAAGAAAACAAAAACGAAGGAATCTGGATCAATCTACAAGCCCAATTTATATTTTAAATTTTCTTAAAGTATAAGCTTTTACATTTTCAGAATTGATCCGTAAAACTGAGTTGTATAGTATCCTCTCTCACATTTTCTATTACTCAGAACTACATAATAAGTATCCATTTTTACTAGAAAACTTATCGCGTTTATTTACAAATGTATTTTCAAATCAATCTAACTTGACTCTAAATTCTTGGATTAAATGTATGAGAAAGGTCATAATTCCGGAAAAAATATAAAAGAAAATCAATCCATAGATCAACCAAGGCCAACGTTTGAGTCCGATCAACGCGAGTAAAATACCAATTCCAAGGATTAGTAAAAACAAACGAGTCGGATTGAGTTTAGATCGAATCGCCACTTGAGGTTTCGAATAACGTATATTAGATACCATCAATACTGCAATGAGCACAAACGCTGCAATCGTGAGCCAATGAGGTGCGGAATTCGCATTCAAAAAGATAGGAAAAAATCCCACGGTCACCCCAGCAACTGGAGAAGGTAATCCTGTAAAAGACTTAGGATCGTGAGCCACATTGAATCTTGCGAGTCGATACGCCGCGCAAATTGGAAAAACTGCCGCGATTAACATTCCGATTGGAAAAAGATCTTCTTTTCCAAAGACGTCTATTTTGTATTCGCATAAAACCATTTGATACATCAAATAGCCAGGAGCGATTCCGAACGCGGTCAAATCCGCAAGACTGTCCAGGTCGGCTCCTATTTCCGAAGTTGCATGGAGAGCTCTCGCCGCCATTCCATCTAATCCGTCGCAAAGCGCGGCGAGTAATATAAAAAATCCTGCAAGTGTATAAGCTTGCAATTCGTTTCCATTTCTGGACCCTGCTTCCGATGCTACGAGCATCGCGCTGAATCCCATCGTGAGATTTCCGAGCGTAAGAGTATTAGGAACCCAACTAAGTTTGAGTTTCATGAAAAAATCTCCTGTCTGGATGGACTGACCGTAAAATCAATATCTCTTTGATAACCTTTTTGAAACAAATAGTATCCCAGCGACGCTACCATTGCACCGTTATCAGTACAATAAATTTTTTTCTTGGGAGCAAAAAGTTCCACGGAATTTTTTTCGGCCCAGGTATACAACCGATTCTGAAGAGTGAAGTTTGCAAGCACCCCTCCCGCGGCAAAAATACGTTTGATCCCGGTTTTCGAAACTGCCCGTTTAAGATTTCTTTCAACTAGATCAAACGCAGAATTCTGAAAATTCCAACAAATCCTTTCTTTTGAAAGTTCTTTTTGCTTTTCCAATAATACCATCACAGCGGTTTTCAGTCCGCTAAAAGAAAAAGATACCTCTTCTTGTGGAAGATTTCGTAAAAGTGCTGGAAGGATCGGTTTTTCATTTGGAGATGGTTTGTATTCTTTCGCCCTCACTTCTATATGAGGTCCGCCAGGATAAGGAAGTTCTAAAAGGCCTGCCACTTTATCAAAGGCCTCCCCTAAAGCGTCATCCATCGTATCTCCTAACAGTTCCATTTTACCAAATTCATGTAAGATGTAAATGGCCGAATTCCCTCCGGAAAGTAAAAGTCCTAAAACAGGAAATTCTGTGGGAACTCCCTCCAAATGTAACACAGCAAAATGAGACTGAAGATGGCATACAGGTAAAATCGGAGTTTCGTATACCATGTGAATACAACGGGCCATCTGGGCTCCTACCATCAAAGAACCAGTCAAACCAGGAGAAGAAGTCACAGCGACGTAAGAAAGATCTTTAAATTGAATCTCAGATTCTTCCATCGCTTCTTCGAGTAAAAGATTGATTTTTTCTAAATGAGCCCTAGAGGCGATTTCTGGAACAATCCCTCCGTAGGGTTTATGTAAATCGATCTGACTGAAAATTTTAAGGCTAAGTAAGTCCTTACCATCGCGCACGATCCCAATCGATGTTTCATCACAACTGGTTTCGATTCCCATTCCGATCATGGGTTTAAGATTTTTTTTCTCCGTCTTTGTTAGGACTTAGAATTTCAATCGCCTTACGAAGTTGTGGATCCAGCTCCAAATCCAAAATCGAATTTTGCCCTTCTTGACGAGTTTTACTTTTATATAAAAATCTGGCTACATCCGCAGAAAGTTTGATTCCTTTTTCAGAAAGATATTTCTCCAAAAGGACAAAATTCGCTTCCGAATAATTTGGATTTTTTAAGAGGAATGTCTCAAGCATTTTCTTTTCGGCCATCTTACGGATATAAAAACGATCGTCTTCAGTAGGTTCAATCGGCTTTACAATTACATCCGGTTGAATTCCTTTTCCGTGAATCGATTTTCCACTCGGAGTATAATACTTTTGTATCGTCAGCGCAATACCAGTGTTATGCGACAGTGAATAGATATTTTGAACCGAACCTTTTCCAAAAGAAACCGTTCCTAAAATTTTTCCTCTTCCATGATCCTGCATCGCTCCTGCAAAAATTTCGGAAGCGCTGGCAGATCCTTCGTTGATCAGTACAACTAACGGTAAATTGATGAACTTATCATTTGCTGCAGTAGAACGGAAAACCCGAACGAGTTCCCCCCCTCTTCCTCTTACGGACACAATGTCTAAGTCCGGTTTTAAGAATAAATCAGAAAGTGCTATCGCAAGATCTAAAAGTCCGCCCGGGTTCATTCTCAAATCTAAGATCAACCCTTCGGCCCCCTTTTCTTTGAGGGAATTTAACTCCTTTTTAAATTCGGAAAGAGTATTTTCCTTTCCCATAAACTGATTGAGTTTGATATAACCTAATTTTTCTTTTTCCAAAAAAGAAGATCTTACATAACGAATTTTGATCATCTCTCTGACTAAGGTGAGAACCATAGGTTCCTTTTGATTCTTTCTTTCCAATTTGATAGAAACGGAGGTTCCTACCTTACCACGCATCAGTTTGATAGAATCGGAAAGAGAAAGATCATGTGTGTTTTTCCCGTCGATTTCTATGATTCTATCCTGAGGTAAAATCCCAGCCTTCATTGCGGGTGTGTCTTCAATGGGAGAAATGACTACAATCGCACCATCCGCAAAAGAAACCTCCATTCCCAATCCGCCAAAACTACCCCTGGTTTCCTCTTGGAGCTGAGAAAAATCATCCTTATCCATAAAACGAGAATGTGGATCTCCCAAAGAAGAAATAAGTCCTCGAATGGCTCCTTGATAGAGTTTTTCCTCGTCTACGGATTCCACATAGTCGGAATGAATAGTAGATAATACTTCGTGGAAAATTTGTAGATAAGATTCCCCGGTTTTAGAAATCCCTTTTACGGTTTCTATCGGAAAAATCAGTGCAAAGCTGAGAAAGGAAACAATTCCAATCCAGATCATTCTTTCTTTATTTTTCATATTCTTTGATCAACGCCTCGTGTAGGGCGGGATTTTTTTGTTTCAGACTTTTTAGTACACTATCTGGATCCAATCGATACGCAGAACAAGCTTCTAAAAAAAAGGTTAAATCTCCAGACGGAGATTTTTCGGAAGAGATTTTGAGATTAGCGTTGATTCTTGCAATGCTTACTCTTTCTAAAACCCTTTTTAAATCACTTTCTGTGATTTCTTTTTTAGGAGAACTGCATTGAAATACAAAAAGAAGAAGTACAAAAAGGAAAAGTTTTCGTGGATACACTCTGTCCGAAGTCTCAGTTGAGTTTCTCACTCTGTCAATCAGTAAATTCGATATAAACCGATCAGCTTTCCCATGACAGTCGCTTTCTTAGTTTTAATCGGTTTGTATTTTGGATTTCTAGCTTCTAAACGAATCTGATCCTGCTCTTTATAATATACTTTCAAAGTAGCCTCGTCTTCGATCAGTGCAACTACAATCTCTCCATTTCGAGCGATGTCTCTCTTTTCTATAATTGCAATGTCTCCATCATTGATCCCTACTTCAATCATGGAATCTCCCTGAACACGAAGTGCATACATAGGAACATTTCCTTTAGCCATCTCGTCTGGAACCGGAATGTAAGACTCTATATTTTCTTCCGCAAAAATAGGAAGCCCAGCCGCCACTTGACCGATGACAGGAATACTTGTGGCCTGAACGGGAAGTGATTCCATAGGACTTTGACGAATGAGTTCTATAGCCCTGGATTGGTTCTTTGCGGTCTTGAGATAACCTTTTTTCTCAATTGCTTTGAGATGATCGTAGGCACCCTTTGCCGTAATTCCGAACTCGTCTCCAATTTCTCGAATCGTAGGTGGAAAACCGCGCTCTTTGATGATTGCTGTGATAAATGCAAGAACAGCCTGTTGTTTGTCTGTCAGGTCTTTCATACTAAACAACTTAGTAGTGAATAGATGCTAAGTCAACACAAAAATAGTAAAATCAAAGCTTTAAATATTCACTTTTAAGAATAAAGGATCCTCTAGAAACGATCTCTGCTCCTTCTCTAATACCCGCTTTGATGACAACTTCATCTCCCACGGTATCTCCTACAATTACTTCAGTAGCTTCAAAACTTCCATCTTCGTTCTGAAGAAACACAAAAGACTTTCCTTCGATTTCATGAACTGCTTCTAGAGGAATTGTCTTTCTTGGTTCGGAACCAGAATTGGCCACCATTCCTTTTACTTTTGCGGTTACAGATTGACCCGGTTTTAGTTTTCCGTTTCGATTGGAAACCATGATTCTAAGTTTTGCTGTTCTTTTGATACTATCTAAAACGCTTCCCACATACGCGACCTCTCCCCGAATTCCGGGAGACTTTTCATCTCCTAATGGATAAATTTGAGCTTCCGCCCCTTCAGAAATCATACCTAGATCTTTTTCATAAACTTCTAATAGAACCATCAGATTGGTTAAATTGGCGATCGTAAACAGATCTTCGTTTCTAGTCACTTGTTGTCCTTGAACCGCTTTTCTTTCTGTAACTTCTCCGTTAATAGGACTTCTTAGAACTAGATTAGAAGAAACGTAAACCCCTCTTTCAATTCCAGCGATTTCCGCAGGAGTCAATCCGTAGTTTTCTAGTTTGATTCGAGTCGTTTCCACTTCAGTTTTAGCGGTTTTATATTGCATGTTTGCAAATTCATAATCTTTTGCAGAAGTCACTTTCATATCAAAAAGTTCTTTTGCACGGTCTGCTTGTAACTTTAAGGCTTCAAGACTGGCCCTTGCTTTTACATAAGAAGCTTCCACTTCCCCAAGCATTACCGAAGAAAGAATCGCAAGTGGAGAACCCTGACTGACTCGATCCCCTTCTCTCACTAAAACTTTTTTGATCCTGGCTTCTACCGTGGAACCCGCCCTAGCCATACTTTCTGGGTCGTACGAAATCCTTCCAGGAAGAGCTACTTCGTCAATTGCAGCAATCTCCTTAAGAGAGACTAACGTAATAGGATGTCTTTTTAATATCTCTTCGGATACGGTGAATTTGTTTTTATCGACAGTCGATTGTTTCTTTTCTTCAGTTTTTTTCGGGAAGAATTTTTTATACCCTAAATATCCCGTACTTAAAACCGCGAGAAGAACCAGAATAAATTTATATCTTTTTATGATTTGGATCATAGAATCTCCGAAGTTTTTTAGTCCCTCTCCATTTTTTTTCCGACTGCAGCCTTATAAATTTCAACCGCGTTGTAATATAGATACAACACTTCATAATAATCTCTTAATACAGTAAGATAATTTTTTTCAGCCTGTAAAAAGGTCACCTGATCGGATGCTCCTCTTACGTAAGCAATCCTAGATTTTTGTTCCAGTTGTTTATTTTTTTGTAATAGATTAATTCTTTCGTATTTTGCAAGAAGGTCTTCCCTTGCGAGTAGTTCCTTTTTAGATGCCTCAATTTCTTCGTTCACTTCTCTTTTTTTCGCTTCGAGTGCAAGTTCAAATTTTCTATGTTCTTCTTTTGCGGAAAGAACCTTTCCTTGCCCCCTGTCGTTTAAGGGAAGTGGGATCGTAGCAAAAACTCCGGCGTAGTGTTCATTACCTTTGATTCTCCATTCTCCTCCTACCTGTAGATAACCTAAAGCCTCTCTTCTCTGAAGATCTATATTTAATTTTTTCTCTTTTACCCTTTCTTCAAGTGCAGCTAAGTCAGGACGGTTTACGGATGCAACAGAAGAGTCCTTCAATTTAAGTCCTAGGTCTTCTAAAGATTTGAACTTCATTTCCGTTTTAAACGCGAAAATTCCTTCCGATTCACGAATTCCGGAAAGGATTCTAAGTTCTTTTTCCACAAATTGTCTTCGAACGAGTGCGTCCCTATAAAATTTTTCCACCTGGATTCTTTCCAATTCAAGTCTTTCATATTCAAGAGGAGAAATGTCCCCTTTTTCTACTCGAAACTTAGTAAGCTCCAAAAGATCACTGTAATTTTCGTAAAATTCTTTATTATAATCTACTAAATTAGTAAGAAATAAATAAGCCCAATAGTTTTGCCTAAGCCTAAGCCTAAAAAGTCTATCAAAGTTATCGAATTCTCCTAAAACCGCTTCGAAAGATTTTTTAGCAACCTTGGACCTAAGTGAAATGATTCCGTATACGTCTAAATCCTGATAAAGTGCAGGGGCAACTTCTGTATTTCCCCCTTGAGATCCGTTGGCTCCTAAAATCTGTGGTCCGGAAGAGCCTCCTCCGGGCATTCCTATAAACTGTTGTTGATATTGTATGACCGGATTTCGATAAAGAGAAGCGGTAATTACCTTTCCTCTTTCGATTCCCATATTTTGTTTTTCTGCAAGATAAAGTGGATTATTTGCAACCGCATATTCGGTTAATTTTTCCACGTCCCAGTCTACGATTTTCCCGGCAAAGGAAGCCGAATTTGTAGCATCTTGTGTTTGAGTTTGTACTTCCTGTAAATTTGGGGATTTATTAGGGCCTGTAGTTGTTTCGGACCCCAATCCGTTTTTTTTTCTTTCTTCTTCCGTTGGAAATGGAAATTCAAGAGGAATCACTTCCGAGTCAATCTGAGAAAAGGGATTTAGTCCGAGAAAAATACCAAAGGCCAAAGCCACTAAAACATTCTGTGAAGATACCATTTTCCCTGCACTTTTTTAAAATATGGATTGATAAGTTCTTTCTCCCATTCCGTATTTTCTTTAAATCTAAATTTTAATTCGCATTCTGTCATACTTTCATAATAGAATTCTATTTCTATCCCTCCCGAAAGTAAAAATAAATCCCGGACCGTTCTTACGTTTTCGGAGTTCTTTTGTTTTTTCAGTAATTCCCGATCGAAAAAATAAGTCTCGAAATAATTTCCTTTTTTAGAAAGTTCCTTTTTGATTTCTTCTCGGGTCCAAATCCCTTTTAGATCTAACAATAACCCTTCTTTGGGAGAAACCTGATCTGAAAGTTTTGAATAATCTTTTGCAACCGTATCTTCTACAAGCGTTTGAATCAAACGCAGAATTTCAGAAGTATCCTTTTTATGATCTACTGTATGACCCGCAAGAAATATCTTTCCGACCCAAATTTCCGGCGCTTTTAAGTTCGTTTCTGCAAGAAATGTTTCCCTTTCTAATGCAAAACTACAATAAAGGGTCAAAATCAGACCGAGTAATAAAACGTGAAAGATTCTACTTTTTCTAAAAAGAAAGGTTTGTTTTATAAGAAAATTCATTCTGGTTTCCAAGTTTTTCAAAGAAACGATTCGGTCTCTGGAAATCAATCTGAAAGTCTAAGTAAAATTTTTGTTTTTATGGATTTGAATTTTTGTAACTTAAAAATCGATACGATAAAATTTAAAGTAGTAAGAGTTCCTACCTTTTTATTTTAACATGATTTCGATATCAGGAACCAATTGTATAAAAATTCCTTTTTTCACAAAAAAAATCAAACTACCGCCATTCAAATTCTTGGCTTATTTATAAATATAAACCTTAAGGACCGAAAAATTTTCAAAAAAATGAAATGAATCTAAATCCGTGGGAACTAATGCGCAAACTGAATCATAAAAAATGAATGTTTAAAATTCAGATTAACAAAACTGCTTCAATCGACCGTTTCTATGGAACAGAAACAAGGTAGAGAATTCATTTTTCAAAAACCTTAATGTTTAAAAAACTGTAAAATCATCAATATTAGATTTCTGTGGGAACTACCACAAATCACAATTTTACGAATACGTTTTGAAAATGTGGGAACTCATATTTCTTTCTTTCTCATTTTTTTATATCGAATTTATATTAAATATTTAATGTAAGTTCAAAGAAAAAACAAGGTTCGCGCTTTTAGCTTCAGCCAACAAATTGAATGCAATAAACTTAATATATAATTTCGCCTTAAGTTACAAAGAGCTCGTCCCAAAACAACCTAATGTGGGAACTATTACAAAAATTGGACTAAATTAGAACTGCTCGAAAATTCGCAAATTGTGCGACTTAATTTGTAATATAACAACCTCACAAGTGTTGTATTTCAAGATTAATCTGTCGGAATTACTACAAATCCTCTGTAAAACTTACATCCCACAACGCGATTCATAGAGAGCGTTGCATGAGTTCAGGGAGTAAGACGCTGAGTTTAGGAAAGCGTTGTGCTTGAGTTTAATTTTGATTCTAAAATCCTCTTCAACTTGTGAGGTTGATGACTTAATTTGTAAGAACTACTGCACTTTATTAAAAATTTCTAAAGAATGATTGAGTAAAATTCTTTGAGGTTTTGGGACAAGTTCTTTGTAAAATCGCTCATTCATTTTCTGGTATTATTTTCATACGTCCAAGTAGTAACTATTGAATTTGTAAAATTACAGAAGTTTTTACAAATCGTAATTGTATAGATGAAATTCAAAAAAGAAACAAAGTTCTATTCAGGTTCAATCCGAACGATTCACTTACCTTCTTGTCGAAGAGCCTTTTTCAAAAGTTCTTCTAAATCTTTACCACTGATTACGTTTAACAAAGAAGAATTTTCAGAAAGAAACCGTTTAGCCCCTTCCGTAAACTCAGCATCTCCAACGATAAACGCCTTATCCAAACTCAATTCGCTCAACTGAGCGATTGTATCTCTTAAAAATATATCCGAAATCTTTGCGTCCTTCCATTTGCGAAATTTAAATAAAGAACGAGTTTCCTTATCTGCTTTATTCAAACCGGCGAGGTTGAGACCGTCACCTTCCTTATTAGGAACTTCTCTACTGACCGTATAATTCAAAGCCATAACAATTCGAACACAAAGATTTTTGAAATCCACACCTTTCAATTGACGATAATGATCCAGTACCCCGATTCCAATTTTAGAGACGTCCGAAAGAACCTTATTTCCTTGATCGTCTAAAATTCCTTTGATATGAAAAGATTTAGAAGATTTAAGTCCGGAGAGTTCATAAAAACGTTCTACTGGAAAAAGTTCTCCAAAAATTCTAGCAATCTCATCGTCCAAAGAAAAATTTCCGTTCTTCGCTGTGTCGGTTCTTTTAGTCTCCAGTTGAAATTTATAATTCGCCAGTTCCAAAATTCTTTGGTCGTCTATTCTTTCCGACTCAGCCTCAATGAGATATTCACTGGCTTCTTCTAGTTTTCCAAGTTTTACCGCTAAAAGAGAAAAGTAAACGTCGGAATCGATCATCTCTTGTTTCCAACCGTTGGTCCTCGCCATCTCCATACAAAGTCTTGCGTGTTTGAGAGCTTCTCCTAAATTCTTTTGAAGAATAAAACAACACATTAAAAACTGAAAAATCGTATAACGAACGTAGTCGTCTTCGATTGAATCCGCAACCGAATTTGCAATCCGAATCGCCTCGTCGTATTTTCCATCCCGAGTCAAACTAAGGGCGTATAAAAAACCTCCGACCGGAGAAGCAGAATCAAGGTCGTATGCTTTTGCAAAAAATTCTACCGGATTCCCTTTTCTAAGAATCGCAGAGACCACACCTTTTCCGATAAAAAGAGAAGGAATTTTAATTTTATCGTTCGAAATTTTACCTAAGAAACGATCCGCGATCATAAATTCTTTTTGCCCCAAAGCCATAAATCCGATTCGAACGTTTGCTTCTGGATTTTCCGGATCGATCGCAATCGTATCCAAATAGTGAAATAGAGCTTCTTCAAATAAATCTTGCTGATAGTAAATATCTGCGATTCGGTTGGAAACGGCGACTTGGTTGATTCCTTTTTCGTAGTTTCCTATCTTTTTAATTTTTTCTAGATGACGGGCTTCGTTGACCGTATCTCCTTCCATCGCATAAATTTTTGCGATCACGTAATGAGCTCTTACGTTGGAAGGAGAATTGTCTAAAATGTCTCGAATGATCACACGTGCGTCTACATAATTTCCCAGAGCCGCCAGCGCTAGCGCCTTTTCATAGGAGTCCTTTTTAGTTTGAATCAAAAACGATCCAGATGCAACGATCAGTATGATTCCAATGGCGACAAGAATGATGAAGATCATTTTTTTTGTTTTTCTTTCAGGTTCCAGTTGGTAAATGGATAAAATCCAGGAAATAAATCCGAGCTTTATCCGATTTCAGGATAAAATCGATCATTTTACAGAAACGAAAAACCAATGGGAAAACTTACCTATTTCAGATTCGCGTATTCTATTGTAAAACGGGATATTACAATCAGTATTCTTCATATTGGATTTTCTTCCCTATTTTGTTTTTTTCTAATTTTTGGGATTTTTCTACTCAGAATGGACAGAACCCCTTCCAACTCTTCTAGTATCGAACTCTTCCGGAATTATCCTCAGTTGGTTTTATTACTCAGTTCTTCCGGATTAGTCTTTATGGCGATTACAAGAACCCTTCTTAGAACCTCCGACGCAGGAATTATGATGGCAGTCGGAGGAAATCGAATCGGAACGGTTCGACTTTTAGTGTCGGAACTTTGGATTTTACATGGAACCGGATTTTTTCTCGGTATTCTTACCACCATATTTTTTCCACCTTGGGTGGCAGAAGGGTCCAGCTTATTCGATTATGGAAAAGCATTTTTCATCTGTATTTTTCTCATTTCCGGAATTGGATCGATCCTTTCTTTGATTCTGACATTTTTGGATCCTTACCGATCGATTCGGAGGGGAAAATGATTCTTCGCATCAACAACCTCTCTCGAGAATACGGAAAATCGAAGGCGGTTAACGGAGTTTCCTTCGATATGAATCAGTCCGACTACGTTGCCATCGTAGGTCCTTCCGGTTCCGGCAAAACTACACTTCTTTCTATGATTACCGGGATGCTTTCCAGTACTTCCGGAGAAGTTTATTTTGACACTACCAAAGTAAGCGATATGAGTAACGGTGAACTTGGAAACTTTAGAGCAAAAAATATAGGTCTTATATTTCAATTTTCAGAACTTCTTCCTCATCTAGACGTAGAAGAAAACATCCTTCTCCCCGCCCTACTTGTAAGTAAATTCAGTCCGAAAGAATATCTAGAAAAATGTGAATACTTGATTCGCAGTCTTCATTTAGAATCGATCCGTAAAAGTTATCCCAGTAAACTTTCCGGAGGTCAAATCCAAATGACAGCGATCGCCAGATCCCTGATCAATGAACCGGAACTTCTTCTTGCAGACGAACCTTCTGGAGACTTAGATCCCGAAAACAGCGAACTAGTCCGAAATCTTCTCTACGATTTTAATTCGAGAGGTCTTACGATTCTATTAGTAACTCATGATATGAATTTAGCTTTTGACGCTAAAACAATTTATGAAATGAGAGAGGGAGAATTTACCCGGGTGGTAAAATGAAATCCTTTCTTGGAATCGATATAGGTGCAGGAAGTATCAAAGCAAGTCTCATCGATTCCAACGGAAACGTACTGAAAAGTTCTTTCCGTAAAACCGGCGCGGAAACAAACGAAAAACAATTCCTAGATTCTATTTGTGACATCGTATCAGAAATGAAAAACTCTTCTTTGACGGCGGTGGGCATAGGAAGCCCAGGGCCAATCGATTCTGAAAACGGAATTTTGATCGAGTCCGCTAATCTTCCTCTTTTAAAAAATGTGACGTTAGTCTCTCATTTAAAAGAAAAATTTTCTATTCCAGTATATTATAATAATGATGCAAACCTTGCTGCGTTGGGAGAATACCATTTCGGTTTAGGAAAAGGATCGCCTAATTTGGTAATTTTAACCTTAGGAACCGGATTAGGAGGTGGTTGGGTATATCAAGGAAAACTTTTTAACGGTTACAAAGGAAGTGGAATGGAAGCGGGACACGTTACGTATCTTCCAAACGGCTCTCTATGCGGTTGTGGTCAAAGAGGTTGCACCGAAGCTTATTTTAGCGCCAGCGGATTTTTAAATCGATATAAAGAAAAGACCGGAGAAGTTTTAGATTCCGCAGAAGAATTCTTTGAAAAAACTAGAAAAGGAGATAAAACCGCATCGATTTTGTTAAACGAAGGTATTGACGCGCTTGCACAACTTTGTAGAAATCTAATTCATACAATCAACCCGGAGAAAATTGTTTTTACAGGAGGACTTGTAAAGTCCTGGGATTTATTCGGTGATTCCCTACAAAATAGAATCCGGGAACTGATCTTTCCAATTTTCAGAACTTATACTCAAATCCTCCCCGGAGGAAACGTATCCGGCACATTAGGCGCTGCGGCGCTTTGTATGGAGAATTTAGAATGACAGATCCAAATTGTATCTTTTGTAAAATCATCCGTAAGGAAATCCCTTCCAAAGTAGTATTTGAAAACGATGAAATATTAGCTTTTTATGATATTTCTCCCCAAGCTCCGGTTCATATAGTTTTTATTCCTAAAAAACACATTCCCTCTCTTTCTGAAATCGAAAACGAAGATTCTCATCTGCTCGGAAATATCTTATTACAAATCCGTGATACCGCTAAAAATCTTGGATTTGCCGAAAACGGCTATAGAGTTGTCAACAACACCGGAAAAAACGGGGGGCAAACTGTATTTCACATTCACTTTCATCTTTTAGCAGAACGACGATTACACTGGCCTCCCGGTTAAACAAAGGAACTTGATATTGAAACGAATTTTATTTGGCAGCTTAGTCAGCGTATTTGCACTTGGCTTTTTATTTTCTAAACTGGATCTGAGCGAATTCTCTAAAATCCAGGAACGCTGGGAACCCATCTATCTGATTCCGTTTGTAATTTCTTCCGCTTGGGGAATAGTTTTATTCTCTTGGAGATGGTATCTACTCATGGAAAAACAAGTCAGCTTCCGTTATGCTCTACTTTCCTCTTTTATCGGAGTAGGTGCAAATATGTTTCTTCCCGCAAGAGGAGGAGATATTTTCCGTTTATACTTTTGTAAAAAGGAATCTTCCCTTCAATATCCAACTCTGGTAACCGCGCTCTTTATAGAAAAAGTATTAGATTTTTCTTTTATATTTTCCGCAGGTATCTGTGCTTTGATGTTTTTAGGAATCAATGACGAAAGCAGTAATTCTTTTTTGATCATTTCTTCTTTGGTAATCGTAGGAATTTTTTTAGGTCTGATCGCGGTCCGATTTTTAAACAATACAATCATAGAAATATTTGCTTGGATCGCGGGTTTGTTTGGAAAAAAAGAATGGTTTTTACACAAACTCGCACATTACATTCGGGATTTAGGAAATTTTTTAGTTTTTAAAAAGTTCATCTTTCCGGCCTTTCTTACCGCATTTACTTGGTTAATCGGTTATGCTTTCAGTTATGGAATACTTCTCAAATTAGTAGATATTGATATAAGTTATACTGGTATCGTACTCATTATGTTTGCAGGTGCGGTAGGTGTAATGGTTCCTTCGGCTCCTTCTGGTGCGGGAGTGTTTCACGCCTCTGTCACGTCTTCCTTTGTTCTAATGGGTAGAAAAGCATCCGAAGGTTTGTTTTATGCAACTACGGTTCATCTTGCACAATTTATCTTTCAAAGTATTTTTGCTATTGTTCTTTATCTTTACTGGATTGTAGATAGAAGAAAACGAGGTCTTGGTAAGGCTGAATTTTCTTTGAAAGAATCGGAAGTGATCGAAGTAGAAAGTAGCGAATAGAAAATGAATCACACTTTGAAAGTTTAAACTCCAAGTCCGCGTCATTAAGACTTTCGTAAATTTTTGTATTTGAACATAGAATTTTAGACACTTCACTTTATTCTACAACAGTGTTTGAACTTAAATCCAATGGAAGGATTAAAATCTTAGGATACAATAACCATAAACGAAATCAACAATCCTCACGATCGACTAATTATAGAAACGTTCCAAGATAAAAAAGAAGCCACCATATTTTTTTTAAAACACATTACAGTGGTTCAATTACTGGATCTATAAAAATTAGAACTTTCCGAATCCAGTTTTATTTCCGAAGAACTAAAAACAAGAACCAACCGATCTATCGTTTCAAATTCCTCTCAAGTCAGAAATAAAACCAATGGAATTGTTGAAAAATTAATTCTCTATGGGTTTTCGTTGTATGGAAACGATCGATTGAAGCGTTTTGTTAATTGTTGCTATGGAATTTTTCAACAACTCTAATGTATATTTACTCTTCGAATATAAAAGTTATTTAGATAATTCTGTCTACATCCAACAACTTCGGTTATCTTACTAAAATCTATCGCAACTAACATAAAAATAAGGAACAATCTCCGTTGTAATTCCTTTCGTTTTCTATTACTGCGAAAAAGAATGAAAATTGGGAATCGATTTTTAGATCAGTTCGTTTGAACAAATCAAAAAACAAAAATTTTGAAAGACTTTAGTTTAACGTAAGCAGAACGTTAGAAATACGTTTTATCCTAAGTCAATTTTTTTGTAAAAAAACAGATGTAAGAACTCTCACAAATCTTGGATTTACAGTTAAACTTTGAGAATTGTGGAAACTACTACAAAATACAAAAAGAATCATCGTTCAATCCGATTTTTGCACAAAACCTCTGTTTTATGGCCATCATTAAAATTTAAATCCCATTTAATGCGAGTTCGACGCGAGTAAAAATTTTCTAAAAGTATGAGTTCCTACAATTTTAGAATTTGTTCGTAAAATCGTGATTTGTGGGAGTTCCCACACTTGAATACGACAAATTTAAGTGTTATAAACTTCTATTTTATCAATTGTGGGAGTTCCCACATTTAAAGAATCGATCTGTAAAATTCAGATTTCAACTTTTTCAGAAAATGAATCGGGATCGAATTCACGTTAAATTTTAGCGCTAATCGTTTTATAAAAAATAGAGTTGTTTCAAAATTCCATAGTGAGGATTTACAAATCTGTTTTAATTGTCCATTTTAATACAACGGAAATAGATGGAGAATTCATTTTTCAAAAACTCTATTACTATCAGTTCCATAATAGACGTCTTATAAATTTCTGCGGAGATTTGTAAATCTAGGTTTTATAGATCTATTCTAAAAATGTAAAAGCCATACATTTTACGAAAAATTCACTCTTTCTTGATACCGAACTTACGTTAATTATTACTTTTTCTAATTTCATTTCACCTAATTCGTGTTAACTTTTAAATAGCAATACCTTACATCACTTGCACTTATCTACATTCCAATCAAATATCTAAGTTACCGTCGCTCGTCTAACTGCGAATATTTGCCATCCTAAATAGAAACCCAATTTTAGAAATATTTTTTCATTCATTACGCCTAATTTATGTTAAATATTAAATTTTCAGAAATTAAAACTTTTATTACATAAATTTGAAAAATTAGCAAATTTTTATAAATTCATTTGTCTTACTTTAAACATACTCAGATTTTTAATTCAAAAATTGGGATGAAAAAAGGAGCAATTTCTTAATGAAATCGAAATTTAAATTCGTTGCTGTGTTAACGTTAACTGGAATTTTATTTCTCTTTTCGTGCAGCGAAACCCAAGACGGAAGCGATAATACGCTTTTTACACTTTTGTCTCTTTTGGGAGAAAAAAACAAACCCGCTAGTGCAGGTTTTCATTATGGTAAACTCACCGATGAAGACCCATCCGATGTGGAAGCAGGCAGTGAAAATTTATTACCGTCTAGCCCAACGTATATATTTCTTGCACCGGCACATCATGGAGGTTTAGGAGGAATCTACGGAGCAGACGAATGGTGTATGCGTAAGGTCCCTGCCGATTTAAAAGGGAGCCCTTACTATTCCTACAAAGCACTGCTGGCTGATGGTATCAATCGTAGAGCCAGTGTTACTGGTAATGCAGGAGATGGTCAAATCAATTGGGTATTACAAGCAAGTACCGTTTATAGCCAAGCCACAACAGGTACACCTACGATTGGAACTACAAATAGTAAAAAGTTATTCACCTTCCCTTTAACGAATAAAATTCGTCCAGACAGTATCACCGATTTTGGAAGCATAACTTGGACAGGCCTCAATCCAAATTGGACCACCGCACCTTACAATTGTAATAACTGGACAGACGGAGCCGACATCAATGTTGGAACGATCGGGAACTACAACGCCACATCTTCCAATGCAATTTTCGATTCTGCCCTAATTGTACCAGGACTCATAACATGCAGTTCTGGAGGTAAGTTATATTGTGTGGAACAACCAGCACCTCCGATACGCTTTTTCAAATATATTTATTTGGCTCCTCTTTCACCAATCGGTCATAATGGAAACTACGGTGGAATTGCCGGTATGGATACAATCTGCAATAACGATACAATGAAACCGGTAGAGTTACTTGGAAAAGGTACTTACAAAGCAATGGCAGTGGATCAATCCATAACCATTCCTTCTACTCCAGCCACAAGACGTGCTACTCCTAACCCTCTCAACTGGGTTTTAAGACCAAATACCACTTATAAAAGGGTCGATGGGGCCACCCTGTTTACTACCGATATAAATGGTTTATTTTCCAGCATGACTAACAGATTTGGAGAAGAGACCGAAAATAACGGCTATATTTGGACAGGACTTAACTCTGATTTTACTACCGCAACCGGATACAACTGTAACAATTGGAAAAGTAGCGCATCCAATTATTTAGGTAAAATCGGAAGCGCGAATACTAATGTAAAGTCGGTCGCACTATCTTATACCAATAGACCGTGCGATCAGACCACAAATAGTTCCGAGCCGATCCGAGTCGTTTGTGTAGAACAATAAATATTCTCTATTAGGGAGTCTTTCATATTGATTTCCTAATAGTTCTTGTTAAGAGTAGATTCAATTTAACTCTCATCTTTTGAACGTGCAGAACTCGTTGGAAGATGAGAGTTTTTCTTTTATTACTGTTAAAAATTAATGCGAAATACCTAAAATCGGCTTGTATTTTCCGAAAAATAAGTCGCCTTAGAACAGTCAAAGGCCGGAATCGACTCAAAGCGAAATACTTCTTCCAGTGCGATTTTTCCATTTTTCGAAAAAACGTACCGGAAATTGTGAATTAGAAGTTGGAGATCAAATTGAATTTAAAAGATGAACCGAACGCAATTCTTTGCGTAGATGATGAACCAATCATTTTGATTTCTTTAGTGCAGGAGTTAAAAAATAAACTCGGGCGCGAATTTATTTTTGAAACGGCTCAAGACGCCACCGAAGCCTTAGAAGTAATAGACGATTTAGTTTCGAAAGGAACCAAAGTAGTACTGATCGTTTCCGATTGGTTGATGCCAATCACAAATGGAGACGAGTTTTTAATTCAAGTACATAAAAAATATCCGGAGATTCCTTCTATTTTAGTAACAGGACATATCGAAGAAGGAATTTTTAAAAAGGTTCAACAAGAAGCTGGGACCTGCATGATCATTCCAAAACCTTGGAATTCGGAAGAATTATTAAAAGTCGTTCGAAAATTCTGCTACGATACAAAGTGAAGTTTTAAATTACAAAAATAGATATAGATAATAATATACAACCCAAACCTTCCGTTATGAGCACTTTCATTTAGAAAGACACCATCTACTTTTATTAATTTTCAGTTTGTTTTTATTTTCTTAGAGTTTTAAGATACACTGTAAGTTAAAAAATAGATTCACTCTCGTCTATCCATAGTTTTTAAATAATTTTAGACATTCGAAATTCTTAAATTTTCAACCAACTCAGAATTTATACAAATACATACATTTGATTTTTATATAATTGAGTACATAAATTTTGAAACCTCTACCATTTAGAAACAGAATTTTAAATAATTTTATTCTATAGTTCCTGAGTAATTTCTTATCACTTACAATCTTTTTTGGTATTTTTATCTTCTAAATTCAATTTTCTATTTAGATATAAAATTGAGTTTTCAATATGATTCTATAAATGTTTCCCACAATCGTAACTTGGGAATATCTAATTCTAAACGATACAGTATTCTAATATTCTTTTCCAGTTTTTATAAAGATGATTTTTTAGAAAAACACCAAAATTTTTTCTCTTCTAGAACCAGAATTTCTACTTTTAAGTTTCTAAATTGAAAACGCAGTTATTTTCCATTCCTTCAGTATCTTATTCATTATTTTGTAACGTTTTTTGTTATACTTACTTGAAATGAGTTATTTGAACCTACACATTTCAATTACTGCGAATCAGAACTATAGAATATAGTACCCAGTATTTTACTCTGAAACAGGGTTTTGTAATAAAATTTTACGGTAATCAATTTTATAAGGATTAGTAATAACTACGTAACAGAATCTAATATTTTACACTCAAACATACCTTTAAAATCAAGATTTGTGGTATTTCTATTATAATAGCTCTGAGTAATAATTACTAGAGAAACGTCTTTTTACAAAAGAATCGAATTTTAGAATATTCTTGGATTCTTGCTTTCAAAAGGTATTATACAAAGCTCGTTCCTAAAAACGATCTTTATCATTTTTTTGCTTTGATTTATATCGTCTAATGTTATATTTAAATCATTTCCTAAATCAAATCTAAAATAGCATTCGGAGTTTATTATAAACTTCGAATTTTAAGCGAACCGTTTTTTCAGTTTTTGTAAAAGGTCAATCCTCTTAAAATACAGAATATACGGATATAAACTTTTTTTCGGTGGACGATTTATAAAAAGAATGAAAAGTAAATTCGTAATTAAATTAAGATTTGGTTGAAGGGAAGTAAAAAATCAAATACACGTTATGCATGTTTGATATCAAAAGAATATAAAATTTAACGTTCTAAAATACAAAGTTTTTAATTACTTTTGGGACAAGCAGCAAAATCAGATGAGCATGGACAAACCAAAAACCAATCACAATTCAAGAGTTGCTATTACTGGGATAGGAGTTATCCTTCCGAATACGTATTCTGTGGACACTTTTTGGAAAAATCTTTCCGAAGGAAATTCCCAAATAGATACGATTACCAGATTTCCAACCGACGATATGCCCGTAAAAGTTGCGGCGGAAATGAACGATTTCGATTGGAAAAAGTTCTTACCCGATTTAGACGAAAAACATTCAAAACACTATAACCGAGAAACCTTCGCAATTATGTCTGCAATGGAAGAAGCGCGAAGAGACGCCAAATTAGAAAAGGATTCCGTTGATCCATCTAAAGTAGGTTTTATAGATTCTTCCTCTAGAGCTTCTCTCGCTTGGTGGGAACACGCTTGGAAACTTTATCACGAAGAAAAAGATCCTAACGTTTTTGATCGTTATTCGGTTCTTACTTCTATGGCTTCCAATCCTACAAATCTTACCGCAATCTACGCGAACGTGCAAGGTTTTGTAACCACAATCACAGCCGCCTGTGTAGGAGGACATCACGCAATTAGTCTTTGTTACCAAGCAATCCGAAAAGGAAGAGCGGAAGTAATGTATGCCGGAGGTCATGAGTTTCCTTTGATCAAACCTCTCATGATGATGTATTCCGATCCGGTAAGTTCCGTTATGTCTTCCGAAAAAGACAATCCTAAATCTGCAATCAAACCTTACGATCGAAATCGAGATGGTTTTATCTTAGGAGAAGGTGCCGCCGTTCTTTGTATGGAAAGAATGGATCACGCCATCGCAAGAGGTGCCAGAATTTATGCGGAAGTTTTAGGAACCTTTAGCTACAACGAAGCGGATCACGCGATGAGAATGGATCTTACCGGCAAAAAGGCTGCGAATGGTTTAAACCGACTTCTAAAAATCAGCGGACTCAATTTAGGAGATATTGATTATTTCTGCGGACATGGAACGGCAACGATCAACAACGATATGGCAGAAAGTAGGGCTCTCAAAATTTTATACAACGGCCTTGCTCGGAATAAATGGGCTCCTCTTGGTTCTATCAAGCCAATTTTTGGTCATACTTTTGGAGCTGCAGGGATTATCAACGTTGCGGCAACAGCCCTCATGCTTGAAAAACAAATTCTTTGCCCTACCATCAATCTAAAAGACGTAGACCCAGAATGCGATCATGATCATATTACAGATGGTGCCAGAAAGGTTCGACTTAGAAATGCAATTTCAATGGCTTTTGCAATTGGAAGTCAATCTTCCTTCGTAAGTCTTACCGCACCGGATCTTCTTTAAGGAAATTAGGATGGAATTCGACAGATTGTATAGACAATACGATTATTTGAAAAAATTAAAATCGGTTCTCTATTATCAAGGTGCAGTAACCCATGAAGTTTTAGGAAATCTCACTGAAATTCTAAAAGATAGAATCACAAACCAAAAAGGGAAAAACAAAATCCTAAACGTATTTATAGAAATGGTACAGAATGTAAGTCACTATTCTTTGGAAAAAGAAGGAGATTATGGAGTTGGCCTAATTATAGTCAAAGAAAAAAATCATATACTTAAACTTTCGACCGCAAATCTTCTTAGCGAAGAAACCGCATCGACTTTAGAAAAAAAACTAGATCATTTTTTATCTCTTTCGGAAGCAGAAGTAAAAGAATTATACCTGCAAAAAATAAAAGGAGAAAGACCTAAATCTAGTAAGGGAGCGGGGCTTGGCTTTTTGGAAATATTAAGAAAATCTGATTTTCCATTTCGTTCCTCTTTTGAAAAAACACCAAATGGAAATTTCTTTTTTACTCTTACCGTTTTTTTTCGCCTGGGGTAAGTTTCCAAGGTTTGGAATTAGAAAGTATAATTTCTTGAACCTCGATTACGATCACAGAAGTATTATCCTTAGTCATTCTTAGATTTGCTTCTTCTAAAAGATGATAACAAGCTTCCTTTGCGTTAGAAGAATTTTTTAAAATTTCTTCCAAATCGTCTATCTTAATTACGTCCGTCAATCCATCCGTACAAAGAAGAATACGATCTCCTACATTTAAAGAATTTGTAATATCGAAAAGATCCATCTGAAGATCGGTAGTCCCTCCTCCGATACAACTAGTGATGTAACTTCTGGAAACCTGATTTTCTTTGACCGGACCCGCAAAAGAATGATCAACTGTTATCTTTTGAATTCCTTGGGAAGAAAAATGATAGGCCCTACTATCTCCCATATTAAAAACTAGAACCTTTCTTTTTCCGAACAAAATACCGACTAATGTGGCTCCCATTCCCAGTTTTCCAGTTTCCTTTGCATAATCGTTGATTTCGTGATTAATGATGCTAAATAAACTCTGCCAACCCGCGCGAGATAATTCATCCAAAGGTTGAACCGCTCTTTCCGTCCAAGCAAGTTTCTCAAGTGTCATTCTACTTGCAATTTCTCCGGAAATATGTCCGCCCATTCCATCGGCTAGAGCAAGGATCAAAGGCGCTTCTCTCATTCCCGAAGAAGAAAAAGAACCAGAAACCGTTCCGGCTACAATTTCACCAGATACATACATGGAGTCTTCGTTGTGAGAACGAAAATTTCCTTTTTCCGTAATTCCAAAATAATTAACAATCATGGAGAAATACTGAAAGTTGAAACACTTTCTAAGATTCTATTATAAATATGTGTCATTCATGAACTTCAAGAACAAATCTATAGTACATTCTTTTTTTTGAATAAACTATAACTAAATTAGGACGTTTTAGTTTCAAAAACAACACTCCTTAAATCGAAATCGTTTCTATAAAATTTCTAATCATATTACAGGTTGATGAGAATTTCACTTAGGTAATTCCAAACGGAACTAGATTGATAACTTTTACCAACTCATCACCTGGAATGGTTTTGACAAAGTGGGAGTTCCCGCAAGATTACGTCTCTTTGTAACTCACACTTGTTGATTCATCAAAACTTTCGTGGGAGTTCCCACAACATTACGTCTCTTTGAAACTCACACTTGTTTATTCATCAAAACTTTCGTGGGAGTTCCCACAAGATTACGTTTTTTAATTTCCAACTTTTATTTTGCAGAATATCCACCATCCACAGGAATTGCAGTCCCAGTAATAAAAGAAGAATCTTCACTACAAAGCCAAAGAACGGTTTTAGAAATTTCTTCAGGAGAAGCAATCCTATGTATAGGATGTAATTTTACCAATTGTCTTTCCGCTTCTACAGGATCTTTTGCAAGATGAAAGAGTTCGTCTAAAATTTCAGTCTTTACCGCTCCCGGACAAATTGCATTGATTCGAATATTTTTTTTAGCATATTCCAATGCAGCGCTTTTTGTAAGTCCTACAACACCATGTTTTGCGGCTGCATAAGGATTGATTCCAACAACTCCGTTGATTCCAGATATAGAAGAAACGTTTACCACAACCCCTCCTCCCATTTTGATCATTTCTGGAATTTGATACTTCATCGATAACCAAGTTCCTTTGAGATTTACGTTCACCACTTTATCCCAAACGTCTTCCGGATATTCGTGTAAAAGATGATTGAGGCCCATAATTCCAGCGTTGTTGATTCCGAAATCCAATCTTCCAAATTTTTCCAAGGCGGCATCCACTACCTTTTTTACCTGTTCTCCAGAAGTTACGTCACAGACTACGAAATATACGTCTCCACCCTCAGCACGTATTTCAGATTCCAATTTTTTTCCTTCTTCCAATCTACGACCACAAAAAACAACTTTAACACCTTTGGAGACAAATTCCTTTACGACCGCTTTTCCAATTCCAGTACTTCCTCCGGTCACAATGGCTACTTTATCCTTCATGATATTCTCCAAATTGTATATTTTAATATTATAACTTACTGACAGAACTTTAAAATGAAACTTTCAGTTTTTATAGAATCTACTTCAAAAGATTTCCATAAAATTAAAGATAACGATCCTATTAAATCCAGACTTGCAAATTTTCACACCAATCTAACGTTTAGATTCGGAACCTGCTTTATCATTTTCGATCAAAATTCAATTTGTGAATGAAATCGACGATTAAACCATCTCGTTTAAATTAGAAATTCATTTTTTATAGAAGTTCTCCTAAATAATCAAATTACAGACAGTTTTTGTGGGAACTCATATATTTTTATTGAAGATTCAAAAATGACTGATTCTAAAATTTTAGGACAAGAGTTCTCAATTTAATTTTCTAGTTTTTCCATTCCGAACCCGGGCAAGATATTTTTTCAGATGTTTATTTATTATTTCTAAATCAGATAGCTCACTTTCAATCGAATCAATTTTTAGATCCTGCAGTAAAACCAAAAGGTATCTGAGTTCTTCCAGATGCACTTTCGCTTTTAGAATATTTTTAATTTTTTCCGAAAGAATCCTACTTCCCCAAGCTCCTGCAATCCGAACCGGCAAAAGTATAGAAACAGAACGAATATGTTCCAGAAGAGAACTATGTTCTTTGATCACTTCAGTTTTATTTCCAATCCTGTATAATTTGAGAGTAAGACCGTGTGCAAAACGCAAAACCTCCAGTTTATCAAAACTTTTACTTTGAACAGAACTCGTCTCCTGAACCATTTCAGTTTGAGAAGAAGTATATACTGGAATTCTTTCTTCCGTAAAAATTTTTCTAAAACCTTCCGGAACAGACACTACTCTACGGATGGAATAATCAAAAAACAAAACCCTAATTTTTATAAGCGCTACTTTCTCTTTCCTTTGATCTTTGGAAAGACGAAAGGTTAGATCAAAAGATTTCTCTCCTAAGTTATCTAAAACTACATCTATCTTAACTTGATCTTTATAGAGTAATTCTCCCTGATATAAAATCCCCGCATTCGCAAAGATAATACTCTTTCCATAAATATCTGTAACAGAAAATCCTAAATACTGGAAGAACTGCAGATGTGCTTCCATTACTAAATCTAAAATGGACGCAAAAGATACGTGAATATCCAAAGCGAGATCTGTTTTTCTTATGGATAACTCCGTAGAAAAATGATACTTCTCCGGAAATTCTATCTGTATATCTGTCATTGTTATCACTTATCGGCTAACGTGTGAGGGACATAAACTACTTCACGTTATTTGAGTCATTATTACTTTACAATTTTGAAATCAATTTTCTATCAAAACTAAGTGTAAATATATATGACTTTCCTAATTATAATTTCGGTTCGTAGAATACTCTCCTTAAATCGATTCATAGTTTTGTTGCAATTTATAAAAAAGTTCTTGCTATAGAATTCTTAAAGGTAGAATCTTTCTACCGTTATAACTTGTTTCAAACCCATTCGACATTTGTAAAAAAAAGATTAGCAGTAAAACATTCAAGATTTACAAAAGAATATCTTTTTTTGTAATATAATATTACTTTTTTCTTTTAGGCGCAGTACGGGAGGTTCGCTCCTAATCGGAAATTTTAAACGAATCATCTTCATACTGATTGGGAAGTATAGAATTCATTGGAAAAAAACGCGAAGATCTTTCAAAATCCTGACGAGATGATCCGTGAAACGGTGCAACCTAAAATGTATCTGCACCTTTCTGCGACCATGTCCAGACCAAACGCTCTTATTTATTCTCTCGCTCGTTGTTTTCAAAATTCAAATCCAGAATTTATAATTAGTATGGCAGGAATCCATTCCAGTGCACACGCTCTTACAATCTCTAAAGTAGTAAAAAAAATGATCACCGGTTTTGCCGGAGATAATTATCCTAAACCTGCTCCTAATTCATTATATTCTAATTTATTGGAAGGAAAACCGTTCGAACTGGAACTCTGGTCTCTACTCAGTATCGTTCAAAGATTGATGGCCGGAGCGATGCGCCTTCCAGGTTTTATCACCAATTCCCTTTTAGGTAGCGATCTAATTTTAGATAAGTTAGGCAAAACGGCTTTTTTACTTCCAGATCCAAAACACCAAGGTATCAATGGCTCCCATTCTCCGAATTATAAAGGTAAAAAAGGAGTGGATCTAGTTTATATTCTTCCCTTAAACCCAGACCTTACACTTTTACACGCTGTGGTTGGAGACGAAGAAGGAAATTTAGTTCTTTGTCCTCCCTGCGGAGAAGGTTACTGGGGAGCACTTTCCGCCAAACAAGGTGTAGTCGCTACCGTAGAAAAGATCGTTCCTAAAGGTTCCATTCCTCCAGAGCTTGTTTCGATTCCAGGAAATCGAGTCAAAGCAATTTCCATCGCTGAATTCGGGGCCCATCCTCAATCTCTTAGAGTCTATAACCTTTCCGGAATCCCAGCTTTCGCTGGACTTTCTACGTATTTAGATGATTACGAATTTCAGATAGAAGCGAACGAAGCCGCCAACGCCCCTTCTCGTGCCGAAAAATGGTATGCAGATTTTGTAAACCTAAAGGGTGGTCATGCAGAATATTTAGAACGTATAGGAATTTCTCGTCTTAAAAGACTAAAACAAATTCCCAAAGAGAACAAAGTAACTAAATTAGAGGATCCAAAAACCGTAAACGACTCTGAACAAATGATAATCTTGGCTGCGAGAGCGATTCAAGAATACGTCAAATCTAATGGTTACAAAACGATCCTAGCTGGTATCGGTGCAGCTCATATTTCCGCTTGGACCGCTGCTCGTTTTTTAGAGAAAGAAGGGATTGAAGTTAAGATCATCACAGAATTAGGTTTTTTTTCTATGAAACCACATACCGGAGATGTTTTTCTTTTTAGCCAACTACATGCAAAAGACTGTACTATGCTTTCTGACATCACAAGTATTTTAGGAACAGTAGTACCAGATCATTGTCTAGGAGTGTTAGGAGCCGCAGAAGTGGATTGGTTCGGTAACATCAACTCTACTAAAACTTCTAAGGGAAAATTTTTAGTTGGTTCGGGAGGAGCCAACGATATAGCCGCAGTCGCAGATTGTATCGTAGTTGCCAAGGCAAACCGAGGAAGATTCGTAAAACATGTAAACTATATTACCTCGGTAGGAGACAGAGTTATGGAAGCAGTCTGTCAATTTGGAAGATTTCAAAGAACTCCAAATTCGGATCATGTTTTCGAATTCTCACACTGGATCTCACCTCCTTCCGACGAAGAGATGGAACCTGAAGAAGCAGTACTACGCTATACTTCCTGGCTTCCTCCGGACGAGGATATTCCTCTCAAACACGAACCTCCCGTGACCGCGGAAGAACTGACTGTTTTACGCGAATTAGATCCAGAAAAGATTTACATAGAACAATTTATGGTATATACAAGACTTCCATAATAAAATGATATTCGAATTTACTAGAGGCCCCTTATGAGTGGAAAAAATCAGAGCGGTATCCAAATCACCGGATTCGGTCACTATCTTCCAGAAAAAATCGTCACCAACGAAGAAATTCGTTCTCGTTTGAAATTTCCAGAAATGCACCCAGCCGAAAAAGCAGTGATAGGTAATATAGGAGTTAATGAAAGAAGAAGGGCCAATGAATCGGAAACTCCTATGTTTATGGCTTCTAAAGTGGCGGAGATGGCATTAAAAGATGCAGGAAAAAAACCGGACGAAGTAGATCTTTACATCTTAGCAAACTGGACCGATCGTTATTATCTTCCTGATTTAGCTCCGCAAGCCTCTAAACTTTCAGGAACCAAAAACGCTCTCGCTTTCGATGTAAGTACTGCCTGCACTGGTTTTGTCCACGGAGTTCAAACCGCTTGCGCTTATTTAGAATCCGGTAAATTTAAGAACGCACTTGTAATTGGAAGTGAACGTTTTTCAGTCAGAACCAGAATGGGGGGTTATGGAGAATTTACCGCTGGAGACGCGGCCGCTGGAGTTTTTTTAGAACATACCGGAAACAGTAATTCCGGAATCATAGATTCCTTTCTTCAAGACGAAGGAGATCTTGCAGGTATCATTGTAACCGGCCCTCCTCCCAATAGTTACGTTAAAAGTTATCCGGAATTAGTCACCAACGCGGCAGATCTTACACTCAAAGCCATGGATAAACTCTTAGAAAAAAACGGTCTAACAATAGATGATGTAGACTGGGTGGTTCCTCATCCTGGAACCGACGTGGTAGTACAAGACGTTCTCAAAAGGACTCGATTTCCGAAAGAGAAAATTCTAATGAACTTCGACAAAGTGGGAAATACTTCTGCGGCTTCTATCCCTATCGTTTTATCAGAATATTATTATAAAGGAAAATTCAAAAAAGGAGATTTATTCCTCACTCCCGCCGTTGGAGGTGGGTTTTACTGGGGAGGACTCTTATTTCGTCTCTGAACGAACATAAGAAAATCAAGATATATGAAAATAGACGGTTACGAAATTAAAGATAGAATGAATACGGACTCGTCCACGGAGGTTTACAAAGCCGTCCGTTCAAAGGACAAAACAGAGGTTGTAGTTAAATACATTCCAATTTTAGATGAATTACATCCCGCCGTGGTCAACCTTAGAAACGAATATGAAATTTTAAGCTATCTTTCCTCTGAAAAAATGATTCGCGCATTTGGAATGGAAAAAATTCCGGAAGGTTTTATACTCATTTTAGAGTTCGTTCCTGGACAATCCCTTAAACATTTTTCCCAAAAAAGACCAGTAAACTTAAAAGACTTTTTCAAAATAGCGATCGACCTCGCAGAAAAACTGGGAGAGATACATAACAAAAAAGTAATACACAAAGATCTAAAACCGGACAACATCATATTCAATCCGGACGAAAACATTTTAAGAATCGTGGACTTTGGAATTTCTACACGGCTTTCCAAAGAAGAAAGTTCCTGGTCCAATCCAAATCGTTTAGAAGGTAGTATTCACTACGTTTCTCCAGAACAAACAGGTAGAATGAATCGTTCCGTAGATTATAGAAGTGACTTTTATTCTTTAGGTATCACTTTCTATGAACTTCTTACCGGAAAACTTCCTTTTGAAAGTGAAGACCTTTTGGAATTAGTCCACTTCCATCTTGCAAAATCTCCGGTCGATCCCCGTAAAATTCGAAGCGAAATTCCAGAAGCGCTTTCTCACGTTATTTTAAAACTTCTTTCTAAAACCGCAGAAGAAAGATACCAAACCTCCGAAGGACTCAAAAACGATTTAGAAATCATCCGAGACAAATGGTTGGAATCCGGAGACGCCCCCGCCTTTCCGCTGGGCTCCACTGATTATTCTCACGAATTTAAAATCCCTCAAAAACTATACGGCAGAGAAAGTTACATTGAAGCGCTGTTAAACGAATTCAAACGTATGACAGAAACCGGTAGACCTAGTATCGTTTTGATTGCGGGTTATTCCGGAGTTGGTAAATCCTCTCTTGTCAAAGAAATTAATAAACCTCTTACGGAATCGAAAGGATATTCTATTTCTGGAAAATTCGATCAATACAATCGTAATGTTCCTTTCAGTGCAATCATCCAAGTTTTTTCTAATTTGATCGAACAAATTCTTACGGAATCTCCAGAAAGAATCGAAGAATGGAAAAACAAAATTAGAGACACTCTGGGTGCAAACGGAAAAGTGATCACAGACGTTTTACCAGAACTTGAGTTTATCATAGGAGAACAACCTCCTGTTACCGAGTTGGGTCCTCAAGAAAACGCAAACCGCTTTTATTTAGTATTTCAGAATTTTATAAAGATCTTTGCAAACCAAGATCATCCACTCGCCATCTTTTTGGACGATTTACAATGGGCGGACACTCCGTCTCTCGAACTCGTCAAAAACCTGATCGAAGACGCTTCTGTAAATTATCTTTTCCTAATACTTGCATATAGAGACAATGAAGTAGATTCCACACATCCTTTTTCGGCTCTGATAAGCGGTTTAGAAAAGGAAGGATTTCGTTTAGATAAAATTCTTCTAAAACCTTTAAGCTTGGAAAACGTAAACGAACTTTTATCGGATAGTTTACGTAGACCAACCGAAGAAACCATGAGTTTTGCAGAGATAGTTTATTCTAAAACGAGAGGAAATCCTTTTTTTATCAACGAATTATTAAAACAACTTTCCAAAGAAGAAATCATCTCTTATCAAAAAGGAAGTCCTACGGATTCAGGAAGATGGGTCTGGAATCTAGAAAAAATTAAAAACACAAATATTTCGGATAACGTGGTAGAGTTACTCGTCAATAGAATCAAAAAACTTCCTCCTAGAACCCAAGAAACCTTAAAACTCGCCTCTTGTATTGGAAGTAATTTTGATCTTGCTATCCAGGCCAAAATTTTAGGTGCCACGTTAAAGGAAACCGCCGAAGCTCTTATGGAAACGATGCAAGAGGAATTGATCGTTCCTATAGGAGACAACTATCGTCTTGTAGATTCCATGGTGGAAATCGAAAAAAATCAAGATAAGAATTTTCAAATCGCAAAGTCGATTCAATTTCGTTTTCAACACGATAGGGTTCAACAAGCGAGTTACGAACTTTTAAACGATGACCAAAAACAATCTTTACGCCTTCAAATCGGTAGAATTCTTCTCGAAAACCTTAATGAAAAAACTTTGGAAGATTCTATCTTTGACGTAGTAAACCATTTAAATACTGGTTCTACTCTTATCACTGATAATTCCGAAAAAAGAAAACTACTTCAGTTAAATCTTCAAGCCGCACAAAAGGCAAAACTCTCCGCGGCTTATAAACCTTCTAAACTGTATTGTTTACAAGCAAAAGAACTTCTATCTTCTCTTTGTAAATCCGAAAAGGACTGTTGGAATCAAGAATATGATCTTTCTTATGCGGTTCACAAAGAACTCGCAGAAGTTTTATATCTCAATGGAGACTTTGAAGAATCTCAGGAAACAATTCAGGATATTCTAAAACAGGCAAAAACTCCTGTAGAACAAGCAGAAGCGTATAACTTGCTGATGATTGAATATTCCGCACAAGGTAAATACGATCTAGCTATGCCTACCGTAATCAAAGCGTTGAAACCTCTGGGAATAGAACTTCCAACTTCCGGTTTTGACAAGGTAGTCAAAAAAGAACTCGAAGAAGCCAAAAAAAATCTTAAAAATAGAAGCATAACATCTCTGTTAGACGCTCCTACCATGACAGACCCGAGCCATATTTGGGCGGTCAATCTTTTAATCAGTGCAATTCCTATGGCTTACAATAAAGAGCCTGCACTTTTTCCGGTGATCTGTTTGAAGATGGCAAATCTTCTTTTAAAATTCGGGAACCTTTCCGATTCTTATGGTTATTCCTGTTATGGTATGGTTTTAGTTGGTCAAGGCGACTACAAAGGAGCTTATGATTTTTGCGAACTAGCAGTTAAACTCAGCGAGAAATATATAAACTCAGGTGGATATACCAAAGCAGCGAATATTCTTGCTAACTATTCCTCTTCTTTTGTTAAACACTTAAAGTTTTCGGAAGAAATCAATATTAAATGTGTTCAATCCGCTTTAGATTCCGGAGAGTTTTTACACGGCAGTTATGCCGCGATGAATGACGCTTCTAACGTTTTATTTCAAGGAAAAAATCTGGAAATTCTAAAACCTAAAATCAACGAATTGCTTAAGTTCGTCAGAAAAGTAAAAAATAATCTTGCAATCGATACAATCCTGGGAACCACACTCATACTTTCCAATCTAAGAGGAGAAACAGGAAGTCATCTTGATTTTTCTTCTACGGAATATCTGGAAAAAGAATACATCGATCTGTGCAACGATCATCAAAGTTTGGCACCTATCTGCACTTTTAAAGTGATGAAAGTTCGTTCTCTTTTAATGTATGGAGAATACCAACTAGCGCTTCAAGAAGCCGAAGAAACCAATGGTATGATTCTTTACTTAGGAGGTCAGTATGGTCCTTTCGAATATAACTTTTTGTATTCTTTGGCCTTAGCCGCAAACTATAAAAAAGTTTCTCCAGATCGTAAAAAGGAATCGGTTAAAAAAATTCGGGAGAATCAAAAACAACTGCTCGTTTTGGCAGAAAGTTGTCCCGAAAATTTTTATCATAAATATCTTCTCGTAGAAGCGGAACTGGCAAGATTAGAATATAAAAACTGGAAGGCAGCAAGGACCTACGAAGCCGCAATTCGAGAAGCTAGAAAAAATGAATTTCAAAACGACGAAGCTCTCGCCTGCGAAAACGCGGCTCTATTCTGGCTTTCTAAAGGAAGCGTAAAAATTGCGGGAGAATTTATCAACGAAGCTTACCACCGTTACGGTCTTTGGGGAGCCAATCTCAAACAAAGTATGCTCAAGTCCAAATATCCAGAATTTATCCGAGAAAGAGGAACCGGTTTGTTGCGAACTCATAGAACGATTTCCAGCACAACCTCCACAGCCACCGAAATTTATTCGGGTCAAACCTTAGATCTTCAATCGGTTTTAAAAAGTTCCACGGCGATTTCGGGAGAAATCAAACTGGAAAATCTCTTAGACAAATTGATGAAAATCGTAATCGAAAACGCAGGGGCTCAAAGAGGTGTTCTCATTCTTAAAAAAGAAGGCAAACTATACGTAGAAGCCGAAGGTTCTATCTCCAAAGACGACGTAGAAGTACTAACAGGAATTCCTCTCGGAAGTAGTAAAAATCTTCCGATTTCTCTCATCTACTACGTAGAAAGAACCAAAGAGAATCTGGTTTTAAGAAACGCAAGCCAAGACGAGAAGTTTAATAAAGACGAATATATCAAAAACTTTAAAACGAAATCGATTCTTTGTACTCCCGTTATTAAACAAGGAGAAATTTCAGGAATTCTGTATTTAGAAAATAACCTTTCGGAAGGTGCGTTTACTTCTGATCGTCTTCAGATCATGAATATTCTTTCTTCTCAAGCTGCGATTTCCATAGACAACGCATTACTTTATTCGAATATGGAAGAAAAAGTTAGAGAAAGAACCAGAGAATTGGCTCAAGCTAACGCGGACCTTGAACTTAAGAACCAGCGTATTACGGATAGTATTACGTATTCTTTAAATATTCAGCAGGCGATCCTTCCATCAGACGACATTCTTGCAAAAAATTTAAAAGATCAGTTCGTTCTATTTAGACCCAAAGATATCGTTTCGGGTGACTTCTATTGGTTTAGTAAAAAAGAAGGATCAATTTTTCTTGCTGCAGTCGATTGTACTGGACACGGAGTTCCAGGTGCGTTAATGTCAATGATCGGAAATACTTTGCTCAACCAAATCGTAAATGAAGCGGGGATCAAAGATCCAGGAAAGGTTTTAGAACATTTAAACAGAAACGTTCGTTAAGCCTTAAAACAAGATACTTTAGGAGCCAACTCATCGGATGGAATGGACATTTGTTTTTGTCGAATTGACGAAGACAAAGTACTATTCGCCGGAGCCAAAAGACCTCTTTATTTCTCAAAAGGTAATCATATCGAAGAGATCAAAGGAGATAAACACTCTATTGGTGGAAGACAAAAAGAAGTTTCAAGAACGTATTCCACCCACGAAGTGAAATTGGAAAAAGGACAATCCGCCATGTTCTATCTTACAACGGACGGATTTATGGATCAACCAAATCCACAAAGACAAAGAATCACGAGTAAAGGATTAATCGCTCGTTTACAAAACGTTCTCTCTTTACCCGCATACGAACAAAAGAATCAACTAGCGGCCTTTTTGGATGAATACCAAGCAGGAGAAGCCCAAAGAGACGATATAACCTTAATCGGATTTAGAGTCTAACCAGGCGAATAAAAATATAGGAGTATGATAAAACGAAATGATGGAAAACAAGTCCCTAGATCTGTTCAAACAATATAGAGACACCTACGATTATCAGTTCATTGTTTCCTTTAAAGGTCGTCTATCACAAGAGGTACTAACGGAGTTCGGTTCTATGATTCGAACTTCCTTAAGTACTGAATCTAAAATTAAAAAAATCTTCGCGGTTTTTATCGAACTCGCTCAAAATATGTTACACTATTCGGCGGAAAGAAAATCTCTCGAAGACGGAAGAGAAACCGGCGTAGGTATCATTATGGTCGATGAAAAATCAGTTGGCTATAACGTTTCTGCAGGAAATCTTGTACTAAACGAAAAAATAGAATCGTTAAAAATGAAATGCGAGAAGATCAATTCTATGTCTAGGGATGAGTTAAAAACTTATTACCAAAAACAGTTACGTTCAAATAGACCTGAGGATAGCAAGGGTGCGGGAGTGGGTTTGATAGACATTGCAAGAAAATCGGACGGACCTCTTTCTTTCAATATATCCCCAATAGACGATAAACATTCGTTCTTCACGCTTTCTGCATATTTTACAAAGGAAAATTAAGAATGGAATCATTACACATACAACAAACAAAAACTTCTCCGGAAGTCATCTTAGATACAGAACAAGGTTTTGTTGAAATTATAGGAGAATCTTATCCTGAAAATGCAATCGCATTCTATAAACCCGTTTTCGATTGGCTGAACGCTGCGATGAATTCTAAATCCAAAATTCAGGTCAAATTCCAATTGGATTATTTTAATACAAGTTCGTCTAAAGTTATCATGGATATTCTGGATTCTCTTCAGAAATACCACGATCAAAACGGTAAGGTAAAAGTACTCTGGTTATATAAAGAGGACGACGACGATATGCAAGAAACCGGAGAAGAATTTTCATCCGATCTTTCTCTTCCATTCGAACTCAAGTCCTATTAAGTAATATAACGTGGCTTTAGAAAATTACATGGAACAAAAAGACTTCAATTCCTTTTTTGAAAATGAATTTCAATTATTAAACGAAGTCAACGAAATCCTAGATAATAATGATTCTCTAAATAAGGAAAACCTTATAGATGAACTGAGAAAAATCGGAGAAGCATACGAATCCCTTTTAAAACAATCTTCTAAACTTATGAAAATTGGAGATTCCACCCAGAATCGTCTGATTAAAACCCAAACGGAACTCCAGGATTCCAATCAAAGGCTTGTTTCTTCTTATCAAAACCTAAAACAGCTAAGTGAAATAGGTCAGATGATAACGGCCAGCCTGGAACCTAAAATTATTTTGACTTCCGTTTACGAAAATACTAAATCAATGCTTTCTATGGACGTTTTAGCGTTCGGTATTATCGAAGAAGGAAAAAACGAAATCAAATATAAGTTTAGCTTGATCGAGGGTCGTTATACACCCGCTCCTACTGTGGATTCTCTTACCGAGGACAATCCTTCTTCTTTTTGTTATCATAACAATCAAGAACTGATCACAAACGATCTAGAAAAGGATTTTCCCGGATATGTTTCCGTTATCCAAAAACATTTCGGAGAAAAAACGAATTCGGTGGTTTACCTTCCTTTAAAAGTAGAAGAAAGGTTTATCGGGATACTGACTATTCAGAGTTTTAACAAAAACGAATTTAACGAAAACAAACTCAACATTCTTAGAACTCTGGCCAACTACGTAGCCATAGGAGTGGATAACGCGGACGCGTACAAAAATCTTTCCAAAAGAAACAGAGAGCTTAAAGATTCTTTAGAAAAGATTAATATTCTAAATAAAGGCCTGGAAAAAGAAAGACAAAAATCGGAAAGTCTTTTGCTCAACATACTTCCTAAATCTACTGCGGAAAGACTAAAGGCAGGAGAAGTTGTAATCGCAGACTATATTAAGAAGTCCACAGTTTTGTTCGCGGACATTGTAGGTTTTTCTAAACTTTCTACTCAAATTCCTACTCCCAATCAACTTGTAGAAATTTTAAATCAGATTTTCACCTGTTTCGATGACATTGCCAGTAAATATCAGCTCGAAAAAATTAAAACCATAGGAGACTGTTATATGATGGCGGGTGGAATTCCAATCGCAACCGAAGACCATGTCGAAAAAATCGCGTTAGCCGGAATTGATATGATTCAAGGTCTTAAGGATCTTCAAAAATCTTGGAAGTACGAATTCAATATTCGAATCGGTATTCACACGGGAGATGTTGTGGCCGGTGTAATCGGTAAAAATAAATTCGTTTATGATCTTTGGGGAGATTCCGTGAACACAGCTTCTAGAATGGAATCACACGGGGAACCTGGCAGAATTCATTGTTCCGAAGCAGTTTATGAATCTATTAAAGACTTATTTTTATTTGAAGAAAGAGGTGTAATTCCGGTTAAGGGCAAAGGTCCAATGAGAACCTTTTTTCTTTTAGGTAAAAAGTGATCTTTTAAATCCACTTCTTCAATTTTTTTTAAAAAATATCTTTAAAAAACTTCTTTCTATTTTGTCTGAATCTCTACTTGTTTTAACTATAACCTATTTTAACGTGAGTTCGGTACGAATGCGAAAGCGATTGTAGCGAAAATTCCGAAGGAATTGCAGCATTATGTTGCGACAGCAAGGAGCAACATTGAGTTCAAGCGCGGTCGCGACATTATATACTATAAAATTTGCGAGCGATTCGCCCAAATATTCTTACGTCGAACTCACGTTATTTTAAAATCTGTTGAGCACCAACAGAAGCAAGACGCTTTCATTTCAACAATAGTGAAAACTCACATAGAAATTATAATAACGAAAAAATATTAAAAATCTATAAATCATACACATGGCGTTTTTGTGGGAACTACTACATTTTATTGAAGATTCAAAAATGATTCATTCTAAGTTTTTGAAACCGATTTGTAAGAGTTCCCACAATTTTAGAGTTTGTTCGTAAGATCTCGAATTTGTAAGAGTTCCTACAATTTTCAAAATTTGTTCGTAAGATCTCGAATTTGTAAGAGTTCCCACAATTTCAGAGTTTGTCTGTAAGATCTCGAATTTGTAAGAGTTCCCACAATTTCAGAGTTTGTCTGTAAGATCTCGAATTTGTAAGAGTTCCCACAATTTTAAAGTTTGTTCGTAAGATCTCTACGTCCGAACACACGGACGACCACCTAAACAATATTTCTATTTACAAAAACTCATAAAAAAATCAATATATCATAAAATTAAAATATTCTAAAAATCAAAATAACAAAGAAATCGATTCATTTAGATCTGCAAAAACAAAACCCAAAGTTACCACCAAGCGACGTCGTTTAAAATTTCTAGCTCAGTGCCTGAATTACATCTGCGGGGGCTTGTACAAGTTCTATGAGTACACCTTCGGAGGAATACGGAAATTCTTCGTTTCCTTTAGGATGAATAAAACATACGTCATATCCTGCCGCACCTTTACGGATTCCACCGGGAGTAAAACGCACCCCTTTTGTGGTCAACCATTCTACGGCTTTATGAATATCATCCACCCAAAGTCCTATATGATTGAGTTTTGGTTCGTGTACTTTCGGACTTTTATTTACATCAATCGGCTGCATAATATCTACTTCGACTGCATAAGCGCCCTTACCCATTCTGAGAATATCTTCATCTACGTTTTCTTTTTCGCTTCGAAAAGTTCCCGCTTTTTCAAGCCCAAGTATATCCACCCAAAACGTTTCTAATTTTTTTTTGTCTTCCCCACCTACTGCAATCTGTTGAATTCCTAATATTTTAAAAGGTCTCATGATTTTCCTTCCAACTAGTCAATTGAATCTTGTTCCAAAAAATTCATTTCCCTTAGATTGGCAACTTCAATCTTTAAAACAATCTGAGACAAGTAAACGATCACAAGATGAGTAAGTACAAAATAAAATCAACGGCGTCAGTCAAACCAAAATGGAAGCTGTTACTAAAAACCGAAATCTGTCAAAGAAATACGCTATACTATAAAAATAGAATGACCGACTTTAAATGTTCAAGAGCCAGTGTCTACGAAATGATGACTATTGGATTTTATTATAGATAGGAAGCAGAACAAAATCGGAACGATCCCGTTCAACATCGTAATGTAATACGACGAGTTAGATAGATCGCAGTCTTTACTAACCTAGTGACGAATTATTGGACACATTTTTACGCAGCATTTACTTCAAATTGCACAGGACTCACAAAGTCTAATGACGAATGAGATCTGTGTCTATTATAATAAACCTCTATATGATCAAAAAGTAATTCTTCGGCTTCTTGAATTTTATAAAAGTAATTATATTCCATTTCTCTTTTCAGAGAACCAAAGAAGGACTCAGCAACTGCGTTGTCCCAACAATTTCCCTTTCTACTATTACTCCTTCTGAGTTTATTATTTAACAGATACCTTCGAGTTTCGTACGAACAATAATTGGATCCTCGATCCGAATGAAAAACTAAACCCTTAGGAGGATTTCTACATTCGATTGCTTTGGAAAGAGCGGTGCACACTAACTTAGAATCATTAGAATTTGAAATCGACCAACCCACTACTTTTCGAGAATAAAGATCCAGTATTACACAAAGATAAATCCACCCGAAAGAGGATCTTAAAAAAGTAATATCTGAAACCCA
>NZ_FTNA01000030.1:0-8431 GCF_900156205.1 Leptospira interrogans
AACGTGAGTTCCGGCGTAAGAAATTCATGATTCTGAAAAAAGTTGGAATCTGAACTTTATAGATCGATTCTTTAAATGTGGGAGCTACCACAATTGATAAAATAGAAGTTTATAACACTTGAATCTGTCGTATTCAAGTGTGGGAACTCTCACAAAACTTAGGTTTGTCTGTAAAATGATGTAGGAACTACTACTTTTAGACAATTTTTCAACCACCGAACTCACGTTAAAATCATGATTTGTGGTAGTTCCCGCAAATTAAGTCGCATAATAAATTTTTAAACATTCATTTTCTGAAAAAAAGTTGAAATCTAAATTTTACAAATCAATTTCCGAAATGTGGGAACTACTACGAGATTAGAACTGTTCGAAAGTTCGCAAATTGCTAAATGCAACCTAATTTGTAGGAACTACTGCATTTTATTAAAAATTTTTAAAAAATTATCGCGTAAAATTCTTTGAGGTTTTAGGACAAGTTCTAATTACGATCATTTTAATAAGTTAGTTCATTATAAAACATAGTAGTTCCCACAAAAATCCTAATGTTAGCATTCAAATAGTTTTCAATATTCTTAAACTCTTGGGGAATTTCCTAAAATCTAAAGTTTTAGAACAAACTCTAAATTTACATTAGAATTGTTGAAAAATTAATTTTCCATTGATTTCTATTTCATGGAAACGGTCGATTGAGGCGTTTTGTTAATTGTTGCTATGGAATTTTTCAAAACTACATAAAGAAGTACCAAAATTTCTTACTGAAACAGTCCTAGTCTACGGTATTCAATTTGATAGGGATCAAGGAAAATTTTCACCATTCAACTATAAGTATTTGGGATAGGTCAGTTTTAAATTTGAAATTAGGTTAAGCTCTCCGTTTCATTTTATCTTAGGAATGATTTAAAACTTAAAATTTGTATCCTTGATACATTTTTTTTGAATGATAGAATACCTAAAATTCTGTTTCTAAACGAGGGTTTATTAAAAATTGATTCGATCTACTCTATAGTAATCATACTCAATTTTAGAACAAAAAATATTAATATTCTATAATATATTTTTTCACTATTATGGCAATATGAACTTTTTCTAAAACTTAGAATTACTTCAAAAAGGCAAATTATGGATAATAGAATTGTTGAAGAATTGCGAAAAATTCTTGTACATATAACTGATGATAGTGTATGAATAATGCTATCCAAAGAAAAAGTCTTAAAGAATCCTAGAATGTCGCAAGCGTTGCTTGGTGTCTCTAAGCAAGAATTCAAAACACTCTGTGTTCCATTTGGCCTTTCGTATCTATCTTTGAAAGAAGAAATAAAACATAATTAGAGTTGTTGAAAAATTTCATAATGAAGATTCGCAAAATTGCTTCAATTGTCCATTTCAATTCAACAGAAACAAATCAAGAATTAATTTTTCAACAACTCTATTTTACAAAAAGTAGAAAATCAATCTTACAGGATATAGAAGAGAATCTATTTTTTATTTAAAGACTTATCCAACTTACGACGTATTGGGAGTAGTTTTTAAAATGGACAGGACTACTTCTTGTAAGTTGGTAAAACTTTTGGCGGAGGCTTTGTTTCTTTCACTTGGTTCCATGAATACTCTTCCCGCAAATGAAATTTCAGACCTTAAAAGAAAGTTAAAGAAGTTAAAAAAACTGAAATATGTAATTATAGACGGAACAGAAAGACCTATTAGAAGGCCAACAGATAAGGATCTACAGAAAGAATTCTACTCTGGAAAAAAGAAAAGACATACGATTAAAATCTAATTTTGACAAATAAGGATAAAGCAATCTTATTCTTATCAAACACGATATTGGGCAAAACACACGATCTTAAAGTTGCGGAGAACGTGATGATCACTTCTGCAGTTCCTAAAGATGTCGCATGCGTCCTTGACTCTGGTTTTGAAGGAATTGAAAAGACATCAAAGAAAACGAATATTATCAAACCCAAAAAGAAACCTAAGAAAAGAGAACTTCCGCCAAACAAAAAGCAAAGAATAGAAGAATTAGTAAAAAAAGAATTTTCGTAGAAAATGCTTTTGCTGGTATTAAAAGATTTAGAATTACATCGGATGTCATTAGAAGTTTTAGAAAAAACTTTAAACATCTCGTTTTTGTTTTAGCCGCTGGACTTTGGAACCTTCATTTATTTTTTGATAAACGGTTTAATTGGTAATTTTTCAACAACTCTAATATACAATTTTCTAGAACTGAATACATACGTCTTTGTTAAAATCGACAAATCAATTTTTGGTATTATTTTTATATGTACAAAATTTTTCGAATGAACTGATGTAAGTTCACATTCTTAAGATCTATACAAACGTTCTTATATAAGTATAGAAAAAAAATCTAATTTTAGCCGATCAAGAATAGAGTTGTTGAAAAATTCCCTATTTCCGATTAACAAAACTGCTTCAATTGCCCGTTTCCATAAAATAGAAACAGATGGAGAATTAATTTTTCAACAATTCTAATAAACAAATTAAGATTGAAAAATGAAATCCTTCCCATTTTTTTACTTAAAATTTCTTGCATCTAAATTCTATATAAATAGGATCTTTCGAAAATATAGTATTCGTTGATATTTTAATTGATTTCACGAATGATCTCAAAGCGCAAGGAGGATCGAATGAAATCGAACGCCAGAGTTTGTGTAGTAGGTGCTGGACCAAGCGGAATTGCCGCCGGAAAGAATTGTGTCGAATACGGTTTGGATGTAGTAATTTTCGAAAAAAACGATAAAGTTGGCGGGAACTGGGTTTTCAACGCCAAAACCGGTCATTCCAGCGTCTACGAAAATACCCACATCATCAGTTCTAAGGTTTGGTCCGAATATGAAGACTTTCCAATGCCCGAAGATTATCCCGAGTACCCAAATCACAAACAACTTCAAGCTTATTTTGAATCTTATGCAAAACACTTCGGAGTCTATAAGAAAATTCGATTTCATCATACCATTCAAAAGATTACCAAAACACCTAACGAAGAATGGAAAGTAGAATATACAAACGCTTCTAAAAAAAAGAAGGTAGAATTTTTTGACGTCCTTATGGTTGCAAACGGACATCACTGGGATCCCAAATATCCAGAATATGAAGGCAAGTTTACTGGTAAGTTTTTACATTCTCACGATTTCAAAGGTGTTACAAACGAATGGAAAGGAAAAGATATTTTAGTCATCGGAGCCGGTAATTCAGCTTGTGACGTTGCAGTCGAATCGGCAAGAGTTGCAAACAGTGTAAAGTTATCAATGAGAAGTCCTCAATGGTTTTTTCCGAAATTTCTTTTTGGTATGCCTTCTGACGTGTTTGCGGCAAAAACTCCAAATTGGATTCCTTCTATCATTAAACAATTTGCCCTTAGTAAGTTAATTTATATATTACAAGGTTCTTATAAAAACTATGGCCTTCCAGAAAATAAAAATCTAGCGCTCAGTCATCACCCAACTTTAAATTCAGACCTTCTAGATTTTATCCGTCATGGTAGAATCAACCCTCGTCCTGCGATCAAAAAATTACACGGTAAAGAAGTGGAATTTATAGATGGAACCAAAGAACGTTTTGACATCATCTGCGCTTGCACCGGCTTTTGGACTACGTTTCCTTTTTTTGATAAATCGTTTATCGATTTTCAGCACGTTGAAAAAATTCCTCTCTTTCGCAAGATGATACATAACGATTTTCAAAATTTATATTTCATCGGTTTGTTTCAACCCGTAGGTTGTATCTGGCCGATGGCAGATTATCAAGCAAAACTAGCTTGTTTAGAAATTTTAGGAAAATATAAACGTCCCAAAAATTTGAAGGCCGCAATTCAATACGAAATTGATCATCCTCACTTTACATTTGAAAGAGGCCAAAGACACGCTGTAGAAGTAGACTATCACTCTTTCCGTAAAGAACTTAGATTGGAACTTTTAAAAGCGGGTGTAGATATTGGAAAACCTCCCGGTGGAAATAAATCTCTTTATAAAAATTTTCCAAAAGCTGCGAGTTAAGACAAATTTAAAAACCGTTCGTATCAGTGAAAACTTATACAAGAATATAATAAAAATAGAATTTACGGAGATTACTATTTTTGATTTTTAAAACGTAGAGTTCCTACATTTATTTTTAGAGACCAGTTCAAGACAATTCCGAACTTTTAAAAATTTTACTGCGAAATCTTTAAATGTGGTAGTTCCCACATTTGAAGATTTTACCGTAAAATATAGATTTATGGTAGTTTCCACAGATTGAGTCACATAAAATAGAAACAAGATGGAGAATGGATTTTTCAACAACTCTAATATTCATTTTTCTTAATTTGGATTCATAAGAGTTCCCTGCATCAATCGCTTTCGCATTAGATTACGCAGAACTCACTTACTGATTGATAAAATGCCAGAATTTAAAATTCGTCCTAAAACTTTTCAGTAAATTTTAAATTTCGATACAAATTTTTCCAAAATGTTTTCCTGCTTTCAGGCTTTCAAAAGCTTTAGGAACTTCTTCAAAAGAATAAACTTGATCCACTACGGGTTTGATCTTGTTTGTATTGATTGCAAGATTCATATCCTCGAAGTTTCTTTTACTTCCTACAATAATTCCCTGAATCCGAATCCCCTGCATCAAAATAGGAAATAAAGATAAGTTGTTACTTTCTCCTCCGGCTAAAACCCCAATCAGTGCAATCGTTCCCCAAGGTTTAGTACTAGAAATCGATTTTTGTAAAGTACCTGCACCTCCGACTTCGATGACAAGATCGGCGCCTTTCATTTCCGTTATTTTACGAACCTCTCTGTCCCAATTTGTTTTTTCATTGTAGTTGATGACTTCATCCGCTCCTAATTCTTTTACCTTTGCTAATTTTTCCTCACTTGAAGAAGTAGCAATTACTCTACATCCCATCATTTTAGCAAATTGTAATGCGAATATAGAAACACCTCCAGTTCCTTGAACGACTACAGTAGCTCCCGGTTGTATGTTTCCGTGAGTTACAATCGCGGTGTACGCCGTCAGAGCGGCACAAGGAAGTGTAGAAGCTTCTGCAAAAGAAAGATTTTCAGGCATTAAAACCAGACCTTCTTCCCTAAAAATTCTATATTCACAGAGTGTTCCGTCTAACGGACCTCCTAGAGTATTTTTCAACATATCTTTTTCCGGAGCGCCGTCAAACCAAGTCTGAGCAAAGTTCGCACATACTTTATCCCCTATCTTCCAACGAGTAACTCCAGGACCAACTTGAACCACTTCACCCGCTCCATCGGAAAGAGGTATCAAAGGTAATTTTTGTTTAGGATTGTATCTACCTATAGCCATTAGATAATCCCTATAATTTAAAGAAGCAGCCCTAAAACGAACGAGTACCTCTCCTTGTACTGGAACAGGATCTGGACGTTCTGAAATTTTTAAATTTTCCAGACCAAATTGGTTTTGAATTTCATAAACTTTCATAAATTCGTTTTATCCTTGTTAAATGACTTATTTTTTCTATCCATTTTAAAAGTAGAAAGAATAATCTATATTCCATTTTAAAACTTCAAAAGAAATTCACGGTTAATCTCTAAAAAACAGATCATATCAGAAAATTGAATTTGAAAATCTTTATCTTTGAATTTTATAGATATTTTCAAAAGATTGCTTTTGATAAAATCCGAAATTACATCGATCAAATCCTTTCTCGGATCAATCCTTCTCCCGATTTTAGAGAAAGAATTCTATAGCGCAAAAAAGTATTACATGTAGCTTCTTCCGTGTAACGAACTAAATCGTAATCAGGCCTAGGAGAACGAAAAAAATTAGAATGTATAAGTCTTTCCGAGATTTCTTTCTGAATATGTGCTCTCGCTTCAGTTCTTCTTAAATATTCAGAAGGTATGATTACTTCGTTCTTATAAGACAAAATATTGTCCCGATAAATAGCGACAGTAACCCGTATCCGGTAGGTTTCTGTTAGTTTCGAAAAGGGAAATTCCATGATTGATTATTTCCGAAGATGTGTTTGTACTATCGGATTGAGAAGACTCAAAATCAATTCGACCCGTAAAAATACGTGAAAGAAATTTACAGAGTTTGACAGTTCTCTCAAATGTAAAAGAAACTCCATTTTTATGAAGAACTTGTAAAAACATCGTTTTTTACTTAGTTTTGGAATCGGTTTTACTCTGATAAAAAGGAGAATGACGAAGTTATAATTCTCTACAAAACTGTCTTAAGTAAGAGGGAGTATTCTAAACGAGAATGAATTTTAGATACAATCAAACACCTTTCGGTTATCAAAGAAGAAAAACCAGAGAAGTCAAAGTAGGAGACGTCAAAGTAGGCGGTAATAATCCGATTGTCATCCAATCTATGATCAACAGTGATACCACGGATACACAAGGTTCCGTAAAACAAATTTTGGAATTAGAACGCGCCGGCTGTGAAATCGTAAGACTTACTGTTCCCTCTCAAGCGGACGCGGACAATCTTCCTTCCATTCGGCAAGAACTGAAAAAAGCGGGCAGTAAGGTTCCTCTCGTTGCGGATATTCATTTTACCCCTAGCGTCGCCATGAAAGCGGTCGAGTATGTAGAAAAGGTGAGAATCAACCCGGGTAATTTTGCAGATAAGAAAAAATTTGCGGTCAGAGATTATACAGACTTGAAATATAACCAAGAATTGGAAAGAATTTCGGAAGTATTTTCCCCTCTTGTTTTACGTTGTAAAGAATTAGGAGTTTCGATGAGGATCGGAACCAATCACGGTTCTCTTTCCGATCGGATCATGAACCGATACGGCGACACTCCTCAGGGTATGGTTGAATCCGCACTCGAATTTATTCGTATTGCAGAAAGTTTAGGATATTATGATATTATTGTAAGTATGAAAGCTTCCAATCCTCAGGTTATGGTTCAAGCCTACAGGATGTTAGCTTCCAGATTTAACGAGCTAAAAATGGATTATCCCCTACATTTAGGAGTCACCGAAGCAGGAGACGGTAATGACGGAAGAATCAAATCTGCCATCGGTATTGGTTCTCTTTTAGAAGACGGTCTAGGAGATACAATCCGGGTTTCTCTTACGGAAGACCCAGTCTTAGAAGTGCCAGTTGCAAAACTTCTTGCAGACAAATTTAACAAAAAAATCTCGAACCTAAATTCCGTAAAAGGTTATTCCGAATTTAGAAATCCTTTCTCTTATAATCGATTTTATAGTAGTGAAATTAAGATCGTTCAATTCGAAGCGGGAGAAAACCATCCGGTTCGAGTGGAGACTATTTTACCTTTCGAAAATTCAAACTCATTTTTAGAAAACGTTGCAAAACTTTATCAGTATGGAAAATCTCTTTCGATAGAACCGGAAAGCATTTTAGTAGATTCCCCCTTACCCGATCAATTGAAAGAAATTTCTGAAGCTGCTACGGCTTTGTCTATTCCGGTGGGGATCCTTCTTTCTAAAAACGTTTCTTTAAACGAAAAACTTCAAAAAGAACTTCTTAGTTTTCCTAAGATTGTATTTGATCCGTTTCTTCAATTTCAGGATGGAGAAAAGATGTTATCTTTTCTAAAAGAAAGACAAAACGCTGGGCTTTTTTCGGAAATTCATACGAGTGGTGATAAACTCGATTCTCTCAGAGGACTTCCAGATACGTTATCCGAAATAGGTATCAAAAACGTTTTATTTTCTCTGGATTCTAAAGAAATTCTATACGACTATAGAAAGTTAGGAAGCATTCTAAGCCGTTTTGAATTTCCGATTCTTCTTCACGGTTCTTTTTCCAACCCAGAAGAAGCTTTATATAATTCCGCAATCGGTATCGGTGGACTTTTGATAGACGGCATCGGAGATCTGATACGAATCTCCACTTCTAAAATCAAAGACATCGAAGAAATATTCCAACTTTCTTATGATCTTTTACAAGGCACCAGACTTCGTTTAACAAAAACGGAATATATATCTTGCCCTTCCTGCGGTAGAACTCTTTTTGATCTTCAAGAAACTACGGCCAGAATCAAATCCAGAACTGGTCATCTTAAGGGAGTTAAAATTGCGGTGATGGGTTGTATTGTAAACGGTCCTGGCGAAATGGCGGACGCGGACTTTGGCTATGTGGGCGCCGGTCCTGGTAAAGTTCATCTTTATCGAGGAAAAGAAATCGTTCTGAAAAACGTCCCCAGCGAAATCGCGGATGAAAAGTTAGTCCAACTCATCAAAGACAACGAACTTTGGCAGGATCCTTCTAATGATTAAAATTTCATAATTTTATGTTATTTGATCTGACGGCTTCTTTGTTTTTGATTTATCAAGACTTTATTTAAAACTTGGTCCGACAAATTATTGAATGTGGGTTCGATTTTTAAATAGATCTGCAAAACCTAGACTTGTAAGAGTTCCCACATTTTTAAAATAGATCTGTAAAACCTAGATTTGTAAGAGTTCCCACATTTTTAAA
>NZ_FTNA01000030.1:8731-18801 GCF_900156205.1 Leptospira interrogans
AGAGTTCCCACATTTTTAAATAGATCTGCAAAACCTAGATTTGTGAGAGTTCCCACAGATTCAGATTCACAGAAGTTCATTCATAATATTAAATATTCCGTTTAACAAATAACTCATACAATTACGAAAAAAATTTTACTGATCTCTAAAAAATTAAGTGTTCGTAAATGTTGTGACAAAGCGTCGATTAACATAGGTTCAATAGAATCAATACGAAAGCGATTGAGGAGCAAAATGCTCTTTCAAACTCAGCAAAACTTTTATTATACCACCCACGAGTATTTGGATCTCAATATAAATAAATCTGTTGGAATTACGACAAATCCTGTGTAAAACTTACACTCCACAACGCGATTCATAGAGAGTGTTGTGTTGAGTTTTCCAACGCGACCTGCAGAGCGACCCTTAGGAAGCGATGCATTGAGTTTGAGGAAAGCGTTGTGCTGAGTTTTCCCTATTTTTGGGTGGGTGCGGTAAGGTTCGGAAAATTTTTCTCTATCCGAAAAATATACTTTTTGCAAGTAAAAAGACTCATCCTTGTCGGAACACTTGAAAAATGTGCCTTTTTGAGCCCAGAACGGCGATCCATAGAAAGCCCGTTCTGTTGAGTTCATTTTGATTCTAAAATCCTATTCAACTTGTGGGTAGGTTATGGCAGAGCGGCGATGCATTGAGTTCAGGGAGTGAGACATTGAGTTACTTCGAGCGCCAATAAAAGCAAGACACTGGAGCGTTCTGTTGAGTCCAATTTTAATTCTAAAATCCCCTTCAACTTGTAAGCATTTCCCCATATTCATCGCGTTCTATATTGAAACTAAAGATAAAATATCGCATTACGTTTCTTTCATGCAATTTATCAACCAGAACTAAGAGTTCGGTCCGGCAAAACTGGATTCGCCACTATTTTATTATACAAAATCCATAGGATTAAAGTTGTTAAAAAATGAATTCTTCATCTCTGTTTCATGGAAACGGTCGATTGAAATGTAAACAATTAGATTGATTACTTTATTATATAGTTCTAATTAAAATAGCTTCATTTTTAAAATAGTCAAAAGAATTTTTATTAAATGATAGTTATAGAATTAAGATTTTATTCGAAAATTTGATTTTGAGATTATTATTTTCGGATTTGATAAAGACTCTTTTGATGGAGCTATAAACTAAGACTACCACCTAACACTGAAACTTAAAATCGAGCAAAAATTTCTACCCGTGACAACTTAGTTTGTTTCGGATAATAGAACATTCTTTTTTTCTTTTTCCCACAATCAGATGACCTTCTGCGCTTTCTCCGTCGTCATAAAACCTTCCGCTAAATATGGCTCCGTTTGCAAATCGATACGTTCCGGTTCCCACTTTTTTATCGTTTTGGAAATACCCGGAATATAAATCCCCATCTTTGTATTGAATCCTTCCGTATCCATGTCGTTTATCATTTTTGAAAGTTCCGGAATATACTTCTCCTGTATCGTATACGTATATACCCTGTCCACTTTTACAGTTTCCATTTTTACATCCTGGGGTTGCTCCCAGATAAGCGGAAATGGATTTAGTTTCCTCCCGGTAAGGTCGATTCGGTTCTGAGTCCGCTACTTCTTCTACGTATTTTTTAGGTTGGCCTAGTGCGTCTTCTTGAAAGAATTTTCTTTCCTTTAAATCCGGTTCCAACTCTACTTCTTTATTTTTTTTCTGTAAATTCGAAGTTTTAACGTTTTCTTTCTTAGTAGTTCCTTTGTTTTTTTTCCACAATCTAAGAATACAAAAAACAAAAGTAAAACAACTCCTAACGCGAAGATTATTTTTCGATCGATTCCGAAAAGTACCATCGCCGCCTCCTTTGTTTTTATATCGGAATCCAATTTGGGTTTCAAAAGATTTGTATTTTAACAGAGGTTCTCTAAAATCAAAAAGAAACGTCGTCCAATCAAATTTTTGCACAAAACCGCTGTTTTGCGGCCATCACAAAATTAAAAATCCATTTTAGAAATATTACTTAGAAACTTGTCCTAAAACCGTCCAATGTAGGAACTACTATGAAAATTTAACGAGTTTAGAACCGCTCGAAAGTTCACAAATTGCCAAATACGACTTAATTTGTAGGAACTACTACATTTTATTAAAAATTTCTAAAGAATTATCGCGTAAAATTTTTTGAGGTTTTTGGACAACTCTTAAGAATTTTTCTTCAATTGAATCACACTGATTTCAGAAGGTGCTCCGAGTCGTATCGGTGGTCCCCAATATCCGGTTCCACGGCTCACATAAATCCAAGTGTCCTTATGTTTATGAAGTCCGGCTACAAACTTCTGCGCTAAATAGATGAGTAAATTACCCGGAAAGTATTGTCCTCCGTGGGTATGTCCGGACAACTGTAGATCAAATCCAGCTTCCGCCCCTTCAAAGACGCTATTAGGTTGATGAGCGAGTAATATTTTATAATCTGTTTTTTCCCCACCTTTCATTGCACGATACGGATCTGTTTTGTGTTCCTCCAGAATCGTCCCCGCTTTTAAATCAGTAACTCCCGCAAGAGTCAGACTAGCTTTACCGTGTTCTAAAATTTTATTTTCGTTTAACAATACTCGGATTCCGTGTTTCTCCAATTCCCGAATCCAAGAAAGTACACCCGAATAATATTCGTGATTTCCGGTTACAAAAAAGGTTCCGTGTTTAGATTTTAGATCTCCAAGAGGTGTAATATGATGTCCTAGTTTACTTACAGGCCCGTCTACTAAATCTCCGGTAATCGCTACCAAGTCCGGTTCCAGTTCGTTGATTCTTTTTACTACGGATTCTAAAAAACTTTTTTTAATCGTAGGTCCAATGTGAACGTCAGAGATCTGAACAATCCTAAATCCGTCTAAGGACGTATGTAAATTTTTTTCTATTACTTCTACCGAAATCACTTTTAGCTTTTTATGCGCCTGATAAAATCCAATTCCAGTCAACCCTCCCGCAAGCCCAAGAACCGAAAAACTTAAAACCCTATTTAAAAATTCTTTTCTTTGTATCAATTCTTCGGTTTCACTTTCTATTACATTCTGACTTGGAAAAAATTTAGTAAGTCCGTAAAAAGACACAGTTGTAATATCTTTCAATAATACCAAACTGAATAAGATCGTAAAAAAACCAAGTCCAGTAAACGCTAGATAAGAAAACGCGGTTTGAATTCCTTCTCGTTTAGAAGTCAGACTGATATAATAACTCACTGGAATACTTAAGGTGAACAATACAATCAGAGTCCACCCTAACCAAGAAATCCATCCTTGAGTACTTAAATTTGGAATTAAACGAAAGCCTGTATACGTATAACCCAGCCCTATAATGAGCGTAAATACCGTAAGAAAAATAAGAAAACGAGAGATTTGATTTTCCATGATCTATAGACCTAAAAAATTTCTTAAAGTTTCTTATTAAATTCAATTTCTTTGTGTGTAAGACTTTCCTTTTTATTTTCGTTTTCTTTCAAATCCTTCCAAACCCTTGACGATCCTTCTGTTCGCTCTAGTCTTGACGCAAATATCTATGCCCCAGACCGTTTTAGAATTTCAAAAACTAAAAAGTATTTTAAATGTCAGTACGATCTTTACCGCAAACTTAGATCTCTACCAACTTTTACCTTTGATTATGCTTTATTCTAAAGATCTTCTAGAAGCAGAGGCTAGTTCCTTATTTCTTATAAATGAAACCAGAGAATTTTTATACTGCGAAGTAGCTCTCGGTGAAAAAGGAGAAATCATTCAAAAATATGGACGCCTAAATTTAGGAGAAGGAATCGCGGGTTGGGTCGCCAAAGAGAAAAAAACGATCATCTTAGAAGACGCCTATTCGGATTCTAGATTCAATCCTTCTTGGGATCAAAAAACTGGTTATAGAACCCGCTCCTTAATATGTGTTCCTTTGTTTGTGGAAAATAAAGTGATCGGAACTCTTGAAATTCTAAATAAAACGCAAAACCGTTCTTTTGATTCCTCCGATTTAAATTATCTTACTTCTCTTTCCGAAGTGGCTGCAATAGCGATCCAGAACGCAAAGATTCACGAGAATCTCAAAAAAAGAATTTTAGAACTTTCTCTTCTTTATGAATTTGAAAAACTAATCGTCTCCGAAAAAAGTATTCATGAATTAGGAAATTGGGTATTACAAAGAATATTAGAATTTTTAGAAGCAAGAACTGGAACTATCTATCTTGCGGACCATACAAACCAAACCTTAAGAATTTTAGCAGCCAAAGGAATTCCCAAAGAAGCGGTTCAAACAATTACAGTTCCTTTTGGAGAGGGTGTTGCCGGTTGGGTCGCCAAAGAAAAGAAAAGTCTTCTTATACATAACTTAGAAGAAGACAATCGTTACGATAAGAACGCAAAATATAAGTTCGAAACAAACTCTCTCATCTCTTCTCCTTTAATTTACAGAAATGAACTTTTAGGAGTTATTAGTGTTAATAGTAAAAAATCAGGCTTTGCGTTTCATCAAAACGATTTGGAAATGTTGGACACGGTTGCCAATAGGCTTGCTCTGACGATTAAAAACGCGGATCTATTTCACAGAGTAATAGATTCGGATCGTGAGTTGCAAAGAGCCAGAGAAGTCATGTCTAAGTTTATTCCAACTACAATCCCTTATATAAAAAATTTGGAAGTTAGCGCAGAGTATATTCCCTATTCGAATGTAGGAGGAGATTTTTATAATATATTTAGATTAGATCCAGAACGAACCGGTTTTTTAATCGCGGATGTTTCCGGTCACGGCCTTTCGGCTTCTGTAATCGCCGCGATGATGAATACGATCATTTCCACTTACGACAAAGAAATTCTTTCTAGTCCTTCTCAATTTTTTACCGAACTCAATCACGCTCTTTATAATAAGATGGTTGGAAATTTTGTAACCGCGTTTTACTGTGTAATCAACACCAATCAAAATACAATTCTTTATTCCAACGCAGGACACAATCATCCCTTACTTTTACAAAACGCTACCAACAACTTGATTTCTTTAGAAACAAAGGGCAAATTGATAGGGGTAATTCCAGATCTTTTTTTTGAGGAGAACTTGATTGATTTCGACTTCGGCGACAGACTTGTTTTATATACGGATGGCATTTCGGAACATTATTCTGAAGACAGAACCAAACGTTATAACGAAGAGTTAATTTCTCTTTCAATTCATAAGTCGATTTCTAAAACCTCAAAGGAAGTAGCGTCTCAAATCATTTCGGATTGTATCGAATTTTGTAACCGTCCTAAGTTTGACGATGACGTTACTCTTCTTGTAATCGATCGTTTAAAACAAAAACGCGATAGTTTCTACAATTTCTTAATTTTACTGTAATCTCCCGAAAATGTGGGAGTTCCCACATCAACTGATAAACGGAATATTCTAATCTTATAAAATGAATTGTCTCAATATCTAAAAGGAAATTATAATTTCTACCCACTGAAAGCGTGATAGTTCCTACAATTTCTAAGTTTTACTGTAATCTCCCGAAAATGTGGGGGTTCCCACATCAACTGATAAACGGAATATTCTAATCTTATAAAATGAATTAATTGTCTCAATATCTAAAAGAAAATTATAATTTCTACCCACTGAAAGCGTGATAGTTCCTACAATTTCTAAGTTTTACTGTAATCTCCCGAAAATGTGGGAGTTCTCACAATCCAGCCTAACAAACCTTAACGGGAATTAAACTTCGTAATCATAATTCAAACATGAAACCGGAGTTGTTATAATGTAGGAACTCATACGAATTCTGTTCTATACTTTTTTTCATCCCAAAAGAAAGATCATCATCTATCAAAAAATGTGGGAACTACTACTTTTTTAATGTGAATTCGATGCAAAAAAATGAGAAAGAATTTCCTAAAAGAATAGAATTGTTGAAAAATTAATTCTCTATGGGTTTTCGTTGTATAGAAACGGTCGATTGAAGCGTTTTGTTAATTGTTGCTATGGAATTTTCAACAACTCTAATATGAGTTCCTACAATTTTAGAATTTGTTCGTAAAATCGTGATTTGTAGTAGTTCTCACAATTTAAAGAAAAGATTTGCAAAATTGAATCCAACTTTTTTCAAAAAAAATGAATCGTAGCCGAACTCACGTTTTCTTACGAAAGATTCTAATGACAAACTCCAAAATTAGAACCCGTTCAAAGTATCAGAACGAAACGTATAGACTTTTTCAAGTAACAGATTCCTTCTATTTTTTCTTTCCCAATCTTTGAATCTATTTTGGCTTTTTCATTAGAGTTGTTGAAAAAATCCATACTGCGATTAACACAAGGGCTTTATCGAATCGTTTTTGAATAATACAGATTTTACTACGAATTTATTTTTACTTTATTCAAGAACTGCATAATAAAAAACCCAATCCAATAAGTTTCATCAATTCTGTGAATTCAGCGAAAGAAAACCGGGGCAAATCCGGCGTCACCGGACCGAGCTCTCTGTCCTGGTCAATCAATTACATGAAAAAAACATAATACGATATTTTATCTTTAGTTTCAATATAGAACGCGATCTGTCGAGCGCCAATAGAAGCGAGACGCTGAGTTTGAGAAAGCATTCTGCTGAGTTCAATTTTGATTTTAAAACTCTCTTCAACTTGTGGGGTTGGTTATGGCAGAGAGCGTTCTGCTGAATTTCCTTATACATCATCCGTTTCGCATTAGATTCTATCAAACTTACATAAAACGGCGGTTTGTGATAAACATTTAGGTACTTGATTTGATAGAGGTGAGTAATAGAAATTCATAATTTCATTCTTAAGTTGTTGCGTTTTATTCCTTTTACAATCAAAAATCAAATCAGGAGCCAAAGATGAACAACAAAGAGAACCCACTTAAGCAAACGATAATGCTCAACAATGGAATTTCTATGCCGATTTTAGGGCTTGGAGTTTGGAAAACCAAATCCGGCAAAGAATGCAAAGAAGCCGTCTTAAACGCCTTGGAAGCGGGTTATCGCCATATCGATACGGCCAGAATTTATGATAACGAAGTAGATGTAGGTCAAGCAATTCGAGAAAGTGGAATTCCAAGAAAAGAAATTTTTATAACTACAAAACTTTGGAATGCAGATCAAGGGTCGGATAAAACCAGAAAGGCTCTCGAAAATAGTCTTGATAGATTAGGAATCGATTTCGTGGATCTTTATCTCATCCATTTTCCAGTGACTTCTAAAAGAATGGATTCTTGGAAAGAATTGGAAAAATTGTACCATGATAAACTCTGTAAAGCGATCGGAGTCAGTAACTATACAATTATCCATCTTACAGAATTACTAAAAAATTCTCAAATTACTCCTGCAGTCAATCAGGTGGAATTTCATCCGTTTCTAAATCAAATTCATTTATTAGAATATTGTAAAAAACATAAAATCCAACTCGAAGCTTATAGTCCACTTGCACATGGTCAAAAAATAGAAGACCCTACGATCGCAAAAATTGCACAAAAATATGATAAAACTCCGGCTCAGATTTTGATTCGTTGGGCCATAGAACAAAAAATCGTAGTCATTCCTAAATCTATAAAAAAGGAAAGAATTATCGAAAATTCTAAAGTTTTTGATTTTGCAATTTCGGAAGAAGATATGAAAATTCTTAATTCATTGGATGAAGATTTCAGAACCTGTTGGGACCCATCCGAAGTCGTTTAAAACTTGTCCTACCGATACCTATAAAATTGGGTTAACGCAAAGCCTTGTTTCAATAGAAAATATTGATACTTTGTTTTACAGTTATTGAGTAAAATCTTAAAATATGCTGGTTCAATCATTTTAATAAGTTCATTATAAAATGATTGAATTCCTGCAGATCACATCCTATTAGCGTTTTGGAATTGTTTTAAATGTTCACGGGAGTTCCACGTTTTCCAAACATGGGCGTAGTTACGACCCAAAGTTTGACTGATAAAATCCCGTGACCTGTAAAAGCCAACCCCACAAGTGTTGTATCTCAAGATTAATCTGTCGGAATTACGACAGTGAACGTACTTCCCACAACGCGATCCGTAGAGAGCGTTAATCCTCTTCAACTTGTAGGGTTGGTTATGGTAAAAACTTCCACGTTTTCCAAACATGGGCGTAGTTACGACCCTTGAATTAAAATTAAAATCTCAATCAAAAAGAATAACATAATACGGCAGAGATTCGACTTTTCAAATCAAATATAGATCACATTTAGAATGACCCTTGTATCGTGTCTGAAATTTTGGTTTTCAGATGATAAAAATTTCCGGCCTAAACAAGGCATTTACAACCAAAGTTCTTTTTGACGACTTGAACCTGAGCATCAATCGAGGAGAAAAAGTCGGACTCGTAGGTCGCAACGGACACGGAAAGTCTACGCTTTTTCAGGTAATACTTGGAAACGTGGAAGCGGATTCAGGAACGATTTCGATTCCTAAGGGATATAAGATCGGACATCTACAACAACATCTTCATTTTACTAAACCAACTGTACTAGAGGAATGTTCTCTTGGACTTCCAGAGGGAGAAGAATACGAAACCTGGAAGGTCGAAAAAATTCTTTCCGGTTTGGGCTTTTCCGAACAGGACATGGAAAAAAATCCAAACGAGTTTTCCGGAGGTTATCAGATTCGGATGAATCTTGCAAAACTTCTAGTTTCTTCGCCCGACATGCTGATGTTAGACGAACCCAATAACTATCTAGATATAGTTACGATCCGTTGGCTCGAAGAATTTTTAAGAGAATGGGAAGGTGAAATCATATTAGTAACTCATGATAGAGGATTTATGGACGCAGTGGTCACTCATACAATTGCGATTCATAGAACCAAGGCAATCAAGGTTCAAGGTGATACAGATAAACTTTACAACCAGATCAATCAATCCGAAGAGATCTACGAAAAGACTCGTTTAAACGAAGCGAAAAAACGCAAACAAGAAGAGATATTCATCGCAAAATTTAAAGCAAAGGCGAGTTTTGCGAGCCGAGCCCAATCCAGAGTCAAAAAATTAGAAAAACAAGGAGAGATGAAAGAGCTTGAGAAAATTCAAGATTTGGAATTATATTTCAACAGTGCTCCATTTAACGCAAATCAAATGTTATCCGCAGAAAATCTTTCCTTTTCCTATGACGATAAGGAACCGTTTCTGATAGAAAACTTTTCCATCAGCGTAGGCAGCAGAGAAAGAATTTGTATCATTGGTAAAAACGGAAAAGGGAAATCCACTCTTCTCAAAATTTTAGCGGGAGAATTAGAAACCTCTCAAGGAACGATCAAAAAACATCCAGTTTTAAAAGAAGGTTATTTTGGCCAGACCAACAAACTCAATCTAAACGAAAATTCCACGGTCGTAGAAGAAATTATGATTTCCGATCCATCCTGCAACGAATGGAAGGCCAGAACGATCGCAGGTGGATTGATGTTTTCAGAAGATCAAGCTTTGAAAAAAATCAAAGTACTTTCTGGAGGTGAAAAAAGCAGGGTGCTTCTCGGAAAAATATTAGTGACTCCTTGTCATCTACTTTATCTGGACGAACCTACAAACCATTTAGATATGCAATCCTGCGATTCTCTTATCGAAGCCATCGATGAATTCGACGGCTCTGTCATTATGGTGACTCACGACGAACTACATCTCCGCGCAGTCGCCACAAAATTGATTGTATTTGATAACGATTCGATTCAAATTTTCAACGGTTCATATGACGATTTTCTAAACGACGTTGGCTGGTCTAACGAACATTATTAAATTAAAATATTATTTTATGTAAAAATAAAGTTTAATAAAGGTGAAATTATCGATTCTACTCCAAGTAGAATGATTTTATTACTCGGAAGATATAATATAAATCACCCAATCCAATAATTTAATACTCAATCAAGCGTTTCCATAAAACAGAGATGGAGAATTCATTTTTCAACAACTCTAATAAAATAAGGGCAAATTCGGCGTTGCCGGACCAAGCTCTCTGTCCTGGTCAATCAATTGCATAAAAGAAATGTAATGCGATATTTTATCTTTAGTTTCAATATAGAACGCGATCCATAGAGAGCGTTCTGCTGAGTTTCAAACGCGATCTGTCGAGCGCCAATAGAAG
>NZ_FTNA01000030.1:18971-31471 GCF_900156205.1 Leptospira interrogans
GAGACGCTGAGCTTGAGAGAGCGTTCTGCTGAGTTTCAAACGCGATCTGTCGAGCGCCAATAGAAGCGAGACGCTGAGTTTGAGAGCGTTCTATGGTTTTCAAATTAGATTATATCGAACTCGCCTTAATCAACGTTTTATCACTACCTTTATGGTATTCGATTTATAAGGATCAGTAAAACCTTATAGAAGTTTTATGCTGAAAATTCTCTTGATACATTTGTGTCTGTTATTTGAGGAAAAATAATTAAAAGCTTGTCCCAAAACCTGAACATTATTACTCTGAGACTATAAATGGGAATCTCAAAAATTATCGAAAAATTTGGAATCGCTTAGATAGGGCGTAATCTGCAATACCTTTGAGAGTTCATTAGAAACTTATAAAGTATCATTGCTACTCGAACTCATAAAAATGGTATCCAAAATTAACCGTCGATTTTACAAAAATACTAAAGTACTTAAAAATTAAGTACAATCCGGAATTGTTAGCCATTTTTAAAAAATGTTATATATTCTAACTTTTGAAACAAGCTCATGACAGTATTATTCATCCGAGTAAGTATATCTAGGTTTTAGGAGAATTTTTAATAAAAAATGAACTACTATATTTTAGAGGAAGTAAACTATCATTTAAATATTCCTTATATCGGAGATTTACCAGAAGAGTTAGACACAATTGATGTGATGACTGGTAGAAAAATTGAAATTTCAAATCTTCCGATACGAGTCCCTATCAAAATAGACTACGAATCCGAAATCGTATATCCAGATATAATGACTGCGGATTTACCATTATTCTCGGAAAAAATACGAAATTCTCTAGACCAAATCGGGATTAAAAACATTCAATATTATCCGGTAGAACTTTTCGAAGATCAAACTGGTCAAACAAAAGCAAATTACTATATGAGCATTCTACCAGTAAGTGTAGAATGTTTAAAAAGTGGAATCAATAGAAGTCCCGCCGGAAGATTGATTCTAAAAAATCCAATCATTGATCCCACAAAAATACTAGGACTTAAACTATTTCGTTTAGGAGAAGAACCTAGTTTAATCATCATTGATTCTATGGTAAAAGATACACTCACGAACGCCCACCTAAATGGAGTATCATTCATCCCATTGGAAGAATACACAAGTTCTTGAAAGTTACATTCCTTCACTACTCGTAGCAATTCTATAATATACAATATTTTGAATTTTGCTAGGGTTTTATAATAAAACTTACGATACTCAATTTAAAAAATATAATAGAGTTGTTGAAAAATGAACTCTCAATCTGTTTCTATTTTATGTAAATCGGCAATTAAAGCAGTTTTGTTAATCGCCACTATGGAATTCTCAATCTTGTTTCTGTTTTATGAAATGGTCGATTAAAGCAGTCCTACGAATCGCCTCTATGGAACTTTCAACAACTCTAATGTTATTAGAACCACTCAAAAGATTGCTTGAAACATTCATACAATCTATATTAAAATTGAATTTAAGATGAATCAAAAAATATTCAAAAGTATCTGGGCCATAATTGCCGGATTTTTAACGATTTTTATTTTATCAACTGCAGTGGACTTGATCTTACATCAAACCGGAATTTATCCTCCTATGGGAGTAATCATGTCAGACGAGCTGTTTGCTCTTGCGACCGCGTATCGAGTATTCTTTGGAATTTTGAGTGGTTACGTAACTGCAAAAATAGCTCCGGATCAACCAGTAAAACACTCTTTAGCTCTTGGAGTTTTGGGGCTGATCGTTAGTATTACAGGCGCAATTGTGATGTGGGACGCAGGGCCTGCTTGGTATTCTCTTGCAATCATCGCGATCGCTCTGCCCTGCAGTTGGGCAGGAGGAATTTTATATGAAAGATCTCAAACATGACAAGAGGCAATTGTTATAAAAAATATTCTAATTTTAGAATATTCTAAAATTAGATAAAAATTTACATAACCCTATAAATTTTATTCCCAATGGATTGGGCAGACAACCAAATCGATCTACAATTTAAATTGATTTTTTGCTAAGATAGATTTGTAAAAATTCTTTAAGACATAGTTTAAGATTTTATAATTTGTTTACATTTCCAAGGGCCGTAGTCCAAACTTTTGTTTTATACCCAAACCATAAATGAACCGTCAAAGAAATAAAAAACGCACTTATCAAGACTGACCATAGATATTCAGAATCCCTTAACAAATACAACAGAGAAAACATCAAAGAATATTTTAACATTCGAAACCAAACAGGCTGACCTACTTTAGAAAATGCAACTTCCAATTCTCTTTTAACTATTTTTGAAAATCCAGATCGTTTCTCCACAATCTATAAAAAATACAATAGAGCATTAGACCAAATCAGAATCAGTAATCCAAATCCATTTCCAATTGTTTTATGTTTAAAAACACTTACCATTTTTAACAAAAAATCTATTCGCAAATGTTGTTTTGTTCAAGGCGCTGCCCGTTTAGACTTTCGAAATTCGACAAAACTAAGAAAAAGAAAGGACAATCTAAAAGGATAAAGTAAAATGCAGAACGAATGATTTTCGTATTAGAATATTGTTTAGAAAATCCTAAATCAATTTTTTTGGTTATCCCTAAAGACTTTGAAACGGTTCGAGAAAAATTTCCTTTTCTTAAAAGAAAGGTGATCGCAACTTACTTTGGATTTCATCCAAGCTCCTTAAATGTATTGGAAAAAATAACCGACTCCGCGGTTCAAAATGGTTATCTAAAAACGTTTCAAAATTTATATTCAATTCCCGTTTTTCAAAAAGCGTTTCATCATTTGCCTATTATTAATGAATTTATCATTCAATTTTTCAACTATTCTAGGGCAAAAAATTGGAACGAAAAATGGGATATATTGTTCCTAAAGGATCTTCTATTTAGATTTCCAAATCCTAATTTCGAAGAGGAGGATTTTGAAAGAACTTTTCAACTCTATGAAGAAGTGAAACGTTTTTCCCCTTCCTGGAAGATTCGTTCGCTCGAACATCTGAAAGATCTCGAACAAAAAATGATCCAAAAAATGATCCAAAAAATTCAAAAGAACGAGTTTATCGGACCCGATCAACCCTACCCTACTCCTCCGATGGAAAAAGAAGATTGGCTCGAACCCATCAACTCCAGAAAAGAATTATTTCTCGAATCCAGAATTCAGCACAATTGCATCTTCAGTTACGATACTCGCATCTTAGAAGGAGAATATTATATTTACAGAATATTTTTTCCTGAACGTTGTACGCTATCTCTCTTTTATATTAACGGGGATTGGTATCTCGATCAGATTGCCGCGGCGTTTAACAAGGAAGCAAAAGCTGAGACGTTAAGGAAAGTGGAAGAATGGAGGATGCAAAACGGAATCTTTGTGTTAGGCGATGCGTTTCGTTTAGGAATTCCACCGGATTGGATTTTTGCGAGATGAGTTGGGATGGGCTTAAATAAGAGCCCGCTATAAACAAACGCTATCTACATTTTTAGCTTTCTAATTTTTCAAAGCCCTCCTATTTTGTCCTCAAAACCACTAAATAACATTATATTTAAATATTTTTATATAATACTATTAGAAATTTTTGATGATTGAAGTAATTCCAAATCGGAAATCGATTTGATTACAAAGCCAATGAGACAAATCTACGCGATTGGTTCATCATTCACGCCTGTAAAAAATCTCATCATAGAAATTTACTTGGATATACCGGCAAAGAACATCCCGAATATCTACTAGCTAAAAGAAAAAATAGATTCCGCATTACGATTTCTGAAAGAAGTTTTTCCAAAAACAAACCCTTCTCGCTTCATTGTAATTTAAGTGAATCTCAATCTCCTGGATTATTATATTTGGCAGTAAATCGTTTCATTTCAAATTCTATTTTGTAAAAAGCTAAGGAAGATTTTCAAAAACTCTACGCAAACTATAATCTAAAAGCAGACATGAGAGACTTTTAGAAAAATATTGGGCCTCTACAATCGAACCTACATTTAAACACAACAAGCAAATTGAGAATTCGGGCCGAGCAGCCGTTACTTTCCCACCTATTAAAATTAGCGGGCAAAAATCTAGAAGTGTCACAGGACAAAATCCAATTAGGAATTCCTATAATTGGACTTTTGAAACCTCACAAAACTTTATACAGCCGGTTAATTGGGTCTGCAAACATCTAACTGTTGTAGGTGGTTGAATATAACTTTGATGACGTTAGACGATATATCATCCTTCCCTAAAAATCACTATGTTATAACTTGATTGCTATCCAATCGCAAAATGATTCCTGCCATTTAGAAAAATTCGCATATTTTATCCTGGTTGAAATAAAATTAACTCTAATTACTCACTTTTTGAATATTCAGAATCGATATTATTAGAGCTTGAGCTTATCATACTACACGAAAGCGATTGAATGCGAGGACTCAGCAAAACGTTCCTGGATACAATTTCGCTCTCTATTTTCGGACGATCGATCAATTTGTTGACAAAGTATTATGTTGCGATCTTAGACAGTAACATTGAATTTAAGCACGTTCCTTTACCAGTTAGCGAGTTGAGCAAAAGTTAAAACTGGTAAGGAATTCGCCCCAATCTTAACCATCGAACTCACGTTAAGTTATATCGATTATGGACCAATACGGAAACATTCGCGCGATGGGAATTCATTCCCTACTTTATTGTGAAAGGCTTTTCTATTTAGAAGAGGTGGAAGGAATTCTAGTTGCGGATGATCGTGTCTATGCAGGACGAACCTTACACGAAGAATTAGAACCTAACGAGGATTTTTCGGGAAGAATCGAATCCTTTCATTATACTAGTGAAAAATTGGAAGTTTCGGGCAAAGTAGATCGTATTCAAAAACGAGATGGGGATTGGATTCCTTACGAGCATAAAAGAGGTCGAGCCAGAATCGGAACAAACGGTCCGGAAGCTTGGGAGTCGGATCAATGTCAAGTAACCGTTTATGCCCTTCTACTCGAAGAAGCCACAGGCAGAAATATATCAGAAGGAAAGATCCGATACCACGGAAGTAAAGATCTTGTAAAAATCGAAATCGACGAAGAACTACGTTCGAAAGCCTTAAAAACAATCGATCGAGCAAAAGAGTTATCTACGAGCACCAATCGACCACCGGTTGCACAAAACGAAAATTTATGTAAAAATTGTTCTTTAGCTCCGGTTTGTTTACCGGAAGAAACAAGAGTTATTACAGAAAATGAATATGAACCGATTCGACTCTTTCCGGAAAAAAGGGAAAAGACCACGTTACACGTCTTTGGTCATGATTCAAGAATCAAAAAATCGGACAACGTACTTCTTGTAGAAAAGGTTACGGAAACAGGAGAAAAGTCTAAATCGGAAAAGATTCCGATTCAGGAAATCGAATCCGTAAATATCCATGGAAACTGTCAGATATCAAGTCAAATGATTAAATTTTTAGTTTCCGAAGAGATTCCAGTGCACTGGTTTTCAGGCGGCGGAAATTACATCGGCGGAATCAATATCAATCCTTCCGGAGTTCAAAGAAGAATCAGACAATTCAAAGCTCTCACAAAAGAAACCATTCGATTGAACTTAGCGAAAAAACTAGTATCCGCAAAATGTGAGTCCCAACTTCGCTACTTACTTCGGGCCACTCGTGGAAAAGACGAAACTAGAAACGAAACGGAAAGTTATTTAGCAACAATTAGATCGGGACTTAAAAATATAGAATCGGCGGATTCCCCAAGTCAATTATTAGGGATCGAAGGTTCGTCGGCGCGAGCGTATTTTTCCGGACTCCCAGCTTTACTTAAAAATTCAGACCCCTTCTTAGTCCCTAACGGAAGAAGTAAAAGACCTCCCAAAGATCCTTTTAATGCGACATTAAGTTTTCTTTATTCACTTCTTTACAAGTCGGTTCGCCAAGCGATCATTGCGGTTGGTCTCGATCCAAGTTTCGGTTTTTATCACACTCCAAGATCTTCCGCCGAACCTCTTGTTTTAGATTTAATGGAACTTTTCCGTGTAAGTTTATGCGACATGACGCTTATCGGAAGTATCAATCGTAAATCTTGGATCGATGAAGATTTTGAAATTACAAAAAACAAGGTTTGGTTATCCGAATCGGGTCGTAAAAAAGCTACACAACTGTATGAAACGAGGTTAGACGATACTTGGAAACATCCTGTTGTTAACTACTCGCTTTCTTATTACCGGATGATTGAGCTTGAAGTAAGACTGTTAGAAAAAGAATGGAGCGGAGAAGCGAATATATTTGCACAAGCGAGGTTAAGATAATGAAACATTGGAGATTAGTATCTTATGATATTCGAGAACCAAAACGACTTCGGAGAGTTGCCAAAATTATGGAGGGTTTCGGAGAAAGAATCCAATATAGCGTTTTTCGAATCTATTCTACAGACAAAGAATTAGAAAAACTACGGTGGAAATTGGCAAAAGTCACCGAAGAAGAAGACAATATATTTTATCTGACTCTTTGCACCAAGTGTGCTTCGGGCGCCCATACCCAAGAAAAAAAATCCGCGTGGCCAGAAGCTCCAAAAACATTAAAAATTCTATAATTCAAGTATCTCTTCAGGGCATAGACATAATTCTACTTAAAAAGCAAAACTAAATCTTTGAATCTATATTTAATTCCAAGACATATCCAATCTTTACTCGGATTCAGAAATAGACCCTATCTAATGATTGGCCAACGCTCGTTTTTCTTTCTTGTGAAAATTCCAGCTAAATTTATAATCAGTGACGAGCTTAAACATACTTGAATCTTAATATTTGAAACAAAATGATCCTTGGAAACAAAATATGCACTTCTGAAAAAACCGAACATGAAAAATAACGATAAAAAACGATATACTTGTTCTCCTCCTTTGAAAACACTCATATCCACAATTTATGCTTATAAAAGCCATTTAAATAAAATGCTCTGAATATAACTTTGATGCCGTTAGGCGTTGAGCACAAAGGATCCTTTGATCAAAAGAATTCGTCCTTGATTTCTGAATATAACTTTGATGCCGTTAGGCGTTGAGCACGGACATAGGACCAAACTTCCCATAATGTATCGTTATGGGCTGAATATAACTTTGATGCCGTTAGGCGTTGAGCACAAGGGGAAAACATTCGTCACCCCGTGAAAAACTTCTGAATATAACTTTGATGCCGATAGGCGGTTTAGAATGAAGAGAAGATTTGTTTTGGCCCAAATTGTTTCGCACCAAACGTGCAAACAGATAAAATGTAGGAACTACTACTTTTTCGAAAAACAGTAGTTTGTTCAAAGAAATGTGGGAACTCCCACTTTAAAAAAAGTGAATTCTGGAGATCTCCTCGGGTAAGAATCGAAAATACCTAATTACAGTAGTAAACATAAATTTGTACTGACAATCATATTCCTCAGCACTTTGCCACTGTAATTGAAAGAACTGGTTACACAAATTCGATCTACCTCTGATGCCGTTTAGGCGATCCTTTCAGAAATTTCCAAATACTATAGAGAAGGTATATCATATTATAAACATGGCATGTTTTTTAGGGTATTTAAAATTATATTTTATTTTAATTTTAGAATATTCTAAAAATATTTTGTCTTTAAAAAATAAAATGGAATCCGAAAAATGAATTTCTCCGAGTATATTGTATGTCCATTCCGAACGTCATTGAGTTAAACTTTCCGGTCCTTGGGTCCTTACTCCCAGCCGACCACGGTTATGGGCTGTATTCCGCCATTTGCCATCTTTGTCCCGAATTACACGAACACGATTCACTCAGCATTCAAACGATCTCAGGCCTCCCGGATCGACCCGGAATCCTTCGACTAACAGCCAATTCACGACTGAGAATTCGCATTCCCGTAGAACAAATTCCTCTTGTGTATCCTCTTGCTGGAAAAAGTCTTACGATCGGCATTCATAAGATTCAACTCTCCATTCCCGCGATCCGTATCCTACAACCTTATTCTGTTTTAAAGTCTCGTATAACTGTAATTAAAGGTTTTTCGGAACCGGAAAATTTTTTAGAAGCGGCGCAAAAACAACTCAATGCAAGGGAAATTTCCGGTAGGGTTACTTTGCTCAAAGATCCGGAAGGAAATCCAAAAAGAAACACGATTAAGATCAAACGATTTACGATCGTTGGCTTTGGATTGAAAGTAGAAGGTTTGAACGAAAAGGATTCTCTTGAGTTACAAGCCACCGGTCTAGGCGGAAAACGTCGCATGGGCTGCGGCGTGTTTTATGGAGACGCAAATAAAGTAGAGAGTAAAGCTTCGTGATCCTTCTCGCAAAATCATATCCTGGAATCGAAAAACAATTGAAGAGTGGTGACCCAGAAAGTTGGGCTCTTTTAGAACATCACTCCTCCGCTACATATCAGGTAGCGGAGGTTTTACTCAAAATCTTAGAACCCATCCTCAGAAAATGGACCCGACTTTCAGAATCCGAATACAATAAATTTGTTTTAGTCGTCTGTCTTTCCGCCGGTTTACACGATCTCGGTAAGGCGAACGAGGATTTTCAAAAAATGCTCCGACGGAGAAAATACCTTCAAAGGTTTCGTCATGAAATCTGGTCGGTCCTCGCATTAACCGGATCAGGCCCCTTTTCCGATTGGTTTCGAAAAACAATCGGAGACGAAACCTGGGTTCGTATCGGACAAATGGGAATTCTCTCTCATCATCTCAAAGCAACTCGAGAGACTCTGTATGCGGATCATGAGACCGCTGAAATCAAAGTTTTCTGGAAAGACCAAGGAGTCATAAAAATGTTCCAGTCTATTTGTAGATTGGCCGGCATTTCCTCTCCCGATTTTTCCTCTCCTTCGATTTCTTCTTACACCTGCCTTGGCGAAGATGCGGACAAATCCATTCGAATTTGGACCCGAGAGATCCTAAATGCAAGAATCGATCCACGATACCAACATTCTATCGGTGCCGTGAGAGCGATGATCATTGCTGCGGATCGACTCGCTTCCGCATACAAAGGCGCGGACGCCTTGAAACTCTGGGCGACAGAGGCTCTCAATCGAGTTCTTTCCGAACAGGAATGTTCCAAAATCGTTAAACAAGGTTTAGGCGAAAAGAATCTACGACCATTTCAAAAACAGGTCGGAGATTCTACTTCCAGAGTCACTCTCGTTCGTGCGGGATGTGGAAACGGAAAAACGATCGCTGCTTTTCAATGGGCTAAAACTCACTCGGCGGGTCGCAAACTTTTTTTCTGTTATCCGACTATGGGTACGGCCACCGAAGGTTTTAGAGATTATGTGTCTGATATTCCCGGTTTAGATGCGCTTCTCAGCCATTCTCGCGCTTCGTTGGATCTTGGAGAACTGGCAAGCACGGGAGAAGAAGACGAGGGAGATTCTCTAAACATGCACAGTCGTATGCTTCAGGAATGGACCGCACAAGTGACTTTCTGCACGGTCGATCAGATACTCGGTCTACTACAAAATTACCGTTCTTCTTTGACTCTTTCTCCGGCGATTTTTTTAGGCGCGTTCGTTTTCGACGAGATTCATATGTATGATTCCATTCTATTCGGAAATCTACTTACGTTTTTAAAAGAGTTTTCGCACACTTCGATTCTACTGATGACCGCTTCCCTTCCGGAAACGATGCTCTCCGCCATTCAAGAAACCGTAGGCGCCGACTTGGGGCCGGTGATCTCTGGAGAAGCTCAGATCGAAGAACGTCTTCGGTATCGAATTTTACATTCAAGCCGAGAGGACGCTTTGCAAAAGGCGATTCAAGAATTTAAGAACGGAGGTAGGGTTCTCTGGGTCTGCAACAAGGTGGAACATTGTTTAAAATTGTATGATGAACTTTCCGAAAAATACGACATCGAAGCCCTTGTCTATCATAGTCGATTTAAGTACGAAGATCGTAAAGAAAGACATCGGGCCGTAATAGACTCCTTTCAAGAAGGTTATAAAAAATCTCTTCCCGTTTTTGCGATCACCACACAAGTCTGTGAAGTTTCCTTGGACATCAGCGCGACTCTACTTATAAGCGAGCTTTGTCCGTTTGCTGCATTGATTCAACGATTGGGAAGAGTGAACCGTCCGGGTCAAGAGATGGAGGGCATTGCACAGGCTTTGATCATTCCATTTCAAGGAAAACCCTACGAAAAGGAAAATGAAGACGACGGTGAATCCGAATTAGAACGCTGCAAAGAGATCCTGAAACCTCTCCTAGACCGGGAACTTTCTCAGAAAGATTTGGCGCTTGCACTTGAAAATGCAAAAGGAACCGAACATCAAAAAATACCGTCCCAATGGCTTTCGTTAGGATGGGAAGCGGAACCGGATTCGATCCGTGAAAGCGGATATACTCTGGATGTCATTTTAGAAAGCGACGCGTACAAAGTTCTGAAAAACGAAAGACCTTGGGAAAAGTCAAAACTCTACACAATTCCTATGCCGATTCAAAAACAATTCAGTTATGGAGAGCCTCCTCTGCGTATCCCGGTCGTCCCCGATTCTCAAATTCAATATTCATCCGTTCGAGGCGGAGAATGGAATTGAAACTAAGATGAGTTCCCGTCCAAGCGCTTCTATCGAGACAACTCCTAACACTCCGGTCGTATTTCAAAGAGGATTGTCTGAATGCACGTCTCCCCTACTTCGCGCGGGCCTTGCTGGTTTGTATTCGACTCTGCATTCATTAAAAGACGAAAAAAAGCCGAAGACTTTGTCCTGGGAACTGACTCAGGATTCTATTCAAATTACTTCTAAAGGAGAGTTCTCAAAAGACTTTCAGTGGATTATTAATCACGGATATCAAACGAAAGAGGGAATCTTTTATTGTCCCGGAATTCATAGATCAAAAACGATTCACAAAGATCGAATGCACTTCCACAACGCGATGATGGGTACGTTCCTTCAACACGGTAGAATCCAAGTCCTAACAAAAGGGGGAGGAACCGCCGTTTCTATCGAAGACGAATGCAAGTTATTATACTTTCCTCTGTTAGTAGAAGAAAAAAAAATCAAATATCGAAAAGACGCCGAATCCATCTTGTTTGCTGAAAAACGCGGTTCTACTTGGTCCTTTGAAAATCTTGTGGAGTTATCCGGCTACGTAATGCCCGGAGCTCCTCCTCGTTTTACCCATGAGACTAGTTGGATCGGAACCATTGCGGATGCGTTTCTCTTATTCTTTGCACCTCTCTCTTGTAGTTTCGCAGAAATCGAACCTTCTCGAGGAACCTGGTGTATTCTCATTCCGGAACTGGAAGATCTAGAAACGTTTGAACGTTTCCGTAGGGATTACGAGGTCAATACGATCAATATGTTTGCGGGCGGTCCGGGTGACGCTGCCTTGCGTTATCTTACGGAAATGGATCTGACCGGTAATAAAAAAGATTTCAGTCCGAACGGTTGCGAAGTCTATGTCATCGGAAAGGTCGCTTGGAATAAAAAGCAACAGGTGCGCAGACTGATGATGCGTATCCATCCCACGGAAAAGAACTTTCGGATCTATAAAAAGATGAGAGGGATTTTCCAAAATAAAATCCATCTCAAAAAAACGGATACCTCATCCAAATCAAAAAAATCGAGTACTCGATCCACGGATAAAAACAAAACTCAAAAGAAAAAAGATGAAAACTATCATTGGGTTTCCTCTCCTTATGCGGCGGCTCGTATTGCGGAAAATTTGGTTCAGGGGAAACGTTGGTATTATCAATTTGCAAAACCTCTTTCGTGGTATATCGATACCTTAGAGCGCAAAAGGAAAAGTTCTCCCGGCAGTTCTCATGAAAAAATCTGGTTCAAATCCATACGTAGATTCGAACGAGCGGAGTTGATAAAATTTATGGAAAATAACGAAATCTGGAATTCAGAAGAAGAACAATGGTTCGTAAAAAGTTTTCACGAAACTCTTTCTAGATTGTATGCGAAAGAAGCGAGTCATCTGAATCGACGAGGTGGATCTCGTACCTTAGGAGATCGCTGGAAACATATGAACGAAAAAATATACAGAGATCTGGCTCAGGCAAAAACTTCCCCGCAGATACGAACCGTGATCAGCGACCTCTGGGCCAAGTCGGGTAGACCTCCTTCCCTCCAAGAACACACAGGTGCTCTTTGGAAATTTATTTCAAAAGATAGCGAATACGCGAGAGACCTTTCTTTGGTGGCTCTGGCGAGTTATCAAGGTAGCAGTTCTCTATTTCGGGAAACCGTTAAGGATGCGGTTCAGAAAGACGAAGGACGTCAACTTTCTCTGAATTTAGAAAAAGCGACTACGCAAGAACAGGTCTTGAAAGCGTATCAGACTCTCTGGGATTTCGTTGAAACGAATGACGAACAAGAAAAAAACGATTTGGAAGTTTTCGTAACCAAGAACTGGAAGCGTGCACTTGAAATCGGACAAGAAGAAATCCAAAAAGCGAAAAAGAAGTCGAACGACGCCTAGAAAAATTAAACTTTTATAATTTACGAATTTGAATTGAGAAAGAATCAACAAGGAAAGGAATCAAATGAGTCTGCATATTTTCGGAACGATACTCACT
>NZ_FTNA01000030.1:36471-38971 GCF_900156205.1 Leptospira interrogans
AAGAAATTTTTGATCTAAGAAATGGATATACTCCTTCAAAATCAATTAGTGAATATTGGAAAGATGGCACCATTCCTTGGTTTAGAATGGAAGACATTCGGGCAAATGGACAAATTCTTAATAATGCATTACAGAAAGTAGCAAAGAGTGCGCTTAAGGGCGGAAAATTATTTCCTGCAAACTCAATCATAGTTGCGACATCTGCCACAATAGGCGAGCATGCTCTAATAACTGTCCCATATTTATCCAACCAGAGGTTTACTAATTTAATTTTAAAAACTGAGTATAGCGATAGATTTGAAATTAGATTCCTTTTTTATTACTGTTTTCTATTAGATGATTGGTGTAAAAATAACACCACGATGTCGAGTTTTGCGTCCGTGGATATGAATGGGTTTAAAAAAATCCAAATCCCCATTCCGCCCCTGCCCGCCCAAGAAGAAATCGTCCGCATTCTGGACGCATTTACTGAGCTTACTACCGAGCTTGCCTCTGAGCTTTCCGCGCGGAAAAAACAGTATAATTACTATCGAGATCAACTCTTAAGCTTTGAAGAAGGAGAAGTGGAGTGGAAGACGTTGGGGGAGACCTGCGACGTATATACAGGCGGGGAGGCTCCGGAAAGTAGCTCAATGAGCAAAACTCCGACAGACATCTACAAATACCCAATTTTTGGGAACGGCGCAGAGGTATATGGCTACACAGACCGCTACAGGATAGACAAAGATGCCGTTACCATTTCTTCGATCGGCGCGAATACGGGAACTATATATTTTAGAAAAGCCCATTTCACCCCCATCATCAGGCTGAAGGTCGTTATTCCAAAACAAGAAGGGATTCTGCCTCGATATCTGTTTCATGCTTTGTCCTCAATTGCGATTGGAAGCAAGAGCAGCAGCGTCCCAAATATGAACGCGGCTGATGTGAAACGCATTTCTATCCCCATCCCTCCCCTCGCAGAACAAGAACGTATCGTCGACATCTTAGACAAATTCGATGCCCTGACTAGCTCGATCAGCGAAGGTCTGCCTCGCGAAATTGAACTACGTCAAAAGCAATATGAGTACTATCGTGAATTATTGTTGAGCTTCCCGAAAGCAGAAGCGGGGCCGAAATGAGCATGGATATAGCAAAGCTTTTAAAAGATGCCGATCAAAAAGTCCAGTTGCTCTATGCATTTAATGGCACGGGCAAGACTCGCCTTTCCAGGGAATTCAAACAGCTCGTTGCACCCAAAAACAATCGTGATGAGGCAGATCAAGCTGAGTCATCGCATAACAAAATTCTTTACTATAACGCCTTTACCAAAGATTTATTTTACTGGGATAACGACTTAGAGAAAGATGCGGAACCAAAATTAAAAATTCAATCCAATTCGTTCACGGATTGGATACTGAAAGACCAAGGACAAGATCGCAATATCATAACTAATTTTCAGCATTATACCAACAAAAAGCTAACGCCACGATTCAATGAAGCATACACCGTCAAAGATAAAAACGAGCAAGAGGTTATTGTTAAAGAGTTTTCGGAAGTAACCTTCTCCCTGACACGGGGCAACGAAGAGCGTTCGGGTAATCTTAAAATTTCCAAAGGCGAAGAGAGCAATTTCATTTGGAGTATTTTTTACAGTTTACTGGAACAAGTTATCAGTGTTCTAAATGTCATCGATTCAAGTGAACAGGAAACGGACCAATTTGATCAGTTGGAATACGTGTTTATTGATGATCCTGTCAGCTCCTTAGATGAGAACCATTTAATTGAACTAGCGGCGGAACTGATTCAGTCCAGTAAATCAGATATTAGATTTCTAATCACAACCCATAATCCGCTTTTTTATAATGTGCTTCACAATGAATTTAAGAAAGATACTTTCAAAAAATATATCCTGAAAAAACAGGAAGATGAAAGCTATGAATTAGCGAACCAATCCACTGATTCTCCTTTTTCTTACCATCTTCATCTTAAAGCCGAACTCGAGAAGGCGATCGAAACAGGTCAGTTACATAAATATCATTTCAATTTTCTCAGAAACATTCTAGAAAAGACTTCTACGTTTGTCGGACTGGAGAGATGGGAAGATCTGTTATCAAAAACAGAGGATGGCGATCCGAATCCTTATGAGGTTCGAATTATCAATTTCTCAAGCCATTCCAAACATTCAGATAATGAAGTCGTTGAGGTTCCGGATGAGCACAGGCGAATTCTAAGCTTTCTGGTTAAAAAGCTCGATGAAATGTATCGTTTAAGAATGCGTACCAAATAAGATCCGAAGGCAATTGAATGACTGAATACAAAACCATAGCCGAATCCAATCACTTTATCGTTTTAGATAAATACAACAGGGAGTGGCAGGTAAGCGAAAGCTACCAAAGCGAAGCCGACCTGGAAAAAGAATTGGTTCAGGATTTGAAAAACCAAGGATATGAATTTCGTACCGATATCAGTACTCCTGAGAAGATGTTGGCCAATGTCCGAGAGAGGTTGCAAGCGCTGAACG
>NZ_FTNA01000032.1 GCF_900156205.1 Leptospira interrogans
GATTTGCGGGAGTTCCCACAGTTTCAAAGTTAGTTTGTTAAACTCAGATTTGCGGGAGTTCCCACAATTTAGGAATCGAGATCACAACCTTTTTAGAAAAATGAGCCATGAATTCGTTACGCCAAACTCGCGCTAACTAACGAAAAGAATTTCTATAAAATCCCCAAAACGCCATCCAATCAAATCTTGTATAAACTGCCGTTTTACGACCATTGCAAAAATGAAAAAACTATTTGATTTGAATCTATACCAAAAACTTAAAATGAATCATTTTTGAATCTTCAATCAAATGCGGGAGTTCCCACAAGAACCATTGTATTGCATGATCTATAGTTTTCTAAGATTCTTTTGTTATTATAATTTCTATTAGAGTTCCCACAGTTTTTGGAAACAAAACATCCTGCTTTTTAAACTCAATAAAACGATTCCTGAATACGGATTCTTAGAGAGGTATTCGTTGAGTTTTCCGGATTGCGTTTTAGATCGCTCGAAAAAACTCAACGTCTCGCTTCACTTGTATGGTGAAACGTCTCCTCAATGCATCGCTTCTATGGTCGCTCTGCAGGATTTGGGTGGACTGATTTTATAGAAGTTAACTAAAATTCATTTCCTGAATCTTCAGAAGAAAAATCTTCTTGAGAATTTTCCTTCTGATTTTTGCGATTCTGTTTTTCCGATTCAGAAGAACTTTGAGTTTCTTCCCTTCGATTGGAACGATCTTCTTCCCGATTTTTCTGAAAATTTCGATTTCTACTTTTATTAGGGCGAGCCCCGTTGAATTTTTTTACGGGAGTTGGTCTTTTTCTCACAGAAATTTCCCAGAAAAACGCGCTCTGAATCGCCTTTTCATCGTTTTCCGCGATCGCTCCAATTTTAAATACCATAAAGGCATCGTAAAAATAATCCTTCATCCGAAAGAAATTATTTTGAGAAGACTTTTCGTCTTCTGTACTTAAAAATCTCTGTTGACTTGCAAAAATCTTAATTAAACGATCTTTATCTTTTTTAGGAGTTTCCAGTCGTCTAAAAATCAGTTCCAAACTATTTTTGATCGCTGGAACCAAATGCATATTCTCTTTTTGTAATGCTTCCGAAGCGAGATCTGAAAAAATTAAAGAATAAAATATATGAGGAGTCATCTCCTCCCTTTCAGTCAGTAACTTATCCGCAATCGCGAGTCGTTTTCCGATATTGGTTTCTAAAAATTTCTCACCAAAATTGGAATTCTTTTTTCTTTCCTTATCAAAGGCTTCTTTAAAAAGAACTTCTAAAATTCCGTGTTCCGCCATTCCTTGAAAAATCAAGGAAGTTTTCCAAGTGCGAAAGATCTTATTGTATTCTTCTAACATTCTGGAACTAGAAGCTTTTTCTAATTCTGTCTTATGTTTACGAATCGCCTTGGCGGTTGTCTTTTCAATATTGAGTCCTAAAATTTCTGCAAACTTTACAGCCCGTAACATCCTCACAGGATCTTCTCGAAAAGAAATATCCGGATCTCCGATCACTCTTAATACTTTATTTCGAATATCCTCAAAGCCGCCTACATAGTCTATTATGGAGTCGTTTCTTACGTCATAATATAAAGAATTGATTGTAAAGTCTCTGCGAGCCGCGTCTTCCTGAGGTGTGCCAAATTTATTATCTCTCTTGATTAGATAATCTTGATCCTCTACAGCTTTTCCCAATCTATAATCAGGCAAGGAACGAAAGGTACTGACTTCGATTACTTTCCCACGGAAAAGTATATGCACAATTTTGAATCTTCTTCCGATGATTCTACAATTATTGAAGATCTTTTTGATCTGATTCGGGGTCGCGTTAGTGACAACATCGAAATCCTTCGGTTTTCTTCCGAGAAGAAGATCTCGAACCCCCCCCCCTACGATATAAGCCTTAAAACCAAATTTATTCAGCCTATGGATGATTTTGACCGCGTCCTCATCTATCATGTTTTTACGGATCAGATGAGCATCCCGATAATAACGTTTACCGTCCGGGTGCGAGAGAATATCCTCAACTGATCCTATTTTTTTCTTGAACAGATTGGACAGGAATTTCATATAAAGAATGGGTCTATAATCCCTTCGATCCCCCTACCTGCAAGTAAAAATCTATGATAAGTCCGGCAAAGTATGATCTCAAATTGACCCATTCCGAACGTCTGCAAGTCAAAATTCTCAAATTCAAAAACAGATTTCGGAAATTCAAAGAGTCTGGTTCTAAGAAGATCTCTTTTTTACTCGTTCCTCACAGTCATGAAAACGTGATCACCATCGAACTTAACGTTTTTATGGCTTGGTTTCTCGGAATTCTTTCGGGACTGATTCTGATCTTAGCGTTCCTCTTTCTCTCTTATTTGAATTTTTTCTACCGTCCCGATCAAGACTTGTTTCAAAAAAGCGACGAGAACGTCAGTCAATATCTTTACTACGATATGCTCCTTCAAGACGCTAAAAAGGAAATTCGTGGTTTAGAAAGAAAAACCGAACAGCTCAATCTAGTCGCTTGGGACGAGGTTCCTTGGAAACGGATTCTGACATATGAAGTTATCCCAGAATTTCATCTCAAAAAGGAAATTCCGGATTCTGAAACCAATCTAGAACTTTATAAAAATACGGTAGAAGGTTTTGCGGTTCAGAACATTGAACTATTTCGGATTCGCCAAGCGTTTGAAAACGCATTCGATTATCTCGAAGAAAGAGAATCTATTTTATACGCTCTTCCTAGAGGTCGTCCACTCAAACCGGGAGTAGGTTTCGTATCTTCTACGTTTGGTGGTAGAGTGGATCCTTTTGGTTTGGTCATATTAGGAGAACATCACTCCGGAGTTGATTTTGCTTCTGCAGAAGGAACTCCTATTTATGCGACCGCTCCCGGAGTGGTTGTAGAGTCTGGCCAATCTTCAGGTGGTTTAGGTAGGAATATTAAGATCAATCACTTAAATGGTATTTTTACGGTTTACGGACACTGTTCTCAGATTCTAGTAGAAAAAAATCAGATCGTCAAACGTGGAGATCTGATCGGTCTAGTTGGCTCGACAGGCAAAGCCACAGGTCCACACGTTCATTACGAGGTTCATATCGGTCAAGATCCTCCTTTAGATCCGGCCGAATTTATCAATATAGAATAGAATCTAGCAACAATCTTTTCAAAGAACTATGTCGTGAGCTCCCACAATTTCAAAATTAGTTTGTAAAATCTCAGTTTGTGAGAGTTCCCACAATTTCAAAATTAGTTTATAAAATCTCAGTTTGTGAGAGCTTCTACAGTTACAAAGTTAGTCCGTAAAATCTCAATTCGTAAGAGTTCCTACAGTTACAGAAAGATTAGAATAAATTTTATCTGAAACTTGATTCTACCAGTAAAACGAATCTGGGTTCTTTTCGTTCCGCAAAAGTAAAATCTGGGAACTCATACCTTGAAACCAAACAAACCACTTAAATTTTCTGATTTGAATTGATCATCTATGGTATTCAAAAAAGGATTATGGATTGATCCATTCCAGCAATCGAGAGTATTGGTTACACTATGATTGACAGAATCCCAGTACCGTTTCTCAACCCTTTATTCAAATTCTTATTCAATAGGGAATGGGACGGACCGTCCACATTTAGCATCCTAATGATGATCGGTTTTTTAACCGCATCTTATCTTCTTCCTAAAGAGTTAAAACGTAGGAAGTTAGAACCAGAACATTCTGATTGGTTACTTCTTTTAGGAATCTTAGGCACCTTAGTAGGAGCTAAAATCTTTTTCGTCTTTGAAATTTGGGATCAGATCTTTGTAGAGACACCCGGCTTTGATGGGAAGTATATTTATCCACTCACTCATTGGTATGGTTTTCCTGGAAGAATGTCTCTTTGGGACAATTTGTTTTCAGGAAGTGGACTCGTATTTTACGGAGGATTTTTATTCGGAATTCTCTTTATCACTCTTTATATGAAATACTTTCAACTAGACATTGCATCCTACTTAGACGCTGCGGTTCCAAGTATGGCGATCGGTTACGCAATTGGAAGATTGGGTTGTTGGGTTTCTGGTGACGGATGTTACGGTTTTGCAACCAATGTTGAAATTCCACTTTTAGTTTTTAATTATCATGGAGCTCATCCCTCCGGTGTACCCGTTTGGAATACTCCATTGATCGAATCGATCATTTCATTTTTGTTCTTTTTTTATTTTCAGTTTTGGGCGAGAAATCAAAACTTTAAAAAGTTTTCCATTGGAGCCCAATATTTGGTCTTACACGGTTTTGCAAGATTGCTTGTGGAATTTTTAAGAGTTAATAAAGCAGTATTTCCTTTGATGGACCCACCTGCATTCGTAAACATTCCGAACGCAGAACAAAATCCTGAATTTTTAACTCAGTATTACTGGCATGGTTTTTCCCAATCCCAATTAGTTTCTATTATAATCATTTTAGTAGGTGCATTTTTTATACTAAAATGGAAACTCTGGAAAAAAGAAAATACATCCAACATTTAAAATTTGGATTTAAAACATTAGAAATTTAGAATATTTTAAATCCAAATTGTCAAATTCAAGATTATTCTTTAATATTTTTAAAATTTGTCTCAAAACCCGAAGATGTAGGAATTCATACGAAAATTTGATAACGGAGAACTACTGGGAAATTTACAAACTAAACCGCCAGTTGGAAACCTAATCTGCAGAATTCCTACGTTTATTTTATTAGAAATTTTTAAAGGAGTATAATTTAAGTCGAGTTCGACTTAAAAGGAATCAGAATTTTTTTTAAGTAAGAATTCCTACATTCATTTATAAAAATAATTGATCCTAATTTTTTAGTTTCTAAATACTAAAAACATTGGAGTTCCCACATTTTAAAGTTTTAACGTAAAATATAGATTTGTGAGAGTTCCCACAAATCAAGTTCCATTATAAATTTTTAAACATTCATTTTTGTGATTAGAGTTCAGGGAATTCCAACATTTATTTTTACGAAAAAATCAGGTTTTTATAAAACGAATCTCTTACATCAAGTTCTCGTTCATTTACGTCTTAAAAATTTTAAGACAAGTTCTAAGTTTAAAATGAATTTCTATTTTGAATCGGACTAGTGTGTTTAAATTTTAAAGACGTATTTTTGAAATATAATCCCAAGTTGAACTCGCGTCAAAAATTAGATTTTATCTCTTTCGTCCTACAAATCTGATTACAGAACCATTTCCGTTATGAAACAAACCTTCCTTCAATTCTATTTCCTTTTCCTCTAACTCTATAATTTCATAATTCTCAAAGTCGGATTTTATTTCATCTATTGAAAACAACATTTCTAACTCTCTCGGTCCGCCCACTTTTTCGTTCTTCAAAACGTAATGGATGTGTTTTTTACTAAACGCTTCCAAGATCACCAATCCGTCTTTTCGTAAATATTGGCTCAAAGTCTTATGATAGTATGACTTAATTTCTGCCGGGAAATGCGCATAAATCAATGCGATTGCGTCAAATTGTTCAGAGCGATAATCCAATGTTTGTAACTCACCAACTTGATAATCTATTTTCACTTGATTAGCTTCTGCAAGTCGAAATGCTTTCTTTTTTCCTTCTATACTGATGTCAAACGCAGAAACGTTCCAACCAAGTTTAGCCGCAAAAACTGCGTTACGCCCTTCTCCCTCTGCTGGAAAAAGTATTGTTCCTATTTTTAGTTTTTCTAATTGTTCTTTTAAATATTCATTTGGCTGTTCGCCAAAAGCAAACTCTTCTTTATTATATCTTTCATTCCATCTGTCTGTCCAAGGATCGCTCATAGTCTTGTTCTACTTATAATATAAATTGAATTTTTAATTAGACAATCTTTTCCAAACAACGATTTAGATTGGACAATTTTTTTTAGACTTTATAAAATTTTACTGAGCCTATTTTAACGTAGGTTTGATATAACTACTCATCTTTATCAAATTGAGTACCTAAATGTTTATCCCAAAGTGCCATTTCACGTAAATTTGATAGAATCCAATGCAAAAGCGATTGAAGCGCAGGGGAACTCAGCAAAACGCTTTCTCAAACTCAGTGTCTCGTTTCTATTGGTCGCTCAAAAAACTCAGCGTCTCACTCTCTAAATGATCCTTAAAAGAGACATTCTCTGAGTTTTCTAGGTCGTTCGACAAATCGCGTTCTAAATTGAAACTAAAGATATTATATTAAGTTTCTTTCATACAATTCATTGACTATACGCGGCCCGGCAACGTTAGATTCGATCAGATTTTCTTACTCTGAATATTAGAGTTATTGAAAAATTGAATAGTCGATCTGAACGAATCTGCTTCAATTGCCCACTTCAATGAAACCGAAATAAATGAAAATAGAGTTGTTGAAAAATTTTATAGTGGAGTTTAACAAAACTACTTCAATCTACAGTTTCCATACAACGGAAACCGATGGTGAATTAATTTTTCAACAACTCTATCGGATTAAAGTGTAAACTATTGAATTGAGTGCTTTATTATATACTTCCGAGTAATATAAAAACAATGATTATGTTAACGTGAGTACGGCGTAAAAAATCCGTTTTATCCTAGGTCAATTTTTTCGTAAAAAAAATAGATGCGGGAACTCTCACAAATCGTGAATTTACAGTTAAACTTTGAAAATTGTGGGAACTACTAGGAAATATAAAAAAAATCATCATCCAATCAGATTTTTGCCGTTTTGCGATCATCATCAAAATTGAAATTCTATTTTAACGTGAATTCGGCTTAAGAAAAAAATTTTCTAAAAGTAGTAGTTCCTACAATTTTAGAATTTGTTTGTAAAATCGTGATTTGTATGAGTTCCCACATCATTTTACAGACAAACCTAAGTTTTGTATGAGTTCCCACACTTGAATACTACAGATTCAATTGTTATAAACTTCTATTTTATAAATTGTAGGAACTCCCACAAATTACGTCGCTTAGAAACCGTTTATCTTTTTTAGAATTTGATTTTTGTAATAGTTCTAAGATTGTTTTGGATAATCTATGTAATTTCTCAAACTTAGGCCAGCGAGAATTGTCTAAATTCTAAATGAAAATGAGTGGTAGTTCCCACATTAAAAGAATCGATCTGTAAAGTCCAGATTCCAACTTTTTTCAGAACATGGACCTGCAGAGCGACCATAGAAGCGATGCATTGAGTTTAGGAGGTGTTTGCTTAAGTTTCACAAAATGTGGGAACTCACACAAAAATTTAACAATATTAGAATTACTTGAAAGTTCGCAAATGTGACGGTTTTTGTAGGAACTCACGTTGTTTTATTAAGAATTTCTAAAAAACTACCACACAAATTCTTTGAGGTTTTGGAGCAGGCTCTTAAGTTCAAGCGGCTTTAGGATCATAAAATTCGCATACGATTTGATTGATCCATAGATTCTTTAGAATATCAAGTTATTTTAATATTTCTCTTCCTTTAGATCCAATCTGAGGACTGACGTAACCTCTTTCTTCCATCAACTCCATCAAACGAGCCGCTTTATTATAACCAATTCGCATTCTTCTTTGTAAATAACTCGCAGAAGCCTTTCGATCGGTTCTAACGATTTCCCAAGCCTGCTCAAAAAGTTCCTCGTCTCCTTCGTCTACTACAGAACTTTCGGTTTCTTCATCTAAATTGAAATCTACGTAAGAAGGTTTGCCAAATTTACGCGCTTCTTCTACAATTTTTTCGATCTCTTCTTCTGATACATAAGGAGATTGAATTCGAATTAGATCCGCTGCAGTCGGAGACTTATAAAGAAAATCACCTTTTCCTAATAGAGATTCCGCCCCGTTTTGATCTAATATAATTTTAGAATCCGTTTTCTGAGCCACGTGAAACGCCATACGAGCAGGACAATTCGCCTTGATCAAACCTGTAATCACATCCACAGAAGGACGTTGTGTTGCCATAATCAAATGAATTCCAACCGCTCTTGACTTTTGAGTAATCCGAGTGATCGCGTCCTCTAAATCCTTACCAGAAACCATCATCAGATCTGCAAGCTCGTCTATAAAAATGACTATATAAGGCATCTTTTTATATCCGTCTCTGTGAGCACCCTGCTCCACCTTTTCGTTATACGTTTTAAAATCTCTACACTTGAGTTTGGAAACAGAATGATACCTTGCTTCCATTTCTTGAATGGCCCAAGCTAATGCGCGAGTCGCCTTTTTAGGATCGGTGATCACGGGCATTAACAAATGAGGAATGTCTTCGTATAACGTGAGTTCCACCATTTTAGGATCGATCATGATAAAACGAACTTCTTCGGGAGAAAGATGTACCACCAAAGAAGAAATCATAGAATTTAAACAAACCGATTTACCTGAACCAGTAGTTCCCGCGACAAGCAAATGAGGGAGTTTATTCAAATCGATTCCGACTAACTTACCGGATATATCTTTTCCGATTAAAATGGATAAATCTTTTTTAGGACGAAGACTTAGGTTTTGATGAAGAATATCTCCTAAGAATACGTCTTCTCTGATACTGTTGGGAACTTCAATTCCAATCGTAGACTTACCCGGAATTGGCGCTACGATTCGAATATTTTTTACCGCTAGATATAAACGAAGTTCATCCGAAAGAGAAGTAATCCTTCCCAATTTGACTCCTAAAGGTGGAGTGAGCTCGTAACGAGTAATGATCGGTCCTCTTTCCATAGAAACGACTTGAGATTCATAACCATATTGACGAATGATCTCTTCTATCTTACGAGCTACTTTGTCTGCTTCAATTTTAAACAAAGGATCTTGAATTTTTGTTGTAGTCGTTTTTAAACTTTTAAGAGGAACGTGATAGATAGAACGTTTTGATTTTACCTCTGGAACCAATGTAGTTGGAGGAAAAGGTAAACCCAATTCTAACTTCTCTTCGGATTTTTCTAAAGAGTGTATAGAAGAATTAGAAGTATGGTTTGGAGAAACTTCTTTAGAATTTGAAATTGTAGAAGTTTTAAAATTTTCAGAAATATCTTTTTCAGTAGAAGTTTCAGAACTTAAAGTTTCTTCTTCCGAGAGGTTCTCTTCAGAATCCACACTTTCTTCCTCATAACATTCGTTTTCGAGTCCAGAATCTGTTTGCTCGACCTTTTCTTTTTCTTCGAACAAAAACTTATCCGGTATTTCTTCTGATTGTAATATAGGATTAGTCTGATTCCATTCTTTTTTTATTTCCGATTCAGAAGGAACGACTAACGTAACTGAAGGCTCTTTTTCAGAAATAATATTAGAAAAACTAGAAGTTCTAAAATCTAGAATCTCCCAACGAGAAGGCGTTTTTTGAAAATTTTTTTCTTCTCTAATTTTTTCAGAAAGGGAAGAAGAAACCGATTCAAAACGAAATACCTTTCCTTGTTCCTCAAAGTTTCCGGAAAAAGCACCGTGATTTTGAAAACGAATCCGAGAGTTTTTAGAAGTTACCGTCGGACCGGTGTCCACTTTAGACAAAAAGTCCGAAAGTTTTCCTTCCTTTCCAAAAGTAGAATGGAGAGTGTTTTGTAACTCAGAAGGTTGTTTGTTTCCAAGGTTTCGTTCGTAAGAATGTGTGTGTGGATTGGACAAACTGTAGGATTGATTTAAAGAATTTTTTTCATTTGTGTTCGTGGAAATCCAAGGTGGAACGGATTCTTTTTTTTGAAATTTTTCCACTGCAGATTGAAAAAGTGAACCTAAGCTTTCTCCCCGTTTTCCAAATCCAGATTTAAATCCTTCTTTATATTTTGCACCAGCGGTTCCAAGAATCCTTCCGATAAAATGAAGCGGAGATTCGTTTAACAATAATATTAAACCGTAAAAATAAAATACTAGATGAATTAAAATTTTTCCGGTGGAGCCGAATACAAATTCTAAACCAGAAGATAATAATTGTCCTACAAAACCTCCTTGAGAAGCAAAGGGAATAGTTGAAACGTGTCCCGTTACTTGAAGGGTTACCGTATAACATAATAAAAAAACAGGAATAGAAAATAGTCTGTTCGTAAGTTCAAATTCTTCTTTAACAAGTCGAAGAGATCCTAAACCAATTGTAAAAAGTCCAGGCAAGAACGACGCTGCTCCGAACATAAAAAACATTCCATAAGAAATATAATATCCAAGTCTTCCGAAAAAATTATATTCTACGCCGCGTTCTCCAGCGTCGAAAGAACCCAAAGAAAGAGTTAATATGATTCCCGCAAAAAGAAGTACATAAGGGAGAATCATCTTTCCGTTTTGCAAATTCCAGGTTGGTTTAAATTCTTTGGGTTTAGATTCCATGTTCTTACTATCGGAACACGGTTAAAAAAAGAAAAGAGACTTAATTTTTGAGTTTGATCAGTGTAATTTTCTTATAAAAAAATTGGATGTAAAACTATTACAAATCTAGGATTTTACAGACTAAAACATTTTAGACTTTGTAGATCCGATTCCATTCTAAAAAATCTTGTGTGAAATCAAAATAAGATCTAACATCTGTCAAATGTCTTCGTCAGTTTTATAGGAGAAAAATTTTATGCAAAAAAAATCTTCTCATAATCCAGAGCCTAACTTTTGGGATTTATTGGCTCCCTTGTTTGAATTTATAAATCCTTTGCTTCATATCAGAAACGATACGGACGAAACAGGAACTATAGAATCGATTAAACGAGGAGTCAATTTTTCTGGCTCTGCTTTATGGACTTTGATTTTTGCGATTTTTATCGCTTCTATCGGTCTCAATATTAATTCCACCGCAGTTATCATTGGTGCGATGCTTATTTCTCCTTTGATGGGTCCGATTATGGGCGCAGGACTTGCTTTAGGAATTTATGATTTTGAACTTTTGAAAAAATCACTTCGCAATCTTGCGGTAATGACATTCTTAAGTCTTTTTACATCTGCTCTTTACTTTTTGATTTCACCTCTTTCTGACGCTCAATCAGAGCTTCTGGCCAGAACTTCTCCTACCATCTACGACGTGTTAATTGCTTTTATAGGTGGGGCCACCGGAATTGTAGCCGGTTCCAGAAAAGACAAAATCTCAAACGCAATTCCAGGAGTGGCGATCGCGACCGCTTTGATGCCACCTCTTTGTACTGCTGGTTATGGATTGGCCAATTGGAATTTTAAATTTTTCTTAGGTGCTTTTTATCTCTATTTGATCAACAGCGTTTTTATAGGTATCAGTACTTTGATTTTCGTACGTTATCTGAAATTTCAGCGTACCGTTTATACGGACCCGGCCGTTGATAAAAAGATTTATCGTTATGTGTATTTATTGTCCGTTTGTTTAATTCTTCCTAGCATTTACTTTGCCTACGACATCGTAGTCGATTCTGCTTTTAAACGAAACGCCAAAAGTTATCTCGAAAATCAATTCACATTCGAAAAAAGTAAAATTCTATCTGCTAATATTGTTAGGAAAGGTGGTGAAAAAAAGATAGAAGTTACTATGATCGGAGAAACCTTGTCCGAAGACGTTCTTTCCCAGTTAAAAACGATTCTTCCTAAATACGGCCTGGAAGATACGGAATTAAAAGTCATTCAATCCTATAGAGACAGCTCTCAATTAAATCAACAGTCAGGTTTTTCTTTTCAAAACGAAGCCGGTTCTAAAATTCAGGAAGAAAAAATTCATCTTTTAGAAAACGAACTTAGAATTTTAAAAGATAAGGATCATCTGGCTCAATCCGTTGCCAAGGAAATCAACGTTTTGTTTCCTTCTGTTGATTCGTTTTCCTTGGGAGATTTTTTAGTCCAAAACGTTCAAGATTTTTCTTCTTCGAAAGAAGTAACAGTACTAGTCAAATGGAAACATCAGGTTGGAAGTGTTGAAAGAAAACGATTGGAACTTTTTTTAAAACTCAGATTGGGTTTAGAAAATTTACAAGTCCTGGATCTTTAATTCAAAAAAACTAAATGTATCTGCGAGAATTCCCAAGTTTAGACTAGATTTTTTCGAACTCGAAAAAGTAGTAGTTCCCACAGTTTCAAAGTTAATCTGTTAAACCCAGATTTGTGGGAGTTCCCACATTTAAAGTTTTTCTGCATAAAGGATACAACTATAATTCAAATTGAACACAATGACCTATAGAACAACGCTCCTTGAGTAATTAGCAATCATTACTATTGGTCCGGTCTTACGACCTAATTTTAAAATTTCGAAAAATTTCCGAATCCTATATAGAATTCAGGTTTTATCTTAAAATCTTAGAATGTGGGAACTCATACAAGAGTGTTTCAGAAGTAAAAATTCATAAACTGATAAGAATTTAATTAAACGGCAATTTTTTTAAAATTTTTAAAACTTGTCCCAAAACCTTAAAGAATTTACATGATAGTTCTTTAGAAATTTTTAATAAAACACAATAGTTCCTACAAAAACCGTCACATTTGCTAATTTGCGAACTTTCAAGTAATTCTAATATTGTTAAATTTTTGTGTGAGTCCCACATCTTGAAGTTTTGGGACAAGTTCTTAATAAAATACAGTAGTTCCTACACAAACGTCGTATTTGGTAATTTACGAGTTTACAAGCAGTTTCTAATATCGTTAAATTTTCGTAGTAGTAGTTCCCACAGTTTCAAAGTTAGTCTGTAAAACCCAGACTTGTGGGAGTTCCCACATTTAAAAAATCGATCTATAAAGTTCAGATTCCAATTTTTTTTCAGAATCATGAATTCTTTACGCCCAACTCACGTTATTAAAAAAAAATACTCTCACTTATGTTTTTTGTCCGGGGTAAGCAGTATTCTCAAACTCAGATTGAGAGGTAAATAACATGCAAACCATAACTACAGAATGGATGAACGAAAGAATCGAAATACTAGCGGAGATACTCGCTGATCAACTGATCGAAGAAATCCGCAAAAGAGCCTTAGAAAAAGAAAAACTTCCAAACCAAACAGAAGCGGCCTAAACAAACAATAGGAGGATAAAAAAATGGCAGAATACACACTCAAAGAAAAAAAAGGAAGTCTCTTTAGCAACGCAGCTAAAGAAAAAGAAACTCAACCAGATTACACCGGTAAGGTGCTTCTCGAAGGCAAAACGTATCGACTTGCCGGATGGATTCGCAAGTCAGCAACTGGAAAGAATTATCTTTCTCTAAGTCTTTCTGAACCAAATCTTGAAAAAAAATCAGAAGGAAGTTCAGTCATAACAGTAACAGACGGAAACGATTTTACGGATATAGAAGAAGATTTTCCGTTTTAAAAAATTTGATTTACGTCTTAGTATAAAAATAAAAAAAATCCATCCTGATTAGGAGAAAGAAATTTTTTGAAAACTAAAATTGATTTCAAATTGTTTTTGATAACGACTCTGACTCTTTTGGTTTTCTCCAATTGCGGTTATAATACAATTCAAGAAGAAGATGAGGCGATCAACGCATCTTGGGCGGAAATACTCAATCAATACCAGAGGAGATCGGATCTAATTCCAAATCTGGTTAACACAGTAAAAGGTTATGCAACCCAAGAAGAAAAAGTATTGATCGCAGTAACAAAAGCCAGAGCGGGAGTAGGTTCCATTCAAGCAGATGAAAAAACTTTAAATAATCCCGAACTTTTTAAAAAATATTCACAAGCGCAAGCACAGATGACTTCCGCACTTTCTAAACTACTTGTAATTGCAGAAAATTATCCCGAATTAAAATCCAACGAAAACTTTAGAGATCTACAAGCTCAACTAGAAGGAACCGAAAACAGAATTACCGTAGCCAGAAACAGATATATTCAAGCGGTACAAAAATACAACGTTACAATTCGAAAATTTCCAAATAATTTAACTGCAAAGTTTTTCGGATTCGAAACCAAACCTTCTTTTAGTGTAGAAAACGAAAAAGAAATTTCTAAACCGCCTGAAGTTAAATTTTAAAAAAATTGAATATTCTTAAGCACTTACCTACTTTCACTTTCTACTTTTTTAAAACACAAGAAAATTTAAATTCTATTTTATCTCAAATAGAATGTTTAATAAAACCTATCATCAAAATTGAATCTAGATGATTCATCTCAATCAAATATAACAGCATAAAAAATGAATCTTTTAAAAGCTCGAATGATCCAATCGGTAACTATAAAAATTTTATTCTCTGTATGTCTTTTAGTATGTACAGCAGGAATTCATTTAAAAATTGGAAATTCACATTCCACTTTTATCATAGAAGAATGGAAAGCAGAAGATCAAATCATTCCCCTACTACACTCTCCGGTTACGGATGCGACTTTCACTCTAACAAAAGAACAAAAGGTTCAACTCACAAACAGATTAATTTCATTTGAAACAAAAAAAGGAAGTCAAATCGCAGTATTGATCGTAGGTTCTACGGGTGAATGGAGCATAGAAGAATACGCACTCAAAGTATTCGAAAAAACTAAATTAGGTCGTAAAGGAATCGACGATGGAATACTAATCGTAGTAGCAATCCAAGACCATAAAACGAAAATAGAAGTTGGTTACGGACTGGAAGGAACTATACCCGACGCAATTGCAAAAAGAATCATAGAAGAATTTATGATTCCTCATTTTAAAAACGGAGATTACTTCCAAGGAGTTTCAGACGGAATCGACACGCTCATTTTGAAAATCGACGGAGAGGAATTACCGGAAACAAATAAAATTCCAAAATTTTTTGAAGTAATCAATAAATATTCAATGTATATCTTTCCCTCTCTTATATTGGTCATTCTTATAATCACCATCTTTATTACATCTGGAATCTTTGGTACAATTGTATTGATAGGTGGCGGATTTTTTTTAATACTAATGTTAGAATCCATAATATTGTTAGTTATCATTTTCTTTCCATTGATCTTTTTCTTTTTAATGGCATCGCATTTAAGAAAGAAAATACGAATACGACGAAAATCTTTTATAACGCCCACAAATTGGGATTATATTATAATCGCCGTTTTTATTATATTAGGAATCGTTAGTACAATTGGATTGATAGGATTCGGAATTTTTAGAGGACTCATATCAGAATCTACAATATTAGGAATTAGTATTTTAATTTTATTGATCTTTTTCTTTTTAATGACAGGGTATCTAAGAAAAAAAATACAACGGAAATCTTTTTGGGATTATATTATAATCGCCGTCTTTATTATATTGGGAATCGTTAGCACAATTGGATTAGTAGGATTCGGAATTTTTAGAGGACTTATATCAGAATCTATGATATTAGGAATCCCATTAATTCTTTTCTTTTTAATCATGGGATATCTAAGAGATAAAATACGACGGAAATCTTTTTGGGATTACATTCTATTCGGCACCGGAACTTCATCCTCCGGTTCTTCTTCCCGTTCCTCTTGGGGAAGTAGCGGTTCAAGTTCAAGCGGAGGAAGTTCCTGGAGTGGTGGTGGAGGTAGTTCGGGGGGCGGAGGGGCTTCGGGAAGTTGGTAAAGAATATTTAATATTATGATAAATCAATATACAAACAAAAAAGCCACCATTCTAAGAATTTGGAATCATACCTTAGAATCCGTTCTGTCCTTTTTCTATTTTTCACAAAGTAAACCCAAGTCCTATCGTTTTAAAAAATATTTTAGCACAGAAGATTTAGAAAAAATAGAATCTGCGGTTTCCAAATCGGAAATTCTCCATAAAGGTGAAATCAAAGTCATTTTAGAAAGTGGTCTTTCGATTTTCAGAATAATCGAAGGACTTACTACAAAACAAAGAGCCGAAGAATTATTTTCACAAAAAAGAATTTGGGACACGGAAGAAAATACAGGAATTTTAATATATATTCAATTGATAGACCGTAAGATCGAACTACTAGCGGATCGAGGAATTTATAAAAAAATAGGTCAAGGAAAGTTAGACGAAATTTGTCAACGAATGGAAGCCGGATTCAGAGAGGGGCATTACCTAGAAAGTATTCTTTTTGCAATTGAGGAATTTACACTTCTCCTTCAAAAATATTTTCCTTCTGTAGAACAAAATCCAAACGAATTATCAGACAAACCAGAAGTAATTTAAACTTTTAAGCTGATAATTTTTTGATTTGATTCTAAAAAATTCGGAGGAACTATAACATATGCTCGTTTTTATATGTCTATTCGTTTTGTTTGGAATTCTCACAGGTTTGATCGTGGGCAAGTTTAAAGGTTTAGAATGGGGAATGGGAATCGGTGGTTTCATCCTCAGTATCGGCGGATTGATTCTAACGATCCAGATCGGAATAAATCGATACAACGAACTAAAAGATGCCGTCACAGCGAAAGGAATTCTGATCGATTATACAGAAGAAAGAGAAGTAAAGTCCCACCGAATAAACTATTCTCCATTAGTTCGATTTTCTACTCCCGATGGAAAAAAATATACCATTCGAGGTTTAGGCAGCAATAGAAAAAAATGGCAAATCCATGATGCCATCGACGTCACCTACAAACCATCGGATCCGAATCAAGGATTTATAACAGATTTTCAGAATACATGGGGCCTAACGTGGGCGCTTTCGCTGATTACTCTTTTCCTGCTTTCTATCGGAATCTTTTTTATCGGCGGTAAAATCCGGGGAACAAAAGATGATACGATAAAAATTCAAACGATTCTTGCTTCTTATACGCGTATAACGATGGAGCGACATTTTACTAAGAGCGGCAATATCGTTATGCTCTCTTCGTTCGTATTATTTTTTATCTTCTTTTTTATATCCGGAACGATCGTAAAACCGATCGGCACTGTGTTTATTGGAATCGGACTGGGAAGTTTTATTCTAGGCATTGGACAATGGCTATCGCCGGTGAACGATTGGGAACTCAGAACGATTCCCTTTGTGATTGGCGTATTCTTCTTTATGATAGGACTGGGAGCAGTTCTTTTAGGTTGAACTTAAACATCAATCTTCGGACTTAGACGGTCCGAAATTTGTTAAGCGAATACAGAAACTTGCAACACCTCGACGATCGCGAAAGTTTTAAATTGTTAAGCAAAGTTCTTCTTCTGTTCAACTATTCCTCAAAATATTTACCATAGAATAAAGACCGTTTCTCCTGGACATAGATAGATGTTTGTCTAAACCAATCTCTTTTAAAAACTCAAGAGAAGCGTTTTTAATTTCATCTCGTGTGCGTCCTGAAAATACTCGAATCAGAAGAGCAATCATCCCACGTGTAATTGCAGAATCACTATCTGCTTGAAAATTTATCTTACCGTTCTTTTCTTCGGATACGATCCAAACTCTAGACTGACAACCTGGAACTAAACGTTCTATAGTTTTTTCAGAATCGGAAATCGATCCAAGTTGATCCCCCATTTCAATTAGGAGCTGATACCTTTCTTGCCAATCTGTACATTCCGAAAATTCGGATATAATTTCTTTCTGAACTTCCGCAATGCTGTTCATACCTCTTTCCAACTTTTATTCAATTCTTAGACAAGCAATCAGAAAAACCTCAAAGTAAACCACGCTATAATCATAACTTTACTCATTCCAACAAAATTGAATACCTAAATGTTTATCACAAAGTGGCGTTTGATACTTTATTAGATAGCTCTGAATAAAAGACACAAACCTCGAGGATGAAATTTAAAAAATTATCCTGAAATTTTAAAATCCGAAATAAACTCTCAAAAACCCACTCTTACCCAAAACGAAAGCATCTAAAACAAATCCATCTTTTACAAAGTTCTTGAAATTAAAAGATTGATGTTTCCAAAATTTTAATTTTATCCAAAATGAAAGTCCGATAAAACAGAAAACCTCAAATGATTATTTTTTCATTCAAGTTATTAAAAAATTAATTTTCTCCCGTTTCTTTTTCATTAAAAAAACAGATAATTCTGTTTTCCTACTCATAACTATATAATAAAGTACCTAATATTTTGCATGGAATCAGTGTTTTGTGATAAAATTAACGGTACTCCATTTTATAGAGATCAGCAATAGTAGATAAGGAATTTCTCAATAACTCTATTGTATCAATTTCAATCTGTTTTTTCTTTTTTTGAAATAGGATTTTATTATTCAAACTATATAATTAAGTACTCAAATATTTGTGTTGAAATAGAACTTTACAATAAAAATTTACATTGTTTAATTTTATAGAAATCAAAAAATAAAAAATCTATCCGGTAATACGAATATAAAAAATGAATCCCTTAAAAACAACAGATCGTTCCAATACAATATACGTTATCCGTAATTAAAAACGAAACAATCAATCAAAACAAATTACACCAAGTAGGAATCGGTCATTCTAAGTTAGAAAATAATAGATTTGTTGAAAACTCTATAATAGATATTAGCAAAACTGTTTCAATGATCCATTTCAATGCAACGGACACAAATGGAGAATTAATTTTTCAACAACTCTATTATATTAACTCCGAAGTTTCTACTATATTCTCCTTAAAACAATCAGTTAAATAATTTATAATATTAGATGTATTCTGAGAAATTATACCGCTTTACAGAACCGTTTAATGATCTTTATGCGAAAGCAAGCAGAATTAACTATGAATACCCGGAACCACAAGATTCTAAACGAATTAAACCTCTTGTCTTTATTTGGCAGCCTGGCTCCGATTTGATTGGGGATTTTACTTGGCCGGGGTTCGACGATAATATTATCATCACCGAAAGAGTCTGTGATTTTTTTTATTCGGAAAAAATCCTAGGTTTTGGACCGGCACCCGTGGAGATTTTGGAAAACAACTTAAAACGCAAAAGGATCAAATATGTCAATATGCCCTACCGAGGACCTAGATTGTTCGATCTTTGGGTTACTACTTGGGTTCATTTTAACATACAATATTCTACGGTAGATCAGATTCAAGATGAAGATGGGTTTTATTATAAAGTCAATGGAATAGAAAAAAATGAATCATTACGGGATTCACAAACAATAGAATTAAAAAAAGTTAAAATTTCACGAATTCCAAGAAAAGGAATTTTCGTACATAAGAATGATCTACATGGATCAAACATCTTCGGAATTTTAGAATTTCCCGGGTGGATATTTTGTACGGAAAAAATGAAACGACTCATCGAACTCAATTCATTTACAAATGTTTCTTTCCTAGAAATGGGAAATTTACTAGATTAACGTGAATTCGATATAACAAATGCGAAAGCGATTATTATGCTGCGATCCATAGAAAGCCCGTTCTGTTGAGTTCATTTTGATTCTAAAATCCTATTCAACTTGTGGGGTTGGTGATGATAGAGAGCAACATTGAGTTTGAGAAATTCCGAAGGAATTTTCGCGAAAAGCGCAGTCGCGAGCCATTTTAGCTATGAAATCTGCGAGCGATTGCCCAAATTTTCTTACGCCGAACTCACGTTAGATTAACAAATTTTTCTTAAAATCGAACGAAAGAATAATCTTACAGATTATGCTTAGAGAAAAATATACGATGAGACTTCATGCGTAATCTATAAAATTTTGCAGCCAAACTGGAAAGTATAAGGCTGATTCGTATCGAACTTTATTATAAAATGGCTATAATTTTATTGAGCATTTAAGAAAACAATAATTTACGTTTAAAGACAATCAACCGGATCCATTTTGGCAAATAGTAGTTTCACCCCGACAGCCCAAGCTATTACCATCCTATTTTAAAAACACTAAAAATTAGCGAAGGACACTCAACTGCCGTTTGTTTTCTTTAGTACTTAAAATTTTTAGAATATATTTATTTTCTAATTTACGAGTGAAGATTTATTTCCGCCGGGCTGTAACCAGCCCGACGAAGAGGATATTTCAAATTCAATTTTTCAAAGGGTTAAATATCAATCAGAATGACTTTTACAATAACCTTCTGGAATCGTAAGTTCTAATGGTTTTCTAGTATATGCGTTGTTTTGCACATTCGATTCTGGCAGCCAATTTCCACGATTTAATCTCAGGTCAAATGTATGTTTCTTTTCAACCAAAGAAGTATCCACTTCGAGAGATTCGTTAATTGGAAAATAAATTGGAAATGTAACCGTGACGGTTTCTCCAGGTTGGATTACAGATTCGTATCCAATTCCATTTCCACGAATTCCATCCGGTTCTAATGCGTTGATGATACCTACATTTGACATCACCGGGCTTGGACCTTGTCCTATATTCTTGATTTCAGCAGTGATAAACATCATCGGTTTATGAGCTCTACATTTCATTCCACTAGGATAAACAGAAGCGCGTGGGATAATTAAATCAGGAAGAGCCTCTTCCATTTGAATCGAAATTGGAAAACAATTTGTATTATTACTTTCATTCGATTCTGCAATTTTAGATCCTATATCGACTCTCGCACAAAGATAATAATCTCCAGTTGGTATGTTTTTAGGAAGAATATTAGATCCTTCGCTTACATATTTGAGAGCACCTGAAACCAGGTCCGGAGTATTACTAATTCTTCCACCGCCTAACAAAACGTCTTCTTGAAAATCGGAAGAATAAGAAGCATAACCTTCGGGCACCTCTTTATCTTTAGAAAGAATCAAATCTACCATATAACCTTCCTGATCGGGACGATTTCCAGCCACCAAACTTCCACCAAAATTAGCAACTTGAAGGCTTAGTTTGCGAGAGATGTCTTCTCCCGGTTTCATTTGTCTTGAGCCAGGGAAATAAACATAAACCATAAGATCGGGTTCCGAAGAATTACTGTAACCGACTACTTCTTCAGATCCAGGATTGAGTTCTGGTTGATTTTGATTTACACCTATATTTTGGCCTGAAGTCATAGAATAAGTCTCAGTCTGCAAAGACTGCTCAGGTCCCAAAAGCATTAACAAAGAGGAAGAATCATTTTGTTTTTCTCCTCCACAATTCCAAATCACATACATTATCAGGAGAACGCTCGCCCCTCTCTTCGTCTTTTGTAAGAATTCTTTCATTTGAATCTCCTCAAAAATACCTCAGGCATTTTTGTTATCTAAATAAACGAATCCTGATCACAAACTGGGACAACCAAAACAATTCAAGTTATAATATAAAACAAAAACGAATCAAAAAACTAATTTTAAAGAGAAGTATCGAACTTTTGGGGCTAAAAAACGTGAACAAGACGTAAGAATCCGTTTTATCCTAGGTCAATTTTTTCATAAAAAATAGATGTGGGAACTCTCACAAATCGTGGATTTATCAGTTAAACGTTGAAAATTGTGGGAACTATTATAAATACAAAAAGAATCATCGCCCAATCAAATTTTTACACAAAACCGCCGTTTTGCGACCATCATCAAAATTCAAATCCCGTTTTGACTTGAGTTCGTGCGGGTAAAAATTTCCTAAAGGTATGAGTTCCTACAATTTTAAAATTTGTTCGTAAAATCGTGATTTGTGAGAGTTCCCACATTTAAATCAATCTGTAAAGTTCAGATTCCAACTTTTTTCAGAATCATGGGTTCTTTACTTAGAACTCACGTAAAATTAAATTCTAAAAAGTACAAAATGAAGGGTGAATATTTGGTTACCTTATAAAAAACGACTGAAATATGAAAACCAGTCAAAAATGTGGGAACTACCACGAAATTTAATGAGATTAAGAACTACTCAAAAGTTCGCAAATTGCCAAATACAACCTAACTTGTAGGAACGAGTGCGTTTGATTAAAAACTTTTAAAGAATGATCGCGTAAAATTTTTTGAGGTTTTGAAATAAGCTCAAATACGAACAATAAGTTGATCTAAGAAGCTTAATCCTATTAAAAAAATTTATTCTAAAAATGTCCCAATTATATTGCATTCTATATATAACAATAATCTGAAAAATATTTTATTTACTAAAGTCGTTTTAAAATACTGAATCATTTTTGAGATAATCTCCTACCCAACCAGGAAAAATATGAAACACTACCTAACCTTCCAAGACGATAAGTCAGATAAATTCTGGCAAATAGAAGTTTCCGAAAATTCATTTACAGTAACCTACGGAAAAACTGGCACTTCTGGACAAACACAGATTAAAACCTTTGACGATAAGGAAATCTGTCTTAAAGAAGCAAAAAAACTTCTCTCTGAAAAATTAAAAAAAGGTTATGTAGAAACAGATCCACCTATTTCTTCTACAAGTTCCGATTCTTCTAAGAAAAAAAACTCAACTTCCACAGAAACTTCTGTTTCTCAAACAAAATCAAAAATAGACAAACCAGCCTCTTTGACTTCGGAAACATTTCATCAATTTTTAAAAGTTAGAATCCAAGATATTTCTTCTTCAAAATATTCTAAAATACTTAAAAATACAGATTGGGAAAATCTAGCGGGAGACATTTTCGATTCCGTTTATAAATATTGGGAAGAACTAAATCAAAAAGAAAAATCTCCAATAGGAATTTTTGATATAAGATGGGACGACGCAAGTACGGATTATTGTATAGAATTTGACTATGATTTAGAAAGTAACGATCCTAAAAATTCTATGGAAGAAGGTGCAATTCGAAACGTCCCTGTAGTCGATTTTTCTAATTTTATTAAAAATCAACTCAAACAGAAACCAGAAAAAATCCGGGAAGTATTGGAAGACGAAGACTTTTCTCTGATAAAAGACATACTGTGTAAACTAACGCAGGAAGTAATTATACAAACTTTAAAAGCAGAAGTTTTTAAACAAATCCCAAAACAACAACCGTATTTTCTAATGTTCTCCTATTACCACGATGAAGACGCTTCTGTATTTTTCGATTCGAACGCAAAGGAACAAAAAAATTTATACTCCATACTCAAAATCTCAAAATCTTCTCTATTTAAATATTTTTTAAGCGGGGAGCAATCTTTAATCATTTCTAATGTTTCAGAAATAGATCTTACCGATATAAATCTTTTTGAAAATTTAAAAAATTTCAATATTTCCAATTGCGAAAATATAATTTCTCTCCAAAGTTTAAGTGAATTAAAAAATATCCAAAGTATTTCCATAAAAGGTGCAAAATTATCCGAGTTCCCCGATTTTTTACTAAATCTTCCGTCTCTTAAATCTTTGTATCTCACAAATAGCAACCTATCTATAGAAAATAAAATTAGTATATTCAATTCTTCGCAATTAGAACTACTTTGCCTAAACGCTAACTCCTTAACCACAATTCCAGAATTCGTATTCCAACTTCCGCAATTAAAAAAGCTACTCTTTATGGACAACCAATTGACAGAGTTACCAGATCGATTAGCAGATCTAAAATTTCTTCGAAATTTAAATTTATCCGGCAACAAAATCACTCAAATTTCCAATTTAACTAAGGAATTCAGCGAAATCATAGAACTTGGTCTTTTTGATAATCGACTCACTTCTTTGGATGGAATTTGTCGTTTTCCTAAATTGAATGAACTTTTAATTTGGGGCAACGAATTAGAAACAATTTCACCGGAAATTTTTAATTTAAAAAATCTAACTCGGATAGATACGACTAAAAATAAAATTTCAAGTTTTCCTAATATAGGAATTACACTCGAATCAGTAACCAATTTGAGTCTGAGCAATAACCAATTGACTCAAATACCAGAAGGACTAACTCAATTTCCAAATCTAAAATCTTTGGGTTTAGATGACAATTTACTTAAAGAACTACCTGACGATCTATTTAAAAACTTTCAAAAATTGGAAACTCTTGCATTAAGCAACAATCGGCTATCTAATCTTCCTAAATCCATTTCGCAATTAGAATCTTTAAAAAACATATATTTAAAAAATAATCAGTTTATTCAAATTCCTGAGATTTTAAAGGAGCTGAAAAAACTTAAAGACGTATCTTTGAGCGGAAACCAGATTTCAGAATTACCCGAATTTCTTTCGGAAATGACAGCATTGAGAGAATTAAAAATCGGAAACAATCCAATTGCACAAAACCCAGAAAGTGTAGAAACCAAGATGAAAGAAATCAATTCAAAAGTAGTACTTTATCTTTCTTGAATATTCTACTTTTTTGAAGTTTTTGCTCGTTTCTTTTTGGGAAAACTTACCGGTTTATGGATTTGACACAAATCTTATTCGGGGAATAATTTTTTTTTGTAATATGTAGATCGAACGATAAAACGAAAAACCGTTCGGTACACATACTACAAGTCAGATCCTACAAAATTAAAAACGAGCTAACGAGCCAACCCTAATTCATCCAATGTGTTTTCTATCGGAGCGAGTTGTTCCTGAGAATATTTAGAGCGTGCTACATCCATAAGTTCGTGCAAATGAACCGTATGATCAATATCAATCGAAAGAATGCATTTCTTAAGTAATTCCAAATATTCCACTTCCCCGGTCGAAACGAGCGCCTGCATGGCATATCCTCCCGCCTCTAACTCTTCATGCACATAAATCGTGTCTCCTTCTTTTTCATTCGCGATCAGTATCTGTGACACATAACGCGCAACAAGTAGGCGTAATTCCGGTTTGTTTATACATTTTAAAAAGAAGTCCGCTTCGTCTATTTCTTCTCCAGGCAATTCCCATTCAAGCCAGTGATCCGGACTTTCGTAATCGGGATGCGAAAATACGTTTTCTTGCAGGTTTTTTGTTATCTCCAACATATTTTCTAAAATCGTTCTACGATCCTTACCTTTCAGTCGTATTACATTATCCTCTATTTCTAAATCCATAGTCGGCTTCTTACTTGCTCCGTTCTTTTTCAGTTCCGCGAGAATGGCTTTACGCTTGGAGCCGTATTTCGTTACAGAATCAAGCGGACTCATACCCGCTTCAAAACCAGATCCGTCTTGAGTTATGACTGCATTTATATCCGCTCCAAGAGAGACTAACGTCCTAACCATATCCAAATCTCCGGATTTACACGCATAATGGAGCGCAGTACATCCGGCATGACTTACGTGCAAAGGATCCATCCCCTGTTCGATCAACCAATAAGCAATCTGATTTTTGTTTCTATATGGAGTATCTTCTATCGTTTTCATCAATAGAGTTTCTCCATAGGAGTCCGGTTTTTCATCAGAAACTCTTAAACCTAACTCTACAAGTTTAGTCAGCATTTTCATTCCGTCTTCTTGACTAAAAGATGCAGTTGCTAAAGCTATTTTATTGAGTAAAGTTTTTCCTTCTTTATCTCTACCTTCTACAAAAGCGCCTTGTTCTATGAGGGAGATAAAAGGTTCCCATTTAGACGCAAGCCAAATTGGAGTCCAGTTAGATTGATCGGCTGCGTGAATGTCCGATCCAGCTTCCAAAAGAAGTTCTACAGAACGTTTATCGTATTGCCAAACCGCATTATGCAAGGCAATACGTTCTCCTTTAGTTCTATCGTTAACACGAGCTCCTTTTTGAATAAGATACTCTACCATTTCTGGTTGTCTCATATAAGCGGCAAGACTCAGAGCATTGTTATATACATCTTTTTGGTAACAAGAAGGATCACAACCTTCGTCTAAAAGTTTTTTTACTACAGCTAAATTTTTCTCTCGAATCGCTTTGAATAATGCGGCTGTATCCATATTTCTGTTTTATTTTCTTTTTAATCTAAATTCTTTTTTAGATCGGTTGTTTTTACTACATTTCATAAATCCATTTATGAAATTACTTCTGTTTCTTTTTGAAGACCATTGATTCTTAAATAAAATTTAAAAGAAAGTAAAATTCCGCAGTTTTATTTTTTATCAGTCCGAAATGTTTATTGAACTGGTGGAGATTTGATATAAAACAAAAAAGAAATATATTTCTCCTTGATAATTTTAAAACGAACTAAAAACCATTTCATTGAAATGAACATAGGTTCGGTCTAAGAAAATCGTTTTATAAAATCTGATTTTTCCATAGAAAATAAATTTGGAACTTCCGAACTCAAATTATAAAAAATGAATGTTTTAAAATTTATAATACGACTTAATCTGTGGGAACTCTCACAAATTTATATTTTAAGGTGAATTCTACTATGGTTCACTTTTTTGAAAAAAGTTGGAATCTAAACTTTACAGATCGATTCCTAAAATGTGGAAACTCTCACAAATCAAGACTTCACGAACAAATCCTAAAATTGTAAGAACTCATACTTTTAGAAAATTCTTTCTCATACCGAACTTACGTTAAATTAGGAAACAGATCCCCCATCCGTTTTTCTTAAAGAAAAACGAATTGCAGAATTCGAAGATCGTTTAAAGTATGCAAACATTCTAATGGAATTCGAAATTAACTTGTTCATTCAAATCCGAACAAAACAACCCCTATCACTTTGTAAAAAATGGAAATCAAATCGTTTAAAAACTGAGTTGCTTATGAAAAAAAGAATCACCTTCGTTGCCGTCATTTTACTTTTGAACTACTGCGTTTCGATCCCGAATTACCAGTTATCCTCAAACGTGCCGCAAATTGAGAAAAATCGCGAAGCAAAATTGATTTCGGCTTTTTTCGGTTTAGATAACTCTTTACCATGGCGCTCGTTTTTACTGTGGAGAAACGCACCCGGAAAGGATGGAATGCCACTCGTTTTCTCGCACGAGATCGATCCTACGACGGTAGACCTTTCTGACTTTCAGATCACTACTAAAAAAGGAGAAATTTTTTATCCCCTATTCGCCACATTCGTACCTTCGTTAGAGCAGTTCGAATTGCGTACCATTTTGTTGATCGGTCAATTTGGCGATCACCCAGATAACGAACCTAACGAAGTAGTCATCGTAGGGGAACTCAAAAGCCGAGATGGGCAAAATTTAATCGGACAAAAAATCCAAGTCACTCCTTTAACCGCTGGGCCTTTTATCAGTTATGCAGAATATTTTAGATTCGAAGATTCATATCCTTATAACACTTCTGTACACGGTGCAGATTGCCCACTACTTGAAACAACGGTAGTAGTAAGAACCGTGTGGGCCGGAGGTGTTCGAGCAATCGATGGTCAAGAGTTAGGTGATAGAGAGCTGAAAAAATTCAAAATCGAAATGATCTCCGGAAGTGAAACCTTTACAGTATCTCCGTTTAAAATCGCAGACATAGACGACAATGATAATAATATCGATCTGTGTATCGCCGAACAAGGAATTCCAAAGTCAGTAGAAGTGGATGCGGATACAGTTATCGATCCCAGAGGAGATCGAAATCCTATTACAAAAATGGAAATTTTGAGCCGTTGGTAATATTTTACCTCGATTACTTTTCGGATCGATCTATGGAATTCAATTTAGAATACGAACCCATAGGTTTAGAAAATTCAGTTCAAATAAAAAATCTTTGTGAGAAATTTGGAAAGAACAAATCATGATTCATTTTTTTTAGATTAAAATAAGTCTCACTTAAAAGATAACAAGTATATAAATATTCGTTCATCTTTAATAGGAAAAATCATGAAACACTACTTAACCTTCCAAGACGATAAATCAGATAAATTCTGGCAGATAGAAGTTTCCGAAGATTCATTTACAGTAACCTACGGAAAAACCGGTTCTTCTGGTCAAGTACAAACTAAAACCTTTGACGACGAAGAAACCTGTCTTAAAGAAGCAAAAAAACTTCTCTCTGAAAAATTAAAAAAAGGTTATATAGAAGCAAACGCTCCCGCTCCACCAAAAGGTAGAGCCAGAGAAGAAATTGAAGAAACCGTAGAAGAATTAAAAACTGCAGTTTCTCAGTTACCTGAATTAGCTCCGTTTTTAGAAAAATTATCCGCACTTCCTTGGGACGAATACGAAAAACAATTATTTCATAATGTTGTGGAAGCGTTTGAAAGCGCAAAAGAAGAAATGGAAGACGAAGAAGAAAGACTAATCGGTTTTGTAGCGGAATGTAGTAATCAAAACTTTAGAGAATATGGAATCGATTGCAGCGAATTTTATTTTGGCGTCGGAGATGAAGACGAATACTTCGAAGAAGGACCAACCTTAGGAGGATTTTCTTTACACGAGCCTGGAAAAATTATGGCCGACGCCTACGACTCGTTAGGTTATCAAGACAAAGGATATAGGCTACTTAAAAATTATATTTGGAATTTAGTGGCTAGAACGATGGGACGTGCCGTTTCTCTTGCAGTAAAAGATAAGTCTTTTAAAAAATTAAAAACCGTAAAAAACTTTAAAGTGTATGTATGTGAACACGACGGTTGGGCTTGTTCTATGGACCCAGAAGGTCTAGTTTTTGGCAAACTCGAGGAAGAAAATGAAGAAGAAGACGAAGATTAAATCGTTCATCGTATCCAAGATGAGAAGGCTTTTATAACTTTACTAGAGGCTGTCTCAAAAATAGATTAGAATAGAGTTGTTGAAAAATTAATTCGCCATCGATTTCCGTTGTATGGAAACTGTCGATTGAAGTAGTTTTGTTAAACTCCACTATAGAATTTTTCAACAACTCTAATAATCTTTAAAAAATATAAGAACCTGTCCCCAAAAAAAACTCAATGCCCACTGCTCTCTATGGTCGCAGCGCAGGAACAGGTTCTTGCAACTTGGTCTTTCCGATAAAGTAGAAAACACAACGCTCTTTATGAATCGCTCGGCAGATTTTGGGACACACTGTAAAGTATTTTTGAAATGGCTTTAAGCGAAAATTAGCTTAAAACCAAAAATTACGCTTAAATTCAATATACTTTATAGAGTAAGTAAGTCTCACGAGTTCGTCTAAAAAACAATTTTTTACTAAAATTCACAGCACTACATTATCATGATAAAATAAAAATTGTATAAAGACGTGACCTACATATTTAGATAGAACTCCATACAATTACCGTCCAACCAAACATATTGATAACTTCTACGGAAAAGAACACTTGATTCCTTCAAAAACTTTTCTATCTCCTGAATCGGAAAGTGTTTCCAGCGTAAGTATTCACTTCGAGTCAAAACCGTTTCGAACAATTTTTCGTTTTCAGCCCACCATTCATACCAATTCCGAATCCATTTTTCTCCTTCGATCAAAGATTTAAAATAAGGAATATAAAGTTGAAATAGTTTTTTTACTTGGGACAAATCCAATTGACTTAGATCGATCGGTGGGATCGAATTTGGCGCGGGCCTTTCCCATCCACCTACTCGTTTAAAAAACGTAATGGGCTCTTTTTGAATTTGATTTATAGAAATCCGGCAAGCGTGTAATTTATCATTTTCAGCATGATAAAAAAAAAGTTCATAACCTGCAATCGTTCTATCATCGTAAAAACTTATAAATCCGACATAGGTATATCTTCTATGTTGTTGAAATGTATCAAATGGTTTTATTACCTCGTATTCAGCCCCGGTATCTAATGGAACATTTACGGTTACCATATGGTTATAGTTAACCTAATTGATTCTTAAACCAATGTATATCTTTTCTAAAATAGATTCTGAAAATACTGGTTCATTAATATATTTTGTAGAACTTTTATAAAATAAATTTTTCATTGAATGATAGTAGTCAAACGAAGGTTTCATACAAAAATTTATTAAGAAGATTATCATATTTAGATTTTATCAACGTTCCCTTTACACAAAATCTAACAAGCATCCCCGCCCGTTAAAAACATAGGTTCAACCTTATCATTTTTAACTTTAGAGAACTCGTTTACAAAACCATCATATCCATTGTGATGCCAAATCAAAATCGGAGCTCCGTCTTCGTCCAAGTCAAAAGCATCTATAAAATGATACTTCCCACCATAAAAGGCCTGCCCGTTGTGCAACACTTCAAATTTTTCGAATATCTTTTTTCCCAGACTTTCGTTTTCTAATTCGTAAATAGAAGTATGATATGATTTTTCTTCCGCTTTGATTTGGATAGAATATCGAACTACAACGTATTCTTTTTTTGGAGAAACGATCCTATACAAATTCCCTTGTTTCAAAAACTTCAACTCTTCCGACTTAGGATGTTGTTTTTTAAAAAACGAATTTTCCGTCGATTCCAGAACTTTAGAAATTTTTTCAGAAGGAATAAATTTTTCCGAACGGACCTGATCGCTTATTTTAGAACCAAATATTCCAAATATAGAATATTTTAAAGTATTAATTTTTTTATAGGAATTTAAATTCCCTTTTAATACATCATATCCTTCAGCACAACCGGCTTTATCGTTTTTTTCAGGGATAAATTCTCCAGCGACGTTTATTTGTTCGTATACGATACCCTTCTCCTTTGTTTTAAGAATCTTTTTTTCTAAATAGAGGGTTTCCGCTTCGTATTCTCCGTATTCTCCCGGCCCTGCGGGAACCCATCCGTCATTCGTCCGAATCGCCAAAGATCGAAATCTAGAACCTTGTGTATCCGTATGAACCGAGCCAAAAAGTTTTGCATTTTCCAATTCTTCCGGAGATTTTTTACTTAAAAATTCCGTAGATACAAACCCCTTCGTTCCTGATTTTGTAAGTATTTCTACCCAACCATCAGAACTTGAATTTTCTTTTACAAAAACGGATTCCCCTTTTTCCAGTTGAAACAAGACTTTTCCATCTTTTGGCTTTTCTCTTACATTCAACTTGCCTTCTGAGATAAGAACGTATTTTTTAATTTGTTTCTCTTCTGCTATCCCCGAGCTAAAAAAAATAGAAAAAAACAATACGAATATTATAATTTTGTAAACATTTGAGCTCGCTTTATTTATTTTATATTTTGACGTATTCATCTCGTTTCCATTACGAATATTTTCTATTGTTTTTACTCTAAAATCCATGTAAACTTTTGACTTTCCTATAAATTTCATTCAACGTAATTTTAAATAAAAAAAAAGAAAGAACTTTTTCAAGCTCAGTGTTTCCAAAGATAATTTTACATTTTGCAAAAAAAAGAACTCACAATAAACAATACTCACTTTGAAACGTAAATTATACGTAAGAAAAATTGGGCGAATCCGGCGCTGCCGGACCGCGCTTTCAGCTCCGATGAACAAATTAAAAAATCGATTGAAAACAAAATCTTTTCCTAAATTCAATTTGTTCATCCCGCCTCAATCGCTTTCGCATTGAACTTGCATTAACCGATACTTAGTCACGATATTTATGAGTATTTGATTTTGAAGGTTTATTTCCAAGAAAGATCAATTTTTTTGTGTTTAGAGTTTAGAAGCGCATTCTGCAAGATACAAATTAATTAGATTTTGATCAATATACTGAAAATATAAAAATTACTGATCTCTATAAAATTGAATATCGTTAATTTTAATCACAAAGGACTGTTTTAATATTCAAATATTAGTATTTTATGTAGTAAAACTGAAATTGTCATCTGATTCCACAAACTAAAGTGAGTAAAATTACGTATATAGAAATGATTTATTTAAACACATAGTAATTCTATTCTCAAAAAATCAAAACAGCACTGTAACGAAAATCACCCTGACATCTAAAATTTTTTCTAAACACTGAAACAAAATCTATAAATACAATGACCGAAATCGATTTAAAGTTTTTTCGTAAAATTAAAAAGCTGGAAGTCTAAAAGGAAATTATTTACTCAGTAAAACAAATGGAAACGTTACGTAATTTAATCTCATACGAACTGGCTCGTTACTTTTATCATCATCTAATGGAAGAACTTTCCAAACCGGAACCACTTCAAATACAGATCGGTTACGACGGTAAAACTTCGAGAGAAGCCAATCGTGACATCTTATCCAGACTTTCTACTGAATTTCCAAAAATAGAACAAACCGAAGGACCACCTTTTAATTTAATTCGAGAATGGGCAAAAAGAAATCGATTCTTCTTTCACTACGACGAATATAATTTTGACCGTTATAATAGACTTTATATAGAACGTTTATTAGCACTTCGTAATAATACACTCGAAACCAATTCTCGTTTTAAAGAAGCAACTTTAAATAATTTTAGGCAATTTGATTATAATAGAACCGGGTTTTCCATTTCCTTTTTGATCCGAGTAGAAAATAATATGCGAGAATTAATGCGAGAAATCATTTTCACAATTCCTAATATAGATTACAACGAAGCCTGGCAAATCATATTCGAACAAAGCAAAGACTATCAAGAAAATGTAAATGAAATTTTTGAAAAGAGACTTCAAGACGCTAGAGATGAATCCGATCGATTATTACACAATATTCTTCCAGTTTCCATTGCAGCCGAACTTAAAAAAAACAATCGAGTGAGTCCCGTCTACATAAATTCAGCTACGGTTTTATTTACCGATTTTAAGGGATTTACACAAATCTCAGAAAGTATGTCTCCCGAAGAATTGATTTCCAATCTAGACGAATGTTTTTCGTTATTTGATCAGATTTGTGCAGATCACGGTCTCGAAAAAATCAAAACAATTGGAGACAGCTTTATGTGCGTTGGCGGAGTTCCAGAAGTAAATCGTACTCACGTTTTTGACGTGGCTCTTGCAGCTCTCAAGATGTGCGACGCAATTCAAAAACTCAAAGAGGAAAAAAATAAAAACGGAATTTCCTATTGGGATGTTCGGATTGGATTTCATACAGGTCCAGTTGCAGCGGGGGTAATTGGTAAAAATAAATTTAGTTACGATATTTGGGGAGATACGGTAAATATTGCAAGTCGAATGGAATCATCCGGAGAGCCAGGTAAAATTAATGTTTCAGAAGAAAGCTACAAACTTCTAAGTCCATTTTTTACTTTCACATCCAGAGGTAAAATTGCCGCAAAAAATAAAGGAGAGATCTCAATGTATTTCTTAGAAGGATTAAAACCTGAATTCGGAACCGCCCAATCACATAACATCGATTTTGTGTTATTAAATTAAGATAATAGAGTTGTTGAAAAATTAATTTTTGATTTGTTTCTGTTGAATTGAAATGGACAATTGAAGCAATTTTGCGAATCTTCATTATAAAATTTTTCAACAACTCTAATAAATAAGAATATTAAAATTAGAATTTACTAAAGTTTTTTTATAATTTTTATACAACTATGGTTTATACTTCAAACCTCTAAAATGATTTATCAATTTAATATTCTATGTCTTTTTTTCGGTGTATTACTGGTATCATTATCATGAATATCGAAAAATTCAAAAGTGATAACTTATCCAAATATCTGATTGGGAAATTATCCGAAGAAAAACCAGACTGGCTTTCAGAAATTAATTTTAAAAAAAATGAGGGGGAAGACTCGTATTTTATAGACATAGATTTAAAATTTCTATCGAAAGGTTTCCAAACATTTTTATTAACTACCGAAAGAGATGAATTATCCGTTTTTATGGACTTTTTCCATACACATTTTTACGGAGATTACGACGAAATGTATCAAGAAGCGATCCGTTTTATACAAGATATAACTGAAGAAAAACTCATAACCGTAAGCGCATCCGTAAACGATGAGAAATGGTTTTATTCCACTTGTATAAAACCAATCGAAATTGAAAAAGAAATAAACGATATACTTTTAAAAAAATCACATTCAAAAATAATAATTCAATCTTGTCTAAACACGTTCAATCGAACTATCCATGAAATCAGTGAAAAATCATAAAAAGTGCTTTTTTAGCGTCATGAACGAAATAGGAAAATTTGGATAAAAATGGTTCTTGAAATTAGATTTCAAAAATAAAAAATGTAAGCACTCAGTTAGTATATTATAAACTTTGAAAAAACGAGGATTTTCAAAAACATGAACTTACTACTCGGACGCATGAAAATAGTACCAAGTTATTAACGGCCTGCCTAATTTACGAAAAAATAGTGGTATTTAAAAAATATCGCAAATTCGGAATTTACGTCATTTTAAAGCAAGACCAAAATATTCAAATTTTTGAAACAATTTAACACAAGTATTCTATTCATGCGTCCAAGTAGTAAAAAGATCTAAAAACCATTTTCCAGAACAAATTTTAGCAATCAGTTACGATGAAATTCAAAATTCTTTAGGACGAGAGTTCTCGATCCTTTCGAGTTGGTGTAAAAAAGAATACGGTAAATTTACACAATTTCTAAATTCTGGAAATTTGAAAAAAGCAAAAGAGACTGGAAGTTTTTATTTCTCGCAAAGACGATTTTATCAAAGTATTAAAGGCGGGAAAAAAAGATACAAAAGCCGAAGAATTTGTTGGAGATTCGTTTTCGTTGGCCATTCTTTTAAAAGATTATAATTGCATAAATTCTAATATATTTTTTCAGAAAGCACGTTATTACGGAGCAACCGATCATAAAGAGGAAATGTTAAATTCAATCCGAGATTGTTTAATCATGGGTTTATCAAAAAATCGCTTTTTACAAGATAAGGATTTCCAACATTTTATTCAAGATTCTAATTTTATACAAACTCTGAAGAAATATCATACAATCAATAACGAGGTTCAAAAAGTGATAGAAACCATAGACATTCAAACTTTTGAAAATATTCTCTCTTCGATCCCTTCTTTTTTATCCATGCAAATCTTAACTCCCAAAGGTTTTGGCGCCTTTGTTCCGCAAGGCCGCGGCTTGGTATTTGTGTCAAAAATCAGATCGATATGATGCAAAAAATTATCCAAAGAACACCTAACGTAATTATAGGCGAATGTCTTGTAAATTTGGCTTCCGAAAACGAATATTTAGAACCGTTCTCTTTTATTTTAGAATGTGGTGCTAATCCCAATACTCAAGATAAAGAAGGATACACCGCTTTAGGTAGAGCGAAAGGAAACGGTTGTGGACAAATTATAGCTTATTTGACAAAAAGCGACAAAAAACTTCCATCAAAACTTGTGAAGGCAATCGAAGAAGGAATTCAAAAATTCTCCATCGAACACGGAAATAAACCCGTAGCCGTTTTCGCAATTGAAGACGGAATTTTATCTTTTGGATTAGAAGGAGAAGATCCAAACAATTCAAGTTCTTGGAAATATCAAGGGTTTTATGAACTTCCAGAAGAAGCTTTTGATTTAGACGTTTACGAAGCGGGTGAGATAAATCCAGATTCATTCAATCAAATATTAGATAATTTGAATCAAAAAGATATCTTTAATAAACTCAATAAAACTGAAAATTTTAAATATCTTTTTTTAAGACACATTCATTAAGTTTTGGTGTTTTACCAATTCCTATATAATGAAACATCATAAATTTTAAACGCTTTATTATATAATAGCCCAATTTTATTTTAGAGCTTGCTTCAAAATGTGGAACTCATACGATATTTTAAACTGCTTGAAAGTTTGTAAATGTGAGGGTTTTTGTAGGAATTAATACATTTTATTAAAAATTTCCAAAGAATTATCACGTAAATTCTTTGAGGTTTTGGGACAAGATTTTAATTATTTTACTCGAGAATTCTTAAGAAATAGAATAGAGTTGTTGAAAAATTCCATAGCAACAATTAACAAAACGCTTCAATCGACCGTTTCCATACAACGAAAACCCCTAGAGAATTAATTTTTCAACAATTCTAATGATTTTAACACTGATTGATTGTCTTCTTAAATGAAATTTAAAACTTTTCACAAACATTTTTAAAGATTCAAATTCTATAAGCTCAATTTTATTACAAAGAAATAAAGTAAACTTTTTAAGTGTCAGTGATTTATATAATAAAATTCGCAAGTATATTTTTTTATAGAAAAAAAATCTAAGTACTTTTCAAAATTTATAGACTTCTATAATGTATTCAACAGAATAACTTTATTAATTCTCTTAACAATCATACCTATAATTCAATAAAACTATATAATTTAACTTTAATATGAACCAACTGCCCTTTCCAGGAAATGAAGTAAACTCAGAACATATACTTTATAAAAAAATAGATTTTATAATAGAAAACATTAAAAAAATACATATAGAACAGAAATCAACCGGGAACTCGCAATTCAATTTCTGGAAAAACCAAGGTATTATCTTTTATCAGTACATCCAATTTTAACTTTTAAAAATAAAATATTCGATGTTCATCAAAAAGAAATTCAAAGTTTTATAATGGAAAATTTTAATATAGATCAAATGGAAGGAAAGGATATAATTATCCTAGACAAAAAACTAACACCAATTTTAGTCGGAAACCACGACGGCCAAATCTTTTTGATAAATTGACATTTATACCTCAAGAACTGAATTTTGTAAGATAAAAATATTTAAATCCGTCACAATATAAATCAAAAGGATCATTTTTGATCTTATAAAATTTATATTTAAATAATACCTTAAATTATAAAATTCTAATTAAGTATTTTTTAACACAGTATAAATTTTTATTTTTAAAATCAATTCTCTATAAAATACAAAACCAATTACTTTTACATTCTATATCTGTAGAATGTAAATGCTCTCAAAGGTTTTTCTATAGTTTATAAGAGGATACAGCTTCAGTCAAACTATAAAATTTTCGTTAGATTTGTCTTAAAAAACGAATGTTTTAATTTATGAAACAGTAAGCAATGCTCACTTTATTAAGTCTTAATAAATATAAGTGAGCACTACTTTTATACTTTATAATTAGAATCAACTGAAGCTTTTATAAAAGTAGATTAAAAGTTTTGACAGTAAGCGAATCTAAGTGTTTTTTTTAAAAAAAGTAATGGTCACTTACCTTTCTTAAAAAATGAGTGATCAACTACGAGGAAATCTATGTTAAAATTTCACGCCGAAAAATCTCTTCCACTTTTGTTTACGATGGGTTTTACACTTCATTTAATTAACCTGGCTCATTATCTACGCGATGGAAAAGCCGATCCGGGCCAAGTTATGACTCCGATTGTTGATATAGGATTGTCTGTAGTAATGCTCTACAGTGCATTCGCTCTCATTTGGGAACATAAGATATTTTTTAAAGTATACGGATTTACAAATAAATTAGGTCATAAAATTGGTTATTGGTTTATAACAACTTATGTAACGGCAAGTATTCCTGGTCACGTATATTATATCATAACCGCGGATGGTTCCTATTTTGAAAGTTTCGGTTGGTGGTTTAGCCCAATCATCATGACAGTTTATGTATCTATGATTGGATTTCTCTATAGTTTAAAACCTGTGGACTCAAAAAACTAAATACATTCCCTCTTTCGCCAATATATTAAAATAGAAAATAAAGAAGAGATGAAAATATTCAACTCTTCTTTATTTCATAATATTCTAAAATTATTATTCTTTTTATTCCTCAGGGCCTTCATTCAATTGAACATAAAAATATCCTCTCTGAACCTTAGGAAATTTATACCAAAGAAAAAGATACTCATTCCAGCTGCCTCCATCCCAATCTATGACAAAATAATCATCCTGAGTTATAGTATCATAATCCGAAAATAAGACTCTATCTCCTGATTCCAAACAGCCGCTGACTTTTAAAACGTAAATTTGAAGTTTGTTAGAACCATCTTTATATTTAGGATAATAGGCGTAATTACCCGCACCTCCTCCAAGCCACCAATTCCAATAATAATTTCGATACGCAGTAGGCTCAACCCGGATAGGGCCGCCTTTGATACAATCTGGATCTTTTCCATCCTGATATAAAGTGAACGTCGTAAAATCCGTGTTACTCGAAGCATTCACTCTTAACCATCCGTCAGGTCGTTCAGGATCTGCTTGGATTTTTTTTCCGGTTACTTGAGATGTAAAAGTAACCCAGCCGTATTTTCGTGTCGTTTTAGACTTTGCAATAGATTTATCGTTTCTTAATATTATACCTTGATTTTTTGGAAGAGAAAGCAAAGATAAAAATAAATTATTTTCAGAAGACTGTGAATCAGGTAAACAATCGAAAAAAAATAAAATAATAAACAGACAACAACATCTGAAAAATTTAGAGCCTTTCAATTGATTCCATGTTTTAACTTTTTCTTTTCGCAAAATATTTTGTATCATTTTCATATATCTCTATTCAAAATTTTTATATATCTTAGTATATAATTTGAAAAAGAGATTAGAGTCAAGTTAGGACAAAATACCCTATCTAAACAAAAATTTAATATAATAAATCTTAGCCAAAAATTAGAAACGATAGTTTCAAAACGAACTCTAATAAAAATTAGGAAATATAAAATTAAAATATAATTCAAATAAAAGTTAAAAATAATAATAGAACTTTGAGGCTAAATTTCTCTTTTTATTATAGAGCGATTTTTTTTATTAGAATTGTTTTGAAAAATTCATTCTACGTCTATTTCTATTTTATGGGAACGATAGTTTTGTTAATCTGAACTTTCAATAACTTTATTCTTTCAAAGATAAAAGCTTGGAAGCCAGCCTAAAATGAAACTCTTTCTCGCTATTCAAAATCAATTTATAGATAGACCGATTGTTTTGACTTCCATTTAAAATAACTCTTGGAACTTGCAAAGAATTTAATAAATGTTTGATAGTCCCTGAATTTCCGTCATAAATTTTTACATTAGGAAAGTTTTTTAGAATAATCTGTTTTAGAAAAACATAATGTGTACAACCTAATACTAAATTCTCCACATCCTGCTCTTGCAGATTTGCTAAAATAGGTCGGAGATATTTTTCGGCTTTGTCAAAATCCCCCTGATCCACAAGTCCAGCCAAGCCGGGACAAGAAATAGAAAGCACCAACTCCTCCGCCTTTAGTTCGGATTTTAACCTCTGTAATTTTTCTTCTCTTTGTGTAACCGGAGTGGCAAGTAGTGCCACCTTCTTTCCTGGGTTTTGTAAAATTGCAGGTTTGATTGCAGGTTCCATTCCAAAAATAGGAATCGAAAATTCCTTTCTAAGAGTTTGTGCGGCTGCGGAAGTTGCAGTATTACAAGCGAGCAAAATCGCACTTACGTTTTCCTTTTGTAAAAAATTACAAACGCTTCTGACGAGTTCTAAAACTTCAGAGGCGTCCTTTTCTCCGTAAGGACTGTTCTTTAGATCTCCGTAATATACAATTTCTAATTCCGAATCGTATTTTAAAAGTTCTTTCAGGACGGACAAACCGCCCATTCCAGAATCCATTAGACCGATCTTGAGCGGCTCTTTCAAATTCGAGTCCCCATTTTGATTTCAATTATACGTTAGGCGGAAGCGATATACTCGCCAATCTTATCCCGAAGCGTTTTGTAAATCCAATTGAATTTTTCCTCGTCTTCCTCTAACAACGTTACGCGAAATCCGTCTTTTAAAGTACAAAACGCTGATAAAGGAACCACACAAATACCGGTGGACGCAAGCAAATAATATACAAACCTTCTGTCGTTTGCCGCGGAAGCCAATAGAGGTTGGATAAATTCGTCCGCCTTTTTATTTTCAATTTCCAATTTCATGGAAGAATTTAAAACGTCGTCGTCAAAAGCGACCGTAAGATAAAAAGCCCCTTTTGGTTCTACTACCTTAACCCCTCTTAATTCTGCAAAATATTCCGTTGCTACGTGTGCGCGTTTTTTGAATTTTTCGTTTCTTCTTTTTAGATGAGGAATAAAATCAGGATGAGAATACACTTCCGGAATTGCCATCTGTGGCAAAGTAGTAGAACATACTTCGAGCATCTTTGCGTCTAACAACGATTTTACGTAACGACTAAAAACCGGATCTTTCTCTTTGTTAAATATTTCCAACCATCCACAACGTCCTCCAGGCCAGGGAAATTCTTTAGAAATAGATCTAAGCGCCATTCCGGGAACCTTATCCCCGATTACTTCCGAAAGATGAAGCGGACCGTGATCGGAATAATTTACGTGTGCATAAGTTTCGTCGCAAATTAACATCAGATCGTATTTTTCGCAGATCGCCACTATCTTCTTCATTAAGTTTTTATCATATACTGCACCGGTGGGATTATCTGGGTTAATCAGTAATATTCCAGCTATAGAATCATTGTATTTCACCTTGTTTTCCATATCTTCTAGATCCGGCATCCAATTGTGTTCCGGAAGTAAGTTATACGTTAGGTGTTCATAGCCGCTATGCGCCGCTTCCGCAGAAGAAATCGTAGAATACGCTGGACTTGGTCCTAATACTCTAGCTTCCCTTCTCATAAAACCGAAAATTTTTGCGACCGCGTCTCCCAGTCCGTTAAAAAATAAAAGATCGTCCGCTGAGATCTGAGCGCCTCCCCTTTCGTTCACTTTTTCTGCTAAGAACTTACGAGTTGGTTCATATCCTTGTGTGGCCGTATAAGCCCAGGACTTATCTTTTAAGATCAAATTGGAAACTATTTCTTTCATCCAATCTGGAATCGATTCTCCTTTTAAGATAGGATCTCCTATGTTTTCGTAAGTAATCTGAAGTCCCAGTGCCTCTAACTTTTTTGCGACGGCTACGATCTGTCTGATTTCATAAATTAGGGCGTCCGCTCCGCTGTGAACGATGTTTCTTCTCATCCGGTTTTCTCTTTTTCCTCTAAAAAATTCTTATCCATTTCTATTTCTGAATCAACTTTATCGAAAGTTCCTGCATCGATTTTTCCCGGTAGATACGTAGCTTGATCTTGCCCCCAAGTCCCACTATTCCAACCTGTTCGCGTAAATCATTAATATTTTTGATCGGAGTTCCATTCGCTTCCAGAATAAAATCGTAACGTCTTATTCCACCTAATTCCGCAGAAGACTGAGGATCCATATCATAAACGAGAACTCCATTCCAAGACTCCGGAATTCCCAAAGCAATTCTATGATCCGGAAGTGGGACAGTTGCCATCACCCCTAAAATCGCGGAACGAATATGTCTGCCTTGATTGGATTCTATCATTCGTATAATCTTCAAAGCATAGTTACTTGGAATCGCAAAACTAATGCCGGAGTTACGACCAGTTTCACTTCGAATCAATCGGTTAATTCCTATGACTTCTCCGTAGATGTTTAAAAGAGGTCCACCACTACTGCCTGGATTGATCATACTATCGGTTTGAATATGAGCTTGTCCCGTCTCATCTAAATCTTCTCTATATTTGGCAGAAACAACTCCTACACTAAAAGAACGTTCTAAACCAAAAGGAGAACCAATCGCTATCGCCCAGTCACCCACTTCGATCCGATCCGAATCTCCAAATACAACCGCACGCAATCCAGAACCTTCTCTGATTTTTAAAAGTGCAATATCGGCCCTTTCGTGACTTCCGATATATTTTGCGGGATGAATACTTCCGTTGGAAGTAATCACCTCTATACTTTCCGCGTCTTCGATCACGTGATAGTTCGTAACTATATAACCTTTTTCGTGAACAAAAAATCCGCTCCCAAAAGAAGCGAGTCTTTCGTTTCTAAAATCAAAATAGTGATAAGGACTTGTAATCGATTCACTTTTTTTTGTTCGAATGGAAACTACTGAATCCTTTGCAAGACGATAAACATTTCTAAAAGAATTTTGAATTTCGATCGCGTTCTTCTGTTCTCTAGGGCTGATTGGTTTTTTACCATAGAAAATAGAAGACAAGGAACAATCCTTCGGAAAGATTAGAATCAAAATTAAGACGGCTAAAAGAATTCCGTTAAAGACGGGGAGAGAACGTATCCATTCCATGTTAGAACCTAAATTCAATTTTTTTACTTCTATAAACAAACGTAAATCTAAAACCGCAATTCGATTCTATAACATTCTACTCTTAACCTTACTTTGTTTCACGTTCGAAAATTGTGTAAGCTATCTCTGGCATCTAGGAACGGGGCAACTAGACATTTTATTAAAGAGAAAATCAATTCAGTCCGTTCTACAAGACCCCAACACAAAAGAAGAACTAAAAATCAAATTACAAGAAGTCGAAACATTCCGAGAATACGGTATCAGAGAATTAGCGCTAAATCCTTCCGCGGGTTTTAAATCTTTTGTTCCATTGGATCGAAAAGAAATCGGTTGGCACGTAACCGCTTGTTATCCTCTCAAGTTGGAATCTTATACTTGGTGGTTTCCAATCGCCGGAACCGTTCCTTATAAAGGTTATTTTGATTTGGACAAGGCAAAGGAAGAAGAAAAAAAACTCAAAGAAAAAGGATTGGATACTAGAATTCGAATTACCGCGGGTTACTCCACTTTAGGTTGGTTTGAAGATCCTATTTTTTCTTCTCAGATAGAAGATACAAAACCTTATGAAGTCGCCTCTCTTGTATTTCACGAAATGGCGCACGCCACCGTTTATTTTCCGGGAGATTCTATCTTTAACGAAAGTTATGCGAGTTTTGTAGAAGAAGAAGGAACCTTTCATTTTTTAGAATCCATAGAAGGTAAAGATAGTCCGATCAAAAAAGAAATTCTTTTAAAAAAAGAAGAATCTCAAAAATTAAAAAAACTTTTGGTTTTCACTGCGGGCAAACTACGCGTGTTATACGATTCAGATCTAAACGACGAAAGAAAATTAGAAGATAAAAAAAGAATCCTGGAAGAATTTAAAAACTCTCTACTTGTTTCCAAAAAAGAATTCAAAACAATTCGTATAGAAAAATTGGCATCTAAAAATTGGAACAACGAAGATTTTGTAGGTTATCTTAGGTATCATTCTGGTTCGAGTTTTTTTTATAAAGAATTTGACAAAGCAGATCGTAATTTTTCAAAGTTTCAGGAAAGGATGAAAAGTCTTATTGATCTTTCAAATGAAGAACGTAAAAAATTACTTTTGTCCAATCACGAATAATAAAACTATAAGTTAATAAAGGTAGTATGTTAAACAAATTTTTAATCTTATTCATTTCAATTTTCATCTCTCCACTTTTTTCAAAACAAGATTCATTAGAAACACGCTGTGGATGGTTTCACAATCCATCGCCAGCTAACATTACTTTATATGATCGTGACGGCGAATGGATACTTGGCGTTCAAGGTGGCTACCAGTTAAAAGACGATTGGGAATGGCCAAAATTCAAACCCTCAGAATGGGTCAGTACAAATATACATTACGGCTATGGATGTATTTGTATGGATGCGGTCGTAAATCACAAAGATCATAAAGTTATTACAATCCAGACTTTAAGAACAAAACCATTGAAGTCCTGTAAAAAAGATCCTGCATTAAAAAAGTGGAAATCCGTTCTTCAGTAGAGTTGTTGAAAATCAAAACTCTACTTTATGAAAATATCAGACTTCAAAAAAATTAAATGGAAATTATATCCCCAAAATCCGATTCTCAAAAGTCCGTGTTTTACTCCTTTAATCGCAGATCCTTCGTTAATTTTAAACACCGAATCTCCGGATGGAAAGTTTCATCTTTTTTGTCATACCCTTTTTGGAATACATAGATACGAATCCAATAACGGGTTTAAATGGAATTCCGGTAAACTTTTATTTCGACACGGAATGAGGCCTTTTGTATATAAAGAAAATAATATATTCTATTTATTGTATGAACGATATACTCCGTTCCAGATCGTATTCTCTTGGTTTTCATCTTGGAAATGGAACTCACATATCGAAATACGCGCTTCAAAGGACCTAAAAACTTGGTCCTTTCCAAAAAAGATTTTAGAACCTTCTTTAAATTGGCACGTACATACAAGTTATGGTAAATCAATCGGAAACCCTTGTCTTGTAAAAATAGAGAATAATAAATATAGACTTTATTACAGCGCGTCTCTTAGTTTGATTCCAGACTGTGGATTTTGCGAACCTACGTACATCGGCGCCGCTGAGTCAGATGAAATTTTTGGACCCTACACATCCTTAAAAAATCCTTTAATCTTTCCCGATAATCCCAATCGTAACTTAGCCGCCGGATCCATCAAAGTTTTGAAGACCGAAAATGGTTTTGTAGGTTTTGAAAATTGTATCTATCAAAATTCTGATGGTCGTTCCGGTTCTTCGATTTATCTTTTAAATTCTACCGATGGAATTAAATGGGATTTTCTTTCTAAAGAACCGATCCTTTCTCCTTCAACCGGTTGGATGAAAAGTCATATTTACGCTATGGATGTTAAGTTTCATCCAATAGAAAAAAAATGGTTTCTCTACTTCAATGCTAGAAACGACTGACACTGGACCAAAGGAAAAGAAAAAATCGGACTATTAATCGGAGAACTTGAATCAAACATTTAAAACGTTAGTTGATATTTACACAAAAATCGTATTTTGATCTTAACCAAATCAATCCTCGTTTGATATATAATAAAAATTATATATACCCTCTTCAAATGATAAACCATTTAAATATCTTTTTTATTTACAAAAAATTTTATAAAATATTCCAAAAACTTCTCAAAACATAAAAACGTAGGAATTCTTACAAAGTAGGTCTTATACTCGTATAAAATAATACTAGAAATAAACGGGCGATTTTATCAAAGATTTAGAAGTTTTTAAAAATTACGTATGATCCGAAATTTTTGGCTTTTAAAGGAAATCCTAAATCTTTAAACAAGCTTGGCCTAGTATTAGAATTGTTGAAAAATTAATTCTCCATTTGTTTCTATTTTATGGGAATGGGCAATTGAAGCAGTTTTGTTAATCGGAACTAGGGAATTTTTCAACAACTCTATTATTTTCATGAGTTCAAGTAGTAACTACAGATTAAAAAAAATGTGAGAACTCTAGTTTTTTTAGAATCATTTTTTCTACACCGAATTCAGAGCTTATCCCAAATCTTAAACATCGACCTACAGAGCAACCCAGAAGAATCATAACCTTACCCACAAGTTAATAGGATTTTAGAATGAGAAGGATTAAAAACGTACATTTTTGAAGTGTTCCGACAAGAATGAGTCTTTTTACTTGCAAAAAGTATGTTTTTCTAATAAAGAAAACTTTTCCACCTCCTCCCCCACCCAAAAATAGGGAAAACTCAACACAACGGCTCTCTATGAATCGCGTTGACGAACTCAACACAACGCTCTCTCCTATGTTTCTTGTGTCAAGCCCTCCCGTTATTTTTTTTACATAAGACCATATTGAGTTAATTTTCGATTTAATATATT
>NZ_FTNA01000014.1:0-35000 GCF_900156205.1 Leptospira interrogans
ACAAACGTTATGCCGTCGATCACGAACTGGACTGCACAGGTCGCTTCGTATAACGCACAGTATGCGAATTGGCAAACACAAATGCAGACTGCCATAACGGACGCACAAAATGCGTATAATTCAGGGGTTCAAGACATACAAAGTCAAGAATCGAGTTGGCTGGCACAAATGGGTCAATTGCAACAACAAGCACAAAGCGCTTTTGATGCCGCTTCCAACGCTTTAAAAAATGGTCAAGGACAAGGTAACTACGGACAGCTGACTCAACAGATTTTGGCGGGTTTGAACAAAGGACAGTTACAATCGAATATATCCAATTCGACGGACACGATGCAGTATGGTGACGGATTTTCGAATATTCTAAATAACTTAGATAGAAACGCAGATAGAGGAATTCCTAATTTTTCATTGTTAAGCACGTTCGGCTCGAGTATGAGCAGGGCGATTACGGGAGTGTCTAATTTGACTTTGTTGTCATCAACTAACAATGCTTTGATGGACAACATTCTTGGTTACATGCAGGGAGTAGCTGACTCGATGCGGAACGAGAAGCAGTTTACGCAAAACGGTCAACAGGACCTGATGGAAGCGCACGGGCTCAAAACCAAGACTATCAAAACCAAGGACAAATATTCGGGGGAAGAAATTTCCACCACATACGTGTTAGACGAAAATGGAAATATCCGTATGTTTAAAGACGAGGACGGTGTAGAAAAACAGATGACCGTTGGAGATTGGATCCAAAGCAAGGAAGGCTGTGGAAAAAATTTAATGAACGGCAACTGTAATCAATACATAGAAAACAAATACGAAAGTGTAACGATCGGTTCAGACGGAACAATTACTGCAAATAGAAAAATTTACAACGGAACTACAAGTCAATGTGGTGCGGATTTTGCACAATCAAGTTCGTACTGTTATAACGAAGACGATAGAGTGGTTACGATCACGCCTCCGAATCCGAAAGCGCTTTTGTTGGGAAGGGGTGCGTCCAGGTTAGGAGACATTTTTGACGGAAGAGACAACGGGATCGGGGAGTTAGTTAATACGACGTTCCAAAATGTAGGTACATATTTATCATCCAATAAATACACGGATGGACTGTTTTACGACGTAAAAAATGCACAGATGGAAAGCGATCATAATGCGTCGATAGCATCTCAAGACGTAAGCAATAAAGTAAAGATTGCAAATTTGATTGTAGATTACGCGCAAGCGGTGTTATACGGCGGAATGTCGACCAGTTCTTGGGTAACAAAACAAGCACACCAAGCGGTGCAAGATGTGATGGCAACGGCGCTTGTAAACACGTTTGATTTTTCTCCGGAAGTGGCGTCGTTTTTGTCCAGCGCTCTTATGACACGCGAAGTGGCCCGACATGAAAAAGGTTCCTTTGCGGTTCAAAATTTAGGAATCAATCATGCGATACACGAAATGGCAGAGGCTCTTAACAGGTCCGATCTTAAATTCTTAAGCGTTGGAGAAGTATTAGAATCTATTAATGTAGGTCCGAATGCGAAAAAGTTACGGGCGGTTCAAGACTGGAAGGACTTTAAATATCAAACGTATGCTTTTGGTATTCAACAAATAGGAAAGGCAAACGGGTTACCACCGGAGACAAGCGCTGCGATAAGTCAAGCAGTGGTGAGTCATTTGAGAATGCAGTCGGTTAAAGAAGAGCTGGGGATGCGATCCGGAGCGTATTCTTTAAATGCGGTTGGGGGTGTAGTTCGTGGAGTATTGAATACAGTTGAAGCTCTTCTTGGTGAAATAATTGGCGGGGTTATACTGAAAGGATTAGCGCACGTATCGAAGGAAACCGGTTTAACAAGTCACGGTTACGAACATACCTACGATAAAGGTGTACAACAAAGGATTGATTTATTAAAACATAGAGAAGGGAAAGAAATTATCAAACAAGCCGCCGCCAACGATGTGGCTGCTTACGGAGCGATTGTACAAGCGGTCGGAGACGATCTGCATCTGGATCCGGCGGTTACGGAAAATTGGGTGAAGATGACGACTGAGTTTGTGTCCCGCAAACAAGCCGAGAGTGAGTTGCATCATAGAAACGGTTTTTGGGGCGGTAAGGGAGCGGTACCGATTGTAACCTGGGTAGATAACACGGTGTTTAGTGGAGCGATTACGAGCTTACTTGCAAAGGCAGTGAAAGGGGTGACCACAACGGTAGGAGATATCGGGCATTTTATTTCTCCAAAGAGTGATACGTTCCGTCACTCTATGTATCAACAAGGAAATAACTTTTTCAATGACATGACGTCAACCGACGTCAAAGCCAGAGCGCAGCAAGGTATCATCAACAAAGCTCATATAGAAAGCGAGATGCGTAACCAATTGTTTGATATTATAGGGGAAATGTATCTTCCGGGCGACAAAGAAGCGGCGCATAACCTAGGTTTATTACTAAAAAATCATATAGACCAGAAAGAAGCGAAGAAAGCGGCGAGAGAACAAAGACTCAAAGATGCGCAAATGATTGTACAAGTAGCGGCAGCGGCAGTAGCGATCTACTGTACTGCAGGAGCAGCGGCAGGAGGCACCACCAGTTGGTTTTCGACAGTCGCGGTGCAAACAGGAACGACTACAACGGCGTCTTTGGGAGGAGTGTCCACGGTAGTAGCAACGGGACTAACCAACGGCCAGATACTAGCGTTAGCTGCGAGCACGGCTGTAAGTATGGGAGTAGAGGGTAGTATCAACGGAACGAACGGCGTCTTATCGGCGTTGGTTAACGGAGTTATCTCTGCGGTCACGATGGGGGTCAAAACACCGGTAACCGGATATGTAACGTATAACAAACACGAGAATGCGAACTTGTTAACGGGTCAACATGAAGTAAAAGGCGGCTGGGGAGGCGGAATAAGCGCCAACATAGCAGGAGCCAAATCATTACCGTTAGGTGAAGCAATGAAAGCATTTGCGACAGTGATGAAGATGAGTAACTTAAGTTTAGGAATGAGTTACAACGCGGATGCTGGTTTGGGAATGAACATAAACACCAACTTTACGAACAAACTTGGACTTGGACTGGATTACAACTTTAAGAGTGGAGATTATACAGCGAACGCGAGCTACGACTTTGACAAGATAGGCGGTAAGAAATGGGCGAACGCGAATATTAGCATCTCAGCGAGTAAGAATGGTCATGCAGGTGTATCGGCGTCATACAACAACGATAGTAATACACTGGTACCGCAAGCGTTACGAGGCGGCGGAGCGACAATAGATTTTGGCAATGATGGAGTGATAGGGCTAAGCGTACAAGGTCCGAAAGGAGCGACGATCGGAACGTTGAACTACGATACGAATACACATGGGTTCCAGCCACTTACATTAAACAGTAACTTTCAGAATGAGTTTAACCAAGGTTTAGCGGCTCACAATGCAGCCGAGAACCATCAAAGGAACCAGATGGAGATCTTAATGAAAGAGATATCTTTGGGCATGAAGATGGATAAGCCATTGTTTACACAAGCGGAGATAGACGCAGCTCTACCTCGAGACGGTAAGGGTGGAATCGATATGGAGAAGGCTGATCCAGAGAAATTATTAGACAAATGGAATGCGCACAAAGAGGCAATGTCTCAGACTCCAGAAGGTTTACAAAAGTGGAAGGACGAAGTAGGTAGGGCCGGTGAAAGATCAGGAATTGAAGTCAAGTTTAACGAAGGAAAGAGTGCGACTTCTACGTTTGGTAAGTTTGTAACTGGACTGATGGGAGACGTAGCTCAGAGTTTTGGATTTACAAACGACGGCTCTAAGATGGTTGATAAACAAGGGGTTTTTCACTTAGACACCTGTTTTACGGCTGGGTCCAAAGTAACAAAACTAAAAAACAAAAATATTAAAATATACGGAAATACTAATGTATCAAACACTTCGAATGGGGCCAGTTTGAACGAATTTAGTTCTGAAGACTATGAGTTTGCAAATATCGAAGAAATTAAAATCGGTGATATAGTCCGTTCTTGGAACGAGAATACAAATACTTTTGAGAACAAAAGAGTTACCGAGACCTTCGTACACGAGGTTCCCCAACTATTCTTCCTGGAGCTTGACGGAGAAGAAGAAATTCATACAACTTGGAACCACCCGTTTAGAAGATATAGAGCGACCCAAGAGTCGGAATCGAATAGAAACGAAAGACAAAGTGCAGTTGGTTTTTCCAGTGCAGTTTATGGAGATAGCGGAATACAAAGAGGATTTGAAAACCATTCTGTAGAACATTCCAGAAATGTTGCATTAGAAAATAGAGATATATTAGAAACGTCCCAACTAACTCCTAACGTCTCGAAGACTCTCGCCCCTAGTAACTATTCACTATCTACTCAAAGCGAATGGGTGAAAGTAGAAGACCTACGTTTAAAAGATCAGGTATTAAGATCCGACGGAAGTTGGGGACAAGTTACAGGAATCTACTACTACAACACAGAGCCTACAAAAGTTTACAACTTAGAAGTAGAAGACAATCATACCTACGTAGTCGGTGGAAGTGAGACCGGTAAAGGTTATGTAGTTCATAACTATTCGAAAGAGCACGAAGCAGTGTTTAGCAAAATCAAGAACCTTTCTAAAGATATGTTTGATGTAGCGAAACAGTTTGCGGGACTTGAAGGCGGAACCGGTAACGAAGTGTATCAAAGAGCGGTGAAGTTGGATGGAGAAGTAAAAGCAACAAACGCACTGAGGGAATCTTTAAAGACAGAATCGAATGCAATTACGTTACAAAGAGACAAAGCGGAAGCTGGCTTAGAGTTAAACAAAAGACGCAACAGCGAGTTTTTGAATGCAATCCACAATCCAGACAGCGACAAGATTCCAGGTGTATCAGAACTTCGTAAACAATTGAAGAGTGTAGATCCGGTAAGAGGTTTTACGCCGGATCAGATGAAAGCGGTAACGAAGTGGGTAAACTCGAACGGACTGAATTCGGGTTTAATGAATACGGGTCACGGAATGGGGATGTTAGGTGGAAGTCCGATCAAAGGTTACATAGCGGCGATGGCGGGGCACATAACTGGGATTGATGAACATACTAAACTCAAGAACGCGATCCAAGACAGTAACGAGAGGTTGGCACAACACAAGATCAAAGAAAACGAAATTGGAAGACAGATGATCGAGAGATCGAACCAAGCGAAAGCAGACCTTGTGAAACTGGTGCAAGAAAGACACGGAAACGATCCAAGATATGCAGCTGCGCTTGTAGAACACGGTTTAGTTCAAAAAGACGCGTTTAATCCGAACGAACACAAGGTAACGTATGACGAGAAGTTGAAGGCGATGGGAGACAGGATCAAGCCTGATACACAAAAGAAATTGGGTGAATTTACGAGTAAGATAGCGGACATCCGAGTAAAACAGAACCATTTGGAAGCGGAGAGTTACGCGCAATGGAACAAGGAACATCCGAACGAACCTTACAAGCGGACTCCAGAACTGGAAAAACGTCGTAACGATATGATAGCGATGCAGAAGAACTTGGAGAAAGAAAGAGCCACGATCATCAACCGAGAAGTAGTACCGTTCAAGAATGAAAATGAACTTCATCGCTTGGAGAAGTTAGCGGATGCGCATGCGATAACGGAGAAACAAAAGGTTGAACTGACACACCTGCGAAACGAGAAGAAGACACATGAGACCCAAGTGGCCGCGCTTTTTGACAAGGACGCAAGTACGATGCACAACAACTTGGAAACGGTGTTTGGCAAAGAGAGAATATCCATTGCGAATGATCGAAACGACTTGATGAAAGGATTGGAAGCTAAGGAAACCAGACTGAGTCAGTTAGATCCGAAGAAAGACAAAGCAGAGTATGACAAGTTAAACAAAGAAATTAAAACGATTAACGACAGAACGACACAACTGGACAAAAACTTTTTAGAATACAAACCGGTGCGAAAAGCGGATGAACCTTTGGATGCGTTTTTACTGAGAGAGAAGGACAGCTTTGCAGGAGAACCCCAAGCGATTGAAAGAATCGTAGATGGTTTGAAAGAACAAGTGAAACACTACGAAGCGTTAGGTGATGTGAAGAAGGTTGAGAAGTTATATGAAAAGATAACAGATTACCAAAAACGCTCTAAAGAATCATTCGATCGTTCTAGAGACGATGATCTTACAGCTGCTCTCCGAGCCGGTGGCAAAGAAAGAGAAGAAGCGTTACATCAAATTGAAGAATATCTAACGCATGCAGACGACAGAGACAGTCACAAACGGGAAAGAGATCTACCGATTAGTACAGCTCTGAAAAACCCAGCAGGGAATCCGGAAGGAAAAACAATATCGGTAAATTCTCACTTTGGTAAAGGCGGATACAGCAACCAAGAAGTAGTGGGATCCTACCTACATTCGAACGATCATATCGGATTGGATGTAGGAGGCCCGAAGGGTGAAAGAATCAATTCGGTATTGGAAGGAAAGGTAAAATACCCACCAACGAAAGGATTGTCGATCACGATCCCAGGAGAAATGCCAAGTCACTTGAAAGAAAAGGGAATTGCGTATTCGGAACCATTGTATGATGGAAATGGAAACAAAACTCGCAACGGAGGTTATTATGATACTTCCGGGAATTCATATACGGCGGATCAACTGAGAGAGATGGATTCAAAATACAGAAAAGCAAATCCTGGTTTGAGCAAAGGTGAACCATTGTTTGAAGCGACAAGGTCCGTGGGAGTGATAACGGACAACGGCAAGTTTTATACGATGGCGAATGCCAAAACACCGATTGAACTGACCCCAGCACAATTGGCATTGGTACCGGAAGACATTCGTAGAAATCCTGGATCAGTTCATCCGTCCGGAAACAGTTTGGCGATTGAAACTACGTTAACTGGACCGTTTGCGGGCAAGTATGAGGTTCAATACAAACATTTTGATTCTGCCCCTCGTTACGAAAACGGAGATTTAGTCAAAGCAGGAGATGCAATTAAGCCGGGACAAAAGATCGGAAACTTGGGAACGAGTGGAAGATCTACAGGAGCACACTTGCATATGAGTGTAGTTAGTTATGAAAAACCGAATGGAGTCAGTCCGGCTTTTTACCAAGTCGTGAGAGACAAGAACAAAAATATCACCCATTACCTAATCAATCCACAATATTTTATGAAAGTGATGGCACCTTCCGGTATGAGGAAGTAGGTTGGTCAATATATGAAGAAACTGAAATATACGAATATTCTTTTCCTTTTTGCCATCGGCTTTGTTTTTTCTTGTGCGCCTAAGGAAGAACAGTTGGCGGATGGGATCAAATACTTAGGCGGAAGTGACAAGAAAGCGGAAGATCAGTTTAAGTCGATTGGTTTGAATGCAAGAGACATTGCGAAAGAACGATTGATGAAAGATCTTCTAGAACTGAAGGAAGGGATCGAGAAGAAGAGAGCTTTTGTACTCGTTTCGCTTTCTAATTCAGGAATTACTAGATCTCTTCAAAGAGCACACAACCTTCCTTCAGAATATGAAACAGATCAAGCTTGGAAAAAAAGCTTTGAGAAAGGAAAGGCTTGGTGCGATTACGATCTTTTGTTCAAGGACAAGATTGTGTCGTATGAAATTGAGCCAATGGAAGCAAACCAGGATGTTTTGAAAGACGGAACATCGAACAAGGACATGCGTTACCGAGTATATCTTCGTAAAGAGGGCCAGACAGGAAAGTTGACATTAGAAAACAGTCATGTGTTGGTTTTCGCGGGTTTAATGAACCGAAAGGGTGAATTTGGAGGCTTTTCGATCGATGCGTTTGTAAATCATTGTCCGATCTTGAGCCCTGAAGAAGAGCAGTATTTAAAGGATTTTGAAAGTAGTCATCCGGGTCAAGGAGAACAGTAATATAGGGTTCCGGGCTTTGGAGACGGAATTAATATCCCGGCGAAGGGGTGGCGTAATGCAGAGCTTGAATAAACGATTAAACATTTCTAAATTAGAAAAATAGCAAGCTCTGCATGAAGCGAGGGGAAGGCTTTCCCCTTTTTTAACATCTAACCACTATTTCCTAAACTGGAAAGACGTCGTAACGATATGATAGCGATGCAGAAGAACTTGGAGAAAGAAAGGGCCACGATCATCAACCGAGAAGTAGTACCGTTCAAGAATGAAAATGAGCTTCATCGCTTGGAGAAGTTAGCGGATGCGCATGCGATAACGGAGAAACAAAAGGTTGAACTGACACACCTGCGAAACGAGAAGAAGACACATGAGACCCAAGTGGCCGCGCTTTTTGACAAGGACAATGCGAAGTTACACAGCGAATTAGAGAATCTAGACTTGAAAGCGTCGAAGCCGATGACTGTATCTACGACACTGAGTCGATTTGAAAACGAAACGATCCACAAGTTGAGATCCAAAGACAACCCAGCGACGAAAGAATTGACTTGGGAAGGTAAAACGTATCAAAGAAACGTAAATAACCAAACGGGTGAAGTAAACTTTGAAAGAGAATACAAACCTGGAGTAAAAGAAGCGATTAGTGTAACGGACAGCGGTCAGATCAAGCAGAAACTAACGTGGAACAACGTATTAGGAAACCCTCAAGAAAGTGTGAAAGTGTTTGATGCGAACGGTAAGTTTTTGACGGAGCTGAGTGGAGACAAGCCGGCGACTGTAGAAACGAATCCGAATGAAAAAGTAACGATTAAACCGAATGACCCACAGGGCCCTGTTCAAAGAAGCGATTTGAACGAAGTGAAAAACTTGATTTCAAATACGAACCTGAGTTCGAAAGAGAGATTGTCTAAGATAAACACATTAGACGAAATAGAGGTGAACGGCAAACGTTACGTAAAAGAGACTGTGGTAACCGAGAACGTAAAAACTAAAAACACAAAAGAAAAAGTCACATTCTTTACATTACAAAATGAGAATGGGAAGAGTGAAAGAATTTCTTTTGAAGAAGTAAACAGCGGTTACAAAGATGAAAAGGGTAAACCGATTAAAACGATTGAAATGGTACAAGTACAATCGGAGGGAACGGTAGCAGAAGATACAAAACGTTTTGATCGCTTTGGAAACGAAATCCCGGATCAAGACCACGCCGGAAACTATCCGACGTTTGCAGAGAACCCTAAGTATTACTTAGAGAGAGCGAAAGAAATATTCCAAGAAAAGAATATTCAACCATTGTTAGACAGCTCTGGTAACTTAGAGAAATACAATGGAAATGCGAGTTTAGTCAGTTTGGCGAACGAAGGCTTTATGAATATCAGTTCGTTAACCCAAACCCAAAGAGACCAGTCTTATTTAGGTCAAAGAGACAAGAACGGTAAACCTGTATTGTATTCGTTGCCGGGAAGTAAGTCGGGGGACGTATTAGATGAAAGTGCTTGTCAGTCTCATGGCCCTGCGACCGTCTTAGCGTCGTTAGGTTTCAAGATGACCCCGGAACAGATCAATCAATACGGAAAATTGAATGTAATGATTACAAGAATGGTAGCGGAAGCGGGTCAGATGTTACCACACAAACCAAGACCTTCTGAGATGTCGATTCAAGAGATTTCAGATTTAGTGTTAAAACCTTTGGGATTTGAAGTTCCACCTGGAAACGAAGGTGCTTTGATTGCTTGGGGCAAGGACAGACCGGAAGCGCCGGACAAAGATCAATACTTTAATGATTCCGCTGGTTACGAAAAAGCGAAGACAGATTACAAACAAAAGCTTAGAGAGTTCAAATTGAAATTTCAAGAAGAACATTTGAATGCTTGGATTACCAAACAATTAGAAAAGGGTAATATTGTAGTATCGGGAGCTGATTTTACTGAGGGCGGTCACGTAGCTACTTTTGTAGGAAAAGACAAGGATGGTTGGTATTCCAATGATTCGTATGGAGACGCAAATACGAAATATGCAAGCCATGACGGAAAGATGAACCATTACAAGTTCCAAGACTACGCACTTGGTTACGGATACGTGATTAAGAAGGCTGGAAATCCGATGACAGATACGGAAAGAAAGACGTATTTGAAAGATTATACTTCTTTCCCTGGGTTGAACAAGAGTCAGTCTAACTTAACTTCTTCGATTCGATCACTTGAGAATATTGTAAAGAACGCAAGTGACGAGAAGAAACGCCAGGAATCGGAACAAAAGTTGAATGAGTTACGTAAAAACTTAGAGACAACTGAGGAAGAGATTCAAAGAATTCAAAAAACATGGGGGATGAAATGGAATCCAAAAAATGGCGGAAGTATCTTTTTCTAATATTCGTAATGGTTGGGCTACTGAGTAGTAGCCCTGTTTTTTCTCAAGTAGAAACGTTAGAAGATTGTTTTTCGAAAAAGAGCAATGCTAGTTTAAAGAAATTGAATAAGCTAAAACATTTAGACTCAGTGGATGGAAGATTCTATTCGCAAGGTGTGAGAAAGCCTGCGAGCGGAATGGACTGGCAAACTTCGTTTATGCCTTTGAATGCGCCTCCTAAGACGAAACCATCTGGTATGAGCCAAAATGATTGGGCTAAGAAGACCTGTGCTTTCAATGCATATCAGGTCCATGATGATCAAGAAGCTACATTTTGGTGCGAGGGAGTTCCTGGAACCGGAGAGGTGGTCATGGGGTATGCAGATTTAGAAAACAAAGGTTACTTTTATATCCTTCCCGGAGCAAACGGACTTAGAAAGAATTTCGAATCGTTTTCCCGTCCTTCTGAAATCGTAGTTCACTACTTACTTCCATTGGAAGTAGGAGCGGCACAAGCGGGTGGTAAGATTTTCAGTAGTGTCATTTACTGGGGAAAACAATCGGTCAAGTTGAGTGCAGAACCTGGATACCAAAAGATTGAAATGCCAGAATACAAAGAAATGTTAAAGCACGTAAAAGGTTTAGCGCGAGTGGGTCATCCATTTGTTTTAGTAGCAATTGAAATTAAGTCGGTGATTGAAGGCAAAGAAAACAAAGAACATACTTGTATTTCAGAGATTGGGAACTCGGAAGATGAGGCCTTTTACAAGAAGGCGACTTTGAGGGACTGAAGGCAATTAACTTCAGCATATTAAGGTTTTTACATATATTTTTGGATGAGTGTATAAATGGTTCAAGAAGTAAATAGATTAAGAACAAAAGATGTTTAAAAAATCAGTTAAATTGATAATAATGGTTATCTTGAGTTTGTTTGTATTTTCATGTGCAGTACATTACAATCTTGCTGAACCTGAAATTGCACCTCCTCGTAAGGAGATGAAAAAACATGCGAAGATTGGCTTTGTTGGATTTTTGTCATACCGTTCTGCGTATGACGGAGACAACGGCCGTTATCCTATAGTATTGGATTCATCTGCTAGACTTAGGTTTCATGAGGATGTAGGAATGTCGACTTCAGATATGAAGTCTAATGGATTCCGCAAAGATATTTCTAAAACTAAAATTGAAAACTTAGTCAATTGGTATATGGCAGACCTTGTACAGGACGATACTAAGGAGTCGGCCAAGAAGGAGTTAGAAAATATCATTCAGTTTCCGACAGGTGAAAGTCAGGAAATGAAATTAAAGGATTTTGGTTTGGATTATTACGTAGTTGGTAAACTTGAACCAGGGTTCGAGTTCAGTAAGAATTTGGGTTGGGCTTTCATAAGTGGGTTTAATTATATGGTGACGACGTTAACCCTAGGTATCATTCCATCTTGGTTTGAAATAGAGAATAACCTTAGGATTGCTATATATAATAAGAATTTAGACAAGATTTCAGAATTAAATATAGATGCATCGTATTCGACGTATCATGCGGTATGGGCAACCCCATACCCGAAGGAATGCGCGGTTTATGGTAGGATGCATTGTTGGTTGAAGAGGGGATTGAATGCAACTCCGACGTTCGCATATAAAAATATAAAACCTGTTGTTGAAAATGAAATATTGGAAGTTATTAATAAATGATAACAATTTCCAGGCTCCTAAGAGTGGCCGAATCTTCTATCGGAACTTTAAAGACGAGACTTTTTACAAGAAGGCGACTCTGAGGGATTGAGTTCCCAAAAAAATGCCCGCTTTTTCAAAGAAAGCGGGCGGGTGAGGGGTGTTTTGCTTAAATAATGGATTTGGGAAATATTAAGAACGGTAACTTTAAGATAAAGAAAAGAATATTATTAAAAATTAATAAACGGATTTTAAAAGTAATCCATGTATATAACAAGAAATTAAATTAAATTTTTATAAATTAAGGAAGGGTTGAATGAAATTGAAGATTTGGATATGTATGTTGTTGGTATTGTTTTTTGTTTTCGGATGTGAAACGAAACATCATGAAGATGAGGCATTGTTAGCTTTGTTGTTAATAGCAAATCAAAGCGGATCTGGCGGAGGATCGGGTCCTATATTCCTCACGTATTCATTAAACAATAAGTTTTTGGGAATAGATCGTCCTCTTCCAGAAGAATTGGGAAAACCTAATATAACTGGGGGAAAGCCTAATTCATTTGTTGTAGCACCTGCTTTACCTGCTGGTTTGACAATCGATTCCAAAACAGGAATAATTTCAGGAACTCCTACTAACACTAGCACAGTGAGAATTAATTTTACGATAACTGCTAGTAATACGAATTCACCTGGAATTTCACCTAAGATAGTTTCTATTTCGATTCCTGAAATTTTCGCAAATTCTGATGGTAACGTTTGTGTTGGGGACTCCATTAATAACGCTCCTGGATGTAATGGTTCGAATCCTTATTCCTGTGGCGCTTCCGAAAGCTGTTATTCCAGTCGGTTTCGTTGCCTTTCTGATCCAGAATGTACGTATTAAGTTTAAATAAATTTTGTTCAGTATGTTTTCTCGGTTAAAGTTAAATATCAATGTTCAAAAATCCGGACATCGAAAAAGACTTTAGTAAGAATTATAATAAGGGCATTGGACGGTTTTATATGTGGCGGGTTTCTAGTTTTAGAATATATAAATAAGTATTAAATTAGAAAAAAAGAATACGTGAGCCTCGCATAAATTAAAATCACAGAGACTTCGATAAATATAACAGAGGCTTGGATCGACTGAGTCTCTGTTTTGATTATAAACGACATTCAAAAAGACTAAATAATAGGTTTTTAAATCAATATTTCGAGAAAAAAGTTAAGGTGAAGACGTGAGATATCTGACCTAATTTGACAAAGTAGTTTTGAAACAAGACGAAATGTCTTAACGCTTACTAAAGTTAAGCGGCTTTGTTGTAAGAATAGGTGTGATACAAACCGCCGATTATGGGAGTAGCACCAAGCTTTGCACCCGGAGGCGGTTTTAGAACAGGGGATGAAACAGGACTGTCTTTGTTCAGGGCCAAATGGGGTTCTGTGATGATTGTAAAAATGAACAAACTCGGTTAAGTTTTTTTCCAAGTGATACTGATTGATTGGAATGAAGAAATCTAAGAATTCATTTCTACATGTTTTAATCCAGCGTTCTGCATAACAATTTTGCCAAGGAGAATAACGGGTAGTCTTTTTGTGTTTGATTCCAAGCAGTGCAGAACCCACACCAAATGTAGAAAGCGGAGTCCGGAAATCCGTAGTGCAGCTTGAAAAAGTCAAATGATAAAATGATTTTGTATTTGATTTCATATTGAAAATAAAAAATCACCGGTACCTTGAAGTTAACCGGTGATTGAATCTGAAAGCCTACTATTTCTTTTTCTTTGAAATAGAAGCTATATCGGAACAAGGATCGCATAGATCTTGTTTGTTGATATTAGGCCGCATTGCAGTGGCCTTTTTGATTTGTTCGATAAATCGATGTTTGTTTGGGATTTTTCCGTTTAAAACTTGTTGGGGAGAAAAACCGAATAAAACGCCACTTGGTCTTGAGTTGTATTTAGGTACAGCGATTTTAAGAGTGTCGATTACTTCCTCAAATGAAACTATATTTTTAGGAAACAGAAATTCATATTTCATTTTCTTGTTTACAGCTTCGATCATACTGTTTGAGTAAGAGATGTTTACTTGAGCGATTAGTTTTTCGAATGCTGTAACAATAGAGCCAGGTTAATTATGATTGAGATACTTGAATTGCAAACCAAGCATGGAAAAATAAAAATAATAGACGATCGTAGCTTTCAAGTTGGCTCTGAAGATAATTTACATTTATATGATTATATCTACAAAGCAAATGATGAAAATTACTATGCTTCTACACAATTCGGAATTTTTACATCGGATGCGCAGGCAATTTTATTAAATAACGGAGGCGCTTCCGGTTTACATGAGCATTGTTATGTAATTGATGATATTACATTGCTTTTATGTGTAGGTGATTCTATTTTTTGTTTAGGTATTCCATCACTTGAATTGTTGTGGATCTCTCAAGTTGACTCAGCATGTTGTTTCGGGATTTATAAGATTTCGGATGGGTTTATAATTCATGGAGAACTTGAAATTACTAGAATCAATACCAGCGGTAATATAGTTTGGCAACATTCAGGTTCCGATATATTTACTACTGCTAAAGGAGGTGATACTTTTAAAATAGAAAATGATATTATATACGCAAAGAGTTGGGATCATCGGCGATATAAGTTTTCTCTTAGTGGCGAAGTTTTAGTATAAATAAATGGTTACAGTAACAGTATTTACCTGACAGTTTTGTTCTAAAAGAAATGGATTTTATGATCTTGACAACCTTATTTAATTAGATTTAGAAACTCGAATTTATCCCTTCAATTTCTTTATTTGAAAAAGATCTTTTAATTTCCTAAATTGAGTTTTGAAAGAAGAGAAACTTTTATATTAAAAGATGAAGAAAGAAACCTCCTTCTTCAACTGTGATTGTTTGGAATTTCAAAATACGAAACACATTGAAACTCAATGAATCGCTTCTATGGTCGCTCTGTGAAACTCAGCGTCTCACTCCCCATGGGTTGTTCGACAGGTTGCATTTGGCAATTTGCGAACTTTCGAGCAGCTCTAATGTCGTTAAATAGCTCCCACATTGGACGGTTTGGGGACAAGCCTCTAAGAATTCACAATGTAAAATCCAAAATCGCCTAAGTTTCCAATATAATTCTTACTTTTGATTATGATTTTTTATCTGTACCGTTTTACGTTTTTTCGTGTAGAAAAAAACATTAAACAAAAGGAATATAAGTATTTCATAAAATACTACCAAATTGCAGAAAAAGCTCCTCTTAACTCTCCTAATTTGTAACCCTTTGCCTGGTCTTTAGGATAAAGCTCAGCGATTTTTTTTGATACCTCTGGGTTTATATCTTTAGGACTGCCGTGGCACTGTAAACAGGTTGGGTTTTGAAGAATGATCGGTTGTAGAATCCGAACTTCTGTGTTTTTGGATAAAATAACAGTATAAGGTGTGTTCTGTTTTTTTTGAGATTCTTTCCACTGATTAAAAATTTCGGTTTCCCAGGTATCAGGTTGGTGATTCGGATTTCTAGGTTTTTCGGAAACTCTTCTTATAAGAATTCCGGGAAATTCTGTTTTTAGGGCAGCTTCCTTTTCAGGGGAAATTGTTCTACAGACATCGATTGCGCCAACGACTCCCTTCGTTCGAATTGCGGATTCTAAATTTTTCTGTAAATCGATTTGAAATTCTGAGATTAATCGAAGTAAAATTTCTTTCTTTTCTGCATTTTGTCCTGCATCGCAGACCGTAAAGAATTGAAAGAAAAGAAAGATAGACAATAACTTTATTAGATTGTTTTTATACGAGAAAAAAACATGAAATTGTTTTTGAAAAAATTTAGAAAGATGACTCATGGAATGATTATAATTTCTCCCTTGATGATTGAAAAGGATTTTAAGATTATTTTCTTCTTCAAATTCATGAATGAAGGAATTCGGGGTAGTCGGTTCATGAAAAGGATGGACAGGATGTCTTTTTTTTGATCTTTGGAAAGTATCATTCAGTTTGATTCAATTATTCAAAGTAGGGGATAAGCAATCATGTCCGGACATTCGAAATGGGCTACGATCAAACGTAAAAAAGACGCGATCGATTCCAAACGTGGAGCCATTTTTACAAGAGTGGGAAAAGAAATTACTGTAGCTGCAAAGATGGGCGGAGGGGATCCGGAAGGAAATCCAAGACTTAGACTTGCAATTTTAAAAGCAAAATCTGTGAATATGCCCAAAGACAATATTGAAAGGGCTATTCGAAAAGGAACCGGAGAATTAGAAGGTGTCACATACGAGGAATGTCTTTACGAATGTTTCGGTCCCGGTGGAATTGCGATTATGGTTTCTGCGGTGACAGATAAAAAGTCCAGAACCACACCTGAGATCAAAAGTATTCTTACAAAATTAGGGGGATCTCTCGCTACTTCTGGATCCGTTAGTCGTCTTTTCGAGAAAAAAGGAGTAATCGTTTTAGAATCTTCTCAAATTAGCGAAGATGAACTCGTTGATGTTGCCGTTGGTGGAGGCGCGGAAGACGTGATTAATGAAGGTGACGTCTATCGTGTGATTAGTGTTCCCGATAATTATGAAACCGTTTTACACGCATTAAATGAGAAAGGACTTAAGTCGGAAGAATCGGAAATACGTTATATTCCTTTGGTGAGTTCTGAAATTGCAGATAAGGAAGTTGCAGAAAAAATAATGAAGTTGATCGATCAACTAGATGGGCATGATGACGTGACTTCTGTGACTTCCAATTTTGAGTTGGCAAGCTCTCTTGAAAAAGAATTTGAATGATTTTAGAATTTTTGAAAAATGGATTTTCCGTTTCTGTCGGTTTTATTAAAGCGATTTTATTAATCTGAATTATGGAATTTTTCAACTACACTTTTTATCTCGCTTGCAACTTTAGATCCGAACGGGACGGTTTTTTAATTTTAAAGATGCTCTTCCAGTATTTTTCCCGGAAATAAATTGAAAAGAATTCTGATTAAAAGCTCGGTATAGAAGTTGTACTGTAAGTTTAAAAAAAATCGGGAATTCCCACAGAATAATGCTTCTTCGATGTTTTAGATACAATTAAAAAATGTCGGAAATTCCTATAATAGAGTTGTTGAAAAATTAATTCTCCATCTTATTTCTATTTTATGAAATAGTCGATTGAAGCAGTTTTGTTAACCATCGCTATGGAATTTTTCAACAACTATAATCATTGATTTTACAGTAAAAGTCTAAATGTGGGAGCTATTGCGATCCCAGTTTAAAGAACAGGGCTGATTGTTTTGTTTGTAGTTTGATAAATTCAAGTAAAATGTGATATTGCATTTTAGGACTAACTTGGTCGGCAAATAAATTACAAAAGAACTTATGAAAAACAATTAGATAAATTTAGAAAACCTTTATAAGATATTTTTTCATTTTTGTGATGGTTGTAAAACGGCGATTTATACAGTTTGATCGGCAACTGTTTTTTAGAAGTTGTTCGGATATTTATGAAATTGAGGCTCCCGGACTTTTATTACAAAATACTGTTTGAATGCAAAATATTGGTAATCTATTATATGATCTGAGATCTTAAAACTCTATCGGAAATTGTAAATTTATGAGCATTAATAAATTAAAAATTTATTTTATAATAATTCTTTTATGTTAAAAAGAATTATTCAGGTATATAAAATAATACTATGACGAGCTTTTTTCAAAATTTAGAATGTGATACATCTTTCAAAAAAGAAAATCATTCCGTGTTAGACGCAATTGTTACGCACTTTCGGATCTTTACAAAAATGGTCGTTGATTTTGGATACTATTTTCATGCGTTCGAGTAGTAGTTCTTTGAGAATTATAGGAATCGACCCTGGTTCACATAGAGCTGGTTATGCGGTTTTAGAAAAAAACGCTTCTAAAATCAAAATTTTAAATTATGGAACCGTAGAAGTTCCTTCTGGAACTCCTAGCCCTGATAATCTTTTGATGCTGCGAAAGGGACTTAGGGAAATTCTAGAAGAATTTAATCCCTCCATTGCTTCCGTGGAAGAAATGTTTTTTGCCAAAAATAAAAAAACGGCTTCTCGTGTGTTTGAATCTAGAGGTGTTCTTTTAGTTACTTTAGCAGAACTGAATATTCGAATTTTAGAACCTACTGTTTCTCAGATCAAAAAAGGAACCACTGGAAGCGGAACTGCGGATAAAAAACAAATTCGTCATGCTTTAAAACTTCTTTTAAACGTAGAATTGTTAAAAGGACACGACGATTCTTGGGACGCAATTGCTGCGGCTTACGTTGGGCTTTCAATGAGTTCTAGCCCTTTGTTATCTAAACTTCGATAGAGCTTAATTTCAAACTCTTTTATTCAACTTTGTCAATAGTTTGACTTTTGATTTTACTCAAAGACATAATAAAATACCCAGTTCAAATAGTTTATACTTCAATAATATGAATTCTATGTAAAAAAATCTGAACAAATCCTGCGTCGCCGGACCGCGCTTTCAACTCCAATCGATAAACTGTATGAAAGAAACGTAATGCGATATTTCGTTTTTAGTTTTAATTTAGAACGCGATCTAATAGAGAGCGTTCTGCTAAGTTAAAACTCGATCCGTCGAGCGACGTAAAACGCGACCTATCTCGCGCCCGGAAACTCAACGTCTTGCTTCTATTGGTGCTCGACGGGGAGTGAGATTTGAGTTTAGGAGGCGTTTTACTAAGTTCAAGCGCGACCCGAAAAATTCAGCGAATGCCACTCTAAGGATCGGCATTCAGGAACGATGCATTGAGCTCCGGAAGTGAGATGTTGAGTTTGAAAGACTCTACTGAGTTCTTCTGCTTTTCAATCGCTTTCGCATTGGATTATACAGAAATTATGTTAAACGGCATTTTGTGATGAATATTCGATACTCAGTTTTATTGAAATCAGTAGTTGAACGTAAATTCGGTCGTGAGAAATCAGTTTTATCCTAGGTAATTTTTTCGTAAAAAAATAGATGTGAGAACTCTCACAAATCGTGGATTTACCAGTTACACTTTGAAAATTGTGGGAACTACTATGAAATACAAAAAGAATTATCGTCTAGTCAGATTTTTGCATAAGCCCTGTTTTGCGGTAATAATCAAAATTTAAATCTATTCTAACTTGAGTTTGGTTGAGAAAGGATTTTCTCAAAGTATGAATTCCTACAATTTTAGAATTTGTTTATAAAATCGTGAAATGCGGTAGTTCCCACATTTTAAAAATCGGTTTGTAAAGTTTAGATCAATTTTTTTCAGAAAACGAATCATGGCCGTTTACATTAGTTATAAGTAAGTTCGTTTTTTGGGATTTGATATACCCTGTTTTTAGTACCAGTGTAATGTGTGAAAGTCTGACATGCCCCCAAATTTAGTGCTAATACAATGTGTAAAATTCTCTTAAGCAGATCGTCTTAAATATTCCTTCGGAGTCAGGCCTTCGAGTGAACTATGCGACCTTTCTGAATTGTAGAAGATTCTCCATTCTTCGATAAGGCGATAAAACGAGTAGGTTTTGTTAAGTTTGTTTCAAAAACTTAAAATCAAATACTTAGTAAAATGTGGTAGTTCCCACGGATTATGTAGTTTTGATTATGAATGGCTTTTTTACAATGGTTTTTATTACTGAATTCTTGCAGTAGTTCCCACATTTTGAGAGACGAAAACAGTTTCTATGATAAATCGCAGTAGGATCAATTTTAGGTAAAACTTAAAACATGAGAGTTTGATATAAGATTTTGTTCTACGAAACCTAATTTTACCGCAAAAAATAAAATGTGGGAACTCATACGAACTGAATTATAAAAAATGAGTGTTTAAAAATCAGTAAAGCGACAAAATCTGTGGGAACTCTCACAAATTTTGATTTTACAGTGAAACTTTTGTCTTCTACAAATTCACGTAAAAAAGAATCAGAAAATAAAATTTGAAAGAGGAGTCCGTATAAAAACTCGGATAAGACAATCAAATAACTTGAAAACTTTTCAAAGTATATTTAAAAATCATAATGTTTTAATCTATCTTCGATTTTTTGCGATCGGAATGGGGATTTCAATAGTAACTTTAATTTTAAATTCATCCTTTCAAATCATGGGAGTGGATCTTTCCGAATTTAAGTATCTATTTTTTTCTTTTCTGCCTTTATTCTTAAAAGATTATATCCAAACTTTAATCGCGAATGGTATTTTATTTGGAATTTTGGGTTTACTCATTACAACGGCTTTTAATACAGAGGATAAAGACCAAACGTCTTTTCAACAAAACTCAGTAGATCAGTTTGCTAAAAAAGAAAATACGATTCAATCAAAAATTTTAAATTATAAAAATATAATTTTTAAAACTAAACTACAAGCTACACTGTCGAACGAAAATCCTACAAGTAAAAGAAGATTTTTCTTTTCTAAAGAACTTTTGGTTTTTGGGATTTTTATCTTTCTTCTTTGGTGTCATTCTATTATCGTTTATCCGCAGTTATATGGGGAATTTTTTTTCTATCGATTTGGGTTTTTGCGTTTTTTTCTATTTTTACTAACGGATCAAATTCATCCTAGGATCCCGCAGTCAATCGCGCTTACAATTTTATGTATATGTGTCCTTTTTCATGCTATTGTATTGATCAAAAATAAAGAATTTATAAAACTTATATTTTTACTTTTTGTTTGTATTTTTCTTGTCTATTTTCATTCTTTGGGAAGTTTGCTCGGTATATTTATTGTTACATTAGCTTATCTTTTTACTCGAATATTCGAAAATCAAATTATTTTGCCAAATATAGAAATAAAAAAAGTATTTGAAAAACCAAATCGAACTCGAACGTTTTTATTTCTTTTATTCCTTCTTTTTTTAATTTATTTTTATTTTTCGGAAAATGGAATCGGAATTTTTATCGTTTCTTTCGCTTGTTTAACCGTATTCTTATTTAGGAATATCAAAGTTTCAATGTTGATCGGATCGATTTCCTTTTTATTTGCGGTTGTTTCTTTGTTGAACGCAAGATCTATAACTAAAACGGAAATTTCACCCGTTTTTTTAAATCTTCCTAACATTTTAATTCTGAGCGCGGATAGTCTGCGTTATGATAAAATGGGATATGCAGAAGGCAAAGAAGGGATGACTCCTAATATAGATCTTCTATCTAAAGATTCTATAATATTCGAAGATCATCATACAACAATTCCTCGGACCTTCCCGGCTTGGGCTGATTTGCTAACGGGGCAACCCAGTTTTATACATGGAATTCAGGATATGTTTCCGGATAAAAAGGATCGGGAAGGACTTACTTTTAAAACACTTCCAAAACTATTGTCACAACTTGGATATAAAACGAACGTGGTATCTTCGTTTGCAGGAGATATTTTTCCAAGAGCTGATTGGGGATTTCGATCGGTCCAGGCGCCTATTTTTCATGCAGGAACTCTTACTTCTCAAAGAATTTTAGAAACTCAAATCTTTCTACTTCCGATTGTGACTGGTTCTGTTCCGGGAGCGGGGGAATATTTTCCAGCGATTCGAGGACTCCCTAGTTTGGGAGACGATTCTAAAATACTTCCGGATCTTTGGAACAGTTTTGAAAAAAATGAAGAACCATTTTTTACCGTATTTTTTTCTTCGGTAACACATTTCCCTTTTAGTCCGCCGTACCCACATTATAAGAATTTTACAAATTCAGAATATTACGGAAAGTTTAAATATTTTAAATTTGTAGATCCGGGTGATTCTTCCGAACCTTCTTTAGAAGATAAGGAACAAATTCGAGGGCTTTTTCAAGCTTCGATTTATTCTTTTGACCAAACGGTCGGGAAGGTCGTCGAACGTCTGAAAAAAAAAGGAATTTACGATTCCACTTTGATTGTTTTAACGAGCGATCATGGAGAATCCTTGTTTGAAGCGGATCATAACCACGGACATGGAGAACATTTAAGAGGAGAGGGTGTAACTCATATTCCTCTTTTGATTAAATTACCAAAAAATCTGGGAGCCGGAATTCGATTTTCCGGAATCAGTAGTTCTTTAGATTTGTTCCCTACACTTTTAACTTTCGTATCGAAAGAAATCCAAGATCCTTCTATTAGAAATCAATTTTTGAAAGAACTTTCTAGTCGATCTGGAAGAGACCTTTCTTTTGCTTTGAATTCTACAACTTGGAAGGATTCTAGAAACGTATATGGAGAAACCGGAATCTGGTTCAGCGATTTGGGAGATCATTTCTTTCAAAAGGAAAGAATTTTTTATCCTAGCATTCTTCATCTACATTCGATTGAATCAGGGGAGCTTCCTTTTATTTCGATCGGAGATTCTTACGCAAAGGAAAGTATCATCGTTTCCAAACATAGAATGTTTCAAAATTCTAACCGCAAATTGATTTATATTCCTTCCGAAGACGGAGTGATTTGGCGTTGTTATGATAGGATCAACGATCCTTGGAACGTAAAGCCGCTTTCTAACTCGGAGTGTTCTACTTTAAAAGATTCCCTAATATCGTTTTTGATCTCTTCTGGAAAATTTAAGAAAGTAGGAGAGTATTTGTTTCCTTTGTAAGATTCTCTTTTCTTTATAGATTGGGTTTATAGTATTTTTGAAACATTTAACGACTCTCGAATTTGTAGCCAAAGCAATCAATTGATGCTTGAAGGATAGGGTTGAATTAAAAACCTGTATTTTAATATGCCTAGAAGAGAAGATATACGTTCCGTACTCATCCTGGGTTCCGGCCCGATCGTAATTGGGCAGGCATGTGAATTCGATTATTCTGGAACTCAAGCCGCCAAAGCTCTGAAAGAAAAAGGGATTCGCGTTATTTTATTGAATTCAAATCCGGCTACGATCATGACCGATCCGGATCTCGCGGATGCTACTTACGTGGAACCGATGACGGTTCCGGTCGTTCAAAAAATTCTGGAAAAAGAAAAACCGGACGCAATTCTTCCCACGGTCGGAGGTCAGACGGCTCTTAATCTTGCACTTGCTTGTAACTCTGCGGGTATTTTAGAAAAATATAATGTAGAATTGATCGGAGCCAAAGTAGACGCGATCAAAAAGGCAGAAGACAGGGAACTTTTTAAAAAGGCGATGGAAAAAATAGGAGTCCGTGTTCCTGCATCCGGACTTGCAAATAATCTTAAAGACGCGGTTGAAATCAAAAATAAACTCGGACTTCCTTTGATCGTTCGACCGGCGTTTACTCTCGGTGGGACGGGAGGTGGAATTGCCTATACCGAAGAAACCTTCGAAGAAGTTGTTTCTAAAGGTCTTAAGGCGTCACCGATCAGTCAGGTTCTTTTAGAAGAATCCGTTTTGGGTTGGAAAGAATTTGAACTCGAAGTGATGCGTGATCTTGCGGATAACGTGGTGATCATTTGTTCGATAGAAAACATAGATCCTATGGGAGTTCATACTGGAGATTCTATCACGGTTGCACCACAACAAACTCTTTCCGATAAAGAATATCAAAACTTGAGAGACATGTCGATCGCGATTATCCGTGAGATCGGAGTAGAAACTGGAGGATCTAACATACAATTTGCGGTAAATCCAACAAACGGAGACGTGATCGTAATCGAAATGAATCCTAGGGTTTCCCGTTCTTCGGCTCTCGCTTCTAAGGCGACAGGTTTCCCTATCGCTAAAATTGCAGCGTTACTTTCCATTGGATATACGTTAGACGAAATTAAAAACGATATTACTCGTGTCACTCCTGCTTCTTTTGAACCTTCGATAGACTACGTAGTGACTAAGGTGCCTCGTTTTGCTTTTGAAAAATTTCCAGGAACAGACGATACGTTGGGAGTTCAAATGAAGGCAGTCGGGGAGGCGATGGCGATTGGAAGGACTTTCAAGGAAAGTTTTCAAAAAGCGCTTCGTTCTCTAGAAATTGATCGTTACGGTTTTGGCTCTGACGGATACTTTCAAGAATTATTATATTCTAGAAGCCTAAATAATGATCAAAGAAAAGAATGGATTGATTCTCATTTAAAACGCCCGAACGACAAACGTATTTTTTACGTCAAACTTGCATTTGACGAGGGTTATACCGTGGATCAAATCCACGATTTGTGTAAAATTGATCGATGGTTTCTGTGGCAGATGGAAGGTCTTCTCAAATTGGAAAAGGAATATTCCGAAAAAGGAAATTCGATTCTTTATAAAATGAAACAAGTTGGATTTTCAAATCGTCAGCTCTCGTTTCTTAAAAATAAAAAACAGATTTTGGATTTACTCGATGGAAATCTTAGAGTAGATCTGAAAAAAACTGAAATTCAAAATCTTTTAAAACTGTCGGAAGAAGAAATCGAAGTCGAACTAGGTTCTAAAAAAATTCTTCCCGTATATAAAAGGATCGATACTTGCGCTGGAGAATTTGAAGCGTATACTCCTTATTTTTATTCTTCTTACGACGAAGAAGACGAGTCCGATGTGACTAACGCTAAATCTGTAATGATTTTAGGAGGAGGTCCAAATCGGATCGGTCAAGGGATCGAATTTGATTACTGCTGTTGTCAGGCTTCATACGCGCTCCAAGATCTAGGCATTGAATCGATTATGATCAATTCTAATCCAGAAACGGTTTCCACTGATTATGATACTTCGGATCGTCTTTATTTTGAACCTTTGACTCTGGAAGACGTTTATCGAATTTATCAAAATGAAAAACCGGAAGGTGTGATCATTCAGTTTGGAGGTCAGACTCCTCTTAAACTTGCAAAGGATCTGGAAAAAAAGGGAGTTAAAATTTTAGGAACAAGTCCGGATTCTATCGATCGTGCGGAAGATAGAAAACGTTTTGTAGAAGTATTAGAAAAATTGAAACTAAATTCTCCCGAAAGTGGAATCGCTACTTCTATGGAAGAGGCCAGGGAGATCGCTCATAAGATCGGTTATCCGGTTTTAGTTCGTCCTAGTTATGTTCTAGGTGGTAGGGCTATGCTCATCATCAACGAAGAGAAAGAACTAGATCGTTATATGGAAAAGGCGGAAGAAATTTCCAAGGACAGGCCTCTTTTGATCGATTCCTTTTTAGAAGACGCGATTGAAGTCGATGTAGATGCTCTTTGTGATGGAAAGGAAGTTTTTGTTACCGGAATTATGGAACATATCGAGGAAGCCGGAATTCATAGTGGGGATTCTGCTTGTGTCCTTCCTCCACAAACACTTTCCAAAAATATGATGGATGAAATTCGTAAGGCTACGGTAAATCTTGCACTTGAACTTCAGGTTAAAGGTCTTATCAACATTCAATACGCAGTTAAAAATGAAATATTATATATTATAGAAGTAAATCCCAGGGCTTCTAGAACCGTTCCTTTTGTATCTAAGGCGCTTGGTCATCCGATTGTAAAATATGCGACTCGAATTATGATGGGAGAATCTTTAAAAAGCCTTCCTCTTCCGAAAGAAATGGAATTCTCTCAGGTTTCTGTTAAGGAAGTAGTTCTTCCGTTTAATAAATTTCCGGGAGTAGATACAATCTTAGGTCCTGAGATGCGTTCTACTGGGGAAGTGATGGGGATCGCTTCCACCGCAGGAGAAGCATTTTTGAAATCTCAATACATGGCGGGAGATGAGCTTCCTTCTCAAGGGACCGTTTTTGTAAGCATCAACGACAAAACGAAGGCTGAACTTCTTTCTTATATTAAGGATCTTTCGGAATTAGGTTTTAATTTGATAGCCACTTCGGGAACTCATAAATTTCTTTCAGACAATGGAATTCTTTCTTCTAAGATCAATAAGGTTTATGATGGGATATTTCCAACCGCGCTTGATTACATCCGAGAAAATAAAATTCATTTGATTATAAATACTCCTCTTTCCAGAGTTACTAGAGACGATAGTTTTACGATTCGCCAAGCGGCGATCCGTTTTAAAGTGCCTTGTCTAACTACGTCTAATGCCGCTAAGGCGCTCATCAAAGGAATGGTGGAGATGAAAAATAAGGGTTTTACAATTCATTCTCTCCAAGAAATCCACGCGATGCCTAAGATTCTTTAAAATTTAGTATATTTTGATCTAATAATATACTAAATTATTTTCAAGTGAATCTGAGGATTTTGGATAGCAAAAAAATCGGCCCGCGTATATAAAAAATGTATTCTATAAAATTTGAAAGTAAAAAAGAGCTTACCACAGTGAAAGATTAAAGATTTGCTCTTAATGGATCAAAAGAGTTTTCAATCGAAGAAATACACGGAGATAAAAAAGGATCCTTTTCTTGGTTCAAATGGCCTCTTGCTAATTTCCAAACTACAAATTCATTGGAGTGATCGATTTCATTTTTGTCATCTTCTTCATCCTGGATATATAGAAGCCCGTAAGAACCGGGCAATAATGTCCGAAATTTTTTAAAAAATGTCTATGATTAAAGCCGATCTGTGATTGAACAATCCCGACATAGTCAAGCAGATTTGTCCGTTGAATGTTTATAAAGTCTTGAACTTTTCCTATCGGAAAGCCACTGTAAAAGTTTTTGAAATGCAGTTTCTTCTAACGTTTCAACAATATAGTGTGTATGATAACGTAATACGGCCCAGCCATGAAATTCAAAAATAAGAAATGTATTTTAAAAAGTTTTAATTTCATAATACAACTAAAATCCATTTTTGAGATAACATAATGTGTAGGGCGTTCCTGTGCCTATATAAATCGTAAAACAAAGATTAAACGAACAAAGGCACAGGCCGGGCTCTCAGCTCTGGTCAAGTTATTGTAAAATCATTCACTCACAACATAGAATATTATTTTAAAGTTCCAATAACTTGACCCCGCATCGATCCCTAACGCGATTAATCCACTTTAGCTCAAGAGTGTGGTCTGTAAATACTATCGATGCGTAAAAGTTTCCGTATATTCAAAGAACTATATAATAAAGTACCTATTATTTTACGCTGAAATAGGGTTTTGTAATAAAAATTTACGGTACTCAATTGAATGGGATCAGTAATAACCTAGTTTGATGAGGTCATCTGATCTAAAATCTGTTTTAGGAACGTTTCTTTATTATTTTATAGAGAAAAAGAGAAATTTTTTTTCTTAAATACCTTCCGCGAGAATGATTCTCGGAACTGCTTCGAGTATGAACGTTCTTTTGTTAAATTCAGATAAAAAGATTCAATCCGCTTTGAATGAAGGTGTGGTTGGCTCCGATTCTCTTTTGATTCCTTTGAGCTATTGGAATCAGTTGGATAAAACTCAAAGAAAAGCTCTTTCTAAAAAACTTCCGTTTCTGTTGAAAAGATACACAAAGTATATTTCTTCTTTAGATCGACTTTATTGGAGAGCCGGTAAGATCAAATATAATTGGGGTGTTGGTGAATTAAAGAAGATGACGATTCATGTGCATACGGGTGTTTGGGCTGTTTTGGGAGCTTTGGCTGCAACACATGGTGTTTCTAGGTGTTATCTTTTCAATTATCTTCTCTGGCTCGAAGAAGTTGGAATTGGGGATTCTATAGAAAATACGATGAACCGAGGAGTTCCTCAGTTTCATGGGAATTACAGGATGATCTGGAACTTAAATCTACGGAAAAATCAAATTTCTAGAGAGTTATATTTCAAACCAAATCCGTTAAAAAGCAAAAATAAAAATTTTCTGCCAGAACCTGATTTATAAAAAATATAATTTTAAAATATTATAACTTAATAATGTATAAATCAAATATTTACTTTGTAAAAGAACGAATGCTAATTATCTAAAGGAATTAACTTTTGAGAATAAATATTCAATGAGACTAACTTAAAAAAAATATAAAATTCTGTATGACCATTGAAAACACTGTTTTCTTTGAATAATTGAAAAAACAAAAAAATGGGCAAATAATTAAAATCTTCTATTGCAATTAAATGTAAACGGTTGTGTAAGTGAATACCATTCGATTGTAACTTTCTCTTTTTGGGTAAAGGGATTCTAATTAGGAATCAAACCAAAGTAGAAGCAGTTAACAAAGTAATAATAAAGAATCATTATCAGTATATTTTACTAATTTAATATTACTTATGTTTTTGTATTTCTTTTAAAGAAAGACCTACGTCGTTTATAACTTTAAAAGCGATCGCAACATTTTGAAAACAGAGGTCTGGACAAAGCCCCAGCAAAATTTTTTGTCATCAAGCTGAGTGTTGGGTTTAGAAATTTTTGAAGGTGACTTCGTTTAAACTAGAAATGTTTTCTTGATTTACCAATTCAAGATTCAGATTGCTCTAAAATTCTTCTAGAATCACCAATGTTTCCTACGGATGATTCCCGAGATCAATTTTAGAAGGAATTTCTTTTTCGATGACTGTAAGGCAGCCTTGTAAAATAAAGTATAGAAAGATAGAAAGAATTCTGTTGTTTAAAATGATTGGTTTCTGAAATTAAATTTTTCTATTGCTAAAGAGGAGAATCAAGATGTCAAAAATTTTAATACGAATAGTATGCATTGTATTTTTTACGTCTGTATCAAACTGTACAAAAGAAGTTGTCCGAGTCTATAATCCAGTAACTGAAAAAGATAAGAAATCATACGGGATCGTGGCTTTTGGACTTTATGCGTATAATCAAAATCATAAACCTTTGATGAATCTATTTAGTAAAGATGTAGGAACGGTATTTGCCGAACTTGGAACTTATGGAGTCAAGTTTTCCGAAGTCATATCAAAAGATGAAAAAACAAATACTTTGAATGTAAGCCCGTATCCGATCGAAAAGCCTACGATGGTGGAAAAAGTGGAAGCAACACAATACTTTGAAGGAAAGATAGGATACGTATCACCGTTTTATTTATTACTCTCACTCGATCCGACAAAAGAATACGTAATTACAGGAGTAAATTATACGTATCAAATCATTTGTGGACAGAAATGTCGAAAAACTGTGATACGAAATTTTTCGATAGATCCAACCAAATCTTTTAAGGTGTTTCCGATCAAAACAAAAGCGGGAGAAATAACATTTGGGGGAATCTTAATGGGAAAAGTAACTAAAACTACAAAAGACGATCCGTACGGAATCATAGACGATACACCTGAGTTAAGTGAAATCTTTTCAGGAAATAAAGTATTCATAAATCTAGAGTCTGGGGAAGACTATATCAAAGGAATGGATTCGAATTATTTAAGAAAATTATACTATGGTGGAGAAGTAAATATTAAGAACGCAGAAAAACTATTTTATGAAAATCTAATTAAAGCTTATCCTGAAGGATATTGGAAAACACTCGCTGAGAAAAAGAGGGCTGAATTAAACAATCAATAAATCGATAAGAAAACGCAGCAGTGATTTTCTGAAAGATTTAAGAATTTATTCCAAAAACCTTATGATCAACCATTTTTGAATCTCCAATAAAAAGAGGTAGTTCTTTCCTACTCGACACTTGAAAATAATACCAAAAACCAACAGTCAGCTTTATGAAAACGTAGAAGTTTTTATAAATTGTCACTAATTTGGATTCTTGGCTTTTTTGAATAGGTATTACGATCTAAATTTTAGAGCAAATTTATAGTATAATTATCTGTCTAAGTAGAAACAAAAAATTTAGTTTTTTATGTTATACTTAAGTGTATTTTAAAAATACAATACAAAAGCTATGATTTTAATAAAATAAAAGTTATTGCTTAGAACTATATAATAAAGAGCCTAATATTTTACACCAAAACAGTGCTTTACGATAAAAATTAAAAATACTCAATTTTATAAAGAACAGTAAAAAAGGTAATTGTAGTGTTTAAATGATTGCGTTCATCTAGAAATTTGACCTATAAAAGCCCGTCAATTTTTATTTCAAAATTTTATTTCAGAGCAAAAACTTCGGTTTCTATTCTATAATTTTGAGTCAGATTCATCATTTTGAGTTTTATAAGTTTCCTAAAATAAAATTGCGAAAGAATAAAAATCGTTTCAATAATTTTTGATAAGAAATCAAAACGATTATGAGTCCTTATATACAATATGGATAAGGATCGCAAATTCTGAGATAAATCCGCGTTTAGAGACGGAATTTTTGACATTCTATCGTATAGATTGAATATGAGGTTCAATGATTTATCTTCCAATTCTAAGAAACTAATTATATGGATTCATAAAAAAAGAAAACTGAAGGAGTCGTTTGGAAAATTAGGATTTGAAAAATAAAGTCAAATAAGGATCAACTCAAAGGTTATGAAAATAAAAAATTTGTTAACTAATTTATAAATACGTAAAGTAGGAATTATTACCGCTTTCAAACAACCTCTAAGAGTAATAGTAAAAATTTTTACACTAATCTAAATGGGCGGTTTATTAGAAAGATTTTTTGAAAAAAGAAACGATTGCGATTGGAAAATAAAAATATTCGAAAGTATTTAATAGTTTTCCATAAAAAAACGGATTATTTACTGTAAAAAAAAATTTATGAAATAAACTGGATTTCATTTTAAGGCGAAAATCATGTCACTTCTTGAATCTGAAAAAATACCATTAGGAAGTTTACTTCCAGATTTCCGGTTGGCTGATCCAAACGGAAAAACATATTCTTCCGATCAAATATCCGGTTCTACTGGATTGTTATTGATAGTTACTTGTAATCATTGTCCTTATGCACAAGCGATTTGGCCAAGATTGATTCGTTTTGCAGGAGAAATACTTTCTCTTGGAGTTCGAACCGTTGCAATCAATCCAAACATACACCCTGACTATCCGGACGATTCGCCCGAGATGATGCTTGTAAAAATTAAGGAATGGAAGATTTCCTTTCCTTATTTAGTAGATGAAACTCAAGAAGTTTCAAAAAAGCTAAAAGCGATGTGTACACCAGATATTTATCTATATGATGGAGAACAGAGATTATATTATCATGGAAGAATGGATGATAACTGGAAGAATGAAAAACAGGTTTCTAGAAAAGAATTAGAGTATGCGGTTCATCAACTCGTAAAAGGAAATCCTGCTCCTATCAATCAAATGCCCTCGATGGGATGTTCTATAAAATGGAAGGAGTAGTCACTTGCCAGCAATAACACCCGATCACACTCCTATCAACGCGGAATCTTTTCAGGAAGTGGAAATTATCAGTAACCACTATAGAGAGATTGAAACGAAATCATTGGATCATTTTAAGGATGAGTTTAGAAAAAACGAAAACTCCTTGGATAAGGTTTCAACGGTCGCTTTGATTGCTTTTCTGAAAAAAAGCGGAAACGTATATCAGGATTGGAGAATATTAAAAAAGAATCTTACAGATAAATACACAGAACTGCAGAGTAGTCGAAATTCGGAATACGAGCTTATTTATCGTAAACTAGTCACAAATGATAAAATAAAACCAACCGCCTTGATTGGGGATATATTTCAGTCCGTGGTGGAAGATGTTTTAAATGTCTTATATATCTGGACCGATTCGGAAAAAAAAGAACAATCTAAGCTTATTGAAAGTATTAGAGATCAATCTTCAAAAGACAAGGATGAGAATCTCAAAAAACTTTATCGAGATATGATACAAAAAAAACTGAAAGAAAGGGATCGCAGTTTTATCCTATTTCAGGATTTGTTAAAAGAATCCGCATTCAATTGGAACCAAGCCTATCGAAAAAAATTTCATCAGAGTTTAGCCGCTACCGTAAAAAAACTAGAATCGTCTAAGGCTAGTAAGGCGGAAATTCTAAACAATAAAAAGGCTGCTAAAAAAGCGATTTTAGGTTTCTACGAAGAGGATAAGATTCAAAAATATTCAATTTTTATGGTAGACTATTTTTTGGATCGGCTTCTTGAAAAAGAATCGATCGTAGAAAACAAAATTTTACTTCCTAAAGAACCAGAGGTTGTCCCAAGTAAAGAAAAAGAGAATATGGATTCTATTCAAAAAAAATCTGAAATTCAAACTTCCTTAAGTCGAGTTGTAATTGAACCGGAATTGAAAAATGAAAAACCGAATCCTACAAAAAAAGAATGTCCAATTACGGATCTTCCGGATCATCTAATCAAAGAATGTTATTCTGATTATTTGATTGTGGATCTTTCCACAAAAGAAAAACGTCTCGAACTACATCGAATCCGCTTAGGAAAAGAAAATCAAAATACAAGAGCCGAAGCGATTGAATTTTTCAGTCATTGTGCTAACAAAGATATTTCTGCTGTAATGTTAGCTGAGTCGGCTTTGAGAAGACACAATATCACTCAAGAAGAAGAGGAAAAATTGAACGAGATGATTCGTAAACAAAATGCTTGTAAGTGAAAAGCCTGAGGTCAAATTGATTTAAAATCATAATAATTATTACATCACGGAATCTTTATATAATAAATTTTAAATTTGAGAATCCCAAAACAGTAATTTTATGTGAAAAGTTATTTGATTAGATGATGTGTTCTTTTTGGATTTTATAGAGTTTCTGGTCGAGAAAAAGAACCGTTTTTGTAAGTATCAACGATAAAACGAAGGCTGAACTTTTTCCTATATATTAAGGATTTTTCGAAATTACGTTTATTAAAAACTATAATTTCGAAATTTTATATGAGTTCCCACAGATTTGGATCCAATTCCGTTTTTTAAAAATTTTCCGGGATCCAAGTGCGGTTTAATACTTCTTTCTATTTTGATAAATTATGGATCTAAGCTAATTGGGTTTGTAAAATTCTAATTAGACAAAATGGCATCTCTATCTAAATTTGAAAAGTATGGATTAGATACGAAGCATTTACCATAAAACACGAAAACCACATAAAATTCTAAAAGAACTAAAATTTAAAAAATCTATAGTTTTGGTGGCCTCTTCATTCTTTTTAGGATTGGGATAAACATTGAGAGCAAAAAACTTGCGAAAACTTTAAAAATTGAGAATCGATTTTGTTTGAAAATGGATTCTTTGAAAAAAAAGTAGGAACTTCTCCAGGGCAAAAAACATGCAGATCTTAAACGTAGGAATCTTTGCCCACATAGACGCAGGAAAAACGACACTTTTAGAAAGGATTCTTTACGAAACCGGAAAAATTCGAAGGCCGGGAACGATAGAAGAAGGGACAACCGAGTCCGATTATTTACAAGAAGAAATTGAACGAGGAATATCGATTCAATCTACGTTGGCTCGAGTCTTTTGGCCGAACGAGAAAGAGTCTAGGATGCTGTTTCAATTTTTAGACAATCCGGGGCATCTCGATTTTCAAAGTCAAACCAGCGCTTCTTTAATCGTAGCAGATTTAGGAATTGTTCTTATAGATGCGTTTGAAGGTCTCAAGTCTCAAACGTTACAAAACGTAGAATGGCTTCGAAAAAGAAAGATTCCAATTTTATTTTTCCTAAATAAACTCGATCGAACTGGAATTGATATTACAGATTCGCTTGTAGATTTAGAAGCGGTCTTAGGAAAAGAACCGATTCTACTTTGGAAAGAAGGAGAAACTTGTTCTCTTTTAAAAGAGGGTAGTTCTGACCAAGAACTCTTACCACTTTTAGAGTGGGACGAAAAACTTTCCGAACGATATTTGAAACATCCGGATTCTTTATCGGAATTAGCTCGGGAAGGATTTGCAGAAGGGTTTTGGAAGAATCAATTTTTTCCGGTTTTTGGAGGAGCCGCTTTACATGGAGATGGGGTGCGTGAACTTCTTGCCGTTTTAGAACTTCTATCCAAAACGTTTCGGCCGGAGTTACGACCTAAAGAGGAATTAGGAATTGTATTTAAACGAGAGTTACATCCAGATCTAGGTAAAATCGTTTATATTCAACCGATGCAGGAGTTCCCACAAAATTCTCATTTTTATTCCGCAGCTGGCAAGGCACAATTTGGATCTTTTTATCAACTTTCCATGCGAGAGTTTGAAGAAACCTCACGGACTCAACCTAGAGAGATCGTTGTTACTACCGGACTAGAATTTCTCAAGCCAGGTGAAATACTCTATTCGACTCCGCAAAATAATTATAAGTCGGAACTTCTCCCTGTTCGAAAACAATTTCAAATCATACTCGAGCCGGAAGTTGCAGAACATAGAGATTCCCTTTGGAATTCGCTTCAGACACTGGTTTGGTTGGATGAAGGATTGGAAACTAAAATACTTTCTGAAACGGGACAGATTCAACTTTCCGGATTGGGGGAATTACATTTAGAAGTTTCTCTATCACGACTCAAAGAATTCTTTCCTAATACATTCAACGTAAGTAGTATTAAAGTTGCAAGGTTTGAGCTCTGGAAAAAAATGGCCCGACAGGGTGAATTTCAGCATACCGCGTTTGATCAAAAAATCTCAAGCGGACTGGTGCACGCCTCTTTGGTCAGCTCTAACAGTTTTGCCAGAGAAGTGCGGTTTGAAACTAAGATTACTGAAACTCTAAAAGAAGCCATTACATCAGCATTTTATGAAGTAGTGGTAAAGGGAACCAAGGGAGAAGAAATTCTCGGCTTGGATTTGATCGTTCATCGTTACGATCCTCCGGATATATCTATAGATGTTTCTTCCCTTGTAAAAGTAGCCGTCATCAAGGGCTTAAAGGACATAATTCCGGGAAACACGGAATTAGTTGGTCCTATTTCACATTTGGAGATCTTGATATCAGATTCGTCGTTAGGCGATGTGCTTGGTTCTCTTTCTAAGAGAAGTGCAAAGATTCAGGAAGTAAATCCAATCGGTGATGGCAAGTCGCTTGTACGTGCAAGTGCTTCTACGGAAAACTTGCTTGGCTTTGCAGGCGTTCTTAGAAATATGACACAGGGAAGGGGTGTTCTGTCTTTAGATTCCCTCTTTGACCCTGAACACTATTACGTAATTACATAAGTCGATTCCCGTTAGGGTTCGTTCAAAAGTAAGGAGATTAAAAAGTCACTATGGCTAAAGAAAAGTTTGATAGGTCTAAACCTCACTTAAACGTTGGAACAATTGGTCACGTAGATCACGGTAAAACAACCCTGACGGCAGCAATTACTACTACACTTGCAAAAGCGATCGGTGGTAAAAACAAAGCCGTTGCTTATGACCAAATTGATAACGCTCCGGAAGAAAAAGCTCGTGGAATCACCATTGCTACTTCCCACCAGGAATATGAAACTGCAAATCGTCACTACGCACACGTAGATTGTCCAGGTCACGCAGACTATGTAAAAAATATGATTACCGGTGCGGCTCAGATGGATGCGGCGATTCTTGTAGTATCCGCAACTGACGGACCTATGCCACAAACAAAAGAACATATCCTTCTTGCTCGTCAGGTAGGTGTTC
>NZ_FTNA01000014.1:40000-42500 GCF_900156205.1 Leptospira interrogans
GTGAGTTCGGTTTAAAAGCTGTTACTTCCGGAAGATTGACTGCTAGACAGATCGAAGCCGCAAGGATCACTATCAATCGCCAGGTAAAAAGAGGCGGAAAACTCTGGATTAGGATTTTCCCTCACACTCCAATTACTAAAAAACCAGCTGAAACTCGGATGGGAAAAGGAAAGGGAAACCCTGAGTTCTGGATTGCAGAGATTCGGCCTGGTAGAATTCTTTTTGAGATGAGCGGTATCGATGAAGAAACCGCAAAGAAAGCCTTGAGCTTGGCTTCTTACAAACTACCGATTCATACCGAATTCGTAAAAAGGTCTGCTCTATGAAAAAGATCAAATTACAAGAATTGAAAGACAGCGAAATTTTAGAGCAACTCGAAGAAGCGAGAAAGGTTTTGAGAAATTCTCGTTTTCAATATGGAGTGGCTCGTTCTTTGGAAAATCCTAAGATTATCTCTAATACGAAGAAAAAAATCGCGAAACTTCTTACTATTCAGAGAGAAAGACAATTGAAGGCTAATCCTGGAGAAAGAAAATCTAGAGTTTTTTCCAGAGCAAAAAGAAAGAAAAAAAACCTCGCGAGATTAAGCGCGAAAGCGAAGGGCTAAGAAGAATTTATGACAGCCGGAAAACAACATATTAACAAGTCGCTTCTATATGAGGGAAGAGTTGTGAGCAACTCTATGAATAAAACCGTCGTGATTCTTGTGGAAACTAGAAAAACTCATCCTAAATTCAAGAAAATCGTCAGAAGGTCTGTTAGACTGAAAGTTCACGATGAAAAAAATGAATGTGTGGTTGGGGATAAAATTCTCGCGATTGAAACCCGTCCCTTATCTAAAGAAAAAAGACATAGATTGTATAAAATTGTAGAGAAGGCGAAGTGATATGATCCAACAAGAAACATTATTACAAGTCGCCGATAATTCTGGAATCAAAAAGGTAATGTGTATTAAGGTACTGGGCGGATCCAAAAAGCGTTACGCTTCCGTGGGAGATGAAATCATCGTCGCGGTAAAAGACGCTCAACCTGCTTTTGGTTTGAAAGATTCAACCGGTAAAAAAGTTCATAATAAAGCGGTTCAAAGGGCCGTGGTCGTAAGAACTACCAAAGAAATCAGAAGACCTGACGGATCTTATATTCGTTTTGACGACAACGCTTGCGCAATCATAGACGACAAAGGAAACCCAAAGGGAACCAGGATTTTCGGACCGGTTGCCCGTGAACTCAGAGATAAAAAATATGCTAAGATTATCTCTCTGGCTCCGGAGGTACTATAATGGCTAAATTAACTTATCGCGGTTCCGAATATACGAAATTCAAAAAGTTCCGTATTAAAAAGAACGATGAAGTAATTTGTATTACTGGAAAACACAAAGGAAAAAGAGGAAAGGTTCTTTCTATCGATAAGAAAAGAGACCGAGTCATTGTAGAAGGTTTAAATAAAAGGAAAAGATTTATGAGACCGACTCAAGAAAATCCTCAAGGTGGAGTAATTGAAGTAGAAGCTCCCATTCATATTTCTAATGTGATGTTCTATGACCCTAAGAAAAAAAAGAAAGCTGGGGTTCGAGTTGGATTCGAAACCGTTAAAGGGAAAAAAGTCCGTGTAAGCAGACCGGATAAAAAAGAGTTATAATTCATGGCAGCTAGACTCAGAACTAAATATAAAAAAGAAATCGTTCCTGAATTAAACAAAAAGTTTAAATTCTCTTCCATCATGCAGGTTCCTCGTTTAGAGAAAATCGTACTGAACGTGGGTATGGGAGAGGCTCATACAAATCCTAAAGCTCTCGAAGCCGCAGTGGAAGAATTGGCGCTGATTACTGGACAAAGACCGGTAAAAACAAAGGCAAAAAAATCTATCGCTGGGTTTAAAATCCGAGAAGGAATGAGTTTAGGTTGTATGGTCACTTTGCGCGGAGACTATATGTATGAGTTTCTAGACAGGTTGGTAAACGTGGCTCTTCCAAGGGTTCGTGACTTCAAAGGAGTGAGCGAAAAAGGTTTCGACGGTCGTGGTAATTACAACATGAGCATTAAAGAACAGATCATCTTTCCGGAGATCAAAGTTGATAAGATCAACACTCTCTATGGAATCAATATGACTTTTGTAACCAATTCAAAATCGAACGAGGAAGCTTATAGCCTACTTGCAGCTTTTGGAATGCCTTACAGGAACCAGAAATAAGGAGTAATCTTCAAAAGTTATGGCTAAAACTTCTATAACCGTAAGACATCAGAGGAAAAAAAAGTTCGAGGTAAGAGAATACAATCGTTGCCCGATCTGCGGAAGATCGCGTGGGTATCTCAGAAGATTTGATATGTGCAGAATTTGCTTCCGGAAACTTGCGAGCGGCGCTCAAATTCCTGGCGTAGTAAAATCATCCTGGTGAGAGAGAGGAAATATAAATCATGAGTATGTCAGATCCAATCGGAGATATGCTGACCCGCATCAGAAATGCAGGGAGAGCGAAACATGAGACTTGCCTGGTTCCGG
>NZ_FTNA01000014.1:47500-108189 GCF_900156205.1 Leptospira interrogans
AACGTTGGAAGAAACTGCAAAAGTGGAAGGAGATTTACGCTCCGAAATTCAATTGAACATCAAACGTCTGATGGACATCGGTTGTTACAGAGGACTTAGACATAGAAGAGGACTTCCGGTAAATGGTCAAAGAACCAGAACCAACGCCAGAACCAGAAAAGGTGGCAAGAAAACCGTTGCGAATAAGAAAAAGGTGACTAAGTAATCATGGCTGACGATAAGAAATCCGTAAAGAAAGAAAAGAAAGTTAAAAAGAAAGAGAAGAAAATCGTTCCTCGTGGGAAGGTTTATATCACCGCCTCCTTCAACAATACGATTGTTACGATCACAGATATGGCGGGAAATACTATCTCTTGGTCTACTTCGGGCGCGATGGGATTTCGTGGATCTAAAAAATCTACTCCTTACGCGGCGCAAATTGCAGCTGGAAACGCCGCTGAAAAAGCAATGGATTCTGCTGGGTTGCAGGAAGTAGATGTAATGGTTTCTGGACCAGGAATTGGCCGCGAATCTGCGATTCGCTCTTTGGTCGCCAGAGGATTGAACATTAAAATGATTAAGGACGTAACTCCGCTTCCTCATAACGGTTGTCGTCCACGTAAGAGAAGAAGGGTCTAAGGAAGATTCAGATGGCAAGATATAGAGGACCGGTTGTAAAAATCATGAGAAGGGAGGGAGTCGATCTCTTCCTTAAGTCGAGTTATACTTTTAATAAGGATAAATTCCATCGTAAAGGGCCCCCTGGAATGCCTACGAAACGTAAGGGGAAGGTGTCCGAGTATGGCGCTCAGCTCCGTGAAAAGCAAAAGCTCAAAAGGGCTTATGGACTTTTAGAAAAACAATTTCGTAGATATTATGAAGAAGCGTCTCATGCACACGGTGTGACCGGTGAGATTCTTCTTCAGCTTTTAGAAAGAAGATTGGATAATGTAGTTTATCGTCTTGGTTTTGCAATTACCCGTCGCCAAGCGAGAAACTTTATTGCTCATAGACATATTCTTGTGAATGGAGAAAGAGTGGATATTCCTTCCTATAGACTCAATGTAGGAGATAAGGTGGAAATTCGTGAGAAGTTCAAAACTTCTTCCTTCATTGCTGATAATATCAAATTATCTCAATCTTTGCAGGGAATTCCGTCTTGGTTATCTGCTGATTATACTAACTTTGGCGGGGATGTGACTGCATTGCCTGAGCGTCATCATATCGATTTACCGGTGAAAGAACAGGTAATCGTAGAGCTTTACTCTAAATAAAATCTGATAGAAGGGTCTCAAATTGTCTCTCAAAAGCTTACTCAAAGGATTTAAACGTCCTAAGAAGATTGAATTCAACACGGAAGCGAACACTCCCAATTATGGGAAGTTCGTTGCAGAGCCATTTGAAAGGGGTTTTGCGACAACTATCGGTAACTCTCTCAGAAGGACTTTGATGTCCTCGATTGAGGGAGCTGCGATTTCTGCCATTCGGATCGAAGGTGTAAACCATGAGTTTTCCTTTATCGAAGGAGTTGCAGAGGACGTAACGAGAATCATTCTGAACTTAAAACAAGTTCGCATTAAATACGAGCCAGAAGAAAAAGATCAGAGCAAAATCATTCATCTCGAATTGAAAGGTGCTGGTTATTTTAGAGCGGGTGATCTTGCCGTGGATTCTTCCATTGAGATCATGAATCCGGATCTTCATATCGCTACTCTCAATGAAGATGCAAATCTGGTTATGGATTTGGAAATTCAAAGAGGAAGAGGGTATGTTCCTGCGGAAGAAAAGAAAAAAGACATAGAAGTTCTTGGAACCATTCCTGTGGACTCTATTTTTTCTCCGGTTCAGAAAGTAGTTTTTGAAGTTTCCGAAACCCGTGTAGCACAAAGATCTGATTATGAAAAACTGACTTTAGAAGTTTGGACGGATGGTTCTGTTTCTCCGGACGACGCGGTAGCTCAGGCTGCGAAAATCTTAAAAGAACATCTTACGGTATTTATCAATTTCGAAGAAGAATTGGAAGAAGAAGATGACGAATTGGATGAAGCCGATGAAAAACTTAAAGCTTCTTTATCGAAACACGTGGAAGAATTGGAGCTTTCCGTTCGTTCTCTCAACGTTCTGAGAAGTTTGGAAATCGATTTTATTGGTGATCTTGTAAAGAGATCCGAAGAAGAAATGTCTAAGTCCAAACACTATAGCGATCAGTGTCTCCAAGAGTTGAAAGTAAAACTTTCTACTTTAGGTCTCTCTTTCGGAATGAGGGATTTTTAACATGAATAAAAGAAATAAAGTAAAACATTTAAACCGGAATAAAGGTCACAGAGATGCGTTGATCAATAATATGATCACTAGCCTTTTTAAATATGAGAGAATTGAATCTACTCAAGCAAAATTGAAGGTGGTTCGCTCTCATGCAGAGAAGCTGATTACAAGAGCTAAAAAGAATCTTGTTACCGATTTGAAGCCGGAAGTTCAACTTCACAACAAACGTGAAGTGATGAAGAGAATCAAAGATCGTGAAGTGGTAGTGAAACTTTTCGAAGATATTGCTAAACGTTTTGAAACAAAAAATGGTGGCTATACTCGTGTTTTAAAACTCGTAAATAGAATTTCCGATAATTCTGAAGTCGGAATTTTAGAACTGACTTCCAGAAAAGAAAGATCAACTCTTTTGAAAGAAAGAATTGAAAAACGCGAGATTCAAACAAAGGCGAGAGAAGAAAAAAGAGCAACGAGAAAATCAAATTCGGCTCCCGTAAGCAAAGAAACAACTTCTAAAAAGAAATAAAAGTTTGTCTCAAAACTTAAAAATGTGGGAATTCTTACAACTTTTGAAACTATCCAAAAGTTTATAAACTTCTCAAATTGAACGGACTGTTTTAATTTGTAGGAACTCCTTCGTTTTGTTGTGAACACCCAGAGATTGTCCTCCAGAACCTCAAAGAAATTTTACTCGATAATTCTTTAAAAATTTTTAATCAAATGCAGTAGTTCCTACAAATTAGGTTGTGTTTGATAATTTGTGAACTTTTGAGCAGTTCTAATTCTCGTTAAATTTTCGTAGTAGTCCCACATTTTTGTGAAACTTAATCTCATGAGTCGTTCGAAAAACCCAGCGCTTCACTTCTTGGGTTCAATAAAACGTTTCCCGAAGCCCGACCCTTAGAAAGTGCATTCGCTGTGAGTTTTCGGGTCACATTTTAAGCGCTCGACAGGTTTTGAAACAAACACTAAGTAAAAATGCAAATTGGGTATAAGAAGATTTTATCGAATAAGAAATTCAATACTGCTTTCTATCGATTGCGGTAAACGTTTCAATGCCTTCGAAATTTGACTCAATGAAAAACGTTCCCTCAACTAACATGAGTTTGGCGTAAGGAAGGAGCTCATGATTCTGAAAAAAGTTGAACTTTACAGACTGATTCCTTAAATGTGGGAACTACCATAAAATTTAGGTTTGTCTGTAAAATGAATGTAAACTCATACTTTTAGAAAATTCTTTCTCAGCCAAACGCACGTTAAATAGGATTTAAATTTTGATGATGGCCGCAAAACAGCGGTTTTGTGCAAAAATCTAATTGAACGATGATTCTTTTTGTATTTCCTAGTACTTCCCACAATTTCCAAAGTTTAACCGGTAAATTCACGATTTATGAGAGTTCCCACATTTATTTTTTTACGAAAAAATTGACAGAACGAAAACGGATTTCTTACGCCGAACTCATGTTAAACTCAACGCGAATTCGGCGTAAGAAAATGAGAAAGAATTTTTTAAGGTATGAACTCCTACATATTAGAATTGTTGAAAAATTAATTCTCCATCTTGTTTTTGTTTTATGAAATAATCGATTGAAGCAGTTTTGTTAACTATCGCTATGGAATTTTTCAACAACTCTATTAATCGCTTTTGCATTGGTTATATTGAATCGGTGTTGGATCGGATCACGGTTTTTTTGAAATTTAGGATTGATTTTTATTCAATTTATTTTCTGTAATTTCTAAATCTGTTTATTGAGTTGAGTTAGTCGATGGTTACTTGGTATCAATAGATTTTTTCTTTTCTCTTGAATTGCTTTACTGCAATGCACACCTATTTCTTCTACTCGAACATTGATTTACGGACGCACTCGTTGGGTATTCTCCAGTACCTCTTCTGTCGTCTCCTTCTCCCGTACAATTTCTGTTGGAGATGATGAAGTCAAAAGTATTATGATAAACTTCTCCTAGCTGTATCGTTGTAAGTCTTTCTAGAGACAGGTCTGGTCTTTCCAGGTAATTGTCGATTACCAAATCAGGATCCATGGTAGGAGTTAAAGATTGTCTGTAATTGTCAAGCGACGTCAAAGAGGCCCTTGTTCGAATTACTACTAACCCCTGAGAGGTTCTAAGAATTGGAACTGCATGCCAACCACTAACTCCATCCGTACGACGAAGTCTTAATATCGCTAACCAAATACTTCCAGAGGGAGAAGCTATAAGTGAGGTAATATGAGATCGTATTTCAGATCGAGTAATGAATTCAGAAGAGGCAATCCAATTGTATTGAGGAAGTACAGTTCTTGCAGATACTAAGCCTAATTGTCTGGTTGTTCTACCAGCGGAGCTATACACTGTAGGTACATCTGATAGTAACATGTCCAATAGCGGATAACGTTGCCTAAACGATATAAAAGGATCTGTATTAGGAGCTGTATTGAAGAAGTAACCTCCACTTTGAAGAGGTCTTTGAGAATGATACTCTTGTAGCTCTGCTAACATTTGAAAACTATGAAGTAAACAAGTGGCGCATATTCCACTGCTTTGAGCTTCAGGTATAGTTGAAGTCGCTATCGCATAAAGTCTCCGAACCCAATCCTCAGTTAGTTGAAAGCCAGGTGGTAAGGTTCTTTTGGCTCTTTTATGTAGAATATTTTCTTTATTACCAGCTGGGCAATACTGATCTGTCTTTCCAAGATTAGAATACGTATAACGTGTCCAATCCAGTAAGCTTTTATCAACTACGAACAAAGAAGTGGGACTATTCTTAGTATCCGTTTTGACAAAATCAGGCTTAGCTGCATAAGCAACTCCCCAATTGCTTCCATATCTGGTTACTCTGAGTAGGTTGCCTTTATAATCTGTGATGATTCCTCCTTGATCAGCTTCAAAAAAGACATTCCAAAAAGCAGGATTATCTTTACTGATAGGTATGTCACTACACAGTGTCCACGTCACCCAATTCCATTGATTATCATCTACTTGAGAATACATACAATAAAGAGAACCACTTACTGGATCATACTGAGCAAGATGTCCACTTTCAGGATTGTAGTAGAGAGGAGTTGTATTTTTATTCGAACCTCTCCTGCGAATAAAATAACGTTCCTGTCCCTCAGTAGTTTGCAAATCCCAAGCGATAGAAGTTTGAATACTGATATTTCCAGGAGTAGCTATTGTATTCAACCAATCGTTCATGGAAGAATCTAAGGTATGGTTGTATCTATCACCAGAATTTTTAGAGATATAAACATACCAATTTGTATCTTTTAATTGATAACGTTCATTTGCAGTCCAAAAGGAATTATCTTTTATGACCCATCTCTGTAAAGGATCATTGATCGTACAAGGTCTAAGGTGAACGTAGTCCCAGTTTTCCTTTGCATAAACGACTGTTTCTGGAGCAGTGATACATAACCACGTATTATTGATGTTATACGAAATTCTTTGAAACACGTCGTATCTTGCATTCATAACGTGCATTTGCCAACACTGTTCAATTATAATATAACTTTCACCGCCGCTAAAGACAGGGCCGTAACAAAACTTTCCTCCATCATGAATCACGATCTTAATTGGTTTATCTTTTGGCTGATCGGTAGGTTTTTGAATGATTGAATTACTCGTATTCGATGAAGCGTGGATATGTATATTATTTATACTGTATTCAAAGCTAGTTGTTACTAAGACCAATAAAACTACTATGAAAACTATCGAATGTCTCATGTTTGCCTCCACTTTTCTGAAAAATTACTGATCTTAATAAAATTGAGTATCATGAATTTTTATTGCAAAGTCTTGTTTGGCCGCAAAATACTAGACTCTCTATTATATGTTATGGGTAAGACGCAATCAAATAAGCGAATGAGAGAAATACTGAATCAATTACATCTTGTTTTCGATCTTTGCCCTGAGTTTCGAACTGTATTAAAATTTTTTAAGCAAAACGTTTTTAATATTATTAAATTAATTTCTATTTAAACATTCATTTTTTATGATGAAGTTATATAATGCAAATTGTATTTCTTATTCAATTTTTAAATGGGCCTTTTATCATGAGGCTTCTTAGTGAAAGTTTCATTTTTTAAAGTTTAAAAGTCTGAAAAATAAGAATTTTAAAAATTGTAAGAGTTGATATTTTGTTTTCAATCCGCGTTGAAAATACCTGCTTTAAATTATATTTTTTGTTTTTACACAAAGAAACAAATACTGCGGTATATACAAAAATCCAATTTGTTCTACAAGTTCAAGCCAAGAAGTAACATTTCTAAACTTTTCTTTATTAAACATTACGACTATGTTCTTGCATAATGTATATAAACTGTCTAAAATTTTTAATAAAAAGGAATTGATAAAAATTATCAAAAATTTATTCATCATTTTCGCCTTTATTGTTTCTGAATAAAAAAATATCATTGGTTATTTGAAATATTCTAATGAAATGAAATTATAATCTATTTATTTTATGTGTATATATGAATTATATGTAATCTATAATTTTTTCAAGATCGCAAAGTTCATATATATAGTTTTGGTTACTTGGGCTTATAATACTCATAACTATATAATAAAGTACCTAATATTTTGCATGGAATCAGTGTTTTGTGATAAAATTAACGGTACTCAATTTTATAGAGATCGCTAAAAGGGCTTCTATGAAATCGATCTTTAATTTTTGTGAGGGTTGCAAATGAAGATTTTTTGTAAAAATTTGATTGGATAATCATTTTTTGAGATTTTATAGCAGTTTCCAATTGTTGCTCAGAATTATATAACAGAACGCCAGCTTTTTATCTGAAACACATTTTTGGATAAAAGTTTGCGGTACTCAACTTGTAGATATTGTTAATGAAACGATTATTTGCTCATTCGTTTTTATGAAAAACAAGAGAAAGTTAATTTCAAAAAATATAATATACTTACTCTGTTTTTAATTAATCATTTTTAAAGTAAGAAAATTGGCTTGTTAATTTTTATTCGAAGCTATAGAATTAGAGTATCTGGGATTCTATTTTATGAAGATTAATCATTTCTACAAAAATGATTAAAAAATAAAATCTAATTTAGGAAAATTGAAATCAAATACGAGTAGCTTTAAAAGCAGGCTGTTATGTGCTTACTTTCATAGAAATAAGTAGTTTCAATTTAACGTAAGTTCGACGTAAGAAAATCTGGGTGAATTCGGCCACCATAGGCAAGCTAGGCTCTCGACTCTAGTTAATAAATTGTATACAGGAAGTATTATACAACAATTCTCTTTAATTTCAATTTATTATGAAAGTGAGACGCTAAATTTGAAAGGGCGTTCTGTTGAGTTTTCCTTGCATTGATTCATTTTGCGTTCTACCAGATTCATGCTAAATCAGAGTTTTAATTTTTGTAAAAATCTAATTCTTTTAGATATAAAGAGTTGACCCAATATTTCAAGGGGTATGATTCTATTTTAGAAATTTATAATACATTGTAGCGGTTCTCATGGAAGCTGCCATATCTGGATGTTTGTGAGCTTTTCGATAGTTCTTTCATGATCAAATCTTCATAATCTTTAAGTTTCAAGGTGGCTCAAAGTTAACGGCGTTTTATCGTAGTTGTATTCTATATTTTAATCGTTAGAGTTGTTCAAAATTCCATAGTGGAGATTTGCAAAATTACTTCAAACGCTCATTCGATACAATGAAAGCAGATAGAGAATTGATTTTTCAACAACTCTATTCCGTTTTAATATTCAATCTAAGATATAATTTTTTTATAAAAACGAGATTGTTCAATTTTAAACCTTAATATAAATTTTTTTCTTATCTAAGATACTTAAAATTATCCACCAGAAAAATAAATTAATAATTGCGTATATAAGTGATTCTAAATGCGAGTTTCCTATAAAAATAAGTTTAGAATAAAATAAAGTTTTGATGCTAATCGATTTTCCGTTTCCTGAGGCAATAGTCCAAAGATTAAGTATTCTTGCAAGAAGCCCGGAACCTACAAAGACTAAAATTGCGTTTTTACCAAATACAAGAAAGGGTTGGAAAATAGTTTCTAATCTCAATCGATTCCATTTTTTTGTCTGCAGTAAAAGATTTAAAAATTCAAAAAAGCCTATCGATAAAAATGCTAGACCTGCAGTATAAATTACATAACTTCCGGTCCAGAGACTTTTGTTCATTGGAAGATTTTGGTTCCATAACAGACCAACTAACACAAATAAGGTTCCAAATCCGAAAATGCTTAAAATTTGTTTTTTAGTTTCATTTGTTTTTGAAGAAAGTATAGACCCGCAAAAAACGCCTAATAAAGAAGTTGTTATTGATGAAATTCCACTGAAAAACCCTTCCGGGTCCCAGGTTTTAGAAAATTTCCATAGATGATTTTCTCCGAAAACGTTTCGATCGATCCAAGCTCCAATGTCTTTTCCTGGTTCTAAGTAGACGATCGATTCTCCGGGTGGCGGGAGCTGAATCAAGATCCAAGTATGAACAATTAGAATCGGAATCCAGGAAATTAATATTGCTCTTTTGGGAAGTATAAGATATAAAGAAGCGACTACCCAATAAACAAATCCGATCCTTTGGAGTACTCCTGGAATCCTAAGTTCTGAGAAAGACCATTCGCCAAAAAAATTCAAAAATAGACCAATTAAAATCAGTGTGATACTTCGTATACAAATTCCGAGCCAAGTTTTACTTAAATAAATTTTGTTTTTTGAATATACTGAAAAATGAATGGATATTCCCACCGCAAATAGAAAAAAAGGAAAAACTAAGTCCGTCGGTGTGCAGCCGTTCCATCTTGCGTGTTTCAATGGAGAATAGATAAAAGACCAAGAACCGGGATTGTTTACTAGTATCATTCCGGCTACGGTCATTCCTCGGAATAAGTCCAAGGATAAAATTCGATTTTGATTTAATTTATTTTCCAAATGATAACCTTTGAATTTTTTATTTTCCGAATTATGAAGTTATGTGGATCGAAACATTAATCCAGTATTTTTATTTCTTAGAGTTGTTCAAGCAGCTTCTCGTGTGACCATACAATCAAGTTGTATGCCAACTTTTTAAGAAATTTTGTGAGTAAATTGCTTATTTTGATATCGAATCTAAACTAAGAGCTTGTCCTAAAACCTCAAAAAATTTTACACAATCATTCTTTAGTAATTTTTAATCAAATGTAATAGTTCCTTCAAATTAGGTTGTATTTCACAATTTGTGAACTTTTAAGCGATTCTAATGTCGTTAAATTTTCATAGTAGCTCTCACATTTTTGTGAAACTCAATTTCACTCCCTGAACTCAATGTATCTTCTATGGTCGCTCTGCAGGTCGGTGGAAACTCAGCAAACACCTCCCTAAACTCAATGTATCTTCTATGGTCGCTCTGCAGGTCGCTGGAAACTCAGCAAACACCTCCCTAAACTCAATGTATCTTCTATGGTTGCTCTGTAGGTCGGTGGAAACTCAGCAAACACCTCCCTATGGGTCGGTGTTTAGGTTTTGGGACAGCTCTAAGCTGGGAACTCAGCAAACACCTCCCTGAACTCAATGTATCTTCTATGGTTGCTCTGCAGGTCGGTGGAAACTCAGCAAACACCTCCCTATGGGTCGGTGTTTAGGTTTTGGGACAGCTCTAAACTGGGAACTCAATTTTTCTTTTTGATTGCATTTGGGTTTGTAGATATTCTATTTTGTTTTTCTTATGCCAATTTTAGCTTATCGTAAGTCTATATAGTAATTTTCTCATTGCACTCAGTTGTGCTGATCGTTGATTGTTTCTTAATTTAACATGAGTTTGGTGTAAGAGAATCTTACTAAATCTGGCAGCGTGGATCGGGCTTTTAGCTCTGGTTAATAAATTAAATGCGGGAAACGTTATGCAATGTACTGTTTTTAATTTCAATTTATTAGAGTTGTTGAATAATTAATTCTCCATCTTGTTTTTGTTTCATGAAATGGTCGATTGAAGCAGTTTTGTTAGTCGCCGCTGCTGCTATGGAATTTTTCGGCAACTCTATTGTAGAACGCGATCCGTCGAACGGCCATGGAGAGTCATAACCAACCCCACAAGTATTTGATCTCAATATAAATCTGTCGGAATTACGACAAATCCTCTGTAAAACTTAGTTCCCACCCCACAACGCGATTCATAGAGAGTGTTGTGCTGAGTTTTCCCTATTTTTGGGTGGTTCGGAAAATTTTTCTCTATCAGAAAAACATACTTTTTGCAAGTAAAAAGACTCATTCTTGTCGGAACACTTGAAAAATGTGCCTTTTTGAGCTTTCGATTCTAAAATCCTATTCAACTTGTGGGGTTGGTTTTTGGTACTATTTTCATGCATCCGGTTAGTAAACGGGGTTTTTACTTTCATAAGAAAATACTCCGTCACTCTCGATAAATTCTGGAAGTATAGGGACGCTACAAATCACGATTCTACTACTCATAACTATATAATAAAGTACTTAATATTTTGTATGGAATCAGTGTTTTGTGATAAAATTAACGGTACTCAATTTTATAGAGATCAGTAACAAATTCTAAAATTTTAGGAATGTTATTTTTAGAAAAATTTTTTCCTAATTTCTCTTACATCGAACTCATATTCAATAGAAACAGGTAATTCTTATATTTAGAACATGTCCCAAAACCGTCCAATGTGGGAACTCTCACAAAAATTTAACAATATTAGAATTACTTGAAAGTTCACAAATTATCAAATGTGACGGTTTTTGTAGGAACTACTGTATTTTATTAAAAATTTCTAAAGAATTATCGCGCAAATTCTTTGAGGTTTTGGGACACGTTCTTAGAAAAATACAAAACCTATGGTAGTTCCTACACTAATACAAAATATTCTAATTTCCTAAACTGCGGGAACTCCCATAAAGTTTAGAAATCATTGTTCCTATCAGTCAGTCACTATATAACATAGGAACTACTACTCATATCTGTATATTAGAGTATCATAACTTTTGAAAGGATGTTTCGTTTTGAAGAAAGGACTTTAGATACTCTATTATGTAATTATAATTAATGGTTTGTGTCAAACCTTAGAAAAAAAGTATCAATCATTCTATTTTAGAAACTTCTAATAAAATGACGAAGTTCTCAATATTTATGCGATGTCATAAAGTTTGAGAACTTTTTGTAAGTTCCCGACATAAGAATCTTAGTAAGGCTCTTCAATCCTAAAATCATTTAGAACAATGGAGTAGTTCCCACAAATTCCGAAAATGGAGTTTGATTTTGAAACTAAGACTTTTCTGCAGATGTGGGAACTACTACGAAAATTTAACGACATTAGAACTGTTTGAAAGTTCGTAAATTGCCAAATGCGACTTAATTTGTGGGAACTACTGCACGACAAAACTTTACTGTAAAATTGTTTCTAAAATGTGGGAACTCCTACTTTTAAAGAGATGTAATCCTTGCGATTGCTTCTTCTACGTCTTCTTTTTTACCAAAAGCACTGAGACGGAAATAACCTTCGCCCGCTGGACCAAAACCGGAGCCCGGAGTTCCGACCACTTGAGCTTTATTTAAAAGTTTATCAAAAAAATCCCAAGAAGAAAGATTATCCGAAGTTTTTAACCAGATGTAAGGAGCGTTAACCCCGCCGAAAACTTCATAACCAGCTTTTTTTAAACCATCTCGAATTTTAGAAGCGTTTGCCATATAATAAGCGATGGAAGTTTGGATTTCTTTTTTTCCTTGAGGGGAATAACAAGCTTCTGCACCTTTTTGAGTCACATAAGAAACTCCGTTGAACTTAGTGGTATGTCTTCTATTCCAAAGAGAATTGAGACTGACTTCTTCGCCGGAACGTGTTCTTCCTTTGAGTTCTTTAGGGATAACTATATAAGCACATCTTAAACCTGTAAAACCCGCAGTTTTTGAAAAAGAACGGAATTCGATCGCTACTTCCTTCGCGCCTTCTACTTCATAGATAGAACGAGGAACTCCAGGTTCGCTGATAAAAGCTTCGTAAGCGGAATCATAAAGAATGATAGAGTTATTTTTTTTAGCATATTCTACCCAAGCTTTTAAGGATTCTTTTGTGGTTACGGTTCCGGTAGGATTGTTCGGATAACAAAGATAAACGATGTCCGCTTTTTCTTTCGGAATTTCCGGTTGAAAACCGTTTTCTTTCGTGGCGGGCATATAGATCAAATTGGAGTATCTGCCGTCAGGACCGATTTCGCCGGTTCTACCCGCCATTACGTTTGTATCTACGTAAACTGGATAAACCGGATCTGCGACCGCGATTTTAGAATCCGTAGAAAAGATTTCTTGAATATTACCACAATCGCATTTAGATCCGTCTGAGACAAATATTTCGCTTTCGTCTATTTTGATTCCAAGTGAACCGTAGTCATGATCCGCAATCGACTTTAGCAAAAATGAATATCCTTGTTCGGGACCATAACCGTGAAAACCCCCAACGGTTCCCATCTCTTTAGAAGCCTCTACCATTGCATCCACAACCGAAGGAACGATCGGAAGAGTCACATCTCCGATACCCAGTCGAATGATTTTTGCCGAAGGATTTTTTTCGGAGTAAATCTTGACTCGTTTCGAAATTTCTGGAAATAAATATCCCGCTTTTAGTTTTAAATAATTTTCATTGATGTTCGCCATCTTTTTGATCCTTGTCGATTTGTTTTCTTCCGGCAAAACCTTCTTCGTAGCCGTGTTCGTAAAGAAGGTCTTCCTCTCCTAAGTGCCAACAATAATATCCGTTTCCATTGTCGAAGTCGATCAGCCAAAGACCCTTGACTTCGATTCCAAATTCTTGGATTTTAGAAGACCATTCTAAGATCAACTTTCGAATTTCTTCTTCTTTGTTTTCCATTTCGTTTTCGGGAAGAATTTTATCCCGAAGTTGAACGGCTAATTCCGATACATAAGAATAATATTTTTCCGTAATTTCTTTAACTATAGGTAGGATTTTACGAGCTTCTTGATATGTCCAGAGTTTCCGTTCCAAGAAAATTAGAAATCCTGTCCTAAAGAAAGACAAAGAAGAGTCATACGACTTACAACACCGTATCTTGCTTGTCTAAAATAAGCCGCGTTCGGTAGATCATCTACGTCCGTGGAAAGTTCGTTCACCCTAGGAAGAGGATGGAGAACTGTAGTTTCTTTTTTGGAAGCAAGAATTAATTCTTTGTTAATCTTAAAAAGATCCTTAAGTCTTTCGTATTCTTTATGATCTGGAAATCTTTCTTCTTGAATTCTAGTCACATAAGCTACGTCACAATCCCAAACTGCTTTGATGTCTGTCGTTTCTTCCAGAGTAAGAGAATAACCTTGTAAAGCTTTTTTATAAGATTCTGGTAAAGCGAGTTCAGGAGGAGAAATCAGAAATAAACGAACCTTATAGTGTCTGAGTAAATTGATAAGAGAATGGATCGTTCTTCCGTATTTTAAGTCACCTATAAACGCAACCTTCAAACCGTCTAACGTTCCTTTTTCGGAAATGATCGTGTAAAGATCTAAAATTGCTTGAGTGGGATGTTGTCCCGCTCCGTCTCCAGCGTTGATGACTGGGATTTTTACCGCTCCTGCTGCGATTCTGGAAGAACCTTCTACAGGATGTCTAATGACAGCAATATCTGCGTAAGCTTCCACCATCTTCATAGTGTCGTATAACGTTTCTCCTTTGGAAATGGAAGAAAATTGAAATCCCACCGTGGAGATTACTCTTCCTCCTAAACGTTCCATAGCCGCTTCGAAAGAAAGTCTGGTTCTTGTAGAGGCTTCAAAAAAAAGAGATGCTAAAAGTTTGCCGGTAAGAATTCCAAATGCCTTGTTCTGTTCTACAAGACGTTCCATGACTCTAATTTTCCCAATGAGAAAATCAAGATCTGGTTTTGAGAACTGTTCCGTATCTAATACATTTTTATGATTATAGTACATTAAACGACAGAATGTAAAAAAACTCCCTTTTGACAATCAAATTGATTTATGAGGATCCGATTTTTCTGGAAGGATTAAAAGTCCTGAAAGTTGTCGAATGGATTGTATCCATAAAGAAAGATCCATACTATCGTTGGAATTTTTAAATTGAATTGGAAGTCGGTTCCAAGAACAACCCGGAAAACGATGATGTACTCTGTGATAGTTGAAGTTGAGAAATAGGTAAGAGAAAAATTTTGGCAAATATAAATTGTAAGCTGAATTTACATCTTCTAATTCTTTTCCATAATGATAAGAATGATCTAAAAAAGAAACGATCCATCCTCTAAGAATTAAGACTGAAATTAAAAAAACTGTGTTTGGACCACAAAGATAAAAAGCACATCCAAATAAAATAAGAATCAGTATAGAATCGATTCTTAATTCCTGAACAATTTCAGGCTTTTGAATTTGTTTAAAGAAAGTCTTATATACTGGAAACTTAGAAAAATATTTTTCGGTAATTGGCGAGGTAAAAGAAAGAGGTAAACTTAAAAGAAAACCTCCTAATACTTCTAAGAAATACGTTCCCATAAAAAGTCTGACGTAATATAGAAGTTTTTGAAATAAAATCGGACCAGCGTTTTTTTCTATATATTCGATTCGCTCTCCTTGGGAACGATTAAATTTATGATGAACCAAATGAGCCGTTTTAACAACTTGAAATGGAGTCCCAAAAAGAATACAAAGGAATCTTCCCCAAAAACGGTTTTCGTTTCTAGAATTTGAAAAATTTCCGTGAACACATTCGTGAATTAAGGCCCACAGAGTGTAAGAAAAAATCGTAGAAAAAAGAAATAAAAACACTGGAATGAAGAACGATTCTATAAATTTGAAAATGTTCAAAACATAAATCCATTTTGGAATATCGTATTGAAAACGATTTTCGAATCTATGACTTAAAAGTTCTAAGAAAGAAAAAGTTTGAATCCGATTCGACACCGAGTCAAGTATATCCAAAGTATAGAATATATTAAAGGATCTAATAGAAATTAGATTCCAAAAGTATATGGAAATAAAAAATACACATAGTAAAGTCGCAATCGTTCGGTTTGTTTTTTCCGGAAGATTTCTACGTGGTGCTTGGGACATCAGATTTCAAAATAGATTTTTCCACTTTATTAAGAAATGAGTTTTTTAGATACCTTGAATTTTAATTGAATCGGAATTTAGCCGTTGAAAATCTGGATGAATCCGACTGCCACGAGTCCGGGTTCTCTGCTCCGATCAACAAATTGAGGTTTGTTTAAAAACAAATCTTTTCCTGAATTCAATTTGTTATAAAAGCGAGACGTTTTAGTTTGAAAGAACGTTTTGCTGAGTTCCTTGCATCAATTCTTTTTGTATTGAACTCACTTTAGGACAGAATTGCTAAAAATGAATTTCTTTTGTTTCTCTGTATAACTTGAATTTTGAATATTATGGATATATTAATTGAATAACTTATTTTAAATCCCCAAAAGATTTCTTTTGAATTTACGAAAATCCATATTAAATGTCCAATATAAAATACAGAAAATAAATAAAGGAAATGTAATAAAGATCGTCTGATTAAACCGAAACGCTTCCTCAAATTGTAAATGTAGAATACACCAAAAACCTCGGACGGTTCCGCAGCCAATACATTCCCGTTCTAATATAAGTTTAAAAAGACAAACGGTATAACGACCGGTCATATATTCGATAGGAATATTATAAAATATAAAAGCTCCAAAAGAAACGAATGCGAATTTAATCTTTTTTTGGAATTTTAGCATGAGATCACCTTATACCGTTTAATTAAGAATTTGATAACAACATAAGGTGAACTGATTCTATTAGTTTCTTGTAATTGGATTCCCTTGGGAGTCTTTATAATTTCCAAGTAAAATCATAATCAAATCGATTAGGGCCCAAATTCCACAACCGCCGCCCGTGATTAACATAAGAATTCCGGTGCCAATTTTACCTGTATAAAACCTATGTACACCTAATACTCCTAAAAATAAACATAATAGAAATGTAATTAACCAATTGTCAGATGCGCTTCCTTTTTGACGGACTCCACATTTAGGACAAATTTCGGCGGCCTTTTTTATAATCGAACCGCAGGAACTACAAAAAACCTCATCCATACCTTTGGAAATGTTATCGTTCAAGTTATCTCTCCTTTTGTATTAAAATTATAAACCGATTCAATCTATTCTTTGATGTGAAAATAAAACTGATAGGATTTGATGATCTACATTCCTCGTAATTTTTATAAGGCAGATTCAAATATCTTATTATAATAATGCGTTTCTGTATTCAAAATCATTTTTGTAAAATGCAATTATTTTGCTATTTTGAATCAACCCGACGAATCCAAAATTGATTCTAATTTTGAGCCAGTCAAAATGATCAATAAAGCTTTTATTTTTTGATTTCTAAATTTGGCATTTTGAAAGTAAAGTATGTATGAGGTTCTTTTTGAGTAAATCTAAAAATATAATTTTGTGATAAATTCTATTGAATATAATATCATTTGGAGTAATTAAAATGCAAAAGATTTACTAAATAAAATTTTTAGTAATAGAGTTTTTGAAAGATTCCATGACGGCAACTAACGAAACTGCTTTACTTCAATCGACCATTTCATGAAATAAAAACAAGATGGAGGATTAATCTTTCAATAACTCTAATGTAAACTTTATAAAATAATCAAATATTGAGTTAAATTTAATATTTTTATCTTGTCAATTTATTTATAACTATACTAAGATTCATTATAATATATATTATTAAATTCGATTATATTTTATGAGCATTATTGTGGATTCATCAACCAGTCATCTTCCTGAAATTAAAAGTTTCGTTGAAGCAGTCAGGCAGTATTGTAAAATGATTGAATCGATTGATAATCAAAAAGAATTGTGTATTTTTTTGCGTCAGGTTGCGGCGTCAATTGCTCATCTCTATACGTGTGCGTTCGATCTTCCAAAAATTTCACTGCAGTACAAATTTACCAAAGTCATTTCTAAATCTGGCGAATATGAAAAGTCCTTATCATCTTTACTCGGTAGTTACAATTTTTATAATATATCTTTGGCGCCTTTAGATTTGACTCAACCTGAGTTAGCAATAGGTGCCTTATCTGATGATTTAGGTGAACTTTATTCTGACCTGAAAAGTGCTTTAGATTGTTTTGATAGGAGAGAACTCTCTTATGTAGAACATTCTTTATGGAGTTGGAAATTTGGTTTCGAAACCCATTGGGGTGAACATCTTACAAATGCTTTGCAACATATTCATTTTCTTCTTTTTGATCAATATGTTTGATCGTGTAGATTTTTATACTATCTTCGTTTTTTCTAAATCTTATAAAAGGTTTTCTTTGAGAAAATTAGAGTTGAACGATTTATAGCAAGTTCAAGATTTTACTTTATGATTTATTTCAAACTACATTTTTTTAAAGTTTGAAATGAATGATTCAATGAGAAAGCGAATAAAGTTGAATTTAGCAGAGCATTTTTATAGATCGCGGTGAACTTAGTGAAATATGAGTAGTGTTTCGGATCAAAAATTGGATGACTAGAAAAAGGACATTCTTAAGTGATCGATCAATTTGTTGATCAGAACATTGGGTTCAAACGCGATTCGATACAAAGCTGGATTCACCTAAAAACAATTACACTTTGATTATTCAAAATAACAAATCGATATAAATTGAAAGTCATTCTGGATTTACTTTATGAAACATATTTTCCTTTTTATTATTTTATTATTTCTTTTTGAAACCTGTTTTCCAATCGATCCAGAGAGAATTCGTTCTTCTCATTTTCAGGATGGAAAGTATCACAATATTGAAGAAGATGTAAGACTGAATAAAAATTTTTTTTCGGTCTTACGTTGGAAAATTTTAGGACCTAAGGATCCGCCTACAGTAGAGGGAGATCTGGAAAAAATTCCGGATGTAATCCCTATAAAAAAAGAGGATTTACTTGCTCCCGAGGGTAAAGTGAGAATTGTCTGGCTTGGACATGCAACGGTATGGATCGCTTCTCATTTTCACGGTAAAAGAATGCACATTCTTACAGATCCGATATTTACTGGAGTTCCTCCTTTTGTTAAGCGACTTACTAAACTTCCGATCGAACCAGAAAATCTTCCCGGAGTGGACATTGTAGTGATTAGCCACGCGCACAGAGATCATTTGGATATAGATTCGATTCAAAAGATACAAAAGTTATTTCCGGAAGTTACAGTTCATCTTCCTTCTGGAATGGGTGAATTTGCAAGGGACGAAGGACTTGAAAATGCGGTAATACAAGAGTGGTGGACGATTACAGAATATGCGGGAACCAAAATTCACTTTCTTCCCGCAAAACATTGGAGCAGAATGGGACTTACCGATATGAATCAATATCATTGGGGAAGTTACGCATTCGAATTTGAGAATATTAGAATATACTTTGGTGGTGATACTGGATTTTCAAAACACTTTTCGGAAATTGGGAAACGTTTTGCCCAGGGATTTTCAGCGACCATACTTCCCATAGGAGCGTTTAAACCTAGATGGTTTATGGAACCTGCTCATATAGGACCCAAGGAAGCATTAGAGGCAAGTTCTATTCTTCATTCTTCTTTGATCCTTCCGGTTCATTGGGGGACATTCGCGCTTGGAGACGACCTTCCTTCGGAGGCTCCACTTTATCTTAAAAAATTACATTCTGAGAAAAAAGATAAGTTACCGGCTCTACGAGTTTGGACGATGGGTGAAATTGTAGATTTGTGAACGATTCCGGTTTTACTACTCGGCGTATGAAAAATAATATTAAAAACAAACGATTAATTTTATAAAAGATGTCAGAAATTGTGTCTAACTCAGGATTGTTGTTTTTTGAAGTAGATCTCACATTCTAATTTTTGAAACAAGTTCGTGACGTATAGTATTTTTACGAAAATTTACTTTTTATTCTTTTTCGTGTCACTACGATAAATCAGAATTCGTTTCTAAATCAATTTTAGAAAAACTGCAACTGCGTATTTTACGTCTTCTCTCCCATCTCTTTCAAAAAGAGTAGAAGATTTTCCTTTCCATACATTCGCTTTTTGTAATGGTTTATCCAATCGAAATAAAAATAAATCTTCATTAGAGATATACGAGGATGGAATTTCTTCTGTTAAACTTTTGTGAAGATAGGGAACTTCCGGAAAGTTTCCCCGATCGGTATAAAGAACGGGAGTTTTTGCGTAAACGGCTTCGCTTAAAATTCCATAACCAGGTTTTGTAATTACAAAATCGCAGGCGGTCAAAAGATCCGGGTAATGGAGATTGGAAAGTTGTATAATTCCATTTTTTTGTTTATTAGGAATTTTTAATAGATCGAAATCTGTTCCTGAAAGTACGATCGTGTATTTTTCCGGATCAAATTTTTCCCAGTCAAACCGAGACGTTTCTACTCCATAAGCTCCAAACGAGAATAAAAGATGAATTTTATCTTTTGGAAGTTTAAAAAATTCTTTAGCCTCGTTTTTGTTTAAAAACGGTTTTCTTCCTACAAGACCAATTTGTTTTTGTTCCGCTAGGGAATTCGCAGGACAATTGAAAGGAAGAAGTAGGCCGAATGTAGCGTGATAGTACTCCTCGTAAATTGACCGAGTCGCTTTTTCAAAAATTGAAGATTCTTTTGCATAACCAGAGTAGATAAAATCCCAGGTAAAGTTTCCTATAAATAGGGACGGGATTTTGAGTTTGTCCGCGATTTTAAACGGAAGAGATGCCGAATCGGAAATGATTAATTCCGTTCCAAAGTCCAGACAAGACTCAATTTCAGAAATTTGAATATATGATTTTTGTAAATTGAATTCTTCGATAGCTGCTTCTGTGGCGACAGTATCTATGGAAAGAGAATCTTTTTGGATCATACCCACGTCCAAGGACCTTTTACGAATTTGCAGACGCCTTAGATTTTTGGTATCTTCTTCCGAAAGGAAAAGAGTATCTAGAAATTTTTCTCGAACGGTTACGAGATCGATTGTTAAATCTGGAAAACTTCTAAGTAAATAAAGAATGATTTCCATGGACCGGCTGATATGACCAAATCCATGACCGCTAACGTAATAAGTGATTTTCATAAAACGGAAACTTGTCTAATGACTTCGTACATAACGATTCCAGCAGACATTGCTAAGTTGAGTGAATCCGATTCTCCGAACATAGGAAGTGAAACGTATTCATCGGAATTGTTTCTTGCATAAGTAGAAAGACCGTATTGTTCCGAGCCGAAGACGAGCGCTATTTTGCCCTTTAAATCCGCATTATAGTAATGTTTTGTAGCTTCTGGTGTGACGGCTAATGTTCTATACTGGTTCTTTTTTAAAATTTCATAAATCAGTTTTATTTCTCCAAGATAAACTTCTAAAGTAAAAAGAGCTCCTGTAGAAGCACGGATTACGTTCGGATTAAAAAGATCCAGTTTAGGATCGGCTACAAGTACAGTATGAAACCCTGCTCCTTCCGCGGTTCTCAGAATTGTTCCTAGGTTTCCAGGTTTTTCCACGCCTTCGATCACTAAAATCGGTTTCAAATTTTTGAATATATTAGATTTGTTTTGAAAGGTATCTAGTCCTGTTTCAAAAAAAAATGCGGTTGCGATCAGTCCGTCAGGTCTGTCTCTATAAGAAACTTTTTCAAAAATCTTTTTAGGAACTTTGATGTTTTTGGTTCCGATCGAACGAATAAGTGAAAATTCGTTTTCTCCTAAAAAACATTCCGGAGAAAAAAGTATGTTTTGAAACTTTATCTTTCCAGATTTTTGTGCTCTTAAAATTTCACGATACCCTTCTATAAAAAAAAGGCCCGAAGTTTCTCTGTGTTTTTTTTCTTTGAGATTGGAAATTGTCTTCAACTTTTCGTTTGAAAAACTGGTAATTTCCAAAAATTGAATGTCGTTCAAAGCGAAAGTTTCTCCGATACATAAATACAATTAGAGCCTGCGGGGTAAAGTCTTCCGCTTGTTTCTGGAATGGAAAGTTCACCTATATGAAAACTTCCTTTGTTGTTGATTCTTCCGTCTAAAATTCTTTGTAGGGCCAGAGGGCTAAAACCAGTAGAGTGGCAGGTAAGTACTATAAAATCTGGTTTATTTCCGGAGAGCTCCATCAGAAGATCCATAAGTTCTGGAAGGTCTTTTTCTATCTTAAATACTTCTCCACTTGCACCTCTTCCAAACGTAGGAGGGTCTAGGATAAAACCTCGATAGTCTTTTCCTCGTTTGATTTCCCGTTTTAAAAATTTCAATACGTCTTCTACCATCCAACGGACTTTTTTGTGTGCAAGACCGGAGGCGTTTGCGTTATCTCGGGCCCAGTCCACCATCCCTTTGGAAGAATCTAGATGACAAACGGATGCCCCTCCGTCTAACACTGCCAAGGTAGAAATTCCCGAATAAGCGAAAAGGTTCAAAACTTCGTCTTCTTTTTTAAGTTGAGAAGAAAGTTTACGGATTTTTTTCCAGTTTTCTAATTGCTCGGCAAAAATTCCAAGATGACCGAACGGAGTAAATTTTATTTTAATAGAATATTCTAAAATTCGAATATAGAATTCTTCTTCTGTTTTTTTATGCCAATTCCAGGAGCCTCCTCCTTTATCTGAACGTACGTATTCTCCATATACATTGTTCCATAGATTTGGTTTTGTGGCCGGCCAAGCGGAGACGGGAGAAGGGCGGATGATCGTATAAGGCCCGATTTGTTCTAACTTTCGAAAATTTCCGGAGTCAATTAATTTATAAGAACCCGTTTCAATCACTTTTGCGTTTGTTTCTGAAAATCTTTCTACAGAAGTAGATTTTTTTTGCGAATTTGTTTTTGATGATTCAATTTTTTTTGCAGTTTTCATAGATATGCACCTTAAAGTAATTTCCTTCCGGAAAATTCTTTCTGATCGGATGATCGACCTCCGGTTTTAAACTCGTAAAACGTTCAAACTTCCATCCTTTCGATTGAAGAATGTTCTTTGCAAGAGATTCTAATTCTTGGGTTTTAATTCTACCTGAACAAGAACAAAGTATGATCGTTCCCGATTCTTCCAAAGAAGAAAGACTATTTGCAAAAAGATAGGAATAGGATTTAAGAGCGTTTGATTTAGATTTTTCATCCGGAGTGAGATTGGGAGGATCGATTACGATTAATCCAAATGATTTGTTTTGTAGAATTTCTTCTAATTCTTTAAAAATATTTTTCCGTAAAAATCTATGTTTACAATTTCCTTTATTTTTATTTAGACTCAAAACTCTTTGAAACGAATCCAAGGCTTCTTTGGAACCGTCTACCGAAATAACGGAAGAGGCTCCTGCTATTTCCATACAAATAGAAGTGAGTCCAGTATGAGAAAACAGATGAAGACAATTTTTATTTTTGCTCAGTTCTTTTTTTTCGAGAAGAAATCTACGTAAATTTCTGAGATCTAAAAAAATTCCTCCTTTTTGACCTGGAAGTTCGATCGGAAAATTTACTTCATACAGTCGGATCGTTTCTCTAATTTTATATTTATCTGAATGATAGATTTCCTTTTGTATGGAATGTTTTGTTTTTTCTTTTGTAAAATTACTTCTGTTTCTGGTTGATTGCCGATTTCCTCTCCATAATCTTTCATGGATCAAGTTGATTGTAGATTCTAAATTCTGTTTTTTTAAAATAGAATTATAGAATATATTCTCTTGTGATGTTTTGAAAAGATCTGAATTTGATAAGTTCGAGTTTTGCTTAGGATACTTTAAAATTTCTTTGGAATCGTTATCCGATAGGTTAGTGTTTTGTGAAAAAGTCGAAAGATCATTTTCTAAATTAAAATTATCTAAAATTTTTTTTTCTAATGTTTCTGAGGAAGAGATTTTTTTAAAATTTGATTTTTTGGAAGTCAAGTTTTGGTTAAAATTAGATTTATCCAATTTGGAGGGGGTAAACGTTTGAGAATGATCGGCAGGATCTTTTTTTTTAAAACCGATTTTGTCTTCGCCGGTTTTTTCGGGGGGATCAAATAAAATCCGTTTTGGTTGAGGTTCCCCTAATTTAGAATTTTTGCATATATCAAATAAATTCCAGACCAACCATCTTCCGTATACAAGTAAAGAAGAGGAATAAATACGAACCACCCAGGTAGTATTTAATCGATCGATTGTAATTCCCGGAAAAAAATCGTTTTCTCCGTGTAAAATTCTGTATGCATTTGTGATTTTTCTAAGTTCGTTTCTTTTTTTGAGAGCATAAATTAAGTTTTCTCTCATTTTTTCTTTTGAAAAAGAAGGTAAAAATTGAATGACCCGTATTCGGATTAAGCCTGTTGTAGAATAAATTCCGGTCGCCAAAGGAACGTTAGTTGTTGATACTAAATTCAACCATTGCCCGTTAACAAAATGAGAAGTCGCAGAAGAAAGATTGCCGCCAAAGATCCAGGGATGTCCGCGTCGAATGGAAATTTCGCTCTTCCGGTTCAATTGGTATCTATGAAACCGGAAGTTTGTAGAATGAGAGTTCAGGCTTTTTTCTTGGCTTCTTTGTAGGAAGTTTCTGTAGAACCGGTGTAGATTTGTCTTGGACGACCAATTTTCATATCCGGAGATTCTATCATTTCTTTCCACTGAGCGATCCAACCTGGAAGACGTCCCATAGCAAACATTACCGTAAACATATTTACTGGAATTCCGAGGGCTCGGTAGATAATTCCGGAATAAAAGTCTACGTTTGGATAGAGTTTTCTTTCCACAAAGTAAGGATCATGAAGAGCTGTTTCTTCTAGTTCTTTAGCAATATCTAATAAAGAATCTTGAACGCCTAATCTTTTTAATACGGAGTCGCACGCCTTTTTGATGATCTTTGCACGTGGATCAAAATTTTTATAGACCCTGTGACCGAATCCGGAAAGACGGAAAGAGTCATTTTTATCTTTTGCTTTTTCTACGATTTTTTTTACGGGCAAACCGCTTGCCTGAATCTCTTGCAACATTTCTAATACTTCTTGATTGGCTCCTCCGTGTCTAGGTCCCCAAAGAGCACAAATTCCAGCAGAGATCGCGCCGTATAAGTTTGCGAGAGAAGATCCCACCAAACGCACCGTAGACGTAGAACAGTTTTGTTCGTGGTCCGCATGAAGAATCAATAATAAGTTCAACGCTTTTACGATTTCTGGATCAATTTTATAATCCTCGCTTGGAACGGAGAACATCATGTTCATAAAGTTTGCGCAATAATCCAAACTGTTCAAAGGATGAATTGTAGGTTGTCCAATGGATTTCTTATAAGCGAATGCGGCGATTGTAGGAAACTTAGCGAGAAGACGAATCATAGAAATATGTCTGTGTTCTGCATTTTCCGGATCGTAAGAATCTTGATAATAAGTGGAAAGAGATCCGATCATAGAAGACATGATCGCCATTGGGTGACCGTCTTTTGGAAATCCATTATAAAGACGTTTAAGATCCTCGTGGATCAACGTGTGCATCGTAAGTTCGTCGTTCCATTTTTTCAATTCTGAGTCTGAAGGAATTTTTCCGTATATCAGTAAATAGGCGACTTCAGTAAATGTGGAATTTTCGGCGAGTTGTTCGATCGGAATTCCTCTGTATCTTAAAATACCTAGTTCTCCGTCTAAAAAAGTCACCGCGCTTGTGCAGGCTCCAGTATTTAAATATCCGTTGTCCAAGGTTACATATCCGGTCTGTTGACGGAGTTTAGAAATATCGATTGCTTTTTCTTTTTCGGTGCCTATTACGATCGGGAGTTCGTATTCTTTCCCATCGATTTTCAGAATTGCTACCTCTGCCATGTTATTCTCCTAATAAATGTTTGTCGTTTTTGCGGTGGCGTTCAAAAATTGCGCTTCAATTGTTTCAGATTCCTATCCTATTCTTTCTATCAGAGAGACAATCTAAAAAATTTAAAGTCTCTTATACTTTCGTAAATTCTGATAATTATAATAGTTAGAACTAACGATTCTACAATAGTCTCTTGGTTCTTTAAGAGGAAGTTCTTCTAAGAAATGATTGAAGTCTCCACGATAATGGTTTCGTTTCCATTTACGCAGATTTCCAGGACCTCCGTTATAAGCGATCGAAGCCCATTGAAGGTTTCCATGAGAAGCAACAAGATAGCGTAAAAACCTCGCACCCATTTCGATAGAAACTTCTGGATCAAAAAGTGAGTAAGAATTTAGATTCATTCCTTTGGCGATTTCTTTACCAGTAGGACCCATGATCTGCATCAAACCCCTTGCGTTCGAAACGGAAACAGCATTCTCTTTAAAAAAAGATTCTTGGCGCATGATTGCGTATATGATGTCTTCTTCGATTCCAAGTTTTTGAGAAATGGAAGTTACAAGTCCTCTATGTGGTCTAGGATAAATTCTAGCCGCAAGTTTCGAGGGAAGTAGAATCACGTCGTCGCTGATTTTTTCTTTTTTCATCAGAGCTCTAGTATGAAAGACGGTGAGATAAGTAGTTCCAGTTTGTTCTCCAAGAGCAGCTAGAATTTCATCCTTTTCGTTTTCTCCAATTCCTTGTTGGAATTTGTATTTTTGAACTAACGAAAGCGCATAACCCATCTCTCCTACTTCTAAATATTCTTTTGCAGATTGTAGAATTTTATTTCCTTTAATTTTAGAATGAGCGGAATCGATTTTACCGTCTAACTGAAACGCTGCGGACTGAATGGCAAAGTCCAAATCTTTTCCTAAAATTTTTCCAGAAAGTTCAGGAATTCCTGCAGTTAAGGAAAGATATTCAAATAAATTATCTTTATTAGAAGTAGGATTAGAAGGAAGAGGGAAGGCTGAAATTTCCTCTTGGAATTCTTCTCGAATTACTCTTGTATAATAAGAACCAGGAATGAATTTATAATAGGATTTAAGCCAAGAGTTGAGTTCTTCGGTTCTACCGTTTTTTTTAAGGAATCTAAGATACCAATACACCAATCTTCCTTTAACTGGAAGGTCCGGAATTTTTCTAAGAGCGTCTTTCCAATAAGCATCACCTAAAAAGTTTTCGTGATTGCCGATCAGAAGATCGATTAATTCGTCTTGTCGGATTAAATTTGTCGGATTTTTTTCTAAAGAGTCTATTAGATTTCTAAAATATAGATCTTTGTTTCCTTGTTTTTTAAAAGCCCTGGCGTAACTGTAAAGAACCTCGTCGTTTTTTTCGACTCCGGATTCGTTTAACAAATCCAGAGCCTTGCCCGAAAAATTCTGATTGGTAAGTTCTCTCGACATAACCGCAGTAAAATCCGGGTTGTATTTTGCTAGATTTGAATTTCTTCTAAAAAAATCGGGAAGTAATTCTGGTTCATAAGAAAGAATGGCCCTGGCAGTGTTACGAAACGCTTCTCCTTTAGAAAAAGAAACTTTTTCAAGATCTTTAGATGCGATCAGATGTTTTTTTTCGGAGGGATTTAAAAAAGGAAGAAACAAAGCCGCCCTTTCCGGAGTAAGAGAAGAATAAAAGGAATTTCCTTTCCAGATTTGTAGATCTTCCAAGATAAATTTTTTAACAGAAGAAAGGACGGAAGGATCTTCTAAAACAGTATAAAAAATGGATTCTGCATTTTCGGTATTTCCTGATTTGTAGAGAGATTTCGCATAACGGTACCAAATCATAGGAGAAAAAATTTCGGATCGTTCTCGATCTGAAAAAGTTTTGGCAAAGTCCAGACATTCTCGAATCATTCCGGTTTCGTAATAGATCTTAAAAATTTCTGAAATTGCGTTTTGACTGAGTGGGTCGTTTTCTCTCGGTAATTTTTTTAAAAAATCGATCAGTTCTATTTTATTCAAAAGTTTTCTGCGAGAGGCTTCTTCATAGAGTTTCCAGAAGGAAAGTTTCGTAATTACCGAGTTAGATGGTAAGGGAGAATGTAAAATATCCAGAAGATCTTGTCTTGTTGGATGGGAAGTTAACTTACCTTTGAGAATAGAAACCAGATAGTAAAATTTTTTATCATGATGTCCGTCCGGATGTTCTTCGTGGTATCTAACTAATGCATAAACTTCGGATTCAGTTCCGGGATGTCGTTCCTGAAAAATACGATGGATTTTTTGAAGACTATAGGATTTGATCAGATATTTGAGATCATCGTTTGCGTAAATATTGCCGAAAATGAAGACGAGTAGGCTGGTCAGGGCGAATTTTTTCATTCGTATTCTTTAGTTACCTTTTCGGCCTAAGGATTCAATCGCAAAAAGGAAATTCTCATGCAAATCCTGGAAAAAGAAAAAACGAACGATCTTTGGCCCGAAATTACGCTTTCATCTTATGTAGAAAAAGCCCCTACGATTTTAGTCAAAAAAAGAAAATCGGAAGGTCTCGTTCCGCGAAATCCGGAGATCATACGGCTCAAATCTAAAATTTTAGAATATTTTTCGGGGGCGCTCAACGAAGTTCACTCTCCCTTTTCCAGTTTGAGAATCGACTTATTTGGAGAATTTCGTTTTCAAACTGATGCGACTTCTCCTTTCGAAGAAGAAGGTCTTTCGGAAAGAGAAAAGAATTTGCTCAAAATATTCTTTGAGGAACTTTTGGAAAGAGCACTTGAGGAACATCAAGCCGATCCGGAAGTGTTTCAAGTATTACAATCCTTTCTTTTGCACGAACAAAATTTAGATGAATATCTGGAATTGACCCAAGTATACGATCAGGATCTTCCGTTTATCTTGGAAGCAAAACGTTTTTTGGCGCTTATGGGAAAAATTGAATATTCAAATTTTCTAAAGGAAGAAAGTTCTTCTAGGTTTCAAAAATATGGAATTCTTTGGAAATCGGGAAGTCTTAGTTTAGAAGATAGGGAAACGATTTACGATCTGGTGGTTACCGGTGAGGAACCTGGTTTGCTTGGACTTGCTTGGATACTTTTTAAACACGAAACAACTGGATTTAGAACTGTGTTTCCGATCGAAAGAAGGATTCTTACTTTGATCGAATCATTGAGTTCTGAAGAAAAGGAATCTTTTTTTAAAACTTATTCGGCTCGACACGGTTATCTAGAAACTTATTTCGTTCTTAGAAGAATTTATCCTCGGGAATATAGGAAGGCTTGGCTGGAAGGAGAAAAACAAAAAAACGGAAGGTCTGTTTTATTGGGTTCTCTACAGGATAAAATTTTACAAAGTCAGGACGAATCCCTAGAAAAACGTTATGCGCTCTTGAAAAAAAATCATATAGTCTACACTTTGAGCCCTTTTGAACTTTTAATTCTACTCAATTCCACCGAATCTTCGAATGTTCAAAAGGAAATTGGTGGAGTGGAAGAAAGACTTCCGGATTCTTATTTGACTAAAAGGGCTAAGTCGGTACTTTATTTTTTTGAAAAAAAATTCGAAGAGTTTTTAAAGTCGTTGGAACATTGTGGTCGTTTCCGTTTTTCTCCGGAGATGCTTTATTTACAAGGTTCAGCTTTAGTTGAAATTGGTAGAACCCAGGAAGGGATTAAACTTTTGGAAAATCTTTTGATTAAGTTTCCGGATGCAGATTATCTTCGTTTGGTTTTAGAAAGATATAAGAAAAATTGAATTTTACTTATATCTTTTCTTAAGCATAAATAATAATACTTTAAAAATTTATAATAAACTGTTGGGTTTTGATAGTAGCCATTACATTTTTACTTTACAAAATTTCCAGCAGTTCCTCCTCATCTAATTTTTCGTTCGGGACAAGTTTTTGACTCGTGTATGAAAATAATACTCATCGTGCCTCAAAACTAATCCTTCTTGATCAGAAAATTCAATCTGCAGAGAATCTACTCGAATTTTGGGACAGATTCTTTGTTTACTATTCTGTTAGGATAGGGTAAAAAAAATTTCTGAAAAAGTAAGTTTAGCCGTTTTTATTTTAGAATAGCTAACTTTTGTCAATAGAGTATGGGTATTGGCTTGTCATTGGGTTTGGTTTGAATTGTAATTCTCTCGATATAAGATTTTGTCTTCTGTTTATCTTCCAAGTCATTTTGTAAGTCCAATGAAAGCTAGGAACTCCCCGGTTTAAAGTTTTCACAAAAAAATCCTCTTTTCCACCAAGCTCCTCCAGCCAAAGCATATAATTAAAAAGATAACATCGTGAAACCCCATGAGCCGCAGCCAACACACCCAAGTTAGCCCAAACCCCAGTATTCACACGAATGCTAAATTTTTTCATCTTGCCAACGCCCCGATTGTATTTGATTTTACCCGCCTTATGATAAAGACGTTCCATAGAAGCGATCCGCTTAGAATACTTTCTCAATAAAATAGGAAGTTTCTTACGAAGATCTTTTCTTTCTTGAGAATTCAAACGATTCCAATAATCATTTGGAACTAAAAGAGAATCTGTTCCAATTGAATTTTCTACCAACGCAGACACAATTTTTTGACCATCATCCAATATGAGCATATTCATACCGAAAGCGGTTCCTTGAGTTTCTTAAACGGAACGACTTATAGAAAAAATTTTTGAAAAAACAAATAAATTGTATCTTAGATAACTGTACTGAAATTTAAAAAGTTTTAGAAGAAATCAATTCGAGTCAGAGCGACAAACGATACGAATCAAAAAACAGATGAAACAATATCACAATTATATTAGGGTAGTTGAATGATGAAAAATAAGAATGTAATCATAAAACCAGTAGATAAAAATAATTGGAGAGATTTTGAAACATTATTCGAATCCAAAGGAGGACCTCATTATTGTTGGTGTATGGCATGGCGAATGACCGGGGAAGAACGCAAAAATAACACCACCGAAAACAGAAAAAAATTTATCAAACAAAGAGTGGAGTCTAAAATCTCCATAGGAATTTTAGGATATTTGAATGAAGAAGCAATTGCATGGTGTTCCGTTGCTCCTAGAGAAACGTATCGTTCACTCGGTGGAGATGAGAATTTAGAAAGTGTATGGTCGATCGTTTGTTTTTTCGTAAAAAAAGAATATCAAGGAAGAGGAGTGGCGACAACTATTATAGAGAATGCAAAAGATTATGCAAAAAAAAATGGAGCAAAATATTTAGAAGCCTATCCTGTTGAAAAAAATTCTCCCAGTTATAAATTTATGGGTTTTACTTCCATGTTTAAAAAAATAGGATTTACATTTGTTAAAAAAGCTGGAACTAGAAGGAACGTTATGACATATAAACTCTAAAAATAATGAATAGAGTTGTTGAAAAATTAATTCGCCATCGATTTCCGTTGTATGGAAACTGTCGATTGAAGTAGTTTTGTTAAACTCCACTATAGAATTTTTCAACAACTCTAATATATTTTCACAAAAGAATCGGTAATTTATAATAGAGTTTTTGAAAATTAATTTTTTGTTTCTTTTTAAATAAAGCGAATGAATAATGCTGTTTTGCTAATGTTCGATATGAAATTTTCAACGACTCTAATGAAAAAAATCATTCTACTATTCTGTCTTATATCAATTTCAATTTTAAATGCAGACGAATTAAATACGAAGATCTTAACTGAAGAACAGATTGCGGATTTACCTGCTCCCCAGGTTTTGAGACAAATCCGATCGATAGAAAAAAAACTCCATAAACTAAATGAAATACAGATCGGATATTTAGATCGATTGAAAGTAGCTCTTCAATTTAAAAAAGAGGAAGAGACAGATAGTTATAAAGAAGAAAATAAGACGGACTATGTTTATTATGATCCTTCTGTAAGTTATATATACAGACAATTGAATGCAAATCTAAACCTGATTCGAAAAGGAGCTAAAAAGACTGAGGTTCTTAAATACTTAAAAAAAATATATCAATGGGATCGATTAGAAACGGTAGATAATATTGACCCGACGAAGATTCCAATTGTATCGCAGAAAACGGTTTATGAAAAATATTTCTATACCGAATACACAAAATACTTATATTATAAAGTACATTGTAAAAAGATCGTTCAGGAAGCAGTAGGAGAAGAGTGCGGGCCTTGGCCGGAATATGAAGAAGAACTAAATCGTATGTTAAAAAAATATAAAATAGATGATACTTCTCCATTAGAAAAAAACTGCGAATGTATAGGTTGTTAAATATTAGAGTTGTTGGAAATTAATTCTCCATCTGTTTCCGTTGTATTGAAATGGACAATTAAAGCAATTTTGCTAATCTCTATTATAGAATTTTTCAACAACTCTATTGTGATGACTTTTGTTTTCGAATTACCTTATCCAATTTTCGATTTTTAGATCCGGAATTTTATGAAAGTGTTTTTCTTTGTTTGTAACCAACGTATAATTGAGATACATAGCAGTAGAACCTATTACTCATAACTATATAATAAGGTACCTAATATTTTACATAGAATCAGCGTTTTGTGATAAAATTAACTGAACTCAATTTTATAGAGATCAGTAGTAAATCGAAATCTTCGATAAGAGTTTTGAAGGGTCGATTTCAATTCTCCAAATGTTTCTATAATTCTTCTGGTTCTGAAAAAAGTTGGAATCTGAATCTTACAAATCGATTCCTAAAATGTGGAACTTCCCACAATTTATAAAATAGAAGTTTATAACAATTGAATCTGTCGTATTCAAATGTAGGAACGATTACAAAACTTAGGTTTGTCTGTAAAAATGATGTGGGAACTACTGCAAATCACGATTTTAAGAACAAATTCTAAAATTGTAGTAACTTTTATTTTTAGAAAAATTTTTTTTACGTCAAACTCACGTTAACTTGTAACTTGTCCAAAACCTTAAAAAGTTTTTCCTATATTGACTGAATTGGATTCTATGTGAAGTTTGTTCCACTCGATTTCTTCTTTAGAACTCCTTGACAAAAGTTTTCAATTTATGCGAGACTATGTAAAGACCAATGGCAATCAGTCACGAACAAATTCTTGAGTTACAGAAATACCAAAAGATGATTCATCAGTTGGAAAAAATAGCCAAAGAATCTAAAAACGACGAACAACGTTATCGTGTTTCCAGAGATCTAGAAAAATATAAAACGAAGATGAAGGATATTTCTCCGGAGGGAATTCCGGATAATCTAGACGTGACTGCGGAACAGATTAAACGTTATAAGGAAAATCCGAACGAAGCCGGTAGGGTACTTGCTAAATATCCGATCATGAAAATTTCTCCTAACTCCAACGATCCAGAGGTCAATCAGATTGGGACTTGGATCAACGTAATGGATAGAGAGTATCTGCCTGTATTAAATGAAACTCACGTTCGTTTTGATTTTTCTCATACAAACGAAAAAGACGGTGTGGTCAAGTATATGGAAAATATTCGAAGAAATGTCAAGGTTCTCACTGAAACCATAGAAGAATTTCATGCCGCAGAAAAGCAGGAGTTTAGAGAACAGTTGAGTCGAATGAAGAATAAACAAACCAGGATCTTCATAGCGGAAGCCTACGAGATGTTTCAAAAATTCAACGAATTTTTAAATAAAGTCACTAAAGAGGCGAAGGAAGTAGGAGGTGTGATTATGAATCTGGAAGATACGATTCGTTTTAACCCTAGATTTGAAAGAGCCACAGAATTAGAAGGGAAAAGTATTATGGACGCACTTAAGGAGTTCCAGGAATTCACTTCTGAAGCTTTGGATCGAATTAATGTTCCTAATATCCGCTGACACCTCTTCTTTTCTAATTTTCAAAACAGAGCCTTGAAAAATCCTTTTCCGTTTGGTGGGATCTGTACATTTAGTGATTTAAACTCCCTCCGAAAAGGACAAATAGGAAACACAGGCGCATGGCACTCGTTAAAAATTCATCCGAAGTTGCGAACTCCACCATCGGAGAAAATTCCTACTTCAGCGGAAAATTCTTTATCAATGGATCTCTTAAGATCGACGGAAAATTTGAAGGAAAATCCTTACAAGCCGAACAACTTTATATCGGTGTTACCGGTAAGGTAAAAACCAATATCACTGCCGCCAGCGTTATTATTGAAGGAATTGTAATCGGAAATATCACCGCAAGAAATAGAGTAATGCTTCTTCCCACCTCTAAAATTCTCGGGGATATTCGTACTCCGGAATTGATCATTCAAAATGGAGTGATCTTAGAAGGGCGCTGTATGATTTCGAACGATCTCAAACATTCTGCGAAGGATCTGATCGATTTAGAATATTCTAAAGATTCCCTCAGCGTTGAAAAAATCTTCGGAAAACAATCCGGGGCTAGAGAATAATTCGCAAGGTTTTCTTTCCGGAAAAAAATTTTCGGAATCAAAACAGACTTCAAAGAAGTGAACCGGATTCTGATTACAGAAGGAGATCCTTGTGGGATCGGTCCGGAGATTTTTCTCGATACACTTTCCCTTTTAAAAAAAATCTCTAAAACAAGACCAATCGTCTATTTTCATTCCGGTAAATATTCGCTTCCAAAAGAATTTGTTTCGATGCCGATGGACGTCGCCGATGTTTCGTCGATCAATGCGGTTTTCAATTCTAAAATTTCAGAGCGTCTTATAGCAGAAGCCTCGTCCCAAATTTTGAAAAAAGGTTTGTTCTCGATTTCGCATAACGTACTTTCTAAAAAGGAAATTTCTGCTTTGAAATTTGGCAAACCGTCCGCTTTGTCTGGAAAATCTGCGTTGGCTACTCTTTCTCTTGCAGTGAGATTTCAAAAAGAAGGAGGTGGTGATTTAATCACTCTTCCGTTGAGTAAAGAATGGGTAATTGCTTCTGGGGCTTCTACGTTTCGAGGTCATACTGAATTTCTCGCGGAAGAATATCGTACTCAGACATTTATGCTGATGTCCGGCAAAGATCTTCAGGTTCTTCCTTTAACGACTCATGTTCCACTCGTAAAAGTTCCGGAGTTTTTGAAAGAGGTAGATTTAGATTCTCTTGCTGATTCTATTTTTTCTTGTCAGAAAATCGATCTCAAAAAACCGATCGTGTTTCTTGGTCTTAACCCACACGCGGGGGAAGGTGGTAAAATAGGAAAGGAAGAAGTCGAGATTCTCGAACCTATAATTCAATTCTTAAAGAAAAAAGGTTTAAAAGTAGAAGGGCCCCTTTCCGCTGATTCAATGTTTGGTGAATCTTCTCGAAAAAAATTTGGTCTTCATATAGCCTGTTATCACGATCAGGGGCTGATTCCTTTTAAAATGTGGGAGGGAAAAAGGGGTGTAAATCTAACTTTGGGCCTTCCATTTATAAGGGTTTCTCCGGATCATGGAACTGCATTTGACATTGCTGGGAAAGGACTTGCAGATTCGACTAGTTTTGTAGAATGCCTGAACCAAGTTGTGAAAGATCTTCAAGCAAAACGTTCTAACAAAGAAAAGTTTCGTTTGTAGGTAAGTTAGAAGTGTCGATGTTAAAAAATAGAAACGAGGTTTTATGCCTGGACTTTTAGAACAAATCGTATTTCCAATTTTCCTTTTTTGGTTTTGCGGATTGACTTTGGTTTTGTTTCGTTCCGATTTTGAATTCGTTTGGAAGATCGTTTTTGTTTTCGTTTTTATCTTTTATTTTTTTCAGTATTTTCCGGAACTCAAAACAAGTTATGAACGTCTGACTCAAAGTTATCCTGTGGAAATTGTTTCTTGGGTTTACGGAATCGGAAAAGGTTTTTATTTTTTTCTTTTGTTTTTATGGCCTGTGGCCTTATTGAGAATTTTTTATTCCGCTTCTCCCCAAATCGGTAGATCTCTTGCAAAAACTCTTGTGAGTGCGACTTTGTTTTACTGGTGTGGATTTTTACTCTACAATCATTTTTCAAATGAAGTGGATAATTTTTTTAATACCACCTTTCTGAAATTCTTAAACTTTTCCATAAAATGAACGTCGTCTAAAGTATAGATGAATCCAATTTACTTACAATCTTTTGGAGAATCGGAAGAAGCGAAGAAACATTTTTTGACCGCTTACGATTATCAAACCAAGGGAAATCTCAAACTGGCTTCTAAACATTATAGAATGTCCATTGCCGCAAAACCCACCTCAGAAGCCTGGACGTTTTTAGGTTGGTCTTATTCTCTTGCTGGTAAGTTAAATCGTGCGATTGAATTTTGTAAAATTGCAATTGAAACGGATCCTACATTAGGAAATCCTTATAATGATATAGGGGTTTATTTACTTCAGCAAAAACGTTTTCAAGAGGCACTTTCTTGGTTTGAAAAAGCAAAGTTGGCTCCTCGTTATGAGGTCCCAGTGTATCCTTATTTTAATGCTGGTTCCTGTTTGGAAATTTTGGGTCATATCGAATTGGCTCGCTTGGAATACGAGAAGGCGATTCAAATTCAGCCAAATTATCCTCCTGCAAATCTTGCCTTGAAGAGAATTTATATCCGTTATAACTGATGTAGATTTGGCTCTTTGTATTTTAAGGTGAGTTCAACGTAAGAAAATTTAGGCGAATCCAGCTTGTGCTGTTGGATCCACCGGGAAATTCAGCAAGTTCTTCCCTATGGATCTTATGCACGCAATCTGAGATCCTATTTGACTTGTTCCACGGCGTTTTTTGCGCTCATGTCGTACTCGTAAACGACTCTTTAAGGATTCTACAAATACTTTTGCGAAAAAGCTTTGAGTCCTACATAAACATTATGTAATGCACTAACTAATCCTTAGTATGTACCTGTAACGCGCCCATAGGAAGCGTTACATAAGTATTTGCCTATGCAGTCTGAGATCCTATTAAACTTGTTCCACGGCGTTTTTTGCGCTCATGTCGTATTTGTAACGCTCTTTAAGGATTGCTACAAACGCTTTTACGAAAAGTTCCGTGTTCTACATAAACATTATGTAATGCACTAACTAATCCTTAGTATGTACCTACCGGGACTCGAACCCGGACCACAGGCTCCGGAGGCCTGTACTCTATCCGTTGAGCTATAGGTACGTTTACAAATGAGTTTTGTGGAGAGTCTTGTGTTGTCAAATGGAAACCCGAATAGGGCAGAAAGTCCTTGAAAAAGGAATCGGGTATGAAATCGTCTTCCTGAAGATAGAGGTTAGAGATGAAGGTTTCGTTTCTGAATACATGGAAAGAACTTTTTTTACACGGGTTAGTTTCCGTTTTAATGTTGATTTTTGCATTTGGATTTTTCAATCCGATCTTTTCAGTCAGTGAAGAGGAAGAAGAAAGGCTTTTGGAAAAAGCACTCGTAGAAAGTGCAATTACTCCAGGACAAAAACAAGCGATTGCAAATTATCTTAAGGCGACTGCCGTAGCTAAAAGAGCTAGAGCCAGCGAACTGAGAGAGTTGGCAAAACTTTCCAGAGGAGAAAAATTTCTTCAAGCAAGAGTTCGAAAAGAAAAGTTATTTAAAATGGCAGATTCATTAGATCGCCAAGCAGATCGTCATGAAGTTACTCTCAAGGAATTTCAGATCGAAAGTCGTTGATGATTCGTCAAGATAAGAAATCTGAAAATCCTAAATGGCTTATAGAAAAAAGCAGGCCAATCACGAAAAATTAAAAGTCTGGAAGAATTGGATCGATCAAAACCGTCACCATTTAGAGTGTCCGATATTCAAATGATAAAAAATTGTTAAATATCGTATTCTTGTTTAAATAATCCAGGAAATTTTTCCTGGATTATTTTTAGGAGTTCATTTTTATCAATAAGTTTATAATTAGGTGATATACTCCATCTTTCAAGTTTCCCTGATATAAGTTCTGGATCCGGTAAGTTTTGATAGTCTTTTAAAAATTCAGTCTTTGGTAATTTAAATTCAATCTTATGAGGTTCTTTACAATTGATTGCTATCAAGAAACTCTTAATATTAGATATCAATAAAGATAGAATTTGAATTTCACTAAATAATCTATCTGGATTCCACTGAGAAAAAATCTTACTTGTTGATAAGTGATATTTGTTATTTTTCGATAATCTTTCTATTTTTCTAAAAGTTGAGCCGTAATCTCCGCCGTTAATTTTTACTTTATTTTCTAAAGGACCGATTTCAATTTGAAATGATCCAAATTTATTTCGTAAAGAATGTTTTATGGAATTATATTCGAGGAAATACGTTTCTGAATTAAATCGATCTGCAAGTTCGATTACTGTCTTTAGAATAACTTCTTTTGAAAATGAATTAAAAAAATCTAAACCAAAGTGTATTTTGTTTAGAATTGATTCCCAGTTCGGTTTAACATCTGAAAATTTTCGAAAGAAAGGAATCTCTGATTGGGTTTTTCTAATTAATTCCCTTAAATCTTTTGGAGTGTATAACAATAACCATACATTTATAGCATCATATCCTTGCATCGAGGCGAATAGTATGGAGAAAAAGTGTTCTAAGCAGTGACTATGTAAAAGACGTATTGAAATTGCAAAGTCTTTATCTTTTTTTCTTTTGAATTCTTTATATATTATCCTTGATGTTTTTTCAAAGTAGTTATACTTTCTATATATTCTAAATTTTCCATATCTATATTTTCTCCGTGATACAAATATGGTTCTTCATCTACAAACAAATAAACACTTTGCATTTTATTGATTCCTATTTAAAGAAATACGTCCATCAAACAACAATTTTGTGCGGAAATTTGATTGGGTGAATTATTTTTAGATTCTATAAAAAATTTGCCTAAAACTTTAGAACATCATTTTTGAATCTTCAATAAATATTGAAGTTTGCACAAAAAACGTTGCATTGAATAATTTGAAAATTTTTAATATTCCATTTTTTGAATTTATGCAGGAGCTTAGCCTCTTGTTTTATGGTTACTCAAAGACTCTAAGATTTACTTTTGATGTTTGTGAGAAAAATTTCCAAACATTCTTGAACGATTTGATTTTGGTTTTTATTGCCGTCGATTCGGATCGTATCTTTGGGGAGAATTTTCTCGTAAGCTGAACGGATTTTTTCAAGCTGAGCTAACGTTTCAAATCTTTCTTTACCTTCCTTTCTTCGGTTTAGTCTTTCAAGGGCTATAGAAGGACTTAAATCTAAATAAAATAAAAGATCCGGGATTTTGAAATTTCGATTTAGATTTTTTTTAAGAATCATTTCAGGAGACAAATCGTCTCCACTTTGATAGGCGGCTGTAGAATACATATAACGATCGAGTAAAACGTTTTTGTCTGAGTTCAAAGCGGGAAGAATATTTTGTTTTAAAGATTCTTCTCTATCGTTTAAAAAGGCCTCGATTTGTTCTTCTTTTCCAAGTTCGATTTCTCCTCTGAGAAACTTTCTAAGATATTTTCCGGTTTCCAGATTTGTAGGTTCGGTAAAAGCTGCAGAGGGAATTCCAAGTTCAATGAGTTTTTCGGTTAACGATTTGCAAAGTGTAGATTTGCCACTTCCATCAATTCCTTCAAAAACTACAAAGATTGGTTTTTTATTCTTCATTCTAACGGTTCCGATTCAATTCTTGACAAAGATGGATTCGTATAAAATCATTCTTATATCTACAGACATTGGATTTTTTAGAAATTAGGAATCCAATGAAAATTCCTTTATGAATCTATATTTTTCAATTCTGAAACTTTTCGGATTGGTTGTTTATTTAGGATTTTTTTCTTTTGATTGTTCTTCTCAAATTCAACAAATAAAAACGACCGAAACGGAAATCAAACAGGAAATTTCTTCCGCAGATTTAATCACCCCTCAATCTAAGGATAAAATTAGAGTACATCATATTTTTGAAGAAGTTTATCCTACTTCTTCTGCAAGTTCAGTTTCAATTGTTACCGAAAAAATTCTGAAGTCTAAATCGTTGTCTTCTAAGGGTGGGCATTTTCTAGAAAAAACTTTTGTGATTTTAGGTTATGGGATTGTTCTCAATCAGCAAGGTTATATTTTAACGAACTCTCACGTAATTGGAACTTATGATCATCTTCTCGTAAAATCTAAATCCGGTAAATTTTATGAAGCGATTGTAATTGGTCAGGATAAAAAAAACGATTTAGCGATTTTGCAAGTAACTCCAGACGAAGATATAGTTCCTGTGGAAAAGTTGGACTACTATACTCTTCAAAGAGGAGAGGCGGCGATCCGTAAATATATCCATGCAAAAAACCAGATGAAAAAACATCGAGATCCGAAAGTTAAAATGAAAGTTCACCATGGTTCTTCTTTATAATTCTCTCGTTTTTATACTAGGAAAACGGAAACTCTTTTTTAAGCTTACGGTCTAACGATTAAAGACGAAAGAATTCTTCTCTCTTTCGTCTTAATTAATTCTTTGAACCGAATGTGTGTACTCTGGGAAGACTCGCTTCTAAATCTAACTTGACAGTCACGGAAGCGAGTCGATCCTTTTAGTACCCAAGCGGATATTCATTTTCAGAGGGATCGAATTCAATGAAAAATACGGAAAAATTGAAGTATGTTGCAATCGTAAGCATTTCTCTTCTACTTGGAGCTTTTTTATCTCCTGTGATGTTTTGTGGAACCGGTCAGAATAGTCCTCTCTTTCTAAGTGCCAAAGGTGATAAGGAACCGAGCCCTGCAACTCGTCAGGCAATTACAATTCAACAAGCATTTGAAGAAGTGTATCAAACCGCTTCTCCGAGCGTTGTTTCCATCGCTACGGAAAGAATTCAAAACGTTCCAGCTCATCCCGGACCTTTCGGAGATCCGTTCTTTGATCAATTTTTTGGTAGAGGTCAAGGCGGTGGTGGTAGGGTGATGAAACAAAAACAAACCGGTCTCGGCTCTGGAATCATCCTCAATACTCAAGGATATATTTTAACGAACGAACACGTAGTTCGTTCTATGGATAAACTCACCGTTCGTCTAAAAACCGGTAAGACGTTTACTGCGGAGTTGATCGGTTCCGATCCTGTTATTGATTTGGCTCTTTTGAAAATCAAACCGGAAGGAGAAATCGTTCCGATTGAACTCGGTGATTCTTCTGCAGTAAAAGTAGGGGATTGGGCGATTGCGATTGGTGCTCCTCTTGGTTATGAACAATCTTTAACCGCTGGGATTGTAAGTGCAGTTGGTAGGACCGGAATCGATAATAGCGGGGTTCATTATCTTCAAACAGACGCTTCTATCAATCAAGGAAATTCAGGAGGTCCTCTTTTAGATATCAACGGTCGTGTGATCGGTATCAATCGTATGATTGCTTCTCAAAGTGGTGGTTCGGTTGGAATCGGATTTGCGATTCCGATTAACGAGGCTAAGGCGATCATGGAAGAATTAAAAACCACCGGTAAAGTTAAACGTCCTGCACAGGCCTGGCTTGGAGTTGGGGTAGATTATCTTCACGAAGATGATGCCAAGAAGTTAAATCTTTCAGGTGGTGCGGTTGTGGTTCAAATTATGAATGATTCTCCCGCTGACCGTGCCGGGATTCAATTGATGGACGTGATCACTGAAATTTCCGGAACCAAAATCAATTCTCCCGAGGAAGTGGTCAGTACAGTCAAAAAAAATAAGGTAGGGGATAGAATTACGGTTACCGTTGTACGTCAAGGGAACATTTCCAGAATCTCTATCCAACTTAAGGAAAGACCGAACTGATTGGCAAAATCCCATACTCTGAATCCTGAAGAAGAATTTGAAGAAGAGTCGGGCCTTCGCCCTTCTCTTCTTTCCGAATTTATAGGTCAAAAAGAAGTCCTCAATAATCTTACCGTTTACGTTCAAGCAGCTAAAAATCGCAAACGTGCACTGGATCATGTTTTAATTTCTGGTCCTCCCGGTCTTGGTAAAACTACACTTGCAGGAATCATTTCCAATGAACTTGGGACAAGGCTTACTATTACTTCGGCTCCCGTAATTACCAAAGGAGCGGATCTTGCCCGTCTTCTTACTAGCATGGGAGAAAATGAAATTTTATTCATAGACGAGATTCATACTCTTCCTAAAAAACTAGAAGAAATTCTATATCCTGCGATGGAAAACTATATGATCGATCTGGTCATCGGAGAAGGTGTGACCGCTCAGATGGTTCAGATTCCTCTAAAACCTTTTACTTTGGTGGGAGCTACGACTAGAAGCGGTTTGATCAGCGAACCGCTGAAAAGTCGTTTCGGAATTCAACTCAGATTAGATTATTACAACGATGAAGAAATGAAACAAATCGTTTTACGTTCTTCTAAAATTCTAGGAGTTTTGATTGAAGACGACGCTGCTTTGGAAATCGGAAAACGTTCCCGTAAAACTCCTAGAATTGCAAATCATCTTTTAAAAAGAATCCGTGATTTCAGCGAAGTAGAAGGAAATCTTTCTGTAAAAAAGAATCTTTGTTTGAAGGCTTTTGAAAAGATGGGGATTGACGATCTGGGTCTGGATGGTATGGATAGACAGATTCTAGATTGTATGATCGATCGTTATAAAGGTGGTCCGGTTGGACTCAAAGCAATTGCGGTTGTGGTAGGCGAGGAAGAAAAAACAATCGAAGATACTTATGAATCTTTTATGGTTCGAATTGGGCTTATCAATCGAACTCCCGCAGGTAGAGTTGCGACTGAAAAGGCTTATCGCCAATTGAAAAGAATGGAAGATTTTTCCGTACATCATGGACAAGACCCGACTTTATTCTGAATATTCTGGAATTCCTGAAGACGATCAGAGACTGATCTACGCTTCTTTTCTAGTTCTTGCTCTCGCGTCTTTTTTTACCGCACATTTACTTACAAGAAACATGTTATGGAAGATTCTCGGAAGCGAGCCCATGGTGAAAATGGAAAGCAACGAGGAAAAAGAAAAAATCTACGAGGTTCTTTTGGAACAAGACTTTGTAGATAAAAACGTTAAGGACGAATACAAGGCGCTTTCCAACGTGGACGCGGCGGGTGCTGGTGGAATCACAAAAAAACAAGGGTTTCATTCTGCGAGTCCTTTTCGAGAATTTATTATGGGAAGTCTTGCGAGAAGACCTTCTGAAACTCAAAAACAGGAAACCAAAGAAAAGAACGATGAAAAAGTTTTTGAAGTAGGGATTTATAAGATCGATCCGGTTCAAACAACTAACACTGATAATACGAAACAAAGTACTCAAACCTACGGAAGGATGACTAAGATTCCGTTTAATTATCGGTTTGAACAGGATTTTCTGTTTCGTTGGGACGGAAATCAGGCTCTTTCCATCCCCAGAAAAAAACTCGCCGGTTACGAATACTTTAAACGGATGCTGAAACAGATCGAAGGAAGTTTTGCTCCTCCCGGTGGGGGTAATTATGCGTATCGTGATATGGCGGGAACCGTGGTTCGAGAAGGAATTCTTCCGGGACAAGTCAAAGTACTTTTTATGTTAAGCGAAGGTGGCCAGGTTTTAGATACGAGACTAGTTTCCAGTCAAGGACAGGACGTGGTGAGTCAAGCGTGTGTGGATTCTATCCGAGGACAAAATTTCGGAAAGGTTCCGGATGAAGTCAAAGCACAGGGTTTGATTTTCGGAATCAACTTTATATTTCCTATGATGCGTACTCGTTGACCTTTTTAAAATCTCTAGATTCGATCCATTTAAGCACCGCTTTGTTAATAGCCGATTCCCTGAAAAAGAAACTTATTATCTGTGCATATGATAGAAATATTAGAAAAATTGCATCCGATTTCAATTTTTATCTTTGTTCGTTCGTAGAGAAAAAACGAAATTGATAACATTCGATCAATTATTTCGTCTTTTAACAAATTTTGAAGTGAAACATTGGGTAAGGGAGCTTATAAAATTTGCGGAAGAAAAACTGGAGATCATCGGAATTTCCGAATTTCATGATAATTATTTTCTTGAGATAGGAAAACGAGTTCCTGTTGAAAACAAAAAATATCACCTAATTCACGTTCATTGGAGGAACGTTTTTAGAATTTCGTAATAAATTATTTCTTTGCAGGTGGATCTTCAAAAGTTCCGTCTGGATGAATTCTTCCCAAAACTCGATTGGATTGACTTTCAATGGATAATCTGAAAATGATCGGTCCAATTTTCGGAATCTTTTGAAATTCCTCTGAGTTTGCAATTTGTTTCCAAACTTAGAATGTAAAAACTAATGCATTAGTAAATTGGAATATTCAATTCAAATAAATTTTCGGAGTCCATAGAATGAAAGTTGTAGTTCGCTCCTAACTTTTTACATCTCATTTGAATGTTGCTCATTCCGATTCCCGAAGGTTCTTCTAAATTGATTTTAAATTTTTTTCCGTCGTCGAACACTTTTAAAACCAAATTTTTATTTTCTTTGTACCAAAAAATTCTAATATTTTTTGCTTCGGAATGTCTGAGTATGTTTGACATGATTTCCAGAAAAATTTTTTGAATGTGTAGGCATTGATCGAGATGAATTAAATCTGAAACTTCTTCTATCTGTGTTGTGACGTTTATAATTCCGGTGCCACCGATTCTTTCCGCGTATCTATATATAACGTCTTCTACTAGTTCTTTATTGTTTCCCTGATGGTGCATTAAAAAAACGATGTCTCTTACGTTCGAGATAAGGTGGCTTACTTCCGTTTTGAGTTTTTTCAATGTAGGATCGTTTTTATCTTTGGATTCTAATTCAAAAAGAATCGCAGTCAACTCAGAACCGATGGAATCGTGAATATCAGAGGCAATCCTCTCTCTTTCTTGGGCCTGTAGTTTTAATTGTTTGTTGTATTTGATTTGTAGTTGTGCAAATTCTTTTGTTTTCTCTAAATCTTTTGTAAATCTAGAAGATATAATATAAGAATTTAATGCGACAAAGGCCACAAGTCCCAGAGGAAAACTATAAGGATATAAGGTGTAAATTTCGTATAAACCATAGATTCCATCGTTCATCATAGTAAACGCAAAAACAAAACCAGTAAAAAGTTCTTTGGCTTTAAAGGCAGCAGTCGCTGTACCTAAAATCAAAACTAAAGCATAAAACGGAGGAAAATACATAAACCAAGAATAAAAAGAAATTATATTACGTTCGTTGAATGTAAAAATTCCTAAAAGGAAAACTGTGTTAGTTCCGATAGAAATTTGTATCCATTTCCGACTAAACTGAACCGGAAACATTTTTTGTAACATCCAGAAAGAAGTGGGAAAAAACGCAACTTCGCAAAAAAATTTGATCCGCAATCTCAAATCTAAAGAAAGCCCGGGAAGGGCCGTAAATTGAAATTCTGAAGTAATAAATGAATATCCGGAAACTAAAAAACAAAACACTGCAAAGTAGAGAGGAATTGAATCTTGTTTATAAGAAAAAAAGAATACGATATGATAAATTCCGAAAGAAAAAATAACTACTATCAGAATGATTTCTCTCCATTCTTCTTTTTTCTGATCGAAGTCTATTGTATTGCTGTTACCAATCAAAAAAGGTTTTCTAATTCCTCCTTTGAGATAATTACCTTTGAAGGTAGAAACGTTTACCGTGATGTAAAAATCTCCGGAGGATACGGGGATGTTTGTAATTAAAGGATGAGCTAAAAATAAAGTTTCTACAGAATTGGTTCCTACAAAACCGTTTGAATATACTTTTTGATTGTCTAAATAGACTTCATAAACACCCGGAAGTCTAGGAATTCTAATTTTAAAATTTTTATTTATACATTCGCATAACACGCGCAGACGATAAGTCGCATAACCTTCTGGAGTGAAGTTCGGATCATAGTCTCTCCAAATTCCTGGAACTGGAAAATAAGAAGTATTTTTTGGAGTTGTAAAATTTCCGTGTGTAAGTTCTTTCCAATAGAACTCCCAATTACCATCCAGTTGTACGGTATTTTTTTCTAGGTTGAATTTTCGAAGGTCGATTACACCTTGTTTTGCAGTTTGTTGAAAAACAGGTGGAAAAGAGCAATTGGTAAAAAATGAAATAAATATAAGAAAATTAAAAAATACGAATGTCCTTATGCAAAACATCTAAGGGTATCCGGGAATGTCTTGGATGATTCCCATCCTTCTTCCGCGTATAATTGCCTCTGATTTAGAATGGACTTCCATTTTTTTATAAATCTTTTCTATATGTCTGCTAACGGTATGACTGGATATATCTAGTTCGTCAGCGATATCGGAAACGGTCATTCCAAGCGCGATAAAATTAAGAATTTGAAGTTTTCTTTTTGTAAGTCCTAAAGTATTTTGAATCGGTTGATTTTTAGATTCTTCTTTTTTGGTGAATTTTCGAATGATTTTATCCGCAATTCTAGGAGTAAGAGGAGCTCCTCCTAATACAATTACTTTGAGTTCCGCCAAAAACAGTTCAGGAGAAGTATCTTTTAAAAGATAACCGGATGCCCCCTCTTGTATCGCTTCTACGATTTTTTCTTCGTCTTCAAAAACTGTAAATATCACATATTTAGTGTTAGGTGTTTTTTCTTTGAGTTCTTTCAAACATTCTAATCCGCTCTTTTCTGGAAGTCCTATATCCAAAATTACTATATCGGGAATATTGAGAGGGATTTTTTCAATCGCTTTGTGAGAATTTGGATAGTGTTCTAGAAATTTAAATTCATTAGACTTGGAAAGAAGTTCTTGAAGATTAAGTGCGGTGTGTGGGTTATCTTCCACGATGGAAACTGAATAATTAGATTTAGTCGTTGTGGAAATCTTTTGTAGTACCATCGTTTTGATTATACGAATTTATTTCGATTGGTAAATAATTTTTCTATATAATGAACGGGAATTCAAAATTTTAAATTGGCCCCAGTTTACTTGTTGAATTTTGATTTGCGGAGTTTTCATGTATTAGAAAACTTCTCAAAAAGGATTTTTAATATTATAAAATGATTTTTTAAATATAAAATATATTTTATTTAATGACTTATCATTTTTAGGGATTTTATTTAGAATTTTACGATGTTAATAATAAGGTGCGATTTATAGCCCCTAAGAAATGTGAACTTTTATAAATTTACATTTTGAGAAACTCTACCCGATGAATTTTTTATCGAATAATGTTAATTACTGATGTCTATAGAATAAAGTATTATAAACTTTAAATCGAATTTTCGCTTATCATAAAAATTTTAAATTACTTAAGCATTGAGAAATATCAGAAATTGTTTATATTTATACAATTCTTAAAACGGACTTACATTAAAAAAGATTCTTTGTATTACTTATATAATGGTTTTTTGAAATTATAATATTTAAGTATTATAAACATTAGAGTTGTTAAAAAAATCCCATAGCGGCGATCAACAGAACTGTTTTAATCGATTATTTCATGAAACGGAAACAAGATGGAGAATTCATTTTTCAACAACTCTATTATAATTTCCCTAAGGTGTGTCGTTCGATCTGAAAAATTCGTTCCATTCTTCTTTTGCTTTTTCCCATCTTTTTGCACGATCTTGTTTGTCTTTGATCTTTAGATAAAGTCTTGGCTCTTTTCCAGGAAAAGTAATTCTCACCCTATGTTCGTGAAGTACTTCTACAGAAACGTTTTGTAGGTTTTCAATTTCGATGTTATATAGAACTATACTTTTCATGCGCATTGGAAAAATCCCTTGACCTAGATTTCCGATTCCCTTTCTGAAATCCAATTCTATACATTCTATTGGTTTGTGCCAAACGTCGCAGAACTTACCTTCTGGAGGAGGAACTGGTTTGAGTCCGCAGGAAAAAAGTAGAAATGCAAAAATAATTTGGAAAAAAATTTTTAAAATTTTTTGGAGAGAAAAAAATTTCACTTCGTTTAACATTTAATTAAAATTTTTAGGAATTTTTACTGATCGGTAGTAGTCAATTCCAAGTTGAGTTTTGTTTTGAGAGTAGGTTTTTCCTCTATAATTTCTTTTGCCAGTTTTACGATCTCTTCTCTTCTATCTTCCGATTTTGGATACAACTCTTCTAAAATGGCGATCGATTTAAGATGTAAATTTTGAAGTCTGAAAATTTTCGCCTCTAAAATCCAGGACCCAGTTGTGATAAAATCTTCGTTTTCGTTTCTGACCTTACGAATTAAATTGAGTGAAGAAACATACTGGCCTGCACGGAATTCGGAAAGTCCGGTTAAAAAGTTTGCCTCTCTTTCTGTGAGAAGAATCGATTGGCTGGATTCTGGACTTGCCAAATTTCGTTTTAAAAAATCTGTATCTCCTGAAAGAGATGCTCCTAAAATAGAAATCCAGATATAAGTCGTTTTGAATTCGGCGCTAATTTTATCGTATGGAATAGAGTTCAAAAGTTGTGTGAGAGATTTTCTAGAAAGATGTTGTTTGACCGTCTCTCCAAACGCAATCATCACTTCGTTGTCCGGATTTTCATTCATAGAGGGATCAATTGCTTTTGCGCGAAGTGCATTGCGATACATTTCTTCTAAAATGGGAAGATACGACTCGTCTTCTTTGAGAAAGTCGTTGAACCCAGAATAGGCGAGTTTTATTAGAGTTCCGGAATCGAATGAAAATCCGTTGAGTAAAAACGAATTATAATTTCCTAATGCGATATAAAAATATCCTAATTCGTCCGAAGGATTGGCGTGAATATAATCTTTGGCGGCGTTTTGAAAATTTTTTACAGAGGTTTCTTCCAGAGCTCCGGAGCGAATCTGTTGTTGGATGTTTTTTCTTTCTTTTTCGAGAAGAATTTTTCTATCACCTGCAAATAGATTTTTAATCCCTTGGCGAAAAAAAAATCCAGTCCCGCTTAAAATCAGCAAAAGGGCAATAAAAATATAGGGTTTATAACTGGTTTTCTTTTTGTAGCTTTTCAGACCGGATTGATACAACATACTTCGTCGATTTTTTACAGGCCCATTCTGGGTTCACGTATTTTTTAATTCCCTAAAACTTGACATAGAGGACTCCCCTGATTCCGTGGATTTCTATGCCTTACAATTACGATTTTGACGAAGATTTTGAAGTTGAGACTGATTACGATGAAGATGTTACCGGCGAAGAGGTGTTAACGTTTGCCTGTGAAGATTGTGATCATCGTTGGGAAGAGGATGCTTATGAAGCAGAAGACTATGGACCTGAAGGGCCGATTTGTCCTATGTGTGGCTCCTCTGCAGTGATCGAACTTTGAAAAATACCCGGCCGGTTTGGCGATTTGTAAAAAACCGGCTTTTCGGGTTCGTATTTGTACCCTTTCTATTTTTTTCTCAAAGGGTTTTTTCTACCGACTTCAGCGACGTATATGATTTTTACAAAAAAGGAAATTATGATACTTTAGTAAAGGTCTCTCGGGTTGCGCTGCGTAGGGAAGAAGTAGATTATAAAATTCTACTTTTATATACCGCTTCCGAAAAGGATCCGGAAGAAATTGATAAAACTCTGAGAAGTATTTATGAGAAAAAGGAATCACATCCTGGAATTTTTTACAATTCCGTGTTTTTGTTTTTGGAACGTTGTCTGGTATTGGGGGACGAATTATCGGGAATCTATTGGGGAAAAATTTTTACTGAAAAAGGGTCGTCTTCTGTGCGTTATGCGGAGGGGCTATATACCTACGCGTGTATTCTATACGAGGCTGGGAATTTTTCCGAAGCAAAACAAATTCTTGTTAAACTCAAAGAATTTGGAACTATCCAAAAACTCGTAAAGAAGATTAGAATTTTGGAACTCAGTATCGAAAAAAAAATGGAACCACAAACTTGAAGATACTTAAAGTACAAACTGGAAAATTTAAAGGCAAATCGATCGAAACTCCTCCCGCGATTGCTGGAAACACTAATTTTACTCCTGCAATATTAAAAAAATCTGTTTTTGATATAATCGGTTCTCTAGTTTTAAAGGGTAGATTGATAGAGGAAGAATCTGCGTTTGTGGATTTTTTTGCGGGTTCCGGACAGATGGGTCTGGAGGCGGTAAGTCGAGGATTTGCAAGAGTCGTTTTATACGAATTGGCTTGGGAAAGATCAGATAACCTTAGAAAACTTTTTTCTAAATTTGGAAATAACTGTCAAGTTTACAGAAAGGATGTATTCCGTTTTTATGATAAACTCGATATTCCCGAAATGTCTAGAATCTTTTTTTTAGATCCTCCTTATTCTTTTTGGGATAAGAAGGATGAAAAAATTCGGACCATTTCTGATCTTTTGTTAAGTGAAGACACTACCGTAGCCGTTTTTGTTCAATCTCCTGTAAATCCAGGCTGGTCTGGTTTTGAAACTAGAAGATTTGGAAAAAATTTTTTAACTTTTCAAATCAAAATAACGTAAATTCTGCATAAGAAAACGAGAAAAGATTTTCTAAAAGTATAGGCTTCTACAATTTTAGAATTTGTTCGTACAATCATAATTTGTGGTAGTTCCTACATTTTCAGGATTGAACTGTAAAATCGTAATTTGTAATAGTTCCCACATTTAAAGAATCGATCTGTAAAGTTCAAATTCCAATTTTTTTCAGAAAAATGAATTATGCCAATCTCACGTTATGAAATTAAGAGCTTATTTCAAAATCGTCCAATGTGGGAACTCATATAAAATTGAACTGTTTGAAAGTTGCCAAATGCGACTTAATTTGTAGGAACTACTACATTAGAGTTGTTGAAAAATTCTATAGTGGAGTTTAACAAAACTACTTCAATCGACAGTTTCCATACAATGGAAATCGATGGCGAGTTAATTTTTCAACAACTATATTTTATTAAAAATTGCTAAAGAATGATCGTGTAAAATTTTTTGAGGTTTTGGGGCAAGCTCTGAGTTGCTTTACAAGCGCCAGCGATCTAAGCGACGCGGAACGCGGTCACGTTTTTGATGAAAACGTGACCGGAATGAAATGGAGTCGCGGCAGAGCGCGGTCCTTTTGATCGTAGATCGAAAGGAGGCGCCAATGAACTTAGAAAAATATTTCCCTATGTTTTTTTATTTTAAAAATGGATAACTCTCGTCAAATTACAAAGGTATATATCTGATTTTTTGTATATTCTAAAATGGGAATGTTATTTTTTCTTTTTTTTCTTCGCGGGGGCCGATTTTTTCTTGGGGATTTGTTTTGATTTCGCCGTCTTTTTTGAATGACTCGTTTTTAAGTTTGTTTTTTGGGCGACGGCAAAAGATTTAGAATGTGTAACGGAAGATTCGATCGTTTTTTGATCTATTTTAGAAGATTCTACTTTTCTAATGATTGGCTTTGGATCTTTGTTTTCCTCCGCGGTGATCAAATCGAACAAACACTCGATACCAAGTGGACCCATAAAAAGGTTAAGATGACCCGCTTCTGGAAGTTCTACGTCGTCAAAATGACCTAAACGGGAGTTTTCGGAAGGTAGGATAAACTGATCTTTTCTAGTAAAAACGGATTGAACGTTAGGCAACTTTTCAAATACTTCGCCAATTTCCCGAATAAACTTAGAATCAGGCATGGACTGCCAGCTCGAAATAAATATAGGAGTAAAGTAAGCCAGATAAGTTCCTTTTACAGGGGTTCCTGTAATAAAAAGTTTCTTAACTCTATCTCTTCCTTTATAAGTAAGACCCGCTGCGATCAGACCTCCGGTCGAGTGACCGACGATATAACAATTTTGAATATTCTTTTCGATTAGAAAAGTTTCTAAAAGTTTGCTTTTTTTTCGGATGTTACCCACTTGAAATCCGAGAGGAACCGTATATACAGGATGTCCATTTGCAGAAAGATGTTTATACATCGATTTCCAAGAAAGGGTTCTGCCTAAAAATCCTGGAACCAGAACAACTGGACGTTTATCACCTTCCGGAGAATCTTCTAATCGAATGAAAATTCCAATGATTGAATGCCAAAAATAAAGAACCGTATACCATTTCTCTGCTAAAAATTGAAGAATTGGATTACGAACGGAACGATTGTCGGAAACATAGGCGAGGTGATCATTCATGAAGTTGCTCCCGGTTGAATCCGGATTTAGGTATGATTTTCCTTATCACCACAACTTGAAAATCAAAAAAAGAAAGTAGAAACTTTTCCGAGAATCTAAGGAAGTTATATTGATTTTATTCTTTCTGAAACTTTAAGGAAGCGGAATTGATACAATAACGCAATCCAGTAGGTCTTGGTCCATCATTGAAAACGTGACCTAGATGTCCTCCGCATTTAGAACAAAGAATTTCCGTTCTCTCCATTCCATGGCTACTATCTTTTTGTTTGTCGACTACCCCGTCTTTAACAGGCTGATAAAAAGAAGGCCAGCCGGAACCGGATTCATACTTAGTGTCAGAAGAAAATAAAACGGCGCCGCAGGCCGCACAAACATAGGTGCCTTTATCTTGATTTTTATACAGAGCTCCGGTAAAAGCCATCTCGGTTCCCTTTTGTCTTAAAATTCTATATTGTTCTGGAGTGAGTTCTTTTTTCCAATCCTCATCAGATTTGTTGACTTCGTAATTCATCATTCCTCCTTTAGAGTTTGTTTGATTTGAATCTCCATTTGTCTTTAAACAACTAATAAATCCAAAACATATCACGATAATTGAGAGTAAAATCTTGTTTTTCATAATGAAAAATTCGTTTTTATTTTGAATTGGTTACCTGAAAAATGAATTATCAGTATAGATAAGAATTTTTCTATTTATAAAGCTTTAAAAGGAAAGTTTTTACAAAGAATTTATATGTCCTAAAATTATAAAAAAGCCCTTTTCTTGAATTCCTTAGAAAGGAAAAATAAAGATAAGTTTTTTAAACTTCCATTTGAAAATACTTTTCCCTAAGCAATATAATGAAAACAGTAGTAGCTTTTTAGGTAATAATCAAGTATAAACATGTTAAGTAGATATTCGTTCAGCAAATATTTTACGAGATCAAATATTATTCAATTTTTAGTTTTATCTCTATTATCTCAAATATTAATTTTGATAATCACATTTGTTATTACTTCGAAACTCGAAGCAATTGGATTTAGTTTTTTACTTTTACCGTTTTACTTTCCATCTATAATACTTCTAATACTTGTCAAATTGAATATGTTTGATAAATGGTACGCCAAATTATCATTCTTATATCCAATATTGATGGTGGATTGTTTGTTTATGGGTAATTTTATCTATGATATTTATCACCCGTCAAACGATGGTAGTAGTCAAATGTTAGTGTTGGTATCTTCAATTCTTAATTTGCCGATTCCTTTTTTATATCTGATTCATAAATATATACTGAAATAATTGATTCAAATATTTGGGAAAGATCTTAAAGTTTAGAGATTGTCCCAGGACTTTTGGTTTATTTAAAGAATATATTATAAATTCAATCGGTTAGTTATGCATAGTTCCAATTAACAATAAGATACAAAAAAATATTCAAATTTACTAATGGATTTAACGGGATGTGTATTGCTAAAAGAGAAAAATAGAACGAATTATCAATAGAATTGTTGAAAAATTAATTCTCCATCTGTTTCTATTTTATGGAAATCGGCAATTGAAGCAGTTTTGTTAATCGCCACTATGAAATTTTTCAACAACTCTAATATAGATAAGAATTTTTCTATTTATAAAACTTTAAAAGGAAAGTTTTTACGCAATTTATTTAAAGGATTCTATATTCTTCTACAATTTCACGAAGAGAATCGTCCATCTCACGAATAAAACGAAGTTCTTGAGTCATTCTCCACATTGTAATTGAACCGTGGTATGCCATTAAAATTCTTCTCGCCACGTATTGAATGTCCATGTTTCTTTTGAGTTGTCCCGATCCGATCGCCTTTTGCAGATAATCGCTGATCATACGAATCCATTTGTTTACGATGTCTTTTAAAAATTCAGTATATTCAGGATCGGAGTCCATTACTTGACTTGCAAAACCAGCAAAAGGACAACCTACAAATTCTCCGTGACGGATTTGTTTTTCTTTGAGAATCACCCAGGCTCTTAAAAATTCTCCTAGGTCTGGATAACGATCCATCAAACTTTGAAGATCGCTAAGAGTTTTTTCTTCCTGACGAGCTAGATACGCAAGTCCCAACTCTTTTTTAGAAGGGTAGTGATCGTAGAGACTTGCAGCAACAGAATTGGATTCCTGAATGATTTGCCTCATACCTGTACTGGAAAAACCTTGTTTGTAAAAAAGAGAAGTAGCGGTATCTAAAATTCTTTCCCGAACTCCAGTTCCGGATTCTTTCTTTTTACGCGGTTGAGTTTTCATAGAGGAACGTAACCGATTTCTTAAGGTTCATTTTTCCATCGGAAAAATCTTCTGTCAATGACTTTGGATAATTGATGTAAAAAAACAGAACGAACGTTCTGTTTTTTTTGTTTGATCTAAATTTGGCTTCGTCTAAACTAGGGCCAGAATCTCCCCAAAGGCAAATGTGAGGAAATGCCATTTCGCTCCATTTCGCTATTTCGCTCCCTACGGGTCGCGAAATAGGGTCAGAATCTCCTAAAGAATACGGAGGCCGATATGATTGCGGATGAAATCCAACTCGTGACTCGGATTTCCGATTTGGATACTCAGAGACACGTTACCAGCAGGACTTATGAGAATTTTTGTCTGGAAGGTAGATTTCGAACTCTTGAAAAAAATGGTTTTTCGATTCGGGAGATTCTATCTCAAGGGATAAAAATTCATCCTTTAGAGTCTCAAATTCGATTTCTGGCTCAACAAATGGAAGGAGCCAGTTTAAAAACGGAAACGAAAGCTTTTCCTCTGAAAGATGGTAAGATTTTTTGGGATCAAAAAGTTTTATCGGATACTGGAACGATTGCGGCCGAAATTAAAACTCTTACCTTTTCAGAAAAGGACGGGCATCCAATTGATCTTCTTCCTTTAGAGAAAACGGAGATGAGCGGTTTTGATCAATTTCCACAGATTCCTGATTTTAGAGGAACTTGTAAAACTGTGGATACTTCCATGATCACTCTCTATAGCGAAAGAAATATATTTGGAGAGTATAATCCGGCTTATCTTTGGAGGATAGTGGAAGATTCCAGATGGTTTTTTTCCACAGAAACCGGTTTGACCTTGGACCGTTTTGTAGAAATGGATACAACTTTATTTTTTATGGGCGGTGTATTTCGATTTTTTCATCCGGTTCCTGCGGGAAGAAAAATTAAAGTAAGTACTTGGATTCATTCCTTTGAAAAGATTCGAAGTTATATGAGACACGAGGTTACAGACATTGAAACTGGTTTAAGATATTTTGCGGTTCAGGATGAGCAGTTAGTAGTTTCTCTTACCAAGTCTCGACCTAAAAAAGCTCCTGATGAGTTTCAACAACTGGTAGGGGACTATGTGGAGAATTTTGAATATTCTAAAAAATGAATTTATGATTAAGAATTTTAAGTTTGGAGAAAAAAAATGAAATTAACAAAACCTTTGGCAATTTGTACACCAAGAAGAACTCCTTTTGCTCAGATCGCGAAAGCTCTCGGACCTTATCCTGGACATCACCTGGGAAAAATAGTCGCAGAAGATATTCTTGCTAAAAGCAAACTTAAGCCGTCTCAAATCGATGGAGTTGTAGTAGGAGAAGGATTTAGCAATGCTCCTAATTCTGCGAGAGTGATTGCAAACCTGGTCGGAATGAGGGATGAAATCGCTTGTATCACCGTTGCGAACAATTGTGTTTCCGGTATGGAAGCGGTTGCGGAAGCGGCTCGTAGAATCGTGTTAGGTGAAGGAGAAGTTTTTCTTGCGATCGGAGAAGAATCTCAAACTTCTATGCCTTTTGTTGTTAAAAATGCTCGCTTGAACAAAAAAGCGGGATCTTTGGATAAGTTGAAGAAACTTCTTCCGGATAATCTTCCCGAGGGAGTTGAACTCAGAGATACATTGGAAGACGGACTTGGTGACGGAGAAACTTCTTACGGTATGCAGGTAACCGCAGAAATTGTTGCTCAGAATTATGGTCTTTCTCGTGAGATCCAAGATAAACTTGCGTTTGAGTCTTTCAAAAGAGCATTAGAAGCTTCTAAAGCAGGTAAATACTCTCCATATATCATTCCTATGAAAGACGACGAAGGGAACGAACTTACGATCGACGAGGCTGTTGGCCTTCGTGAAGGTCTGGTAGAAAACCCGACTCGTATGGGAAGAGCGATGCTTATGTTCGATAACCCTGGTATGAAGTTTGAAGAATTTAAAACGAAATATTCCAAGGATCTTAAAAAGTCTCATGGCCCTACGGTTTCTATCTTCAATGCTAGTCCTCGTTCCGACGGAGCTGCAGGTGTTATCGTTACTACTGTTGAAAAAGCAAAAGAACTCGGACTTACGATCGAAGCGGTGGTTTCCGGCTGGCACATGAAAGGGGTTCATCCAAATAACATGGGTATCGGACAGGCTGTTGCCACCAAGGCTTTGTTAGACGAAACTGGAATTAAAATTCAAGACGTTGACTATGTTGAAATTCATGAGGCTTTTGCCGCAACTGCGGTAGGTGCACTTGAACAAATCAAAATGGATACCGGTTGGGATTGGGAAAAATCTTTTGATGCTAAGAAGATCAATCCGAATGGTGGTTCTATCGCAATTGGTCATCCGTTTGGAGCAACTGGAATTCGTTTGATTGCAAATGCGATTATGGATTTAAAAGAAGATTCTTCCGCAAATAAGGTACTGATTACTGCTTGTGCTCACGGTGGAATTGCTGGTTCCATGTTGATTGAAAGATACAAGGGTTAATTCGTTTTTTAGAATATTCTAATAAGTGAATCCCTCCTCGCCTCTGAATTTTATGAAACAAGGCGGCGAGGAGTACAACGAAAATGTATGATCACATGTTTGGCGTGTTTCTTGAATATGAATTGCAGGACGTGTTTCGTGTGTTCGTTCAACTCGATGCCGAAGAGCTTGAGCTAACCGACACGGTTGTTTTTTCATTTGACGTAGGATTCTTTCAATTGCACGTAGACGTGCATAAGAAGTTCCTGCGACGAATGTGTTCTGCAAACGATATTGTGATTGAAGGAGACTATCACGATCAAACGGGAGTCCAACTACGCACGTTCGGAATAATTTCTCACCCTTTTCGGGTAGGTGCGATTCATGTTATATTTGAGGTAATTGATGTGCAGCAGTATCCCGTAGGTATTTTTTTGGCTACGGAGCAGCGTAAGCTTGCACTTGGTATCAACTTTCATCTCGATGATGTGGAAGTTGGTGTTCCAGAAATGTTATGGACATATGTATGCGGTCTTGTTCCAAACTCACGTTCCATTGTGGTCAAACGATACTACAATCAGGTCCAAGGATTTGAGCTGCTGCAAACTTTGAGATTTTATAGTGACACTTAAAGTGTGGGAACTCCCATATTTTTCAAAGTCGGAACTCGTACATTTTATTTTTCTAATTAACATGGGCTCGACGTAAGGAAATCCATGCTTCATTTTTCTAAAAAAAGTTGTGATCTTGGTTTCTAAAATGTGGGAACTACCACCAATCACGATTTTACGAACAAATTCTAAAATTGTAAGAACTCATACTTTTAGAAAATTCTTTCTCGTTTTTTTTACGCCGAACTTAGGTTAATTAATTAAAAGATCTCTCTCAAAACTTTAGATCCGTTCCAAAACTCCAAATCAATATCTTATAAGCATTAGAGTTGTTGAAAAATTAATTCGCCATCGATTTCCGTTGTATGGAAACTGTCGATTGAAGTAGTTTTGTTAAACTCCACTATAGAAATTTTCAACAACTCTATTATAGAAAGCGTTATGCTGAGTTCTGGGAGTGAAATGTTGAGAGCCTAACATTGCGATCTATAGAAGCAGTGTTGTTTTAGTTCATAAGATTCTAGGAACTCCTATGAGTTTAAGAATCATGAAAAACTGTTCGGATATTCATAAATCGCCAATTAACCGTTTCTGTGGGAACTACCACGTTTTATAATGAATTTACTAAAATGATTATAAGATTTCTTTTAAGTTTTTGAGACAGGTTTAGAAAAAATCAACTTAGGAAATAGAATTGTTGAAAAAGTTCAGATTAACAAAACTGCTTCAATTAACCGTTTTTATGAAATAGAAATAAGATAAACGTGAGTTAACGCGAAAGGGATCGATACGTTTGAAACTCAGCAGAACGCTCTCTAAGGATCGTGTTTGAAATAGAATTTTAAATAATTGATTGTTATTTTCGATTCAATAGGAATTCTTTATTTATAAAAAGCTTTTGATTCAATTGAATCAGTTCATTGAAAGTAGTTCTTCAATTTTTTAGAAATATATGTATCTCTAATCGTTTGTGTTTCAAAAATCTTTGTTTTAAAATCAAAATGAAAAACAATTTTCAAAGAATCAAAGTTTTCAACCTAATTATCATTTTGTAGATAACGATTTAAATAAGAGTGATTTTCTACTTGCGCAATCCAAAGCTACTACAAAGGTATTGGCCATGCAGAATGTATTGCTTCAACCTGAAAAAGGAATCTTTTTAGATTCCGTAACTTCTACAAACACCGTTATCAAAGGTAAGGAATTTCCTCATGGGACTTGGATTGTAGCGGAAGAACAAACCGCTGGAAGAGGAAGGAAGGATCGAACCTGGGAAGTTTTTGGAGAAGAATCTTTGATCTTTTCTGGAAAAATTGGTTTGGAGAATTTTGACGCGGGACCAGGACTTTCTCTTTTTATAGGAACTGCAGTTTGTAAAACGATTCTTTCGGTATATCCTGAACTAACTCGCGAAATTAAAATTAAATGGCCGAACGATTTATATAGAGGCAACAAAAAAGTTGCAGGAATTCTAATAGAATCTGAAATCGAAGGTTCTTTTATGACTTTAATCATTGGAGTTGGATTGAACCTATATGGGAAAAACGAATCGATTCCGAATCATCTTACTGATGCGGGTTTTTTAAATACGAATCCAAATCGTGCAGGTAAAAAAAATGAAATTTTGGAAAAGCTAGTTCCTTTTTTGAACGAATCGATTCTTCTTTGGAAAGATATAGAAGGAAGAAAAAAAGAACTGATTTTGTTAAACGAATTACTTCTCTGGAAAGGACAATCCGTTCGTTATAAAGAAAACGGACAATTACAGACTGGAATTTTGGAAGGACTGAGTGAAAACGGTTCTTTAATTTTAAAAACTCCTTCTGGAACCAGGTTGGATTTTATTGACAGTCCGGAGGATTTCCATTCTCTAAACTAAAATGCTTTTAGCAGTAGATGTCGGTAATACGAACACCGTTTTCGGAATTTTTGAAAATGGAAACAAGATTCCTCTCTTTCACAAACGAACCGTAACTAGAAAGGATCGAACGTCCGATGAACTAGGTTTGTTCTTCAGAGGATTTTTAAGAGAATTTAAAATCGAAAACGAAATGATCACTGGCGGGATCTATTCCAGCGTCGTACCTACTTTAAATCCTATCTTAGATAGAATGTTTCAAGATTGGTTTAAGATAGAGGCGATTCGAGTTCATTATCAAATGAAACTGCCTTTTTCCATTTCTTATCCAAGACCTTATGAAATCGGAGCAGATCGACTTGTAAACGCCGCCACTTGTGCGATCGATTTTCCGGGTAAGTCTATCATTATCGATTTAGGAACCGCGACTACATTTTGTGTGGTGAACGAAAAACCAGAGTATTTAGGAGGAGTAATCGCTCCTGGTTTAAAAGTTTCTATGGACGCGTTAACAAGAAATACTTCTCAACTTCCTCCAATTGTATTTCAGTCTCCTGGAAAAATTTTAGGAGATTCTACGATCGAGTCGATTCAAGCAGGATTCTTTTTTGGATGGATCGGTCTTTTGGAAGGGATTATTCGTGAAATCAAAAAAGATAAAGGACAGGATTATCAAGTTATTGGAACCGGTGGTTTGGTAACCGTAATCGATGCTGCTCATCCAGGAATTTTTGATAAAATCGATCCGCTTCTGACTTTGCGAGGATTACAAATTTTACACTTAATGAATTCTTAATTTAAGATAAATTTAATATAGAGCTGTCCTATAAATTCTAAATTCCGACCTGCAGAGCGACCGTAGAAGCGATACATTGAGTTTAGAGAGGTGTTTGCTGAGTTACTTCGAGTGACCGTAGAAGCGAGACACTGAGTTGCCACCGATCCCGTGAGATTGAAGTGGGGACTACTACGAAAATTGAACGAGATTAGAACTACTCGAAAGTTTACAAATTACCAATGCGACCTAATTTGTAGGAACTACTGCATTTTATTAAAAGTTTCTAAAGAATGATCATGTAAAATTTTTGAGGTTTTGGGAACAAACTCATAATAGAAATTTGGAAAGAAATTTTCTTAAAGTATGAAGTTTCTACATCCATTTTTATTTTTACAGAGATGAGTAGGATTTTCTGGACTTTATCAATTGTTCAATCGTGTTCTTCTTGAATTTTTTATCATATTGTGGTTTATGAGCATACTTTTATCCTTTTCTTTTGGCACGACCGTACCCACTAATTCGGAGGAAGTTCAGAGTGAGATTCTTGATTGTTGCTCCTCACAAAGTTGACGCAGATTTGTATTTGTAAAATCTCCATCTGCATCAACGGTTTGTTTTGTTATTACATACAAGACGTTTTTTTCGATTACTGACTTGGTAGTGCGCACCTGCTTTCCGAGCACTGATTTACCGTTGCACTGGCTGGATATTCCCCCGTGCCTCTTCTGCCTTCCCCTTCCCCGGTACAATTCCTGTTAGAGATTACTAAGTCAGTAAAATTGTCGTAAAACTCTCCTAACTGTATAGTTACAAAATATGTCAGAGTCCTATCTGGTTGTTCCAGGTTATTTATCGCCTGAATCGGATCCATAGTAGGTGTTAAATATTCTCTGTAGAGTTCAAGTGATATGGAAGAAGGTACTCTTGTTGGAATTACTACTAATCCTTCAGAGGTTCTAAGAATTGGAACGGAATGTCCCGCAATAGTTCCGTCTGGACGTTGCCTTCTCATTAACGCCAACCAAATACTTCCAGCGGGAGAATCTATAAGCGAGGTAATATGAGATAAAATTTCAGATCGAGTGGTAAATTCACGAGAGGGCGTCCAGTCGTACAAAGGCATCATATTCATAGCAGATACTAACGTCAGTAGTCTAAGCGTAGTACTGTCTGAATTATATACCCTAGGTATATGCGACAATAAACTGTCTAATTCCGGATAACGTTGTCTAAATGAGATAAATGGATCTCTATTAGGAGCTGTGTCGAAGAAGTAACCTCCACTCTGAAGAGGTTCTCGAGAATGATACTCTTGTAGCTCTGCCAATATCTGGAAGGTCTGAAGTAGACAAACTCCGCATATACCACTTACCTGAGGATTGGTTACCGTTGAAATTGCTATATCGTAAAGCCTCTGAATCCATTCCTCGGTTAATTGAAAGTCAGATGGTAAAGTCCTTTTTACTCTTTTAGCACGACTCTCTTTTTTACCAGCTGGACAATACTGATCTGTCTTTCCAAGATTACTGGCTGTATAACGGACCCAATTCAATAAATTTCTATCAACGATAAATAGAGAAGTCGGGTTATAGGTTGTATCCTTTTTCAAATAAGAAAGTTTAACCGCATACGCAACACCCCAATTAGGTCCATACCTGGCAACCCTCAGTGCGTTGCCTTGATAATCCATGATCATTCCACCTTCTTCCGTTTCATAAGAGACATTCCAAAAAGCTGGATTGTCCTTACTGATAGGCGCATCACTACACAATGCCCACGTCACCCAATTCCAATTATAACTACCTACCCGAGAATACATACAATAGAGCGATCCACTCACTGGATTGTATTGAGCAAGATGTCCACTTTCGGGATTGTAGTAAATAGGTGTCGTATTTTTATCTGAACCTCCTGAACGAATAAAATAACGATCGCTTCCTAAATTCCAAGCGATGGAAGTCAAAATACTGATGTTACCGGGAG
>NZ_FTNA01000004.1:0-225689 GCF_900156205.1 Leptospira interrogans
TCTTCACTTTCTTTTAACTGTTTATCCGTAAGTGGGAGCTGATCTTCTGATTTTTTCAAGTATTCTCCCCTCCATTGTCGTAACACAAAATAGCTGATTCCAAGTGACCCTGCTACTTCTTTTATCGTAAACGAACCAGAAAGTGTTCGCTTGACTGCTTGTTCTTTAAACTCCGGAGAGTATTTTCCTTTCTTATTCATATTCACCTTTACCTCATTCGCTGAGTAAAAGGTGTCCGTTTTTACGTAACTAGGTTACTTTCCCGCGAACAGAATCCCGATTGAAGTTCATGAAATCGAATTGCTTAGAGCATGGCAAGAGTTTTAGGAGTATCTCGATCAGGATATTATAAATATCTAAACCGTCATAAAGATCGATCAGTTGCTCCTGAACTTACAAACTTTCTCCAAGAGAAGTGGCTTAAAAGTCGTAAGAATTACGGTTTTAAACGACTCTTTCAGGAAGTGAAAAAGTCGAATCTTCCCTATGGAGCGAGGAAAGTTCGAAAAGCGATGAAACACTGTAAAATTAGCGGGAAACAGAGGAAGCAGTTTAGACCTTTGACAACGAATTCAAAACACGGAGGTAGAATTGCTCCTGATTTAGTTCAAAGGAAATTTCATCCGAACGAGCAGAACCGAATTTGGGTGTCTGATGTTACATTCATTCGGACTTCGTTTGGTTGGAGTTATCTCTGTGTGATCCTGGATTTGTATTCACGCAAGACAGTGGGTTGGTCGCTGAAGGAAGCGGAGCATCTTCTATTCGATTTTATCGAAGTGTATTACAATAGATTCAGGTTTCATTCTACATTAGGTTATATCAGCCCTGAAGAATTTGAGACAAATATTGCTTAAATGGCTGTCCACTTTTATGTGACTACTTCAGGTTACAATGGATCTTAGAAAGGCTACAACTCTTTCTTCGAAGAATTGATATAATCTAAATCGTTAAGACAAAAAACAGAATCGCATACAATATTTTAAAAAATTAAGAATATTGAAATTCTATAAATAAATAACACGCTACCTCATTCTGCAAAAAACGACAACGACTTCGCCTGTAAAGACCCTGTTTTGTCAGTCCCCTAAAAGGTGCCATTTTACTTTTTAAGTTTTATATCGGTAAAGAGAAAAAAAATGTTGCACCACGGTCTAATTCTCCTTCGGCCCAAACCCTTCCTCCGTGACGCAGAACGATTCGTTGAACGATCGCCAAGCCGATTCCTATTCCTTCAAATTCACTGTTTTCATGCAGCCTTTGAAATACTCCAAATAATTTATTCACATACTGCATATTAAAACCGGCACCGTTATCTTTTACGTAATACGTAATTTCTTTTTCATTTGTAGAGGAACCTATCTCTACCTTTGGATTTTCCTTTTTAGAAGAATATTTAATCGCATTGGATATAAGATTAATCAGCACTTGTTTGAGCAATTCGGCGTCTCCCATAATCGAAGGAAGTTTTTTTATTTCTAAACTTGTTTTTCCGTTTTTCAAATCTTCTTGAAATTCTTGTAGAATCGTATTTACCAATTGGTTCATATCGATCGGCTTTTTCTTCATATCCTTTTTTCCTAACTTAGACAAAAGCAAAAGACTATCGATTAAACTACTCATCTTCAAAGAATTATCTATGATTAAACCTAAAACCCTTTTCCCCTCCTCATCAAATTTTTCTTCATAATCTTCCTTTAATATCTTTGTATAACCTCTTATAGCTCTCAAAGGAGCTTTTAAATCATGAGAGACGGAATAAGTAAATGCATCCAACTCTTTGTTCGAATATTCTAATTCCAAATTTTTCTGTCTCAGGCTTTCATTTAATTCGTGTAATGCGGCATCTTGAAGATGTTTGTCTATAAAGAACTGAACCTTATTGATCAATATTTCTGGTTGAAACGGTTTTGTGATAAAGCTAAACGCTCCTTTTTCATACCCCTTAAACACATTCAGGTTATCCGTATAAACTGCGGATATAAAAATAAAGGGTAAGTCCGCCGTTTTATTTTCTTCGCGTATAATTCCTGCCAATTCATACCCATCCATCTCTGGCATTTGTATGTCCAATAACGCCAAAGCAAATTCATGACGTAAAATCGCCTTTAAGGCTTCGTTTCCACTTAAAGCTTTGACTAACTCTACGTCCAAATCCTTTAACACAACTTCTAGGGCGATCAGGTTTTCAGGCTTATCGTCTACGATTAGTATTTTCGGTTTTGATTTCATGATCTTTAACCTTCTATTTACTTAACCAAACCCTCATCAAAGAAAACAAACGTTCTACATCAACCGGCTTGGGTATATAATCATTTGCACCGGCCTCTATACATTTCTGTCGATCGTTTTGCATCGCTTTTGCGGTCAAAGCGATAATAGTGAGATTTTTATACTTCGAAATTTCCCGGATCTTTTTCATTGTTTCGTAACCGTCCATCTCTGGCATCATTATATCCATAAGAACCAAGTCTACGTCCTCGTTTTTAGAAAGTAATTCCAAAGCGCTGTTTCCATCCTCCGCCTTTAAAACGTTCATTCCTTTTTCACTAAGTATTTTAGATAACGCAAAAACGTTTCTCATGTCGTCATCAACCAAAAGTATTTTCTTTTGAAATAAAACCGAGTCTTTATCGTATAAATTATTTATAATATTCTGTTTTGCTTCTGGAAGATCATTAATCATCCTATGAAGGAATAACGCGGTCTCGTCCAACAACCTTTCTTCGGACTTAATACCTTTAATAATGATACTTTCAGAATATTTCTGAAGCTCTTTATCCTCTTCTTTTGTAAGTTCTTTACCCGTATAAATGACTATAGGAGGAATCCGTCCATTCTTGATCTTTTCCATTTCTTGAATCAGCTCAAAACCACTCATATCGGGAAGTCCTATATCTAAAACAATACAATCAAAATGATTTTCGGCGTAGACTCTAAGAGCTTCCTTACCAGAATCCGCTTCAAAACATTTAACGTCTCCGTTTCCAATCAACTTGAGCATCATCTTTCTCGAATTGAAATCGTCTTCTATGATTAAAAGATTTTTCATCTTTCTGTTGATGAAATTTTCGATCCGATTAAAAGCTTCGTCTAACTCCTTTTTATGGATTGGTTTTCTTATATGTTCCACCGCACCACCTCGAATGAGTTCGAGAGAATATTCATTTGCGGAAACTATATGAACTGGAATATGTCTAATAGATTGATCCGCCTTTAATTCGTTTAATACGGTTTGCCCTTTAATTCCAGGCAGATCCAAATCAAGAATAATTGCATGAGGTTTGTATTTTCGAGTAAGAATCAATCCATCTTCTCCGGTTGCGGCGGAAATACATTTGAATCCCTTTTCGTTTGCCTGTTTAATCAATACAGAAGCAAATTTTAAATCATCTTCGATAACTAAAAGAACCTTATCATTCTCTCCGATTTGATTCCTATCGTCCTGTAAAGTTGGATAATTGATAAATTCGTTTTGGATAGAATCAACCGAGTTATGAAATACTTCATTTTCTTTTTCCGAAATCGAAATTTCGTTGGTTTCGATTGGAAGTGATAAGGAAAACGTAGAGCCTTGATTTACTTTACTTTTAAGAAAAATTTCTCCTCCTAGTAGTTTGGCAAGTTCTCTAGAAATAGATAAACCGAGTCCAGTTCCACCATATTTTCTACTAGTACTTCCATCAGCTTGTTGAAACGCTTCAAAAATTGCAGAATGTTTTTCTTCTGGAATTCCAATTCCAGAATCAATCACCGAAAAAAGAATTTTATCTTTGTTTTGTTTTTTAATTTCGACTTGAACCTTTCCTCGTTCCGTAAATTTTAACGCGTTAGAAATTAAATTTTTTAGAATTTGATTCAATCGATGCGAATCAGTTCGAATTACCTCCGGTAGATCATCGTCAAAAATTAAATCCAAATCTAACTTTTTCTCCGTGGCCTGGAGCTTAAATGTGCTCATTAATTCTTTTGCGAATTTTCTCAAAACTACCCTTTCCAAGTTAACTGACATTTTCCCGGATTCTATTTTAGATAAGTCTAATACATCATTGATTAAGACCAACAGATCATGTCCGCTTTTATAGATGATGTTTGCGCTTTCTACCTGATCCTCGGAAAGATTTTTTCTTTTATTATCTGCTAGGTCTTTGGAAAGAATCAAAAGACTATTTAAAGGGGTTCTAAGTTCATGAGACATGTTTGCCAAAAACTCAGATTTATACTTACCAGAAAGTTCCAACTGTTTTGTTTTTTGTTCTATATCACTTTTTGCTAATTCTACTTCCTTATTTTTCATTTCTAAGATATGTGTTTGCTCTTCCAATTCTTCATTAGAAACTTTTAATTCTTCCTGTTGTTGTCTTAAAACCTGGGTTTGTTCCTCCAATTCTTCGTTCATCTGTCTCAATTCTTCTTGTTGTGTCTGAAGCTCTTCACTCTGTATACGCGTTTGTTCCAAAAGCTCTTGAATTTTTCTTCTAGCTCTAGCAGAATTAAAACTGATTCCTATACTTTGAACGGAAGATTCTATAAATTCAATTTCAGAAGGGGAAAAAGAATCTAATTTTCCTAACTCAATTACACCTTGTGTTTTTCCCTCGAATACAAAAGGAACGATTAATATCTGTTTTGGTTTTGTATCCAGTATTCCAGATAAGATACGAAGAGATCCTTCTTCTACATCCGTTAAAAAAATCCGTTTTTGTTCAGCTGCAACCTGTCCGATCAAACCTTCATTCAGTGCGAATCTTTCGGAAGAACGACTCTCAGAAATAAAACCATATTTTCCAAAAACAGATAAGCTACATTCAGAATCGTCACAAAGATAAATCGCTCCTACATTCGCATTGAGATAATTAGATAAAAAGGTAATTACGTCTTTTGCAAGTACTGACTCGGTCTTATCCCCTCTTAATTTTTCGTTAAGAAAATTTTGACCATTTGTCATCCAATTGTGTTTTTCATTTTCCTGAGTTTTTTTTCTAAGAGAGGAAGTCATCATACGTAGAGAATTTCCTAAAACGTCCTTCTCCGATTTAGGAACAAAGTCTACGAAATAATTTCCGGAAGCCACGTTATTCGCATTATCTGTTATTTCCTTAAAACTTTCCCGAATTTTGTTTAGGAATTGATAAATCGGTTGGAGTTCATCTTTATAGGCTCCCGCAAGCGGAACGTTTGAAAATTCCCTATTCGCAATTTTTTCGGCTTCTTGAGAAATAAATTGAATTCTATTGCCTATCGTTCTAATGATCCAATAAGAAATCGCAATCTCTATAAATAAACTTACTAAAACAAGCAAAATAAAAAAAAGAAATGTCAGATAATATTTTCTTTCATTTTCCTCTTTATCAGATTGCATGTTTTCTTCGCTTTTTTTAATCAAATAACTTAACGTTTTAATAATAGAGTCTCGTATAGTAAGACCTTTACTGATAGAAATTTCGAATGCCCGGCCTTTATTATTTTCCAAAGAAAGGGAAACAATTTGAGCCAAATCCGATTTATACGCGGTCCATAAAGATATAAAATTTTGAAGTGTTTCCGATCCTTGAACTTCCGTATAACTTTGTAATTCAATCGTATTTTGATCTACTGAATCCACCGCCTTATAAATTCGATCTCTGTAATAGACCATCTTTATAGGGTCCTTTTCTATAATGATATTTTTTTCGTGACGTGAAGCTTCTAAAACACCGATCAAAATTTCATGAGATAAATTCACTTTTTTTGCAGATACGTCTACGATTCGTTTTAATCTGTCGTTGGAATCGGAAACCATGTCTAAAACAAATAAAACACTAATCAACAACATCCCTAGAATAATGGAAAATCCTACAATCAGCTTTCCTCGAATGGTCATATTTATCTTTGCTCCAGGTTATTTTGATCCAGTCTTATGAATAATTCAGCGATCTTTTCTAAAGAAAGTACATAATCCACTGACGTAGCTTCAATAGCGGATCTAGGCATCAAAGCAATCTCAGCGGTTAAAGGATCTTGAACAACCGCCAGACCGCCGTTTTCTTTAATTTTTTTTAAACCCTGGGCGCCGTCAGAATTTGCGCCCGTCAGTATAACTCCGATTAGTTTATCTTCATATACTTCAGAAGCAGTTTCAAATAAAACATCAATAGACGGTCTTGAGAAGTTCACTCGTTCCCCTATGGAAAAAGAAAATGTTTTATCCTTTTCGATCAATAAATGATAGTTAGGCGGTGCTACATATACCATACCCGATTTTATTTCCTCTTTTTCCTCTGCCTCTTTGATTTTGATATTGCATAATTTTTCCAAAATTCGAAACCATTCTCCATCAGAACGCGCTCCTATATGTTGAACAATCACAATAGGAATTCCAAATTGAGTGGGTAAAGTTGGCAATATGGTTTTCATTGCATTTATCCCTCCTGCTGAAACTCCTATTACGATTGCTTCGTAGTTCATACGAATTTTATAATATATAATTCTAATATTTTTTCTTGTATATTTTTTGTTTAGAATCTAAAGACTCATATTTTTCAGCTAACCCGCCGTAGGAAATTCCTTCTTTAGAACCTAAACAAAGAATACCTCCTTTGACGAGACTTTCTAAAAAAAGATGATGTACTTGGTTTTGTAATTCTCTCTTAAAATAAATCAAAACGTTTCTACAAAATACCAGATTCACTTCTGCAAAAACTCTATCCGTTACTAAATTATGATGAGCCCATACTATATTTTTTTTTAACGTTTGATTCATAATCACCATTTCACCATCAGAAGTATAATAGTCCGAAAAAAAACCACTCCCACCGGAAAGCTGATAGTTGATCGTATATTCTTTCATACTTCGATTTCTAAAAATTCCTTCCCTTGCCACGTTCAAAGCTTGTTCATTAAAATCTGTGGCGTAAAGAATAGATCTTTCATACAACCCCTCTTCTTTTAAAAGAATCGCCATTGAATACGCTTCTTCTCCAGTCGAACAACCAGCGTGCCAGATTTTTACAAACGGATACGTTTTTAAAATTGGAATGACCTTCTTTCTTAAACATACATAAAAATCTGGATCACGAAACATTTCCGTAACTGTGATTGATAAGTCTTGCAACAACTTAGAAGCAAAAGTTTTATCTTGTAAAACCTGCGTCTGCATTTCAGAAATACTGCTTAAACCGGAAAGAGCAAGCCTACTGATAAGTCTTCTTCGTATGTGAGCCTCAGAATATTGTCTGAAATCATAGCCGTATTTTTCAAAGATCACCTCCAAAAGAAGATTAATTTCAGTATCTTGAATATCTCTAGATTTCATAAAGGATTCTTTCAATTTGAAAGGTTGCTCACCTTCAAAATCAGAATAGAACTTATTTCTCTTTTTAGTAAAAAGAGTATCTTCTGACATAACAATTTTGCCTTCAAAGAAAATGGGATAAACTTTCTCAAAAAAGAAGCCGCCTAATTGAATCGCCAAAACGAATTTTAATCAACAATTTATTTCAGTTCAATTTAATTTTTAAGAAGCTTTCTTTTTGAGAATATAAAATTAAATTCTCAATTGGTTATATGATAATTTTATCATCTATAATCCTTCATACTACAAAGTAGAGCGTCTAAAATCCTATGTTCAATGATGGATTTCATTTAACATTTCGTCGCATTCTATTATATAGAGATCAGTAAGATAATATTCACAAATTTGAATCCTAGAGATTGATCTTTAAAGTAATAAAGACTCAATTTTAGATCTAAATCTTAAAACCTTTTTCTAAATTCAAATTGCAAATTAGACATTTTTTATAAAAAACGGATAGTCTAAAAAATAAAAATTTAATCTTAAAAATTACACGATCAAAAACTGCTACAATGAAGACAAAAACACCTTTAAACGCAAAATTGAAATACTTACGCGAATAGTTTTAATTTCATCTAAATCATTGTATATGTTTTTGGAAACGATCATAAGTTTACTTTCTTTCAATTTTGAATCGTCCCAAGTTATTTGTTGAAAATAGAGACTCAACTACACGATTGACACTCTTGTAACTTTTCGTTCTTCGGCTAAAAGAAGTTCTTTTTTTTGCAACCCCTTCCATTTATTTTGACTCAGATAAATCAGTATGAATCCAAAAACTAGGATCGAAGAACAAGATCAATCTGACCAAAAGTATGACGACTCGGAACCGGGAGTACATCCTGGTAGTTCTCTTAGAGTAAGGAAAATTTTACGTTGGTTCGGAAAAATTTACGGAAGTCTATTTTATAAAACCGAAGTTATCGGACTAGAAAACGTTCCCCAAAAAGGAAACGTTTTAGTTTTAGTAAAACACCAGAGAAACGACGATATTCCTTTGGGACTTGCTAAAGGATTGTATAAAATACGCTGGGATATATGGGCGATCATGAAAGATTCTATGGCAGCGCCTATGTTTTTCAATTTCTTTTTAAAATGTGGAGGAATCCCACTGAATCGATTAGAACCGCGTAAAAGTAAAAGGGATCTACTATTTGCAAGAAAAGTATTATATAATGGTAATATGCTCGTCATCTTTCCGGAACAAACCACGGTTCCCTACAAAATGGGAAAAGGAAGACCAGGGGCGTTTCGTTTTATCGTAGGAAAACCGCAATCCCCTCTTCCGGTTTTATGTTTAGGATTAGACTACCGTCCGAGAGGTTTTTTACGCAGAACATCTCTTACAATTCGGATCGGAGAATTAAAATATTTAACTCCAGACAGAGACCCAGAAGAATTTTTACACGAATGTATGCACGAAATTGCAAGTCTTACAAATCTTATATATCCATTTGAATTCAAAAAATCTAAATTAGAAAATTTTGAAGAATCCGAGGTAGAATCCGTAATATGAAAATTCCAATAGCCAAAGGTAGCAAACGTGCTCTTCTTGTTGAAGGAGGTGGTATGAAAGGAGCTTTTGCAGGAGGTGCGTTACATTCTCTGCATACAATAGTATCTCCAAAACATTTCGATTTAGTAGTTGCGGTATCCTCCGGTGCTTGTTCCGCCGCGTATTACGTTACGATGCCAGAACCGGAACCAGAAAAAAGTCTCAAAACTTTAGCAATTTGGTATATAGAACTGGCAGGAAGAAAACTCATATCTCCCTTTCATCCTTTTTTAGGAAAAACTTTTTTAGACCAAGAATATCTTGTAGATGACTTGTTTGGGCAAAAGTATCCTTTGCCCGCAGAAAATTTTGAAAAATTCGGTTTACCAGAATTGAGAATCGCAGTCAGTAATTTACAAACCAGAACAATCGAATATGTGCGAGCTACTTCCTCCAACATATTCGATCTTTTAAAAGCGGCAACCTCTCTTCCAATAGCAACCAGAGGAAAACACAAAGTAGATGGAAAATTATATACAGATGCTGCCGTTCTCAATCCATTTCCTCTTGAAGATTTAATAGAGGCAGGATACAAAGATATTACGGTAGTTTTAAATTCTCCTGTGGAAAGAATTTCTCCTCCGTTTAGTATGTTGACTAGTCTTCTGTCTTTTCCAAAAGACTGGAAAATGGCAAAGCTAATGAATAGATGGCATCATCATCATTTTAATCTAGCAAGAGCGGTAGCGCAAAAACCTCCCAAAGGAGTGCGAATCCATACTATCTCCCCTGAAAACCCTCTTCCAGTAAGTTTAGTCACTACTAATGCAAATAAACTAAAAGAGGCAGTAAATCTAGGAGTTTCCAAAGGAGAAGAAATCGGAAAACTACTATTAAAACTTTTTACAAAAAATCAAAACTCAAAAAAGGATTCTTTTACTGGAACAACTCTAAAACAAACTCGAAATTCTAATCTAAAAAAGAAACCTGCCACTAAAAGAAAAAAATCGAAATAAAGTTTTGTATCTTTGTTTTTAAGGTTTTATAAAATAAAAATTTTCCAAGATCTTATAAATGTCTTTATAAGTGATTTAGTTTATTATAATAAACGATTTTATTTTAAATAGAGTTGTTGAAAAATTCCATAGTGACGATTAACAAAACTGCTTCAATTGCCGGTTTCCATAAAATAGAAACAGATGGAGAATTAATTTTTCAACAATTCTAATGAAATAAAACATAAAAATAGAACTTTTTAATATTACTCATATTAGAAAGCACTAAGGATACGAGATAATATGAATTTATTATTTATCTCGCATCCGAGTGTTGTTATTTTACAGTGTAGTAAAATCTTTCGTGAAAGATTTTCCCATCCTTCCAGGTTTGGACGCTCGCCTGTGTAGCCTTAATGTGACCCCATTCTTTATGAACGTAATCCAATTCCCATTCAACAATACTTCTATTATTTTCCTCATCTACGATAGTACCTAATACTTTTGCAAGATTCCATTTTACTTTGGCAACAAAATCCTTTTCTCTGGCAAGATTCTCTTCAAAACCTACCGTAGGATTTTGAGTATTTTCCTGCATTACGACCGCAGGATGATAAAACTCCTGAAAAGCTTCTATTACGTTTCCAGCCAAAATCATTTCGTTTAATCTATTCACCTTTTTTCTGATACTTTGTGCGTTCATTTGTTACTCCTTTTGAATTCTTGCCGGGTAAAATTCGGAAAGAATTTTAGTTGCAATTACAACTATTTCATATTCTAAAAAAATGATTGCAATTGCAACTAAAAAATTACATTCTATTCTTAATGAATGAAAAATTATCAGAACAATCGATTCAGGCTTGGGCGGCAGGCCTAAAATTTTACAGCTCAGCTTCCTCCCAAATAGAATCCGCTCTTGCCAAAACAAACGCAATTTCTCTTACTTGGTACGACATACTTTATACGGTTTACACAAAATCTAAAAAACGTTCTAGAATGTCGGATATAGCCCGGGAAATCATACTAAGTAAAAGCGCTTTGACTCGTTCTGTAGATAAACTAGTCACTGAAGGTTTTTTAAAAAGGGAAAAAAGCGAAGAAGATGCTAGAGAATTTATCGTAGAAATCACATTTTCCGGAATTCAAGCACTTAGAAATTCATGGCCGATTTACGAAGAAGGAATTCGAGAAATTTTCGCATCCAAACTGACTTTTAAAGAAACCAGCGAACTTTTAAGGATTTTTAGAAAATTGAATAAATATTAAAAAAATATAATATAAAAACTCATACCTTTAGAAAAAATCTTTCCAACTTTATTTTACGGAAACTTTAATCGTTTTCATCAAACCATAAAGAAGGAGAAATTCCAAAGTAACTATTCCAAGTTTTACCCTTATAAGTAGTCCTACTAAAAATAAATTTTAAAAAAGACATTTTTTGGAAACCAGTTTCTTCTTCGAATTCGTAATTCCAAAGTAATCCTCCGATAAAAGGTGCTCCTAAGATTCCGTAATTTTGAAAACCTCTAAGCGCTTTTTTTTCGGAAAAGTACAAAAGTCCCCCTAAAATTTTGGTGGATTCTTTTTTCTCGATTTCAGAACGATTCTGATAATAAATAAGACCAAGACCACCTAACGTGATCGAACCTTCCGAATCTTTTGAATGATACGTCAAAATCGGAGGTGCTAAAAACGAATAACCTTCTTGAGTTTCGCCATATCTATAAATAGGTAGAAAGTTTTGGATTTTTTCCTGAGGAGAATTTAAATACCGAATCCATAAAAAATTCCAATCAGTCATCTGAGGAGTAGATTCGTAACCTAACAGAATCCCTCCGAAAACTCCCCATCGTGTTCTGTCCCTTTCAAACTCCGCGTTAAAAACTCCTAAAAAAAGACTAAGCTCTTTTCTTTGATCGGACACGTACAATTCCAAATCGAATAAGTATAAAAAATTATAACGATTGGACCGTTCACTATTACGTTGATAATAACCTAGGATAAAAAAATTAGATTCTGAATCCCCATACGACCGAGTATAGAAGAAAGGAAGGAAGAAAAAAGTTTTATCTTTATTTTTTTGATCGCTAGAATAGTAAATCGAAGGAAAGAAAAAGATACTATTCGTTTTCAGTATGTCGTCTCTTTGATAGTCAAATAGAATCCCGAGTAAATTAGTATGAGAAATCACGGCTCCATCCTGATTTCCTTGAAAACTTCTGTAAGCTAAAATCGGAATCATCCATCTATAAGTAGACGAAGAATCTGCAGAATCAGCATTTTTATAAAAAAATAAAGGAAATAAATAAGCATTCATCCGGCTTAAGACTGTAGTACCATTTGAAAATTTTTCAAACTTCTCATAACCGTAAAGAGCAAATAACGTTTTTAGTGAAACTGATTTCGTTTCAGTTTGAGTTTTATTTTCCGAAACCATTTGTGTTTCAACTTCAAAATAAATTTTATTTTGTTTTTCATAATTGATAAAAAGTAACCAATCAAAACCCCAAGAATCTTCCACAACTAAACCACTTGAAGAATTAGAGCCATATTTGGTTTTAGATTCAAACGTATAAAACATTGGAAGCGGAAGGATTGTATAGAATCTAGAAATTTCGGAACTATTTCTTCCGTTTGTCCAGTTTTCAAAAGTTTCCATTTGAAAAAAAACTGGAGTGAAAGTTCTAAAATTCTTATGATCATTTCCAGAAATCTTATCTCTATTTTCACTCTGATACCAAAACGGAAGAATCATTGTACGTTTAATTCCCGACTCCGGATCGGATCTAAATCCAGCAAACAATAAAATTGTAATATCATAAGAATTAGGAGTTGTCTGACTGGAATATAAAATCGGAATTTTATGAGATCGATATGTCCAATTTCCACCTTTCATAATTTCTTCTCTAAAATAAAACGGAAATAAATAAAAACGAGTCGTTTCCTGTGCACCTAAAGTAGAATAAGAATCGTCTATATATCTTTCTCCACCCATAAATAAAAGAAAATTCCAAGAAGATTTTTGAAAAGTAACGTTCACCGATCTTTGAAAGAAAGAAGAAGTATAATAACCTAAAATAAAACGAAATCGTTTGTCCCCACCCTCTCCTTTTTTGTCTCTTCCCCAAACCACAAGAGGAATCGGTAAAATCAAATTTAGATCGGAAACATAAGAAGTATCGAACTTTTCTTTTTCTTCATTTGAAGAATAATAAAACGGACTTAAGAAAAAAGATTCTTTATGTTTTAAAGGCAAATTTTCTTTATAAGAATATAAGAATAAAAGAGTATATAGATTTCTTTCTTGAAAAACTTGTTTTTCACCTTCAAAACGATCTAAATAATTTCTGAAATAAAAAGGAATTAAAGTATTATAACCAGAAACGGATCTAAAATCTTTTTTTGTAAAAATTTCCTCGGAAGCCTGGTAAAATGGAAATAAAATTCCATGAAAAGAAGAAGTTTCGTAAGTTCCGTTTTTTTCTTTATAACGATAATAGAATATACTTTTTGTTTCTAAACGTTCAGCGGTTTCACGATGGGTAAAAATAGGAAAAAAACGATACGCAGTTTCTTCTTTAGATCTCGCATAACGTATTAAAGGCCAAAGAACAGAATATTCTCTGCGATCATTTTCTTTCTCCATTAAAAATAGAAAAATTCCCAAAGAAAGAACAAAATTCGTTCCCTTTTTTTGTTCTGCATAAAAAGGAAACACAACCCGATACGATTCGTTTCCCACCTTTCCAAAAAAAATAGGTGGCAAAGGCCAAACAAATATATAATCATTGCTGTTTGTCCCCCAAGTAAACCAAGTCAAGGGAAGAATCCGAAAATGTTTTTTATCGTCCCCAGATTGATAACTTACAATTCCAAACAAAGCCTCCCAACCGAAATAGTTTTTAGAAGTTTCTCTAGCCAATTTTTTATAAGAAGCAAAATTAGAATTTTCATCCAACGCAGGTTTCTGAAATTCTTCGTTCGACTTTTCGATGCGAAAATCCTTTTTAACTTCATTACTTTTTGGGTTTTGAACTTGTATTAAAGTGGACTCTTCTTCTTTTTTTGTATCCGTAAAAAAAGTAAATGGACTGGTAATTTCTTTTCTCAAGGAAATGCTAAATAAATTATACATAAAAGAATAATCTAAATCTATATAGTATTCTTTTCCGGAACCACTTGATTTCAAAGAAGCATCGAACCTTCCTCCCGTTTGAGAAATGGAAAAACCTCCGAAATACAATTCTAAGTTTTTGTTCTTTTCATAATATTTGAGATACGCAGGAAGTAAAATATCTCCTCTAGACTCGGCGCTTTTCCACTCGAAATAAAAAGGAGCTAGAATAAGTGAACTTGTTTTTTCTTTTCTGTCTTCGGAAGAATAATACAACCAAATCCAATCTCTATCTACATTAGTTGATCTAAGTTTGTAATGGAAGGGGCTGAAGGAAACATAATCTAAATCGTCTCCTCCAAATCTAAAATAGAAAGGAAATAAAAGATTATATTCATTTTTTTGATAATAATAAAAAGGTAAAATAACCCTAGCAACGGTCTCATCTTTATAATTTTTCCAACGATAAAATAAACCAGCTAAACCTAAAAAAGACGAACCGTCTTGCTCATAAGAGGAATAATAAAACGGATAAAAACGAACGAAATTACCCAAATTAGAAGAACCAGGACTAAAGTATTGGGAATGGTAACCTAAAAGAAAAAATTCTTTGTGATTTGGCGTGTCATACTTATAAAAAAATGGAGCAAACGTTTCACTCTGAGCATCTGAAAATACATGAAAGAAACCTAATAAAGGAATATGAAAATAAGAATTTGCTTTATAAAACCAAAAAGGAAAAAAAGTTAAAGTGTTATCCGACTGATCTTTTGTTTTAGACCAATAGAAAAAAGGAAAAATTCTAAAATAACTCCAGTCGTTTTCTTTTCCCCATTGAAATACTAGAAAGTTTCGAATTTTATAATTTTCTCCATCTTCCTTTAAATACAAAGCTAATGGAGCAAAAAATAAACGAGTGGTTTCCTTTCCAGAAACGAGCAATTTTGATTTATAAAACAAAAGTAAAGGTAAAAAGGAAGATTCCCATTCCGAATCCGAAAACTTCTCTTTTTCCCAAAATAAAAAAGGAGAATAATGAGAAAACATTTGAGAGTTTAAGCCAGTTGTTCTGGATTGATGATACAATGGAAAAAAAGTAAACGAATAATCTTCTTTGATTTTATAATTGGTATAATATATCAATGGTAAAAAATTAAAAAATTTTTTCTCTGTATTGTGTCCCCATCTTAGTAAAGTAAACCAAGTATCTGACTCTTCCAAAGATCTTTTGTGAAAATAAAATAAAGGAAGAACCATCATAGAATTGGATCTGATTCCGTTGTTTAAATCAGATTTTAAAATCAACAAAGGCAAAAAACCTGGAAACATAGAAAAATTCTTTTCAAATCCAGGACCAGAAGAGTTAGAATTGTAACCTAACCAATAAAATTTAGAAGATTCCCTATAACCAATTCCACCGTCTACTGGCTCTATGTTATTGCTGTAAAAAAGAGGAGATAAAAAAGTTTTTTCCTTTAACCCTTCTTTTTCTACCCTACGATAACTAAAAAATGGAAAAACAGAATCCAGGCTTGCCTTTCCAGACTTCGCCTCAATAGAATTATAAAATGGGAATATTCTAAATTGCTTAAATTTTGGATAATCGGTTCTTCTAATAAACCAAAACGCGTGCCAGGATAAATGTCCTGGCCATTTTTCAACGTCCACAAAAAGCATCCGAACCGGATACTTTTCTTCCTTTTCACTTCCGAAAATTTCTTTTTTTTCTCTAATTAATTCGTCAAAAGGATCTTCCGTATAACTTCTATTTTGTGCTGCAAGAATCCCAGGAAGTAGAAGTAAGATCGTAATTAAGATTCTGTTTTTTATCATATAAAAAGATTTTAAAGATCGATTTCGATTATTTTCTTTTTGTTTTTTTGGCCAGATAAAATTCGAATCTTACTTTTTGGAACTTTCATTTCTTTAGAGATAGATTCGATCACGGCCTCGTTCGCTTTTCCTTCTAAAGCCGGTTCTCGAACCGCAATCGTTAGAACCCCGTCTTCTTCTTTTCGAAAAAAAACCTTTTTAGAGTTCGGCTTTACGTAAACCGTAAATTTCATCCTTGCAGCATTTTAGACTATTTCTTGTTTTCGACGAAACTTTCGGATCAATAGATATATCCCATCCACTTTAAAAATGAGACTGGAAGCAAAAAAAATTAGAACTGCCGGAAAGATCACTAAACTTAAATGAATTCTAGAAGATTGTACGTAATTGACCCCAATCGATCCCAAATAATTTAGAATTGTGGAATATAAAAAAAATTGATGAAAGAAAAGATAACTTCCCAATAACAAAAATGGAATTGACATTTTAGAAATTTTTTTAAAGAGTTCGATCCAAGGAAATCCTATCTTGTGTTTTTTCAAAAAAATTCCTAAAAGTAAAAAAGTGAATATAGCAGAAATCGCAGAAGATAAGGCGATCGCAGAATGTTTTAAAAACCAAATCAAAGATAAATTCAAAATTATGTTGATCGTAAACGATATTGACTGAATTCGAAGAGGAGTTTTCGTATCTTGAAATGCATAATAAGAAGAAATTAATATTTTATTGATACTAAAAAAAGGAATCGCAATTGAATAAAAAACCAAAGGTTGAGTCGCAGTGTGAGTAGCAATGTGATCCCATTTTCCTCCGAAATAAATAGAATCTAAAATCGGACCCGCAAGAAACGCCATTCCCAGCGCGGCCGGCACGGTCAAAAATAATGCGAACTCAAGCGCACCTGCAAGTTCCTGATGTATAGAAGACCATTCTTCCTTTTTAAGAGATTGCAAAAGAGCCGGTAAAATGGTGGTAGCAAGTGCAACTCCGATGATCCCTGTGGGCAATTGAACCAATCTTTGAGAATAATCTAAACTTACAACTGCACCAAGTCCTGGATTTTGATTTTGCACCCAGTTAGCTAAAAAAATATCTACGAGTAAACTCAACTGATAAAAACCTCCGCCTAACGCTGCTGGAAGCATCAGTTTAAAAATTTTTCGAATGGACGGATGTTTCCAGTTCCAATTGATTTTAGGCATGTCTTTATTTTTCCAAACATACCAAATCTGAACCGCTAGTTGTAAAAAACCTCCGGTAATAATCGCAAAACAAAGTACAATCACTCTATCGTGTAAGTCGTCCACAAACGGAAACAAACAGATAAAAACAAATAGATAACATAAATTTAAAATGATCGGAGAAAGAGAAGGAACAAAAAAACGATTTTTAGAATTAGAAATCGCCATAAAAATAGCAGAAAGACTAGCAGTGACAATTAAGAAAAACAGAATATAAGTTAGTTCTATTACTAAATTAGAATATTCTTTTGTTCCTCCTACAAGAATAGGAAGAAAAAAAGGAGAAAAAAGAAATACGATACCCACTAAAATAGATAAAATAAAAAACAAAAAAGACAAAACCGCTCCGCTCATTATTTTAGCTTCTTCTTCGCTTATTTTACCGGACTCTGCGTAAAGAGGAAGAAAGGACTGAGAAAGTGTACCTTCCGCCAGAAGATTGCGAAACATATTGGGAAGACGATAAGCCACCGAAAATGCAGAGGCCACCATACCGGTTCCAAAGGAAACGGCCATAAAATGATCTCGAAGAAGACCTAAAATTCTAGATAAAAATGTATAAAAAGAAAGTGCTATACTACGTGAGGCTGCGTTGGACAAGGATTAGGTTCCTAGAAGTTTTTCTAGGTATCGAACTCCGTCCATGCTATTTAGGTCAAACTGAATCTGACAAGCGGGACACTGGTATCTTCCCGGTTTAGAAACTCTGATTCTAGAAGAACAGGCTCCACAATAGATGATTTTTTTTGGAAAACTTTTTTCCGTCTGAATTGCTTTTTCTAAAACCGACTTTGCAGAATACTCTGGAGAAGTCGGGTTTGAGATAGGATTAATTTTTATGTCCGATGATTCCTCTAACTGAGTAGAAGATTCCGAGCTTGAAGAGGAAGTTTCCGTCTCTGTTTTAGAAGATGATTTCAAAGAAGAAGTATCTATTTTATAGAGTTCTTTTTGTGAAGTTTCTTCTTCGTTTAAAAAAGCCTGTAATCTCTGAGATTGACTAGCAAGTCCAAAAGAACCTATAGACTCTGATTTCAAAGATTCGTTTCCAGCTTCGGGAACGGTTTTAATTTCAGGAATAAAAATACCACGTGAAGTTTCACTCTTACGAGAAGAACTGGAAGAATAAAATTGAACTGGAGAATTTCTTTGGATCTTAGAAGTAGAAGAAACAGAACTTCTTTGGTCTAGAATTTTGATCGAAGCAAGAAATTCTTCGGCGCGATTAGAATCGTCAAAAAAAGAAATTGACCTTCCAAAACCTAAAAAGCTCAAAAGAGTTTTACATTCTTCGTTAAACGCGCAATAGGCGGAAGAAGCCCCTCTGTTTTTCAAAAAATTCTCGAACCTAGCGAGAACCTCAATTCCTTCGGATTCAATATATTCCAATTCTTCGCAGGAAAATAAAAATTTACGGATTCCCTCTTCCCATTTCGATTTCAGATACGAATAAAAATCCTCAGCACTTGCAGAGTCTAAACGTCCTCTCAGTTTAAGTTTCAAAATATTTTCGGAAAGTCTGGATCTGATTTCCACTTTCGTTTATCCTAAATAAATCGCGTCTAAAACTTCTTCTTTGGAAGTAAGATCGATTTGAGAAACGACTGGTTCAGTTTTTATTGTGATCTGAGAAAGATTCGTTTCTGTTTTGCTCTCTGTCGTCTCCGTTTTCTGAACTGCTTCAATTGCAACTGGAGTTGGTTCGGAAGGTTGAGTTTGTGACTCGGTTTGCAAATCAACTTGAGAATCAGACGAAGATAAAACCGGTTCCGTTTGTATCGATTGATTCTGCTCGGCATTTCCCAAACTTCCAGGAAAAATAACCGAACTTAAAGGACTAGAATGTTTTGCAAGAACCGGAACATGAACTTCTTGTGAATGAGAAATTCTTTCTACAAAAGGTTTAGAACGATCGTTTTTAGAACTTACTAAAGTGAGGAGTAAATATACAAATTCTAAAAACAAAGCCGCACCTAAAGCAATCAAAGAATCGTTTCTAAGAAGCCATTCTAAAAGTTCTGTTTGCTGAAAAACAAACTTACGAAAATTTCCCCTGTCATAGATCATATGAATCGCGGCAACTCTTTCTAATTTTACTGGATGATAAACTGCCGCTGAAAGAAGAATTTCTGGTTCATTAATTTCAGGAAAAAATTTTTCAAATTTAGAAAAGAAAAAACTTTTAGAAAGAAAATCTTTCTTTTGATTTAAAAGAACCGGAATACTGATCTGCCATTTGCGAAGATGAAAAGCCCTGGTGTAAAGTGAATCCTGATATAAAGAAATTGGTTTTCTTTTTTTTAAGTTTTCTACAAGATATTCCGGATTGGAATGGGCTAAAACGATACCTTCCTCATTGGTCAAAAAGATTTCCTTGATCGTATAACCGTCTGCGTCTTTTTCAGAAACCTTGACGAATCTAGAAAAAACGAAATTCATATCTTCATAAGAACCATTTACTCCAGAATTTTCTGCGGCCTTAGTAAGAGCACTCAATGTGTCTCTAGCTCGATTGTCCGAGCCAATTTTCAAAAGTTCAAATGAGGCCAAAGAAGATTCTAAAAAAGACCAAGCGACAATTCCAAGAGCAATCGATTCGCAGACGATCAATAGCAAAAGAAAATAGAATATACTTTTGAAAATCTTCACTATCCATCCAATCGGAAGGAAATAGGCTTTCTCTTGAGAATAAAAAAGAATTCTCAATCACTTTTCATAGAAAACGAATGATTTTGTAAGAGTTCCCACAGTTTCAAAGTTTATCCGTAAAATCTCAATTTGTAAGAGTTCCCACAGTTTCAAAGTTTATCCGTAAAATCTCAATTTGTAAGAGTTCCCACAGTTTCAAAGTTTATCCGTAAAATCTCAATTTGTAAGAGTTCCCACAAGTTTCAAAGTTTATCCGTAAAATCTCAATTTGTAAGAGTTCCCACAGTTTCAAAGTTTATCCGTAAAATCTCAATTTGTAAGAGTTCCCACAAGTTTCAAAGTTTATCCGCAAAATCCCAATTTGTAAGAGTTCCCACAAGTTTCAAAGTTTATCCGCAAAATCTCAATTTGTAAGAGTTCCCACAAGTTTCAAAGTTTATCCGCAAAATCCCAATTTGTAAGAGTTCCCACAAGTTTCAAAGTTTATCCGCAAAATCCCAATTTGTAAGAGTTCCCACAAGTTTCAAAGTTTAAGACGAACTCACATTTATCGGTTCTAAGAAAGAACATAAATTCTTTTTCAAACAAGAAATCAATTCGTCTCTTTTATGAAGACCAAAATCAAGACCTAAATCTTTTACACTCGTCATATTCGTCCAATTTCGGCCGCAGGGATTGATACAACGAAACGTTTTCAAATCATTACTTAAATTGAATGCAATTCCGTGACTGGTAAAAAAGGATTTAAAATTCACTCCGATCGAACAGATCTTTTGAGAGGGATTAGATTCCAAATATAAACCAGGAGAATCAGAATCGGAAATCAACTGCAAATCCCAAGTGGATCTGACCGAATCGATAACAGACCGAAGTAAATTTTCTAAATAAAAACGAATAGAAAGATTTCTCTTTTTTAAATCCACATGAGAATACAAAACGAGTTGTCCCGGCTCATGAGCGGTAAAATCTCCCCCTCTTTGGGTCCAATGGATTTGAATTCCCATCGATTCCAGAAATTCTGGCTTAACTAAAAGATTCTCTGGATTATAATTGATTCCCCCGGTGATTGTAGGAGCGTGTTCCAAAAATAGAATACATTCCTTCCGAAACTTTCGCAGTTTTTCCTGCATTTCCAAGTAACGGAGGTAAGGAATTTTCTTTCGAAATTCAATTATTTTCACAAGATTCTTTATATGGAAAAACTCTTAGAAGTCATCTCTTTTATCCTACAAAAATCTCCGAACGGAAGAGATCGTTTATCACTCTCTAAACTGATTTACTATTCGGACGGAGTTTATTTTCAAAAAAACGCAAAACTAATCACAAACCAAACCTATATCCATTTAGAAGATTCTCCCTGTGCCTTAGATTTACAATCTGCACTGCTTCACTTGAGAAAAAATGGTCTAATTGATATCCACCCTAGATTGACGGAAAAAGGTATTTCCGGATTTCAAATCGTATGGACAGGAGAACCGGGAGAAGAAGCAGTAGATCTCAACCGACAAGAAAAAAGAATTATTCGTAAGGTATTGGAAAATTTTAAAAATGCGGTCTATGACGAAAATAGAGTGTATCCAAATTTATACGAAAATTATATCATTTCGCCATTGTTTGCAGAAATTCCGTTCAGTATGGATACTTTGAATACCAAAATTCACTTTTTTAAGAGGAAAACGCTTTTAAATATCTCTGGTAAAATTTTTAAGGTACTATTTAGCGAATAGCGGGGCCTAAAATGCAGATAACCGTAATGAAAGGTAAAATCCACCGGGCCACGGTAACAGACGCGGATTTAAACTATGAAGGAAGTCTGACCGTGGATATGGATCTTGTAGATGCTGCGGGAATGCGAGTATACGAGAAGGTTTCCGTAGTGAATGTAAACAATGGAGCCCGTTTTGAAACCTATATCATAGAGGGAAAAAGAGGTTCCGGAGAAATCTGTTTGAATGGGGCAGCCGCAAGACTAGGAATGAAGGGTGATAAGATCATCATCATCACTTATGCTCAAGTAGAAGAAAAAGAACTTGCTTCAGACTACACTCCTAAAGTAGTTCACGTTGACGAAAAAAATCGAAAACGTTAATTTTTACCAAAAAACAACTTCCCCTACCTAAGTTCCGGCTTTCAAAGGCCGATATAAATTAGTAAGAATTCCATCGGACCAGAATAACTATGAAATCTTTTTTAAGAATCTCTGTTTGCCTGCTACTTCTTTTCGTAGGTCATACTACCTTTGGCCAGAACGCAGAAAAAACCGATCCAAACAAAAAGGACGGAGGAACAGAATACTACCCACTTGCCTACTATGACGAACGTCTTTCCGTTAAGAATATTTCTTTCTTTCGTAGACATTCCGACAACGGTAAGGGGGAATTTCTGGATGTAATGGTGGAAATGGAAAATAGATCTTTTGATCCCGCAAAATTTTCCATTTACATCTTAGCGATCAACGAAACTACTTCGATCAATCCGGAAAAAAGAGATTTAGTGCCTTTCCCAAAATGGAGAGGATTTGATTTAGAAAACAACACTTTCGTAATCAATTTTCAAAATCTAATGCCTCAGAAATTGGAACCCAAAGCAGTTTGGGGCGAAGAAAAATATAACAAGGCCAAAAAGGATTATGATGATCGTATCGCTCGAGGTGAAATCGTAAGAATGTCAAATCCTTCTTTGACAGAAACTGTAACCTATCTCACTAATCATTCTGAAAACGCACTTGAATTCACGATTTTCGGAGAACAAGGCCCTAAAAAAGATCAAGTGCTCATCAGTAACTTTGTAGATCAAACCGAGGAAGAAAGAAAAAAACAAGCTCACGAATCCTTGAGTAAACATACTTATACGATCTACAGCGCAAAATATAAAACCACTCTCATGTCTCATCATTATACAGAATATAGACCTGGTTATGTAACTTATAATAAGGTAGTCGTTCTGATCTTCAATCCTCTCAAAGAGAAGAATAAATTGGTTTATAGAAGATTTATAGACATTGGCGGAATTAAACTTCTCAATTAAGAATTTTTAATAGGGCGAAAAAATTTTTTCGCCCTTAAAACTATTCTTAATCATCTAACTCATGTTCAGTATAGAAAACAAAACTTTCATAAAAAGTATATAATCCCGCAAAACTTAGACATTACAAATTTTAACAATTCATTATAAATATAAAAATTAACATTTTTTCTAATTCTCTTACATCGAACTCATCTTAAAATCAACGTAAGTTCAACTTAAACAAAGAGTAAATATTGTAGATAGATCTGATGTCAGATTTAAAGATATATTCTGAAAAAAGTTTTATAAAACACTTAAACCCATTTTAAATTATAAAACCAATTTCAAAACGGTCTTTTATGTGAAATGTAGAAATACGAAGATTGATTCTTCTTGAAATAAAAAAACCGAAAGCTAAAGCGCAGCAAATAACCAGATTTTTTTAAAACTAAAAAAATCCAATAAATCTCTTACTGTAACTATTCAAAGGATTACTTTAATGGTTTCCGATAACGATCGATACTTTCAGGAACATAACGCATCGACCAATCCGATTCGTTCATATTCTTCTCGATCCAACCAATCGCGTGATCCCAACGACCATCGGAAAGAAAATCAAAAAAATAAGAGGAATTCATATAACGATATGAATCCATAATATCTAGAATATCCCGTTTTACCGGAAAACTCTGGATGTTTTCGCTTTCTGAAAAGAAGCTATTGTCCATTGGTTCTATTCTAAGAACCGGTTCCAAGACTGTCCATCTTTTTATTATGTTCACATTGATCTTCTTCCCAAAGCGTCAGTTGCGTTTCTTCTTGTATATTTTCGAATTCGGAATTCTTTTTTTCTTTTTCGTTTTTTTTACCATGAAACACCTCTTGACGTCTTTTTTTCACCTTACGCGCCTCTTCCAGTATTCCCTCTAATTTCTCCTCTAAAAAATAACGAATTTGACGATCTATTTCATTCTCCGTTTCTTTTATTAAAACCATACATTCCTCCAACATTACTTGAAAAAGAATACAAAATACCCCGGACAAAGATTTTCGGAAAGACTGGATTTATTTAGGAAACTTGAAAAAAATTGTTCCGAAACGGAAAAACTCATGTTAAACATACCGGAACTCACAGAGACCCTTTTAAGCGGAAAAGACATAGATGTAGAATACAAATTCGTTTCCGAAGAAGACCATCAACAGCTCTACAATTTATTACTCAATATTTTAGGAAAAATAGACAGACTCTTTTTAACGGAAGTAATTTCCACAGTCCTAAAAGAAATCTTGATGAACGCAAACAAAGCGAACGCGAAAAGAATTTTCTTTCTCAAAAAAAATTTAGACATTCATAACGCAGATCACTACTCGAAAGGAATGAGAACCTTTCAAGAGGAAATTACACATCATTGGGACGATCAAAAAGAAATTCTACAAAACAGCGGTTTTAAAATTCATTTCCGAGCCAAAATGATTAACAGTAGTTTGGCGATTTTAGTGGAAAATGATTCCGCACTTCTACCTCAGGAACTAGATCGTATTAAAAAAAGAATCGAGTCCGCTAAAAAATACAACGACCTTTCCGATGCGTTTATGGATATTTCCGATTCTCAAGAAAGTGCCGGACTTGGTTTAGTTTTAATTCAACTCCTTTTGAAAAATTCCGGAATAGGCTCTGATAAATTTAAAATCGATACAGATGGAAAACTGACTAGAGCGACTTTGATTGTACCTCAACAAATCGTTCCCATAGAAATTACTACCAAACTCAAAGAAAAAATTCTAATGGAAATTGAAGGACTCCCACCTCTTCCAAATACTTTGACTAGAATCATTTCTTTATGTAACAATCCAGATTCAGATTTAGGAATTATAGCGAGTGAAATCGAAAAAAATCCGGCCCTCAGTGTAGACTTGCTAAAACTTTCCAACTCGGCAGGATTTGCGAGTAGAAACAAAGTAAATACGATCGTTCAAGCGGTTAAAGTAGTAGGTCTTAAGAACGTAAGAAACCTTCTCTATGTTTCTGGAGTAAGGAAAATCATGGATGGACGTTATGCGAAATTACAAGAAGTTTGGAATCATTCCAACATGTGCAGTTTCTTTATTAGACAAATTGCAGGTAGAGGTGGTATGACTAGGGTTGCAGATATTGCCGCAGCAGGTGCACTTTTACATGATTTGGGAAAATTCATTTTACTTTCTCTCAATCAAAAATTATTCATCAAGCTGACAAACTATCAAAAAGACAGAGACTTCGGAAGTTCTACAATCTTAGAAGAGATTTCCATCGGAATTTCTCATCCAACGTTAGGTGCTCTTTTAGCCAAAAAATGGGATTTTCCTCCCGATTTAGTTCAAATGATAGAATTTCATCACAGACCTTTTATGAACGTCGGTGGCGTTTATCATGATTTAGTAGAATTGGTCTATCTAGCCAATATGATGATGGATTGTATCGATAAAAAAGCTTCTTTCTTTACGATAGATGAAACGATATTACATAAATACGATCTCGCAGATAAAAAAATCTTCGAAGAAACCTGTGAAAAACTTAGAAAGTTATACGAAATCGCACGTATGGAGAATTGAAAGGCGGTTTGAAAATCAATTCGTTATTATCCCTAGAAAAAATCAGCTATAAACCTACTGGAAAAACGATCTTAGATTCGGTAAGTTTTGAAATCAAAACAAACGAACACTGCGTTCTTTTAGGAAGAAACGGAGCTGGCAAAAGTACTCTCGTAAATCTGATCTACGGTATGATCTGGGCGACTTCCGGAACAATCCGTTTGTTCCAAGAAACCTATGGAGAAATAGCGATACAAGATTTGAGAAAAAGAATCGGTATTTTAGATTCTTCCCAACAAGAAAATTCAATTCAAAGAAAACTTACTGTAAAAGATACAATACTGACCGGGTTATTTCATACAATTGGTTATTACAGAGACCCGTCTCCGGAAGAAGAAACCAAAACGTTACAAATCTTAAAAGACTCGGATCTACTTTCTAAGAAGGATCAGTTATACAATACTCTTTCTTCAGGTGAAAAGAAAAAAATTTTATTTTTACGAAGTATAGTTAATGAACCGGACTTTCTCATCATGGACGAGCCCTGTTCTTCTTTGGATCTAACCGCAAGAGAAGACTTTTTAGGATTTTTAAAAGAATATCATTCTAAAAAAAAATTTACCTCTCTTTATATCACCCATAGGCCAGAAGAAATTCCGGATTTTTATTCCAAAGCGGTTTTACTAAAAGAAGGAAAAGTAATCCACTTCGGCCCGATTGAGGAATGTTTCACGGAGAAAAATCTAGAAGATCTTTACGATATTCCACTTCAAGTTCAAAGAATCGAAAACACTTGGTCAGTGATCCCAAAACAAAAACGAACCTATTAATCTATCATACTAAAAAAATCACATTCAAAATACATAAACAAGTGATTTGATTTTATTATTCATAACTATATAATAAAGTATCTAATATTTTGCATGGAACCAGCGTTTTGTGATAAAATTAATGGCACTCAATTTTATAGAAATCAGTAATATAAGAACTTGTTCCAAAATCTAAAGATGATTAAGATTTACTACTCGGACGCATGAATAGAATACTTGTGTTAGATTGTTTCAAAAATTTGAATATTTTGGTCTTGCTTTAAAATGTCGTAAATCCCGAATTTGCGGTATTTTTTAAGTATCACTAGTTTTTCGTAAATTAGGCCGTTAATAACTTGGTACTATTTTCATGCGTCCGAGTAGTAATGATGGATAAACTACTGAAAAGTTTACAAACGTCCAGATATGACGGCATTTGTGAGAACCCAATTCTCTATTAGAAATTTCTAAAGAATTATTGTTTATGTCCTTTATAGTTTTTGAGCAAAAATCTTACGTTTAATGTCCAAGATTCACTTTATAAAATTTATTTTTTCTATAAAAAACAAAATGTGGGAACTACCACTAGAAATTTTAGTGATTAAAAATCTGTTCAAAAGACTTAATTTGTAGGAACTACCACAAATTTAAATTTTACAGTAAAAGTTACAAAAACCCCAAGATTCTTAGAACGAAAAATCTTGGGTCGTAAAAATAAATGTAGGAACTCCTATTTTTTAAAAAACTTTCCCTAGTTTTTCTTACATAAAATCCACGTTTTATTAAAAGTTTCAAGGTAAATTACGTCTAGATTCTAAAACAAGTTTTCATTATTTATTCTTAACGAAATCTAAAAGAAGAAACTGCTGCCTAACACAGAGTTTTGACTATCATAATTTAGAACTCCATATAATACTTATATAATATAAAGATAATACTCTTTTTAAGATTCCAAGTTGATTTTTACTAAAATTAAAGTCACATAATCATATTACTAATTCCTACAAAATTAAATAGCATAAGTTTTTATTGTAAGAACCCGTTCCCGTTCCGTTTTAACGCAAGATACCGGGTGCTTTATTATATAACTATGAGTGGTTTTATTCCAAAGATTCAGGCAGTTCGTAACTTACAAATTCACAGTCTGGGAAACGATTGCATTGATAAAATTCTTTCTTTCGAGAGCTTTTTTTCTTTTGAAGGATGCCATTTCTACAAACAGGACAAATTCCCCAACCAGTCTCTTTTTTCTTTTGCAAAACCGTAGCCCATTCTTTTTGAAACAAAATGAATTTACTATTTTGAATTTGAGTTTGTAGGTCCAACCAAAGTCGGTTTAATATAGAATTAGAATCTATCTCTTTTTTTTCAATTCGATCCAAATCTGATTCTAATTCGGCGGTAAACTTTTCTCGAAAGAGTTCTCCAAAACTAGATTGTAAAAAGAAATTGACCTTCTCTCCCAATGAGAAGGGATAAAAAAATTTCTTTTCTTCATAAACATATTTTCGTTTCAAAAGTGTTTCTGAAACCGTAGCATAAGTGGAAGGTCGACCAATTCCTTGTTTTTCTAATTTTGCGACTAAAGTACCTTCTGAATATCTAGACGGCGGTTCCGTTTGTTTTTTTTCACACTCCACTTTCTGAAGGATAAATAATTCTCCCTTTTCCCAACTCGGATTAGTTTTTACATCCGCTTCGTTTAATATTTTGTAACCTGGAAAAATAGTTTTTTTGGTTTCTAATTGAAAACATTCCCCGGCAGCAAAAATGGAATATTCTATTTTTATAAATTCTTCTGCAGGAAGTAAGGACGAAATAGTTCGTTTCCAAATCAAATCGTAAAGAGCCGCCTCTTCTTTTCCTAAAAACTTTTTTATTTCTTTTGGAGTTAAAAAAGGATCCGTAACACGAATTGCTTCATGAGCATCTTGTATTTTTTTAGCTGATTTTCTAATTTTACGTTCAAGTGGACTGGCAAAAGTTTCACCCAATTCGGATAAAATCCAAGACCTTGCACGTTCAACAAACTCAGAACTTAAACGTACTGAATCCGTTCTCATATAAGTGATCAATCCATTTCTTTGGCCATTTCCTATATCCATTCCTTCATAAAGCCTCTGAGAGAGGCTCATTGTTTTTTTAGAAGAAAATCGTAATTTCTTAAAAGCTTCTTGTTGTAAACTAGCAGTTTGAAACGGAGGCGGAGGAAAAAGTTTTCCTAGAGTTTCTTTTTTTTCGGAGATACGAAGTTCCTTTTCTTTTTGAACATTTTGTAGGATTTGATCAGCTTTTTCTTTGGAAAAAATCCGATCGCCGGTTCTACTAAAAATTCCCACTATTCCTTTTTGATCAGTTCCATGCAATAGTATATTATAATATATTTCTATTTTAAAATTTCTAATTTCTTCTTCTCTTTCACAGATCCATTTTAACGCGACAGATTGTACCCTTCCGGCGGATAATCCAGGACCGATCTGTTTCCAAAGCACTGGACTGATAAAATAACCGATCAATCTATCTCCGATTCTTCTAGTTTTTTGTGCATCTACCAAAAATTCATTAATCGTATCTGGATTTTGTAACGAATTTAGAATCGCTTGTTTGGTAACCTCTGTAAAACGAATCCGAAAGACGTTTGATTTTTTTTGTAAACGATCTCTTATGTAGGCGCTTATAAATTCCCCTTCCCGATCTGGGTCCGTTGCCAGAAAAACTTTTTGAGATTGTTTTGCCGTTTTTATGATTTCAGAAAGTATCTTTTTTTTTCCGGGAAGAATTACGTATTCCGGTTCAAAACGATTTTTTAAATCTAATCCAAGAGTAGTTTTAGGTAGATCGGCTACGTGACCTAAGGTTGCTAAAATTCTAAATTCTTTCCCTAAATACCCAGCAATAGTTTTTGCCTTGGATGGGGATTCTACAATGATAAGTAAAGACACCGAATTCTTAAATTTTGGTTTGTTATCAGGTTTTCAACTAAATATCTTTTTTTTAAAATTCTGTTTTTTGATTTTAGAACCGAATAATAAATTGTTTTTAAAACGGTTTTTCTTTTGGAAGTAGTTCGCAATATTATGGACACATAAAAATAACACTATTCTGAACTTATTTAAAAACTTAGAATGTAGGACCTACTTCAAAAAAGCCAACAATCTGGGTTAACGTGAGTTCGGCGTAAGGATGTTTTATAAAAACCTGATTTTTCCATAAAAAATGAATGTTTAAAAATTTATTATGTGACTTAATCTGTGGGAACTCTCACAAAACTTAGGTTTGTCTGTAAAATGATGTGGGAGCTACTACAAATCACGATTTTACGAACAAATTCTAAAATTAGAGAAACTCATACTTTTAGAAATTTTTTCAGCCACCGAACTCACATCATTTTATAGTTCTGAGTAAAATCTTTTTTTGAAAACACCTAACTTCAGTTTTCTCTAATAAACTTTGGAAAACCTACTTTTGGATTTTTTAGAAATTGTTTTACTTTTTTTAAAGAACAGCCCATGTATTTAAAGATATATAAAAATCGCACCGAAAACCAGCGGTGAATTTTTACGCAAATTCCTTTCCGATTTATAACTGTTTTTGAGGGAATTTTACATCTGAACAAATTTATGACAATAGGTTCTTATACTAAAAAATCACTGAATTTATGAAATTTTAAAATGTATTTTTAAAGATGATAAAAAAGAAACTTTTTATTTCAAATCGAGCAAAATATAAACATACAATCAACAAATTAAACTATGATAAAGAATTTTAAAAAAATTGAATAGATTATTTAAGATCCATTAAAAATCCGTCTCAAAAACTAGAAGCTATAAGAACTTTTGCGTTTTTTCTTTAGAGTCACTTAAGAAGTTACAGAACACTCAATCAATAATTTACACATCGATCCTGTGAATTCGACAAAGAAAATAAAGACAAATCCGATTTTGCCGGACTACATTTTTAGCTCCAGTCAATAAACTGTATAAAATAAACATTATACGATATTTTGTATTACGTTCAATTTATTATAAAACGCGATCTGTTGAACGCTTCATAGGAGGTGAGATCTGAATTTCAAAGAGCGCTTTGCTGAGCTCCTCTACGTTTCAATCTATTTCGCATTGGATTCTATCGAACTTACGTAAAACGGGGCCAGTTTAGATCAATATTTAGATACCCAATTTATAGAGATGAAAGGAGCTTTTGCACATCACCCATGTATATAATAGAATATCGCAAATTTTTATTACAAAAGTTTGTTTTTATTCGAGCTTAAAATTAAATACTTTGTTATATAGTTATCAGAATCGAGATCAATTTTTAAATGAATCATGTAGAATAAATTATATATGTAAATAATCTAATTTACAGTTTTATAAACAATAAACAAAGACTAAGTTATATCTATAAATTCAAATGAAAAAAAGAAACCCCGGAATTATATACTCCGAGGTTTCCAATAAAGAAAATTTAGATCTAAAAAATCTGTTATGCGTTAGATGGAACAGGGAAAAGCCCTTCGATAGAAAGATACCTTTCTCCAGTGTCATAAGAAAAAGTTAATATTCTTGAACCTTCCGGAATTTCAGGCAATTTTTTTGCAACCGCTGCAAGTGCCGCTCCGGATGAAACTCCTATAAAAAGTCCTTCTTCTTTTGCCGCTCTTTGTGCATACTCAAACGCTTCGTCTTTACTAATTTGTATAGTTCCGTCTAAAAGATTTGTATGTAAATTTTTAGGAATAAATCCCGCACCAATTCCTTGAATCGGATGTGGTCCCGGTTTTCCTCCGGAGATTACTGGAGATGCTTCTGGTTCCACGGCAAACACTTTCAATTTAGGAAATTTTTGTTTTAGGACCTGCGCCACACCCGTGATATGTCCCCCAGTGCCGACACCTGTAATTACGTAGTCCAGCCCATCTGGAAAATCTTTTGCAATCTCTTGAGCGGTTGTTTCTACGTGAATCTTAATATTTGCTTCGTTTTCAAATTGTTGAGGCATCCACGCTTTTGGATTTTCTGCGACAATTTGTTTTGCCTTTTCGATCGCCCCCGGCATTCCTTTTTCTCTTGGAGTCAGTTCAAACTCCGCTCCGTACGCCGCCATAATTCTTCTTCTCTCGATACTCATAGATTCAGGCATAACTAAAAGTAACTTATAACCTTTAACCGCTGCAACGAGTGCTAAACCAATTCCAGTATTTCCAGAAGTAGGTTCTACAATGATGCTGTCTTTAGTAAGTTTACCTGTTTTTTCCGCGTCTTCGATCATGGAAAGTGCAATGCGATCCTTAATGGACCCGCCTGGATTGGATCTTTCTAATTTTGCATAAACCTCGCTTTTCGTATTAAACAAACGGTTAATTTTTACATGAGGTGTATTTCCGATCGTTTCTAAAATGTTCTTAGCTTTCATTTCTGTTTTCCTGCCTTTTACAAGCGTTCTTTTGGTTTCTATGTTGTTATATTAGACATTTATTTCAATATAACAAATGAATTCAAGAAAAAAACCTTTTTCACACTCTTTTTAACAAAAACTATAAAGGCTAACTTCGTAAGAGTTCCCACAAGTTCTAAATTCAACTCTAAAATCCAACGTTGTAAGAGTTCCCACAAATTCTAAATTCAACTCTAAAATCTAACTTTGTAAGAGTTCCCACAAGTTCTAAATTCAACTCTAAAATCTAACTTTGTAAGAGTTCCCACAAGTTCTAAATTCAACTCTAAAGTCCAACTTCGTAAGAGTTCCCACAAATTTAAATCCAACTCTAAAGTCTAACTTCGTAAGAGTTCCCACAAGTTCTAAATTCAACTCTAAAGTCCAACTTTGTAAGAGTTCCCACAAGTTCTAAATTCAACTCTAAAATCCAACTTTGTAAGAGTTCCCACAACTTTTAAATTCAACTCTAAAGTCTAACTTCGTAAGAGTTCCCACAAATTTTAAATCCAACTCTAAAGTCTAACTTCGTAAGAGTTCCCACAACTTTTAAGTTCAACTCTAAAATCTAATTTTGTAAGAGTTCCCACAAGTTCTAAATCCAACTCTAAAGTCCAACTTCGTAAGAGTTCCCTAAATTAAAATATTCATGTTTACTCAATTCATCTCTGAAAATGTAAGAACTCATACTAAATTCATTTTAAATTTCTTGTAAAACGATACTCTGTAAAAAAGACTCCGCTACCGGGCCAAACTCAATCCCAAGCCCACGAAAAACCGCATAAATCGTAGAAATATGAACGTTCGAATCACCAGGAGTCGCCGCATAACCTCGAATTTCATTTTTCAAAACTTCCAAAGAACCAAGTGGAATCACAGCATGAGAAAAAATTCTTCCATAAATCCCACGATCCCTTCCAGAAGAAAAAATGGAATTGGTAGAAATTAACTCTGTCGTAGAAAGATACGGATCATTTTGTAATCTTCTGAGAACGATTTCCTTTGAAATCGTTCTTTTGAGTCGAAATCGAAATCGAACCAAATGCATATAAGGAGAATTGATTGTAACCGAAGAAGAAGTCAGAGGCAATTTAATCCCAACTTGGGAATAGAGTTCGTTTAACAATCGACTGTGATGTGTTCCCCATTCTGCCTCTGGTTTTACAAGCAAGGGTCCGGTGACGTGCGGATCATCCTTTGCCATATCTGCATCTCTTCTAATCACTATAAAATCTGCTTCTTTTAAAATAGATTCTAATTCTTGAAGAGACTCCTCCATCAATAAACGAAGAGAACCCGCCAGTGTATGTGTATTACACGTAGAAACGTGTAAAAACTTAGGAAGTTTTTCTTTTTCCAAAAAAGATCTTACATCCGGATATAAAAACTGAGGCCCGAATTTATGTTCACTTCCCTGAGCTATAAACATTTTTATTTTAGAATATTCTAATGTACTATACTCTTCAATTCTAGAATCAGCAATTCCAGGAGGAGAACAATCACATAAAACCACAGAGTATCCTATGGCTTCTTTTTTAGATAAAAATTCCGGAAAAAAGTCCTTTACTCTATTTTCTCCAGTATCAACTACAATACCTCCTTTTTCGATAAGAGAAAGAATGGCAGGAATTTCTGATTTTTTAAGCTGATGAGGTTCTATATAAACTTGAAATTTTTCCAACTTTCCCTGAAGCAACAACAACAAAGAAGCAAGAGGCCAGCCGATCACTCCAATTCCCCGAATATATACACCAGGTTTATCTTGTAGTTTCATAGATCATTCCTCGTTTTTATCCAGAATCGATCGTCATCAATATGTATATTTTGTAAAATGAAGAACATCCAAAAAAATCGTAGATAGTGTCAAAAATGAATTGGAAATAATTCATAAAAGCAAATTGGAAGATTTGGTTTTATAAAAAAATATTCAAAAAATATTTTCATTTATGTAAGTGTGTACAAAATATCTTCCATTTTTTATTTATCAAACATAGATTGTTTTGAAACCATTTTTCATAAAACGGGACAAACATTCATACCTTTCTAAATGATTGCTTTTAACCTCTATTATAAAACGGATCTTGCATATAATTTTCCTTATATTTGATATAATTATTTGTTGTACGTACGATAATTTCTTTTTCCTTATCAGTAATATCTCGAATGATTTTTCCAGGAGATCCCATAACAAGAACTCCGGGAGGAATTTTTTTTCCAGGTGTTACTAAAGCCCCAGCTCCTATAAAAGCGAACTCTCCCACTTCTACGTCATCCATCAAAGTTGCACACATTCCTACAAAAGAATTATCTTTCAACTTACATCCGTGTATAGTCGCCCTATGTCCAATCGATACGTTATTTCCAATTTCTACCGGATACACATCCCTTGCGACATGAATGACAGTAAGATCTTGAATGTTTACATTTTCCCCGATTCGAATGTAATTGACATCCCCTCTCACTAAAGTCTGAAACCAAATGGATGAATTTTTTCCAATCACCACATCTCCTACAACTTGAGAACCTGGAGCCAAAAAAACGGACTCATGAATTTGAGGTTTTTTTCCCATATACTCCAGAATTTGATTATTTGATTTCATCAATCCTTCCTCTCTTTCTTCCTACAGATCTTTCTTTTAGAGACTTCAAAACAAGTCTAAAAAAAAGATTTTCTTTTGACCCAATTTCAATTGGAAAAAAAATGCACGCATGAGTAGAAGTTCTTCCAACCAAGAAAAAGAAAAAAGGGAAAAAATAAAATCCATTCTCAAACAAGCCGGAATCGGACTTTTGATCGGTTTAAGTATTGCGATTTTGATTCGATCCTTTCTTTTTTTTCCATTTACGTTGGAAACCAAAGACATGCTTCCTACTTATTCCCCTGGAAAAAGAATTTATTTCCATAGGTTTGTAAATCGTTCCAATCTCTATCTTGGAGATTTAGTTTTAGTCAAACATCCAACTCAAGAAGGTAAGGTAGTTTTTTCCAGGATCTCCGGAAAACCAGGAGACACAGTTCAAATGAAAAATAAGATCTTGTATCGTAATAATCATCCAGAAGATATTTCTGGTGTTGGGAGTGGCTTTACACTTCAGTTCGAAGATAAACGAGGAGCATTTCCCTCCAGTTTTTCTGGCAGAGACAACGGAGAACCTTTGATTCTTAAAGACCGAGATTATTTTCTTCTCTGCGACAACCGAGATTCTTGCTCCGACTCCAGAGATTTTGGTCCAATTCCTATAGAAAACATATTAGGAAAAGCGTTCTAAACTTTTATTTCAGACTTTCTTTTTTTACTTTTCGATTTTTATTTTCATCTTTTTCGTGCCGATATTATAAATTCAAATATTCTAATTTACTATTTGACACAATTTTACCATTGTGATACTTTTAGCGGGTTCAATTTCCCTTTTCCTACTTTAAGAGTGAAATCCCGTGACGATAAAACATTCAGAACTTACATTTCAATTGATGGTAGAATCTGTTCCAAATGCAATTCTATTATTAAATCGGGACGGTAAGATTGTTTATATCAACAATCAAGCCGAGAAATTATTCAAATACGAACGCACTGAGTTGATAGGACAAGTTGTAGAAGAGCTTCTTCCTCATCGTTATCGCAAGAATCACCCGACTTTCAGAAATTCTTTTTTTCTTTCTCCTAAGGTTCGACCTATGGGTGCGGGCAGAGATCTTTTCGGTCTTAAAAAAGACGGAACAGAATTCCCAATAGAAATTGGTTTAAATCCAGTGGTAACCGCAGATGGTACTCTCGTTTTGGCTTCTATTATAGACATTACAGAAAGAAAAAAAGCGGAACAGAGATTTCGTCTCGTAGTAGAATCCGCGCCCAATGCGATGGTTTTAGTCAACTCGGAAGGAACAATTGCTCTCGTAAATACACAAACAGAAAAACTATTCGGTTACGAAAGAGAAGAATTGATTGGTGCAAAATTAGAAATATTACTACCAGAACGTTTTCGAGAAGCACATCCAGATCGTAGAAATCAATTTTTTCTTTCTCCTACCGTTCGCTCTATGGGTGCAGGAAGAGATTTATTCGCCCGAAAAAAAAACGGCTCCGAAGTTCAGGTAGAAATCGGTCTCAACCCGATAGACACAGACGAAGGTATTATGGTTCTTGCTTCGATCATTGACATTACGGAAAGAAAAAATCAAGAAACCACTTTGATTCGAAAAAACGAATTGGAAGTCAAAAACAAGGAACTGGAACAATTTGCATTTTTAGCGTCTCACGATTTACAAGAACCTTTAAGAACGGTATCTAACTATATTCAAGTTTTGGAAGAAGATTACGGCAACACATTTGATTCCAACGCAACCCGTTATCTAAAAACGATCGATCAAGCAACCAAACGGATGAGCGTTTTAGTAAAAGCTCTTCTTATGTATGCAAGAATTGGTAGAGATCAAAAATTAGTGTTTACAGATTTAAATCGTATTCTTTCCGAAGTTCTTTCGGATTTAGAAAATCTGATTCTCAATTCCAATGCAAAAATTATCTCAGATCCACTTCCAAGTATGAATGTATACGAAGTAGAATTCAGACAACTCATTCAAAATCTAATTTCTAATGCGATCAAGTTTTCTAAAAAAGGAATCGATCCTGAAATTAGAATTCGTTGTGAAAAAGAAGAAGACTACTGTCACTTTTCAGTTCAAGACAACGGAATCGGAATCGATTCCAAATATGTAGATAGGATTTTCTTTATATTCCAAATACTGCATCTTAAAGAAGAATACGAAGGCCATGGGATCGGGTTAGCACATTGTAAAAAAATTATAGAATTACACAATGGTCGTATTTGGGTCGAATCCGACTCGGAAGTAGGAAGTAATTTTCACTTTATCATTCCTAATTTAAATTAAACTTATGAAAAACAAAAAGTTAAAATGTATTCTTCTCATTGACGATAACCAAGATGATAATTTTTTCCATGAAAGAGTTATCTATAAAGGAAGTTATGCGGAAAAAGTAGTCACAAAACAGTCCGGTCAGGAAGCTCTGTTTTTTTTAAAAAATAAATTCAATAATATAGAACCATTTCCAGACCTCATCTTTCTGGATATTAATATGCCTGGTATGAACGGTTGGGAATTTTTAGAAGAATATAAAAAATTAGATCAAGAATTTCAAACTAGCACGATCATCATCATGTTAACTACTTCGGACAATCCGGATGATAAAAATAAATTCAGCCACTTTGGTTCCACTTCGGATTTTAAAACCAAACCTCTTACCAATGCGATGTTAGATGAAATTTTAGAAAGATATTTTTCTGAGTCGGTTTCTTAAACGTTTTGATTTGAAAGAATCTTTAAGTTTTATTAAAATTCTAAAATTTCAAAACTGGTTTTGTAGAAAAAAACTTTCGTGTTTCTCAATTCAATCAAAAATAAAAATTGGGGCGACATTGTAAAATCAAAAGATCACATATTCTTAAACCATTTCTGAGTATCGATTTGCAAAAGTATCTTTAATTCACAAACCAAGATTTTATTCTAAAATAAAAGACAAATTAGGACAAAGCCGAATTTTTAAAGGTTTCCTCGTAAAATCAAATTTGTGTGAGTTCCCACTAATCACGTCTATTACCAGTTTTTATCCGTCTTTTCGTTGTTAGGTTCAAAACAAATCCAAATGTAGCAGTTCCACTACTTTTAAGTTTATGGTTTTAAAAAATTTTTATTGGAGTTAATTTTTCTTCCGTTTCTTTTTCATAGGAATGAACGGATAATTCTATTTTACTAATAGTAGATAAGAGTTTTTTTATTTTTAATCGCTATTTCCCCAAGTAAGAATTCCGGACTTTTCCAAAAAACCAGAATAGATTTGATATTCCAAATCTCCCTTTTGCAATAAAAGTTCCATATAAATCCAAGCTTCGTGTGATTGAAGTAACTTACTTCGATTGACTTTTAAATAATAAAACGGTTTCAAAAGTGAATCTATAAAATCCGCTGTTTCCTCATCAATACCATCATTACACCAACTTCTCCACTTTGGTCCCGTAAAGTATTTCTGTAAACTTTGCTGAATTTTATTTTCTAAATCTTCAAGCGGAACCAGAACCCCTTCCACTTCAGGTTGTAAACAAGCATATCCTCCAGTTTGATTTGAATAGATGATCCCGGTTTGGTATTCAATAATCAACCCGATGTTTTCCATTCCCCAAAGTCTAATGATCGGTCGATTCATAATTGTACCCTATCTATTTTAATCATCGAACAATCTTGAATTGCAAAACTTGCAAATCTTCTAATAGATTCCTCTTTTATTTTTGAAATCATTTCCACCAGATGCTACTCATAACTATATAATAAAGTACCTAATATTTTACATGGAATCAGCGTTTTGTGATAGAATTAACGGTACTTATTTTTATAGAGATCGTAATGAGAACAAATTTGGATAAAATCGATTTCAGAAAAACAAATATCTTTTACAAACTTTCATTTTTTCTAGGCAGCGTGAATTCAATCGAGAAGCTTTTATCAAAAGCGGTCCTAAAGTTAGGACAGCTTCTTCCAGTTTGATTTTTCCGATAAAGTACAATGATTGGATTTTGGGATGAACGGTTGTAAAAAAAATGTGGGAACTCCCATATTTTTTTAGTCTTTAGATACCAAAAGATCAATGCAAGGTACTAAGAGCTGATCCATCTATTTGATTTTACAGTTTCTAAATATGGGAACTCTTATAAAATTTCAAACATACAAACTTTGAACCTCCACTGTAAACTACTACTTTTTCCCTATACTGAACTTATGTTAAATCACAAAAAACGCCTATCAAAGGCAAATGGATACAAACAAATTTCTCGTAAAAAACCGGGAGCTCATTCCTGAATTCTCCAGAAAAAACAGATTTTCAAGAGAATTGTCCGGAAAATACTGTATCCAAATCTTAGAAAAATTCTCCTACGGGAGACCTTAAAATAAGAACTTTGTCCTCAAAGGACGATAAATCTTGCGACTTTGGACCTTTTATAAAAGAAAATTTGAATTTTAGGACAAGCCGTAAATCTAAAACAACGAAGGGAAAAAAATGACCAGAATAGCCATCAACGGATTTGGAAGAATTGGAAGACTCGTTTTCCGTGCAGGAATCAAAGACCCCAATTTAGAATTTGTCGCCATCAATGATTTAGTGACTCCTGATAACCTGGCCTACTTACTCAAATACGATTCCACTCACGGAAGATTTCAAGGAACCGTTGAACATACTGAAAAAGAACTAATCGTAGACGGAAAAAAAATACTATGTGTTTCCGAAAGAGATCCTGAAAAACTTCCTTGGAAAGATCTCAAAGTAGATTACGTAATAGAATCTACCGGTCTTTTTACAGATAGAGTCGGCGCCGAAAAACATATCAAAGCTGGCGCTAAAAAAGTAGTGATATCTGCTCCTGCAAAGGACAAAGATATTCCTACTTTCGTCATGGGTGTAAACAACGAAAAATACAATCCTTCTAATGATCACATTGTATCTAACGCTTCCTGCACTACCAACTGTCTCGCACCAATCGTAAAAGTGGTTTTGGACAACTGGGGAATCGAAGAAGGTCTAATGACTACAATTCATGCAACCACTGCTACTCAACCTACCGTAGACGGACCTTCTAAAAAAGATTTCCGTGGAGGAAGAGGAGCCATGCAAAATATCATTCCTGCGTCTACCGGTGCCGCAAAAGCGGTTGGGCTTTGTATCCCAGAAGTCAACGGTAAACTGACTGGAATGTCGTTTCGAGTTCCTACTCCTGACGTTTCCGTAGTAGACTTAACCGTTAGAACTACAAAAGAAACTTCTCTGAAAGAAATTTCCGCTAAGATGAAAGCTGCTTCCGAAGGTGCTATGAAAGGAATTCTTGGTTATACCGAAGATATGGTAGTTTCTAACGATTTCGTAAGTTCTACACTTTCTTCTATCTTTGATATGGACGCCTGTATCGAACTCAATTCTAGATTTTTTAAATTAGTCTCCTGGTATGATAACGAAATGGGTTACTCCAACCGGGTTTTAGATCTGATCCGCTATATGGCGAAAAAAGGTTAATTCATGGAATTACCTAGACTTGAAAATGTAGATCTCTCAGGAAAGAGAGTTTTCCTGAGAGTAGATTTTAACGTTCCAGTAGAAAATGGAAAAGTTACAGACAAAACTAGAATTGAAAAGACTCTTCCTACAATCGAACTTCTGATTAAAAAAGGCGCAAGGATAATTATTGCGAGTCACTTAGGAAGACCCAAAGGACAAGTAAATCCTGAATTTTCTTTGGCGCCAGTAGTTGAAACTTTCCAAAGTCTTGTAAAATCTAAGGTTTATTTTTCTAAGACAGTAATCGGAGAAGACGCGATTAAACTTTCTAAAGAACTTAAAAACGGCGAAATTTTAGTAATTGAAAACGTTCGTTTTCATAAAGAAGAAGAGGAAAATGATCCTGGTTTTTCCAAAAAACTTGCTGCGTTAGCCGACATCTATGTGAACGACGCTTTTGGGGCAGCCCACAGAGCGCACTCTTCCACCGAAGGAATTGCACGTCTACTTCCTGCATATGCAGGTCTTCTAATGCACAAAGAGATCTTAGAACTTTCTGCGCTTCTGCATAAACCGGCTCGTCCATTTGTGGCGATCATAGGAGGTTCCAAAGTTTCCACTAAGATCAAGGTCCTAACCAATCTATTCGACAAGGTAAATCATCTTCTCATTGGTGGTGGAATGGCTTATACGTTTTTAAAGTCCAGAGCGATCCCTATTGGAAATTCACTCGTGGAAAAAGAATTCGAAGTTCAAGCCTTTCAGTTAATCGAAAAAGCAGGCGTCGCTGGTATCGATTTACAACTTCCGGTAGATCACATCATTGGAGATCAGTTTAACGAAAAGGCAAAGACCAAGTCCGTAGATAAGATGGGAATTTTAGACGGTTGGATGGGAATGGATATAGGCTCTAAAACGGTTTCTAACTACGAAAAGATTATTAAAAACGCTGGTACGATTTTTTGGAACGGGCCAATGGGTGTTTTTGAAATGGATAAATTTGCGAGTGGGACTATGGCAATCGCCAAAGCAGTCGCTAAATCCAAGGCAAAAACAGTTGTAGGTGGAGGAGATTCCATCGCTGCAATCAACAAAGCTAGAGTTGCAGATAAAATTACTCATATCTCAACTGGCGGTGGAGCTTCCCTCGAATTTATGGAAGGTAGAAAACTTCCAGGAGTAGAAGCCCTTAAGAAAAAAACTTCCGAGTAAGTTCGAATTCAAAGTGTTTTTACAATCAAACCTTACAGCCGGGCATCCGCCAATCTCAGCCACCTAGGAGCAACAGTGTTGCTCCGAAGCGAGATTAGGACTCTCGTGTGGAGCAAAGGCGAAACACAAAGTCTTAGATGGAAACCACCGAACTTGCGTTGCTTTAAAATTATATAAAGTTTTGTATGATTGAAAAACGATCTCGATTTGAGATACAACCACCTTGGATCGTATATTCTAATAGCTCTCCATACTGGAGTGGGTGGAGACAAGGTGAAAGCGAGTTTTGGTTTTACAACGTCTGGTTGCCTTTTTGGGAAAATTTGGGAACTAACGATAAAATTCTCTATCTCGAAGATTGGATTCCTCCTGTGGACTGGAATCTTTATTTGGCTCAACATTAGAATTTCATTTAGCTTTTTCTTTTCGATTCCATACTTTGTATTGAAAACAAATATTTAAAACTAACCAAATTACGACGGTTTATTTAACATCAATTCCACGTAAGAAAATTTGGGTGAATCCGACTTTGCCAGACCGCGCCTTCAGTTGCAGTCAATCAATTGCATAAAAGAAATGTAATACAATATTTCGTATTTAGTTTCAATTGATTATAACGTGAGCAGGCAGTAAGAGATTCGTTTTATAAAAACCTGATTTTTCCATAAAAAATAAATGTTTAAAAATTTGTAATACGACTTAATCTGTGGGAACTCTCACAAATCGTGGGTTTACCAGTTAAACTGGAAAATCGTGGGAACTACTATGAACTATAAAAAAAATCTTTTTCTAATCATATTTTGTACAAAACTGCTGTTTTGCGTTTACGGTCATAATCCCATTTTAACGTGAGTTCAACTGAAAAGACCTTTCTAAAAGTATGAGTTCCTACAATTTTAGAATTTGTTCGTAAAATCATGATTTGTAAGAATTCTCATATCATTTTAGAGACAAACCTAAGTTTTGTGGTAGTTCCCACATTTAAGGAATCGATCTATAAAGTTTAGATTTCAACTTTTTTCAGAATTATTTCGATTCTATAAATATTATTTTCTAAGATCATCTTCTGATTACTTCTTTTCTATCTATATAAAGGTTCTTTTAACTTGTAAGTACATCTTAGAATATCTGGAAATTTAGATCCAAATTGATAACGTAAAACTTTTTTTCCTGAATGATAAAACGATTTCTGAAGTCCTAAATTCTTTATTTTGTAACCGTTTTTTTGTAATCCAAAACAAGTGAGTTTACGATGTATTCCCCAAATAAAAAATTTTCGTTCCTCCGGAATACTCATTTCAAACGTAAGTTGAAAATTTTCGGAAACCCACTCCTTTGCAGGCCAAAGATCATATTCTACTATTCCCCAAAAATCAGAATCTCCAAAAGAAAGATATCCAAAACCGGTCTCATTTTGACCCGGACGCATCTGATATCTAATTTCAATTTCTTGAATTCCTTCTTCTAAATTTAGCAGAAACTCTGCAACATGAGGTAAACCGTAACTTTTATTCCAGTTATATTGTACTATCCTAAAATCAAAAAGCTCCTTTCTAGAAAGATCCGGCTTAGATTTGACTGAAATTACTTTTTGATCCTGAAAAATTTCCAAGTCAGCTGACTCAGGTAATACAAACGCAAAAAGATAACCTCCTTTTTGAATCGAATTGATTTTATAATTGGCCCGGATCGAACATCGATTTTCGCAAGTAATTTCTAATTTTTCTCCTAACAACTTTACGTTTTTTGAATATGCGTATAAAATACTTCCAGGCGGGGCTTTTACCGCTTTGGGCGCCCTACTATTGGATTTTATCGGTAATGTAACTGTAACAGCCATAGTTATCATCAATTGAATACAGATCTTTTGAAAAATCTGCTTCCCTAAATATATCATTCTATTCATCTAATACTCAATCCATTCCATTTAAATTTCAAAATTTATAATATTACTTTTATATACCCATTTTAATGTGAAAGACACTTAGAACTTGTCCCAAAACCTCAAGATGTGGGACTCACACAAAAATTTAACAATATTAGAATTACTTGAAAGTTCGCAAATTACCAAATGTGACGGTTTTTGTAGAAACTATTGTGTTTTATTAAAAATTTCTAAAGAACTATCATGTAAATTCTTTAAGGTTTTGGGACAAGTTCTTATTATTAAAAACAACCAATTAACGGTAATTTTTCGATCTTTCATACTGTTTGCGTAAGAAATTTGAAGGAACAACGAAAACGTCCATTTCTATGAGCGCTCGAAAAAGTTGATAAATTGGATTCGACTTTTTTAGAAATCTTAAATGATTTAAAATTGTTTGATTTGAGCTAAAAGTATGGTAGTCGAGTTTTTTGAATTCTAAGTTTTACCCGATCATGAGCCCTATATATTTTTAGAAAGCGGATTTTTTTTATTTTCTCAAGGTTTTAAATTCGATCAAAAGTTTCAAAAATTCTTGTAGGGATTTCCCTTTCCTAAAAACTTTTCCCAGTTCAATTGTACTCATCTTTCAAACGAGGAAATTATGCGTAAGACAATTATTGCAGGAAACTGGAAAATGAATTTATCTCTTAAAGAAGCCGTTTTCCTAGCACATTCGATCCGAGAAAAAATTCCATCCATTTCTAAAGATAAAGTCTCGATGGTATTTCCTTCTACTCTTCATCTTGAAAACGTTTCCAAAATATTAGAAGGTAGCAGTGTAATTGTTGGAGCCCAAAACTGTTATCACTCCGGACTTGCAGCTTTTACCGGCGAAACCTCTCCCGATCAACTGAAAGAAATTGGTGTTAAAGTTGTAATGGTCGGTCATTCGGAACGTCGTCAATTTTTAGGAGAGTCTAACTTTTTTTGTAACGATAAAATCCGTTTTCTTTTAAAGAACGAATTTACAGTCCTTTATTGTGTTGGAGAAACTCTCTCCGAAAGAGAATCCGGTAAAACATTGGAAGTACTGTCTTCTCAAATTAGAGAAGGTTTAAAAGGAATTGATAGCGTATTTTTTTCCAATTTAATTCTGGCTTATGAACCAGTTTGGGCCATTGGAACCGGAAAAGTTGCCACCCCCTCTCAAGCCCAAGAAGTACATTCTTTTATTCGTAAAGAAATTTCTGGTCTTTTTGTAGGCGCCTCTTCTATTTCAGAATCCATTTCTATTCTCTACGGTGGTTCTGTAAAACCAGACAATATTCAAGATCTATTAAAAGAAAAAGATATAGATGGGGGTTTAGTTGGAGGAGCCAGCCAAAAAATCAGTTCCTTCGCTGGACTTTTCTAAACTCGAATTGGAAAACACTTCAGATGAGTATTTTAATTGTCACTCTCTGAAGGATTCATAATCTGGCAAAGGATTCATTTTTTTTCAGGTATTTATATGTTAAACGGCGTCATTCTAACCCTTTTTGTTTTTGTTTCTCTCTTTTTGGTTTTGCTCGTTATGATTCAAACCGGCAAGGGAGGAGGACTTCTTGGAGGAGGCTCCAGTCAATCTGTATTTGGCTCTTCCACCGCGGATGTTCTTACTAAGGCCACTCGAGTAACAGCGATTTTATTCATCGTACTTTCTCTTCTTCTTTCCTTCCTCTTCGCTAAAAAAGAAGACAAACTGATGCCGGAAACGACTCCCACATTAACCGCGCCACCAGAGGAAACCAAAAGTGAAACGAACACTCAGAATCCTGATTCGACTCTTCCAAAGGCCAGTCCTTAATTTAAAATCCAAACTAATTTTAGATGGGCTTTTTTTTGACCTGAGAAGTCCTATTTGGAATCAAGTATTGGTTTTATTTTTTATAGGTTTCTTATTACTAAACACTTCTATCTATCCTCAAAACAAAGAAGAAAACTTTCATAAAAACAAATCTTCTTCTGACACTGCTTCTATTTTAAATCGAAAAATTTTAAAGATCTACGAAGAGCTAGGTATCGCCAGAGAATTGTTGAAATTAGAAAGAATGGAATCGATTCCCAGCGGAACCTTTGTTACGTTTCTTGGAACCTATCCAAATCGCAAAGGAATTAAGGTTGCTAAACATTCCATTCAAGAAGGTAAAAACGGAATCGAAAAAGCGGAAAGTAAATCGATTCTATTAGAATTTACCGGAACCACTCTTTCTAAAGTGATTACTGAAGTTAAATCGGAAAATATGGACGGTTCCGATATAACACTGATTCGCCTAACGGATGAAACTCCTCTAGATCAGGACGTAGATGACATTCTTTTACATGCAGATAAAAACGGTAAAGAAGTTCGTTATCCAATCCAACTTCTTGCGGACAATCGAGAAAGGTCAGAGTTCAAACAAGAATTTTATATCAAACTTCTGGAAGACTTTCTAATTCAGCTCTTAAGGCTTCAAGAAATGCAAAGCCAAGAATCAGCAAAAAATAAAAAAAAGTTACTGCAAACTTTTAAAGATTCTCTACAATATTGAATCTTCATGTCCTCATTGCAGGAAAATCTCCTAGAAAAAACCGGCGAACTTCAAGCCATCTTAGATGGGATTACGGAACCGTTGGTATTGATCGATCCAGGATTTCGTATACGCAGAGTCAATCGATCCACATTGGAATTTTCCAGTCAATCCTCGTTTTTATCCATCATAGGTAAAAAATGTTTCGAAGTTTTATACAATCGTAATGACGTCTGTCCTTACTGCCCGATGAAAGGAATGCAATCGAGCGAAGAAAATTTCAACAGATATTTTGAATACCCCAGATCGGACGTGAACAGAGAAATTTTTCATTCCGTCAAAGGCCAAAAAGAAACTCTCTATCTAGACTTCTATCCTATAGAAAAAGAAGGTAACATAGGTTCCGTTCTTGAAAAGGTAAGTAACATTACCAGAATCAAAGAAAAAGAAGAAGAAAATCTAAGAATTCGAAATTTAGCTTCTTTGGGAATTTTTATTTCCGGTGTCGCACACGAGCTGAACAACCCTCTTACAGGTATGAGTTTAACCCTTCAAAGTCTTTTGAACAATCTCACTTCAATCGATCCTGATTTTTTTCGTAAACGTTTGGATATGATGAAAGAGGATCTAACAAGAGCCGCTATGATCGTCACCGATATTATCAGTTTTGCAAAACCGGACCGATTGGTAACTACAAGCGCGGACATTTATGAAACTATCCAAAAAGCAAGAGAAAATGTGATCTGGGTATATCCAGTACTTTCTAAAAATATTTCTTGGGAAATTTTATGTGAGCCCAGAACCACCTTTCAATTTAATCCAGTAAAACTAGAAAGACTATTTATCAATTTATTTAAGAACTCTTTGCAAGCATTCGATTATGGAGAAGGAAAAATTCGGGTAGAAGTTCGTAAAACCAGAAACATGGTACATATCATCGTAGAAGATAATGCGGGAGGGATTCCGGATAATCTGATCGATAAGATATTTTCTCCTTTTTTTACCAAAAATAAAACCGGAATTGGAACCGGACTTGGACTTTCCATCTGTCATTCTATCGTTCGAGAACACAAAGGAGAACTATCCGTTAAATCCTTTGAAAAGAAAACAAGGTTTAGAGTTTCTTTACCTTTCACACAATATCAAGAGTACATTTCCTGATGTATAATATATTGATCGTTGAAGATATCCATTCGATCCGGGAAGCGATCAAAGATTTACTCTCCGTTAAATACAATATTTTTGACGCTGAAAATTATGACGGAGCGGTAGACATTTTAAAGAGCGAAAAAATTCATCTGGTCATCACAGATATTCGTATGCCGGGTAAAACCGGACTGGATCTGATCAAAACCATACAACATGAATTTCCTCACATTCTTTATACTCTAATGACCGCTTACAATATCAACGACTACATTAATTTTGCATATAAACACGGTATTTGGAATATCATTCCGAAATATTCCTTTTTAGATATTAAATTGATCTCCGTCATGGTTCACAAACTTCTTACTAAGGATATATTTGGAGTAGAAAAATATTTCGGAACCGATTTTGTAATTCAAGAATCGGAACCAGAAGATAAGGATTTTTCGGTTCCTCACCCAAACGGAATCGTATTTAAAAGAATTTATTCGGACGAACAGAGAAATTTTATCTGTAATCGAATTGCCAAGTTTTTGATCGAGAAAGGAGCGCCTAACGCGATCAATCAAATTTTAGAAGAACTAACTTCCAACGCTATGATTCGAGCCCCAAGGGATTCTAAAGGAAATTATAAATACCAATACGAACTACCTTCCCGCGGTCTTGTGATCCCTCTGGAAAACATTCAACTCGCAGAGTCTGATTTTTTTGAAATCGGTTACGGAATTGCCGAAAACACTTTTATCATTGTAATCCGAGATCATTTTGGTTCTTTAGATAAAAAGGAAATTCTAAAACGTTTAGATCGTCATATTACCGTCGACGAAAATACAGGATTCCCTCCAGGTCTCGCCGATTCCCATGGTAGAGGTTTATACATTTGTAGGGAAATTTCTGATCAATTGATTTTTAACATAGAAAAAGATACCAGAACAGAAATCATCGCTTTACTCGATAAACAAGGAAACAAAAGTTATAAATCTCTTTCTATCTACGAAGTTTGAACATTTTCAAATTCGTATAACATGAGTTTAACGTTAAAAATTAAGCTTTTATAAAGAAGTTGTTTTAAAAGCTAAAAGTGTAGGAACTATCACATTTTATTAAAGCTTCAAAAACAATTCTTTTAAGATTTTAGGACAAACTCTTAAATACTGAATACCAAAACATAATTGTTTCTTAAGTTCGATTTTATTTTTTTACGATAAAACAAGCTTTTATGGAACCGATTTATAGGCCGAATCTACATCAACTATCTATAACTTATAAAAAATTACCAAAATCTTCTACTAAAATAGTGTTTTACGATGAAAATTCACAGTATCTTATTTTATAGGGATTAGTAATTATCTCTAACCAATTCAATTATAAACGATGACTAATAGACACACGTTACTTGTTTATCTATTATACAAACGTTATACTCCCTAAGAAACGTAAATTTATTCTTTACTTAAGTATATTAGAAATAGGATAAACTACCCTATTTCTAATTAAACTTCTATCTAAAAAATTCACTTATATCTTATTTAGTTATTATAAAATCTTAGGAGAAATTATCTTGGTTCGTTATTTAATTTTTCTTTTTATTTTATTTTCGAATTGTTTACCTACCAATGTGTTTGGTATAGCGGCCCCCGAAAACATTGATTATTGGATTCATTTTCTACTGAAAATTCCGGATTTTCTTTTACAGAATAACGATCCACTTCACTCAGATTCTCAATCTGACTCAAGATTAGATTGGACCTTATTAATCGGAGCTGAAAATGCTCAAACGGCAAGTAAAGGTATCTACGTAGATCAAAATGGTTTTATCTACGTAGTTGGTGAAACCAATGGAGGTGTTTATAATCCGAGACCAATCGGAATGAAAGATCTCATTTTAGGAAAGTATGATTCTCATAAAAATACAATCTGGACTCAACAAATTGGAGCTATTGACGTAGCATTGAATGTTAGCGCTATGACTGTCGATCATAACGGAAATGTTTACGTTACCGGTAGTACGGGCAATGATGGATTTTTTCCCAACCCACTTCGTAGTTCAGAAGATATGTTCGTAATTAAATTCAACTCGGACGGAACCAGAGATTGGACTACACAAGCCGGCCCACAGGAAAAAGAATCCAGAACAACTCCAACAAGTATTTATATAGATACATCTGGAAATATTTTTGTAGTTGGGTTTTCAAGCGGACCTTTCGGAGGTCCGGAATTAGGGGCGAACGGATTTATAGCTAAATTTGATCCTCAAGGAAATCAAACTTGGGTCAGACAACTTTTCATTAGTAGACATACTCAAATCTCCACACTATGTGCCGCTTTCGACAGAGTTCAAAATACTTATGTAACCGGTTCGGGAAACGCAAATTTTGAAACGAATACAGAGATAAATGACTTCGGCGTGAAAAATCTTTTTATTTTCAAATATGATAACGATAATGGAAACAAACAATTTTTCGCTCAACTTAGTTTCCCTTCAAGATCAATTGAAAGTAATACTATAACAGTTGATACTTTAGGAAACGTTTTTGTAGGTGGAAATAGCAACGCTGATTTTGGATCCGGTGCTGACAGAACGTCTCATCTTGCAACCTTGGTAAAATACAATTCTTTAGGTGTTCTTCAATGGATCCAACAATTAGGCCCGGCACAAAGCCAAGATCCTCAAAATAATTATCATACTACTATTTCTTCTCTAGATACAGATACTGAGGGAAATGTCTATTCAATAGGTTCTACAAATGGAAATATATTAAAAGTACATGAAAACTCTACCGGTATTCGAGATCTATTTTTTACAAAACACAATCCTTCCGGAGAATTAATCTGGTCACGACAAATAGGCGCTCCTAATAGACTTAAAATTGGTAATGGAATAGCACATGACTTAAATGGAAATTTATATTACATGGGGAATACAAACGAATATCTACATGAAGAAGCCGCTGTGCATGACTTATATATATTCATCGTCAAATATAAATGATTACTTTTAGATTTATGTATATTACTGATCTCTAGAAAATTGAGTACCGTTAATTTTATCACAAAACGCTGATTCTATGTAAAATATTAGGTATCTTATTATATAGTTATGAGTAGTATAATTCATCATCAAATGATCGTTTTGAAATGTAAGTGTCCCTATAGATTTTAAACAATGAAAAGCTTATTCAAAAATTTATAACTTAACGAGAATGTAATTTATAAAAACCCTTACATTTGTTAATTATAAATCTACGTTACAGGCTCAAGACGATTCTCTAAATCAAAGATTTCGATAGAGAAATAGTTCTTTTTTTGTCTCTAAGACTACCGAAGCGTTTTTGCCGGAAGGAAAAAATCGCACGGGCAAATCAGAACCACGGATCTTTTCTTTTTTTAGAATTTTCCCTACTTCATCAATAAAAAGGATTTCTTGATTTAACTCGGCAGTAAACCAATTTCCATTGTGATATACCGCTTGATATACACCGTTGTTAGAAGTTCGTTTTAAATTCAGAATTTTTTTCCCGGAAACGTCGTAAAATTCTATACTATTGGGAGTCGAAACAAGTATTTCTCCCGTATTAGAAATTGCTAAATTAAGTTTATGCGGATAAATCGTATCTAAATCAAAGGAAAAAATCTCTTCTCCCTTTTCCCCAAAAACGATCACACTATCTCGGTTTGTATTCAAAAGATGAATCGCAATTTTACTTCCATCCGGCGATAAGGATACACTTTTGGCAAATACTGGATTTTTTTCGGAACCTAGATTTTTCTTGATTTGAATTGCACCTTTCGAATCTAAAACGAACAATTCCCCTCCTGAAAATAAAACTCCAGTTATCAAAGATACGGATGCAAATGTATAGTCCGTCAAAAATCGTCCGTCTATTTTCCCCGCTCCAGTGGTATTTCCATTGATGTCAGAAAGTAGAACTTGGTTATGATCTCCTGCAATGAGTAACACAAGATTTCCAGAAGGGGAGACCCTTGGATAACTTCTATATTCTTTAGTCCAGAGTATCTCTCTCGAAGGAGAATAAAAATTCACCTCGGATCCTATTTTTTTGTATTCTATATATCCTTTTGTATTTAGAGGATATTCAATTTTTATTATATCATCAAATACAACTCCATTTGAAGAAGATAGTGTATAGTAAGAATTTTCATATTTATATCCGTTGATCTCTTCTTCCGGATTCCATAAAAATCTTGGATCGGGAGCCATTCCCGCATGAGCCGATTTAGAAAACGCCCATACTTTCTGTATTCCTATGGCTGTAGGATACGGATTCCCCAGAAAATAAAAAAACAATATTAAAAAAAATAAACCGAATCCAACTACAGATAACAGTCTCATGCCAACCTCTTTAAACGATTGTATAAAAGATAAATTCCGGTATGAGCCGCAAATTCTCGGAAAGAGCTTCTAGGAAAAGGAAAGTAATGTTCGTGAGTTTCCGTTTTCTCATTTTTTTGTCCGATCCCAAAATATACAAGTCCCACTTTTTTTTGTGGAGTTCCTCCACCTGGTCCGGCAATTCCAGTAACACTAATAGAATAATCAACACCAAGAGCGACTAACGCTCCTTCTGCCATTTCTTTTGCGGTTTCCATACTGACGGCCCCAAACTCTTTTAGAGTATTTTTTTTAACTCCTAAAATCCCTTCTTTCACTCCGTTATCGTAGGAAATTACTCCTCCATAAAAATAAGTTGAAGATCCAGGTTTATCCGTAAATATTTTGGAAATTAATCCTCCAGTACAACTTTCTGCCGTTCCTACTGTGATTTTTTTTTCGATCAATAGTTTTGGAAGTTCTTCAAACACATCCAGTGTAGATTTGGGTCCATATATCTCATCTAACTTTTTGAGCAAAAAATCAACTAACGCTCGTTCGTTGGATTGAAAGCTAACACGGATATATCCCCTTTTAGCCGCTACTCCCCATATAACTTTTCCACTCGTCACGGACTCTTCTTTAGATATAAATTCTTTCTGAAACTGAGATTCACTCATCCACCAAATAAATCGAAAACCTGAGTGTAATTCCCGTGTGGAATATTTCTTTAGAATCCAAGTAGAAAACTCCTCTCGAAACATTTCAGTCATTTCTCCAGGTACCCCGGGCATACATCCTAAATGTACGTTTTCTCCAAGAGATACGATAAAACCTGGCGCAATTCCAACTTCATTGTTTAAAATCGTAGAGTCTTTTGGTACGGATATTTGGCGAATCGCAGTCTGTAGCGATTCTTGAAAATTTTTTCCACGTAATTTATAAAACGCCTCTATCCTTTGTCTTGCGACAACACTTTCCACGGAAGACACTCCCTTTAACTTACAAACCACTTCTAGAGTATAATCGTCTTCCGTCGGCCCCAATCCTCCGGTCATAATTAGTAGAACAGGATTCTTCTTTGTAGCAAGAGAGACTAACGTTCTTAGCTCCTCTAAAATTGCTTCTGGATCATCGGGTAAAACGACTAATTTGGAAACTGTAAATCCAATCCCAAAAAGTTCGTTTGCGATCCATGAGGAATTTGTATCTTGACTTCTTCCAGAAGTAAGTTCGGAACCAGTGGATAATATGATGATCTTAGGAGAAAACATCAGTTTTCTTTTTCCATCCTTTCCGGCGCGGAAACTCCAATCAACTTTAGCCCTTCGGCGAGTACATTTTTAGCGGCGAGACATATCCTAGCCAATCCTAAACGTACTTCTTTTGATGCGTCTTTAAGTCTATTATCTTTTGCTAAATAAAAACTTGTAAACGCCTTTGCAAAACTTTGTAGATAGTTCGTAACTCGATGTGGTTCCATCGCATTTGCAGAATCAAATATTTCTTCCGGAAATCTTGCTATCCAAAATAGAAGTCTCTTTCGTTCTTCAGACATTTCTAATATAGCTGCCGCTTCTTTAGAAGTTTGGTCACCCACTTCTTTAAAGATCGAACAGATTCTAGCATGAGCGTATTGAAGATAAAAAACCGGATTTTTATCCGACTCATCTTTAGCAAGATCTAAATCGAAATCAAGCGGAGCGTCTAAAGAACGCATCACAAAAAAATAACGTCCTACGTCTTTGCCGTGTTTTCCTAAAAATCCGATAAGATCACTCATCGTTTGAAAAGAGCCCGCACGCTTACTCATTTTTACTTTTTGTCCGGACTCGAGTAGGTTGACTTGTTGAGAAATAATTACTTTAAAATTTTCTTTTTTATATCCAAGAGATTGTACTGCTCCGGAAAGTCTGGAGATATATCCATGATGATCTGGTCCCCATATATCATAAATTTTATCGTATCCGCGTTCGATTTTATCCTTATGATAAGCAATATCCGCAAGTAAATACGTAGGTCTTCCGTCGTCCCGAACAACGACCCTATCCTTGTCATCGCCGTATTCAGTGGAACGGAACACTTTTTTCCCATCTTCTTGAAATATCTTTCCGGATTTTTCCAAATCTTTCATTACAGAAAGAACCTTGTCCGCTTCGTGTAACGTGCGTTCACTGAAATAGCAATCAAACTCCACTCCAAACGCATCCAAATCCTTTCTTTGCCAAATTAGATTATTTTCTATGGTCCAAACAGCACATAACTCTGCGAGTTCTTTGTATTTTTTTTGTTTTAATAAATTTTCAATCGTTACATTTTTTTTAGGATCTTTTAATAAACTACTTGCAATATCTTTAATATATTCACCTCGATATCCTTCGGCGGGTAATATATTTTTTTCTAAAATAATTTCAATCGGAGTATCATCAGTCGTTTCTTGTTGAGTTCCCTCCTCCCCTTTTAATTCTCGAATTCGAACTAACGTCGAAACTCCTAACAAAAAAACCTGATTTCCATAATCATTGATATAAAATTCTTTATCTACATTGTGACCGATTGCTTTTAAAAGAGAGGCCATCGTATCCCCATTGGCAGCTGCCCTTGCAGACACTATATTGAGCGGGCCAGTCGGATTTGCTGAAACAAACTCTAAGTTGATCTTGAGTGGAAGATCCACTTTCGGAAAATAATTTCCAGAAAGAACAGAGGTTTCTATATAATTTAGAAGAAATGAAGTGGAAATCCTGAAATTTACAAAACCAGGTGGAGTAAAATCCACTTTTTCAAAAAGGTCAGTTCGTTTTTGTAGAATTTCTACCAATTCCTTAGATACTTGAATTGGGTTTCTTTTTAGTAATTTAGAATTTTCTAATGCAAATGAAGTAGAATAATCCCCAAACTTTTCATCTCTAGAGTATTCAATTTTAATTTTGAAAGCTTCTTTTTCAACCTCTGGAAATGAGCTGATTAAAGAATTAACACTTTCTTCTAGTGTTTTTAATACGATTTGTTTCAGTGTTTCATTTTCTTTCATATGTCGAGCGATCCATAGAGAGCGAGACAAACATAAGCGTTAGCGTTGTTTCTCTGCGTAGCTGAGATGAGCGATCTTTCATAAAATGTGGGAACTACCACTTTATTTAAATTCCACTGTAAAATGTGAGAACTACCACTTATCTCAGTAAAACCAGGTCCGGGAAGCACACAAAAGTATTTCCCGGCGAGGGGGTAGCGTAAGACGCGTTTCAAGTAATTAGGGGTTAATAAATAGGTTTTAGGTCGATTGCGAATAAATTCGTATAACGCGTCTGAAGCGAGGGGGACTCTTCCCCCATCGAATCTTTTTGTTTTGATTTCTTTCATAAAAATTACTTTATCGATAAAAACGATCTTTTCGAGTTTTATACAAACCCGTCTTTTAAGACTTGAATTGATTTTATTTACCTTCATAGAAAATGTTTTTCTTCCGTAAATTTTCCCAACTTACTTCTAATTCTCTGAATACCATTTTTTTCAAATCCATCGTAGAAACAAGTATTGATCTTTTTCCACGATCCTCACTTTTTTCTACAACCGAAATTTGAACTGGAACTTTTTGATCCCAACGAATATCCAGTATCGTAAAGAACAAAAGCACGCAGAAATAAAAGATAAAAAGCATCGTCTTAAGAAAACTTTCCAAGATTTTCTCCAAGCGCTTCGTATAAGGTCGGCGCAGATTTTAATTTCTTTCTTAAAATTGGTTCGAGCATTTGATTACAAATTCTGTCTAAGTCCAGAATGTTTTCAACGGATATTTCTCTTTCTTTTAAGTCTCGAAACCTAAGCATCAAAAACGTTTGAATCCATTGCACACAACCTAAATCATTTCTGTCTCCGTAAAGACAATTTCCACAGATCAATTCCAGCGGAGTAGTTTGTAATGTAACGAATGTCATCTCTTTCAACTCAGCCCCGCAAGAATGACATATCAGTTCCTTAGAAAGAAATCCTCCAGATACAAGAAGACGTAATTTAAAAAAAGGTAAAATTAAAATAGAAATACCATTTTCTTCTAATTCTTCCAAAGCCCCAAACAATAAACGAAACTCTCCTGGATGTTCAGCTCCATCTGGCGTAAATGAAGATGCAAGTTCCACGAGATAAGATACGAGTACAGTTCCTAAATAACCAGACTTAGCGCGGTCAAATCGATTGATTAGAGAAATCTCTTTTACGTTATGCGTCTCTTTATTTTTGGAATGATAATAATCCACATCCGAAAGCGAACCTGGCTCTACAGAAGCGATTGGTCTAGTTTTACTTTTCCGAATTCCACGAATGCGAAAATTTTCCACAGAACCAGCTTCAGGAAGCAAACGAATGAGCGCGTCTCCTTCCTGAATCGTTTTAGATTCTAATACAATTCCTCGGATTTTTTTCAGAGCCCCTGGAGAATTTCCAGACATTCGTCTTCCTTCAATTTCATAATGTGTTCCTCTTTATCTCCCCGTTCGTGATCATAACCTAAGAGATGTAAAAATCCGTGAACCAATAATCGATAAAACTCGTCTTTTTCGGAATGACCAATTTCTTTTGCTTGTTTTTGAAGTGTATCTATTGAAATTACAATTTCGCCTAACGCAACTGGTGGAAACATTTTCTGATCAGAACTAGTATTTTTTGGAAGTATCTTTTGTAAGGGAGAAAAATCAAACTCCAAAGGAAAAGAAAGTACGTCCGTGGTTTTATCTTTTCCACGACGTAGACGATTGATTTCCTTCATATCCGAATCTCCAACAAGCAAAAGACTCAGTTCACACTCAGAATCATTCAATTCTTTACGAAAAAGAATCTTACAATTCATAAGTACTTCTGATTCATTCCACCAAAAAATTTCCCCATAGTCATTGGAGATAGAAACTAAATCAGAAATCAGTTTGTTTTCCCCGAAATGTTTTTAATCTGTTTGTGTCCGTTCTCCACCGCATTCTTTTTTTCTAATGCTTTGGTGGCTTCCATACTAGGATATTTAGGTCTAGAATGAAGACTAGACAACAACACTTCCTTAAACGAAGCCTTGATTACTTCTAGATCGCCTAAGGTCAGCCCACATTCGTCTAACTGATTTTCAGAGAGTTTAATTCCTATAATTTTAGTAATCAGATTATCCAAAGATTCCGGAGTAATTTCGTCCAAAGAACGAGAAGCGGCTTCAAGAGAATCCGCAATCATTACGATAGCGGTTTCTTTTCTCTGCGGTTTGGGTCCTGGATATTGAAAATCCTGTTTTTTTAATTTCTTTTTTTGAGTAGGCGAAAGTTCAGACAAAGCCTTGTGATAAAAAAACGCCATCGTGGAAGTTCCGTGATGTTCCGGAATAAAATCGATTACCTCTCTCGGAAGCCTTGCCTTCTTTGCCATCTCAATTCCGTCTAACACGTGATCGATGACAATTTTTGCTGCAAGCGCCGGATTATTTTTATCTATATTTTCTTTTTTGGGAATCAAATGCTGATTCTCCACAAAAAACCCTGCGTTTGGAATTTTACCTATATCGTGAAAATACACTCCTACCCTAGTCAATAACCAATCCAAACCTAAATTCTGACAGGCCCGTTCCGAAAGAGCAGCGACCATAAAAGTATGTGTATATGTAGAAGGCGCCTTAGTAAGTAAATCCTGTAACAACGGATGTCCCGTATCTGCTAGTTCCATCAATTTAAAACGAGTAGGAACATTGAATAAATACTCATAGATAGGAAGTAAAAACTGTGCGGCTGTAGAACAGGCAAAACCGTTTATCAGACAAAGAACATATAATTTGAATATATTCGATTCGATCAAATCCTTGATCCAAGAACCGCTTGGAATCGCCACCCAATAGTTACGAGAATCAAAAAGATAACCACTAGACGCGATGATGATCTGAACCCCCGAAATATATAAACCTGCTTTGATAAAATCGATCCGTTTTTTAAGATTTCTACCGTAGCTAGCAGATACAATACAAGAAACAAACCCTAACATAAACGAAGTAGGATTATAATGAGAGGCCATAAAAATGAAAAAGGAAAGATAAAACCCAATAGCAATCGAAAGTTGTTCGTCGTAGATAAAACTGATAATCAAACAAACCATTCCAACAGGAACAAACAGAGCAAAATAAAAAATAGAATCGTATTTAGTTTCAAAATTAAAAAAGATCTTAGAAGCAACCGTACAACTCAATACCAAAACCCAGATTAGAGAAAAAACGATCACGTTACTCGAAACGTCGTTCAAACGTTTTGGATTGTACTTTTTAAGAAAAATATAGATGATAACTACAAATACAGTCTGAATGAGTAAAATAGAAACGATAGAAGCAAAGTTTGCCCGTGTAGCATAAGTGTTTACAATCTGCAACTTTTTGAATATTTCGGGAGTAATAATTTCTCCTGATTTAACGATTACCTCTCCGGCCAAAATTCTAGAATTGATCGGCTCCGCCCTATCCGCGGCAAATTGTTTGGCGGAAAGAGTTTCTTCCGAATTATAAGAACAGGAAGGATTAGAATAGATATAACTTAAGGAAATTTTCTGAATAATCGGAAGTATTTCGGAGTCCATACGGGAAAGTTTTTCCTGAGCCATACGATTGAGCGTATTGACTGTATCTGGATCTCTATATAAAAATGATCTAGGAATTACATAAGCACCTTCTAAATTAGAAATTTGCTCCTTGATTCCTTGATTACGTACTCTCGCGCCCGAAGTTTTTAAAGCGGCGTAGTCCGGAGGTAAATCGCGTAATATACAAAAAGAAGAAAATACTAAATTAGAATATTGTTGAATAAGATCCTTAAGTTTTCCTTTACCTGGAATTTTATATAAAAGTTCAATCTCTTCTTTAGAACGGTTTTTCCAACGAGGAACCACGCTTAAAAGTTCCGGATAAATCCTACCTTCCGCGCTTGGTTTGAAGGAACGAAAATTCTCCATATCCTCTTGAATGAAATTATTGATCTGTTCTTGTAAAACCCCAAAGTCTCGATCAAAAACAAAAGGAGCAGATTGATAAGCGGTTAGTTTTTTTGCCTTGGTTTTATCCTCGTCCTCATAGACAATTTCTTTGGCGGAGATGATTTTTTCAGGCGCAGTTTTACCTTCCGAATACAATCCATCCGGAGAAAGATCCATCTTATCCTGACCAAAAAACGGAATGGCAAGCATCCAAGTAACAGTCAAAAGAGTAATAAGAACTAAAACGATTTGAAATCTTCGTACAAACCAAATCGAACGGACCCTAGTAAGGGTATCCGTAATCCAAGCCATAGCAGACTCGACCTGTTCTCCCGGACTGGACATACGATTACAACTCCTCGAATTTACGAACGATCACTTCCACAAGAGGATGTCTGGTAATGTCTTCTTTACCAAAAAAGACCATTCCAATTTGATCTGTGTTTTTAAATAAAGTCACCACTTTTTCCAACCCAGAACGTCCATGATCCAAATCAATTTGAGTAGAATCACCAGAAATGCACATTCTAGAATTTCTTCCTAAACGAGTCATAATCATCTTAAGTTGTGCCAGAGTACAATTCTGTGCCTCATCCAAAATGATAAACGCATTAGAAAGAGTCCTACCTCGCATAAAAGCAACAGGAGCAATTTCGATTTTAGTTAAAGAGATATACTCTTGAGTCTTTTCTGCCCCGATACATTCTCCCAAAGCGTCATAAACCGGACGTAAATAAGGGTCCACTTTTTGATTGAGATCTCCTGGTAAAAAACCTAAATTTTCACCCGCTTCAACTGCGGGTCTAGTTAGAATGATCTTATCGATAGTACCACTTTGCAAAAAACGACAAGCGGTCGCGACCGAAAGAAACGTTTTTCCGGTTCCGGCAGGACCTAATGCAAACGTGATCAAATTTTCCTGAAAAGATCTGAAATAAATTTCCTGATTTCTAGTTCGAGGAAAAATATGTTTTCCTCGATACGTGGTGAGAATTTTATCACTCGGCTTCCAAGGGGTAATTCTTTCCGGTTCGGTTTCCCTCGCCTTCTTTTTGCGAAGCTCCTTACCTGCATCTTTTAGAATATAAGCAAAATCGAATGAATCGATAAAATCCCGATCGGGACGTTCTAAGTAATTAGCTTCTAACTTTTTAAAGAAATCTAATGCAAATTCTACTTTTGCGGATTCACCCTCAATCTGAAAACCGTTTCCTCTCGGAATAATATCCATCTCGAGTTGTTTTTCGAGAATTTTGACACCTTCGTCGTTGATACCACAGACCTTACGATACAGATCCTGATTCTCGAAGTTAAACTGTTCTTTGCGCGTGGAAATAAGTTTATACCTTTGCGAGTTTGATCTTCAATTCCTGAAGTTGTTTCTCTTCAACGGGAGAAGGACATTCACTCATCAGACAAAGACCTTTTTGAGTTTTAGGAAAAGCGATCACGTCCCGAATTGATTTTCCTCCGGTGAGAAGCATCAACATACGATCGATACCAAACGCCAAACCACCGTGAGGTGGGGCACCAAATTCGAGGGCTTCCAGCAGAAACCCAAATTTCTCTTTGGCTTCTTCTTCGTTAATCCCCAAAACCTGAAACACTTTGTTTTGAATCTCTTTAGAATGAATCCTAATCGAACCACCTCCGATTTCAACTCCGTTCATCACAAGATCATACGCTTTTGCCGTGGCATTTCCTGCGTTTTTTTGTAAGGTTTCCATAGATTCAAAAAATGGAATACTCTCATCCGAAGGAGAAGTAAACGGATGATGAAGTGCATCCCAACGTTTATGGTCTTTATTCCATTCGAACATAGGAAAATCCACAATCCAAGTGATGTTGATTTCATTTTCTTTAGGAGTTTCAAAACGTTCTGAAAGTTTCAAACGAAGAGCACCTAATGAATGATTGACGATCTCCCTTTCGTCCGCCCCGAAAAAAAGCATATCTCCTTCTTTAGAACCACACGCCTTAGAGATGGCCTCTAATTCTTCTTTTTTAAAACGTTTTGTAATGGTGGATTCCAAACCTTCGGTTCCGTGTTTCATATACGCAAGACCCTTGGCTTTATAGTCCCTGTTTAACCACGCGGTATAATCTTCGATTTCTTTTCTAGAAATGATAGATCCACCCGGGACACAAACCACCTTAACGGTTCCACCGTTTTTTACGGCACCAGCAAAAACATTGAAGTCACAATCTTTTACAATTTCAGAAACATCCACGAGTTTCATACCAAAACGAAGATCTGGCTTGTCAGAACCGTATTCTTCCATAGCGGTATTATAAGTCATTCTTGGAAAAGGAATGGAAAGTTGAATATTAAAAACTTCTTTATAAATCGTCTCAACAAGTCCTTCAATTTCGGAAAGAATTTCTTCCTGGCTAACAAAAGAAAACTCCATATCTAACTGAGTAAACTCAGGTTGTCTATCCGCGCGTAAATCCTCGTCTCTAAAACACTTTACGATCTGAAAATAACGTTCCATACCTCCGACCATTAAAATTTGTTTAAAGATTTGAGGGGACTGAGGAAGGGCATAAAATTGATTTGGATTGAGTCTAGAAGGAACTAAAAAATCCCTCGCACCTTCTGGAGTAGACTTGTTTAAGATAGGAGTTTCTATTTCTACAAACTTACGTTTGTTAAGATAATTACGAATTGCGAATATAAACTCGTGTCTTTTGATCATCCGGTTTTTAAGTTCTTCTCTTCTAAAATCCAAATAACGATATTTTAATTTTAATTCTTCGGAAACTTCATCAAACTCATCTAAAGAAAACGGAGGAGTTTTGGCAACATTCAAAATCTCTAATTGATCCAGAACCACTTCGATCGTCCCGGTTTGCATTCTAGGATTGATAGATTCTAAATCTCTTTTTTTAAGAGTACCTCTGACCGCCAAAACGTATTCAGAACGAACCTTTTCTGCAAGAGTGAAAGAATCTCCCAGAAGTTCTTTACGAGCCACAACTTGAATGATACCGGTTCTATCTCTAAGATCGATAAAGATCACACCACCTTGATCTCTAAAACGAAAAGACCAGCCAAAAAGAACGATCTGTTTACCTTCTTGAGATTCGTTTAATTCTCCAGCCCAAGAACGATTTTTATAATTTTCCTGAATCCAATGTTTCAATGATTTCTGTTTCCTATCAAAAACTTATAAAATTAATCTATATTATCAAATCTGCTAAGCTCGGGCCTAAAAGCAAGATGAAAAGAACCAATAGGACCAGAACGATTTTTAGCGATGATAATTTCCGCCTTACCTCTCATCTCCGGACTGATTTCGTCTTCTCCTTTTACTTTTTCTTCTCGATAGATAAAAGAAACGATATCCGCGTCTTGTTCGATTGCACCTGACTCCCGTAAGTCGGAGAGTTGAGGTTTTTGATCCTTAGATCTCTGCTCCACCGCACGAGACATCTGAGAAAGAGCGATGATAGGACATCTGGCTTCTTTTGCCATTTGTTTAAGAGAACGAGAAATGGAAGCTACCTCTTGCTGACGACCACCGTCTTTATTTTTAGGATCGCTCATAAGTTGTAGATAGTCCACAACGATAAGACCAATCTTTTCGGTGGTCAAAAGTTTACGAACCCTACCTTTAAAATCGTCTATCGTCAAACCACCAGAATCGTCTATGTAGATCGGAGCAGCAGTAACACGAACGATAGATTCTAAAAGTTTAGGAGCGTCTGCTCTGGTAAGTTCCGATTTTTTCAGTTTCATCGATTCTACTTGGGAATCGGCACAAACCATCTTGAGGAGAAGTTCAATCCGACTCATCTCTAAAGAAAATATAACAACCGGTTGATTGTACACCAAAGCCACGTTAGACGCTATGTTCAGAGCAAATGTAGTTTTACCGTTACCGGGACGAGCCGCCAAAATCATCAGTTCGTGTTCTTTCAGACCAGAAGTGGCTTCGTCTAACTTAGTAAAATTGGTGCGAAGACCGGTGATCTGTCCCCGATTTTTCATGATTTCCATGATGTAATCGGAAAGAGCGGCCTTATCAGAGGAGACCGGAAGAAGACCCTTAGCGTCTATGTTTCTGGAAATTTCGGTAAGATTTTTTTCAACCGTATTAAAAACGGATTCGTTGTCTCCAGGTTCTTTGCGGATCAGTTCCAAAGATTCTTGAAGAATCTTGGAATACATTCTTCTTTCGGAAAAACGTTTGATCCTAACCGCGTAGTAAGCAAGTGGTTGAGTAACTACCGTGTCTCGGTAAAGAGAATAGATATAATTAAATTCTTTTTCTTCGTCTTTGAGAAGAGAGTTTTCTTTGAGAAAGTTTAAAACAGAAACCGGATCAATAGTAATCCGTTTGTCTACAAGATCTCCGATTGCTCGATAAACTCTTCTATGCAGATCTACATAAAAGTCTTCCGGAGCAACCGGAATGTCGATTAGATTATCTGCTCCTTTAAGAAGCAAGAATCCTAAAAAGGCTTTTTCGGATTCCGGTTCATATAAGGAGTCGGACTGCATGGTCCCTTAAATAAAAATTACTCTTCTTCTTTTTTAACGTGTAGAGTAATTGTAGGTTGAATTCCCTCTGCAAGACGAATCTTGATTTTATAGGAACCTAAATTACGGATTGGCTCAGCGATTTCGATTTTTCTTTTATCCAATTCGAAGCCGTTCTTTTTCAGAATAGAGGCCACGTCGATCGGAGTTACGGCTCCGAATAACTTCTCTCCTCCACCGGTTTTTACTAGAATCTCGTATTCTTTACCGTTCAGATTCCCGCCCACGTCTTCCATCGCTTTTTTACGTTTTTCTCTTTTGAGTTCACCTAACTTCTTTTGGTGAAGAGCGGCTTTTGTATTTCCTTCGTTAGCACGAACCGCAAGTCTTTTAGGAAAAAGAAAGTTTCTAGCATAACCGTCTGCAACTTCCTTTAGATCTCCTGCATCTCCTAAATTAATAACGTCTTTTTGTAAGATCACTCTCATGTTCGTACCTCAATTTACCTTGTAAGGTAGAAGACCGATACTTCTCGCCTTGCGAATTTCTCGTGCAAGAACCCTTTGATAACGAGCGCTGGTTCCGGTAATTCTTCTAGGAATGATTTTACCACGATTGGTAATAAATCTTTCCAAAAGTTCGATATTCTTATAATTGATTTGTTTGGCAAGCTCTGGATCTGCAGTAAAACGGCAGACTTTTTTCTTGTATTTATTCTGTTTTCTCTGTGGTTTCCCTTCCATTTCTGCGGAAAGGTCACCTTGCTCCGGTCTTTCGGAACGTTCTTCTTTAATTTCATTCTCGCTCATAAATTACCTCATTAAAACGGTATGTCGTCGTCACCACCATCCGCTGCGGCGTTATAGTATTCCGGAGAAGATGGATATGAATTTCCTCCAGCAGATGCTGGAGAAGAGGAAACAGAAGATCCACTTGAAGAATCGTCTTTAGAACCTAGAAGTTGAAAATTCTCTACAACAATCCGGATTCGAGACGCTTTTTTTCCTTCTGGAGTTTCCCATGTATCTTGTTTCAATCTTCCTTCAATAGCAATCTGCTTTCCTTTTTTGCAGTATTGTTGAATAATATCAGCCGGTTTTCCCCAGACTTCACAATCGAAAAAGTGGGACTCTTCTCTTTTTTCTCCGTTAGACACATAGGTTCTACCATTTGCTAAGGAAAAGTTTACCAAAGAGGTTCCATTGATCGATTTGAATTCAGGGTCGCGCGTGAAACGCCCGACTAAAGTTACTCTATTAATATCATTAGCCATGGAGGCGAACGACCATAGAACGAAGAATATTTTGATTGATTAAGAATTCCTTTTCCACTTTTTCAATGGCGTTTGGATCTGCGCTACATTTATAGTGGTGAAAGATTCCCTGTTCTTCATGTTTAATCGGATGCCAGAGTTTTCTTTGGCCCCAATCTTCTTCGGCTGTGACGCTCACGGAATGTTTTTTCAAAGTTTCCTGAATTTCGGACTTTGCAACTTCCCGAGAGCTCACACGTGTAATTGTGGTGAGTTCGTAGTTTCTCAAAAGTTTCTCCTATGGTTATAGCCCGTCTGCGGTTTGCGACGAGCAGAAGAACCGATAATTTAGCCTATTTTTTGCGTTTAGAGACAGGGGTCAAGGTAGAATTTGTCGGAAGATCTAGAAAGGCTCTATCTCCTTCTACCCTGAGTTTTGTTCCCAGTTCAGCAGAAAGAACTGCAATTTCATGTAAGAACTCCTGTGCTTCTACTCCCTTTACAGGTCGGATCTTATGATCTTCTTTTTGGAATTTTCCGAAAATAGGTACCAGCTCAACACGTTCTAAATGATTATTACGAATATGCAAAATAGCGATCAAATTGTGATTGAGGTAAGAATTTCTACTTCCAAAAATCAAATTTCCTAAAGAATACAAAATCACCCCTCCTTTATAAACTTCCACACCCTGAGGAATATGAGGATGATGACCGATCACTATCTTTACGCCGGAATCGATCAAGGATCTCGCTATTTTTCTTTGATCTGAGGTCGGAAACGGAGAATATTCCACACCCCAGTGTAAAGAAACAATACGAACCGGAGTAGAATGATTTTTAGGAAGAATATTTTTTTCAAAAAACGTAGCTCTCAAAGAAGGAAATAAAAAAGGAGCCACTCCAGATCTTGTCGCAGTAGCATAGTGAGTCTGTTCGGCGATTGCGGTCACGGAATGGATTCGCAGATCCGAACCTTTTAGATTTAGATTTAAAGGTTCTAAGACTTCAGGAAGTTTTTTTCCCGCGCCTACAAATAAAATATTATTTTTATTTAATATATCTAAAGTCTCGTTCATTCCTTGTTGCCCATGATCAAAGGAATGATTATTTCCTAAAAATACCATATCCACTCCCAAATATTTGAGAGAATTTAAATCTTTTTCGTGGGCCGTAAATATATAAGCTTTTTTAGATTCTTCCGTCTTAGAAGCAACTATCGGAGTTTCCAAATTGATCATTCTAAAGTCTGCTTCATTAAAAAGTGGTCTAAGACCTTCTACCGGCGCAATCTCTCCGTGTTTACGAATTGTATCCCGAATACCCCAATTGAACATAACGTCTCCTCCAGCAAGTAACTTGAGAAGCCCTGGATCTTGATTATGATCTGGGTGTAAAACGGAATCGATCTTGTCTTGAAGAGTCTCAAAAGTAGATGATGAATTGACCTGAGAATTTTCGGTACTAGACTCCTTTAAAAATCCAGGAAGACAGGAAAGAAGTCCCAATCCGCAGAAGAAGCAGAATCCAAAAAGCTTCAGTATTAAAATTCGAAACCTTCGAAGAATCGGGAACAAAAAAAGCACTGGTGCTAAACTATTCCATTCGCTTAGGATTGGAAAGATTTTTTTTCGAGAGAATCGCCTTTTACTTTCTCTGCGTTTGAAAAATTCAAATCAAAATCTAAATAGAAGTCATCCAGAAACCAAAATAAACAGATCGAATCTTGGTTGAACTCTCCAATCAAACATAAAAAATTAAACGGAACGGGATTCGAAAGGACGCCAATTTACAAACGGAATTACATCAAAATTTGTAGACTTCGTTTTTACGAAAACGTCTTCAACTCAAAAATAAAGTTCAGATTGATCCATCGATTCGAAAAAACAGAAGATAGGTCCTAGTGAAATTCCGTTCTCCTCTTCAATTCTAAATAGTCATTCTTCGATTACAAAATCTCTCTCATTCAAGAAGATGAAATGCTCCGTTCGATCCCAAACTCGTTTCCGGAATCGTGTTCTGCATGAACGAAAAAAAACGGGGATAATTTTTCTTTCTTACGAAAACCTTCTCCGTTCATCACACGCTCCACCACTCTCTCAAACGATCCTTTAGAATAAATTCTATACATAGTTTCTAGATTACATTCAAAAATCGTGTTTTTATTGGTTCCTTGATACGAGGAATATCTATTTCGAGCCTTTTCTAGGCTTTGATAGGTTTCAATACAAAGATAATACGAATAGTCCTCCTCTTCGTAATCCCATTCCAATAAAATTGCCCCGATCTTTTGATCGGTTTGAAACTTCTTTAGAACGTCGTCAAGCTCCACCACCAGATCTTCCTCAACGGGTGAAAGTCGATCCGACTTCAACTCCCAACCGGATTGAATATAATGGTCTTTGAATTCGGCATATTTAAGCAAGACCTCGTAAGGAAGCGAAAATTCGAAACGAGTTCTTTGGATCTCTTTTCCTTCGAACATTTTACGTTCTTCCACTTGTAAACGGTCCCGAACCAATTCGACACAATCGTTTTCTAGAAAGAACGTTTCACTCTCCAACCTCTCAAAATTTCCTTTTAGCAAAATTTGAAACGCCGTATTCTCCGTCAAAGGTTTCAGATCCTCGTCCTTTTTTAATTTTTCGATCGGATACTTGAGACGAACAGCCTCAAATAGGCTTCGGATTGCCGAAGAGTGATTTTCCAATTTTACATAAATACAGGCCAAATTTAGAAAGAAGACCGATTCTTGCGTTTGAATCTTCCACGGATCGCCTAAAAAATCGATCGCTTCCTGAGACCGGTTTTCTATGAAATACGCCACCAATAGATTCGTGAACACTTGTCCGATGTCTTTTCCACTTTCCAAAATCTGAGTTCGATATTTTTTACATTCTAAAATTGCAAGATCCGATTTTTGTAAATGGATGTAATTTGCGATCAGTAGATTCAGAGCCTCCAGATCGAAGGAAAACGAGAGAGATCTGCGAGCCCAAGAAACGGAATCTTCATATCTACCTAAGTTTCGATACGCAAACGAAAGATGATTGCATACGATCCCGTCTTCCGGAAAAGCTTTAATGGCTTTCAAACCGGCGTCGACCGATTCTGACCATGCACTTTTTTGAATATAATCCCGTTGCAAAATCCGAAACATCCGATCGCTCGTATCTTTGGCTCCTTGTTCTTCCAACCACGAAACAAAATCCTGATGTTTGTTTTCATAGGCGATCAGATAAGAGTTTGTATCTCCCTTTAGACTTTCCGCTTTTAAATTCGCGCCCGCTAGAAGCTTTGCCACTTCCATATTTCCGTGTTTTGCGACCCACATCAAGGAGGACCAACCCTTCCAAGTTTCTTGAGCGTTCACGTCGGCACCAGCTCGGATCAAAAGTCGAACGATTTCAAGCATCACTTCCCCGTTCGTATCGGAATCGATACAGGCACGAATCAAAGGAGTTTCCCCGTTTTTTTTATCGGCGAGATTTACGTCTGCTCCCGCTTGGAGAAGAAAGGAAACTTTTCGTACACTCGCTGTCTTTGCGTAAACCGCACTTCTCAGTATGCTACTACTCTCCTCCTTGTGTGCGTTTAAATCTATACCCGCATCCAGTAGAGCTTTTGCGGACTCTTCAAATCGAGTATCGTCCTTACAATAATAAAGCAAGGTTTCCATGGCGCTCTCACCCGAATTGGAAAGAGCATTTAAATCCGCGCCCGAGGATAAAAGAGCGCGTAACGCGTTCGATTTGAATTTTACCCCTCCGGAGAAACTAATCGGCAAAGCGCTAAACCAAAGAGGGACTTTAAGGCTTCGGACATAGATCATTTGATTGGGATCGGCGCCCTTTGCAATGAGTTCCTGAATTTGTAATTCGTCTTCGGCGCTAATCGCTTTTAAGAGAAGATCTTGCATTTGTTTTGAATCCTTTTTCTGCGTTTGATGAATCTTTCTAAAAACTCTTTCATAACTTTTATTTTAGTTTTTTTAACATAGTAAATCCGAAAAAGAATCCTATCTTGGTTTTTAACGGCGGATCCAACCGTAATAAAACGCTACGTCCGGAACTTCCAAGTATTTCTCAGAATTCTTTTTTGCTATCTTTAACTTAAATCGAAGAATCCGATCGATCCTTATTAGCAAGCGTCTTTAAAAATGGAATGGAAAGATTCGAAAAAAAATTCTTTTGTAAGGAAAATCTAAGCGGCGATCAACTCTAAATGTTCTTTTCCGCGATCAACCGAGTCATAAGGAATTTTAGAATCGAAAGTGGCAAACTTGACTTTATGATGAACACTTAACGCCAATAAATAAACGTCCGTAATTTGTTTAGAACTGACAGAAACTATATTCAAATAAAATAAAGAAGAATTGATGGAAATATTATCCGGAATAAACTGATGTCCTTTTACTTTTAAAAGAGAATGTAAAATGGCAGAAACGACCTCAACTCCGCCAGGATTCCCTGGATAAGAGGAATGACTCATAATTCTAACCAAAGCGTTCTGAGTGATCGGACAAGTAGCCCAACCATTTCTAGCCTTTCGATCAAACCATTTCCAAGCTTTTTCATGAAAAACATGATTAGAGTCACATAAGGAAATCAAAACATTCACATCTAAAAGATATTTCACTTAACCTTCTTCCTCCTTAATTGTATTGATAACTTTGTTAGTTACCTTGACACCTTTCTTTTTAGAAAGAACGGGCCATCCATAAGAGTTCGTGACAAACTTAGAGGCCGTCTTTTCTTTTTTGAAGACCTCTTCTGTCTTTAGATTATATTCTAAAGCCTCAATTACCAAAGCCCGCATGGAAATTCCCCTTTCTGCGGCTTTTATTTTTGCTTTTTTATATAGTAAATCCGGTATTTCCAGTGTAGTTTTCACATATTTACAGTCCCATAAATATGGGAAATTGCAAGAAAAAAACAAGAAATTTTAGAACTTCTTGTTCTTGAGATTTTTTAAAATTCGTTCCCAAAATTTAAAGGGATTTTTTTTAATTTTATGAATGGTGATCACAAAACAGAGATCGATTTCGGGCAGAAATTTGATGGGGATAGTTTTATAAAGATTTTCTAAATTCAAAATCTTTTAAGTAGATTTATATTAGAATCACTTTATTTTTATTTAAAATGTCGATTTCAATCACTTTAAGATATTTTTGAGATAACTTCTATTAAAAAATATATAATAAATTTTCGTATCTAAACAAACTCAGGCGTAAATTGAAGACCTCAACAATTTCTATATAATAAAATTATTATAAATTTAAAAACAATCTCTATTTTAGAGGCCGAATTTTAAATATTTTATTTTATAGTTGTGGATATGAGAAGTAAAAAATCAGTAGGAATCAGTTTGATTTGAAAACGATACAACAAAAGCGAAATAAAATAAAAATCTGTTTCCGATTTTAAAAGGCAAATATATAAGAATTTATGATTCTATTCAAAACTAGAGAATAGAATATCGCGAATTTTTATTGCAAATGTCTATTTGAATACAAAATATTATGAGTTGTCCCAAGAGCTATCGAACAACTATAAAAACGAAATGTTTTAATTTCATAAAGATGTAAAAACTCATATAATTTTTAATATTAGAGTTGTTTAGAAATCTATATCTACAAACGATTTTCTTTATTAGAATTGTTGAAAAATTAATTCTCCATCTGTTTCTATTTTAAGGAAACCGGCAATTGAAGCAGTTTTGTTAATGTCACTATGGAATTTTTCAAAAACTCTATTCTTTTTAATAGAAAAAAACTAACTTTTAACCACTCTATTATTCAAAAGTGTATAAATCGCTCCGAGATGCTTAATTTATAGAAACTATTACGATTTCGCAGATAAATTTTGAAAATGAGTGAACTCCATTCAAACTAATAACAATAAGGAAATATTAAAAAACTATAAATTATTCAATGTGACATTTTCTATAGAAACTGACATATTTTATTGAATATTCAAAAAAAACAAAATCCATCCTAAGATTTTGAAATAGATTCTTAAAAAAAAATTATAAAAATATAAAATATCCCGCTAAGACCAAAATTAATCCCAAAATTCCAATCGGCAAACCTGCTTGAATCATATCTTTAATTTCAAATCCTCCAACCGAGTATGCAATTGCATTGGGAGGAGTACTTACAGGAAGAGACATTGCCAAAGAGGCAGAAAGTGCAATTCCTAAACACACTTCCAAAAGATACACATTTGACTCGGGAAGAACAATAGTGGAAAGAGGAAATGCAAACGGGACCAGAAGATTCGTCGCCGCCGTATTGGACATAAATGTACTTAACAAAAGAGCCAAAACACAAAGTAAAAACAATACACTTACTGAATATTCTGGTTTTATAATAGGTTTTAAAAATTCAGAAAACCAAAACTTCATCCCACTTTGTTGAAAACCCACCCCAATTCCGATTCCACCAGCAATCAAAAGTAAAACGGACCAATCTAATGAGTTAATATCTTTTTCATTTAAAATTCCAAATACAGGAAATAAAATTAAAGGAAGAAGCGCAACCACCCCCGCAGGAATTCCGTGTAAATTTTCTGTAAACCAAAGAAGAACCGTTCCCAAAAAAATCACTGTAGTTATTCTAAATGAAAAAGATTTAGTTCCTTCTTCTGGCTCTTGAAACTCAACTACTAATTCAAGTAAGTCTTTTTGTGGAAACAATTTCATAAGAAGTAACCAAGCAAATAAAATTAAAACGATTACAAGTGGAACCGCAAAAAACATCCAAGTCCCAAAAGAAACAACAATACCTTCTTGTCTTAAAATTCCCATCGCTATGATATTTGGAGGAGATCCTATTGGAGTTCCTACCCCTCCTATATTCGCCGCAAACGGAATCCCCAATATCAAAGCTTTTCGAAAGGGTTCTTTTTCCGGCAACATCTGCAACATAGGAAAAGAAAGAGCGATCATCATTGAAGTAGTCGCAGTATTACTCATCCACATTGATATAAATCCGGTGGTAAACATAAAACCTAAAAGTACTTGATGACTTTTAACCCCAAATCTACGAATGATTCTATTGGCAAAAAAACGATCCAGGCCTGTTTTTACACAAGCTTTTGCTAATACAAATCCTCCTAAAAATAATACGATAGAAGAATCCGCCAAAGAAGAAAGAAAGACCGCAGTTGATGGATTTTTATTTCGAGGAAACTCAAAATAAGAAACACCGATAGGATTTGCAAAAAAAATAATTTCTAAAAAAATTACAAGAATCGAAGTGGCGTATCCAGGAATAGGTTCAAGAACCCAAAATACTGCGGCCAAAACGAAAATACAATTCATAATGGCAATATTTATAGGAAGTCCAAATCGAACCTGAATCAAAAATAGAATCCCGACCGTAAGTAAAGTCAAAACCATCGAAATCAGATTACGTTTCATTCAAGTATTTTATATATAAAAAGTAGAATTTTATAATGTTTTAAATTAGTTTCCAACCGAATTTCATAAAAAAACGGATTGCAGAAATGACAAAAAGTCTTACGTGTAAAAAGCCTTTTTTAGACGAATTTCCACCTTTGTGATAAATTTGAATCTTTGGAAAGTAATCCTTTCTCTTCAAACGCATAGAAAGATCAAAATCCTCGAAATACAAAAAAAATCTTTCGTCAAATCCTCTGATTTGTTTTAAAGACTTTGTTCTTGCAAAAATAAAACAACCGCTGATTAAAGATACGTCTTCCTGAATTTGATTCCAATCCTTATCCCTTAGATCGTATTGATCTAAATACTTTCGAAATACCTTTTTTAAAATATCCGGTGCAAAAGATCTCAAAAATAATACAAAAACAGTGGGATAAGATTTTACTAAAAATTGCATATTACGTTTTTTATTAGAATCACTCTCCCAATCCCAAACTGAAGGAACTACCGCGTTGCAGCCTGGATGTTCTTCCAAATAACGAACGCATAAATCCAATGTTTCCGGAATCATTTTAATATCTGGATTGAGAACTAAATGAAATTCCATATTTGATTTTAAAATAGAACGGTTATTGGCAACTCCGTATCCAAGATTTTCGGGAAAATGGAAGTATTCAAATTTGACACGATTTTTGGACGAAAACTTTTTTTCTAAATCGTTCACTATATTTTTTACTTCTTCTCCGTATTGTGGGGTATTATCCAATATCTCGATTTTATATAAAATCGATTTTGAAGCATTAGAAATTTGATATGTGATTGAGTTCAGAAGAGACAAAAGCGATTCTTTTAAAATTAATACATTCGGTTTATATAATACAATCGAAACGGTAATTCCAAATTCCAAAATTCAGCCCTCAAGTAAATTTTATCAGTTTAATATTTTAAAAATGTGGGAACTCACACAATTTACAGGTTTTACAGTTAAACTTAGAAATGTGGGAACTCATACAATTTGCAGGTTTTACAGTTAAAACTTAGAAATGTGGGAACTCACACAATTTGCAGGTTTTACAGTTAAATTGAAAATGTGGGAACTCACACAATTTGCGGGTTTTACAGTTAAATTTAGAAATGTGGGAACTCACACAATTTGCGGGTTTTACAGTTAAATTTAGAAATGTGGGAACTCACACAATTTGCGGGTTTTACAGTTAAATTTAGAAATGTGGGAACTCACACCAAAATCCGGATTAGGCATAATTTTTGAGAACTTTTTAATCTTTATAAAATTGATTGTTAATTTTGGATACAAATGCCAAGCGTCCGAATAGTAACAAAAATGACTGACCCAGTTTTTCTATTTCATTTTCAGTTTTCTAAAAATTCACAAAAAAGTATTTGAACTTAGATTTGTTTTAAGTTGTAGAAAAAGTTTCACCTACAAGATGTTTATAAAAAGAAGATTTTCTTCCGGTAATCCCATCACAAATTCCGCAAAGAATATGAAGATACGTTTGATATTTAGAATCAGAAAAAATAGGCAAAATCAAAAATCGAAAGATTGTTTTTAAAACAACTTCTAATTTAAATCGAAACGGAATATGCGGCATTTTACAAATATAAATTCCATTTCTAAAAAGAAAATACCATCTAAAGGGCGAATGAATTGCAACTTTAAAAATCCCGAATATACTCCTAGAATCACTCCCAATAGAATGTTTCATTTTTACATCGGAAATAATTTTATGAACATAACCTTTATCATTGGCCCGAAAGCACCACTCGTAATCCAAATAGTCTATAAAGAAATCTTGATACATTAAACCCACTTCTTTTAAAACTTCTAATGAATAAAAACTTCCAGAAGTTATTAGAAACTTTGCATTTAAAATTCCGGTTTCGTCTTTTAGAATTCCATAAATATTACGGTTTTTGATTGTATCAAATATATTAGGACCATAAGAAGCAACTTTCTCATTTGGAAATTTTTGAATTTCATATTCTCTAATTTTTTGAAGAAATAATCGTATCGCCGAAATTTCTAAAAAGCTATCTTGATCAAACAACCAAACGTGTGTATATAAATTCGACTGGGCATATTCAATTCCTCTATTTAGGGCAAACCCCAAACCCAGATTCGATTCATTCTCTATAAGAAAATTTTGTTTTTTAATTTTAGAACGAATCGCAGACACATTCTTTGACCGATTATCTACGATCAAAACTGGAACTGAATTTAAATTTAGATTTTGTACGTTTTTATAAGTTAAATTTATATCAGGATTAAAAGTAACAATGACGGCTAATGGAGAAAATTTCTCTGGCATATTACTATTTTTTACGAAACGGGGTAAACCATCCTCGGTTCATCCACATTAAAGTTTTACTAAATTTATTACCCTGAATATTCTGAATATCTAATCTTTTACGGATAATTCCAGGCAACATTCTTAAAAAGCCAAAAGGTACTCCTAATATTTTAGGGCTCGTAAAGACTGTATGAAAACAAATACTTACTCCAAAAAAAAGTATATGATGGAGTATATAACGTAAAGCATAAGGCAGAGGCATATTTTTCCAATAAACGACTAACGCGTTTCTTAGACCATAATAAAGGGAAAAAGTACTTTTTTCTTCGGTAGATCCAAATCCGTGATGATAAACCTTAATGTTCGGACTAAAAAGTACTCTCTCTCCCATAAGTCTAGCACGAAAGCTTAGATCCACATCTTCCATATAACAGAAAAAATCAGAATCAAATCCGCCTATTCTTTCATATACTTCTGTTCGAATTGCCATCGCACCACCACATGCAGAAAATATTTCAGATTCTCTTAGATATTCTTCAGAGAGAATTCTTTTATACCCCCTTCTCCATGCAGCCCCAGAAACGTGATAAATATCCCCGGCCCCGTCTATTAACTTTTTTTCCTCTTGATTATCTTTAAGCATTAAAAAGGAAATGATAGAATACTCTTTTCCCTTAGATTCGAGTGTCCTCTCGCATTCGGAAAAGAAATTATCGCTCAAGCGAGAATCCGGATTGATTAGTAAAGTCCAATCCGACTTAGGTGCCACTTTGATCGCCTCGTTGTTTCCACCCGCAAAACCTAAATTTTTAGAACTAAAATGGATCGATCTTTTATTTTTTTTGGAAAGTAGTTTAAGCTGCTCCTGTGTGCCATCCTTGGAATCATTGTCCCAAATTATCCAAGTCCAATTAGAAGGCAATTGCATGGATTGATCCAATGCAGAAATATATTTCTTGGAATTATATGTAATTGTTATAATATTATAATATTTCATTTATTAGAATAAGTCTGTTTTTTGAAACCGTGGTTTAAAATATCTATTCAGAACTATATAATAAAATACCCGATTCAATAAGCTTACACTTCAATAATATGGATTCTGTGTAATAAAGTCGGGCATTACTAGACCGCGCGATTTCAATTCCAATCAACAAATTGATCGAGGCATTTAAAAACAAAATCTTTTCATGATTTCAATTTGTTATAGAACTCGATCCGTCAAACGACCTATCTAACGACCATTGGGAGCGAGATTTGAGTTTAGGAAAGCGTTTTGCTGAGTTCAAACTCAACCCGGAAAACTCAGCGAATACTTCTCTAAGATCGACATTCAGGGAGTAAGACGATAAGTTTGAAAGAGCGTTCTGCTTGAGTTCCTTCGCCTCAATCGCTTTCGAATTAGATTATACCGAACTTACGTTAAATGGCACGTTGTGGGTACTCAATTCTATAAGAATGAGTAATATGAATTCTTAGACAACTTGAGACTTTAATACGACACAATTAGTGAAAACTACTATTCTAATAGAATTGTTGAAAAATTAATTTTCCATTGATTTCTATTTCATGGAAACGGTCGATTGAGGCGTTTTGTTAATTGTTGCTATGGAATTTTTCAACAACTCTAATAATGAAATTATCAAAATGACTATGATTGGTTTCTTTTCAAATTTTAAGACAGACTTTTTATCTCAAGATGAATTTTTGGCAAAATTCAAACTGTGTTAGTAGGATTCAACAATTCCATAAAAATTCAATCTTTTGAATATATTAAATGCAAGTCATTTAGAGCAAGATGATTCTTAAATACTACTAAAGTAATGCATTATTGCAAAGAGAAATATTAAGATTATATCAAATATCCTAGATTCAAAAGGTAACACTAATTACACGATCCAATAACAATCTGAAAATAATATGCTTATAGTAAAATTAAGAAACGAACAATTTAAAAATGTAAAGCCTCTATGAAATTTAGTAAATCTTTTCATTAAGTACTTTTACAAGATATTCTCCATAACCTGTTTTTTTAAGAGGACTTATCAATTTTTCTAATTGAGATCCATCTATAAAACCTTTTCTAAACGCAATTTCTTCCGGGCAGGCAACTTTAAGTCCTTGTCTTTTTTCAATCGTTTCTATAAATACAGATGCCTCTAAAAGTGATTCGTGAGTCCCAGTGTCCAACCAAGCATACCCTCGTCCCATCACTTGAACGTTTAAAATTCCTCTTTCTAAATAAATCCTATTTACGTCTGTAATCTCCAATTCTCCCCTTGCAGAAGGTTTAATAGATTTAGCTATATTAACAACCTCTTCATCATAAAAATATAATCCAGTGACTGCATAATTAGATTTCGGTTTAGAAGGTTTTTCTTCGATCGAAACCGCACGTCTTTCAGAATCAAACTCTACCACTCCATACCTTTCTGGATCATGAACCGGATACGCGAACACAGTAGAACCGTTCTCTTTTTTAGAAGCGTTTTCTAAAAGAGAAGCAAGATTATGACCGAAATAGATATTATCTCCAAGAATCAAAACAGACGGATGTCCGTTGACGAAATTTTCTCCGATCCAATACGCTTGCGCCAATCCTCCCGGATTGGGTTGTACCGCATATTCTATGGAAATTCCCCATTGTTTTCCATCTCCTAACAGTTCTTTATACATAGGAGTAGCTTGAGGTGTGGAAATCAAAAGTATTTCTTTGATACCCGCTAGCATAAGCGTTGTTAGTGGGTAATAGATCATCGGTTTATCATAAACCGGTAAAAGTTGTTTGGAAACTACGTATGTGACCGGATAAAGTCTTGTTCCAGAACCGCCTGCGAGTATAATTCCTTTTCTAGATTTCATCTAACGTTTCTCGTACTGATTTTCATAATATTCTTTATATTGACCGGAAAGAATTTCCTTCCACCAAGATTCATTCTCTAAATACCACCGAACAGTTTCTTTTAAAGCCGATTCAAATGCAAATTTAGGCTTCCATCCCAATTCTTTTTCGATCTTGGAAGGATCAATTGCATAACGAAAATCGTGACCTGGTCTGTCCTTTACATACTGAATCAATTTAGAATGTGGAGCCCCCGAAGGATGCAACTCGTCCATAATGGAACAAATGGAATCTACTATGTCTATATTCTTTTTTTCGTTTCTAGTTCCTATGTTGTAAGTTTCCCCGGGCAATCCCTGGAACAAAGCAACACGTAGAGCCTCACAATGATCCTTAACATATAACCAATCTCTAATATTCTTTCCGTCTCCGTAAACGGGTAGAGGTTTTCCTTGTAAACAATTTAAAATCATCAAAGGAATCAACTTTTCGGGAAAATGATAAGGTCCATAATTATTGGAACAATTTGTAGTCACTACCGGCATATGATAAGTATGGTAGTAAGATCTTACGATATGATCCGAACTGGCTTTAGAGGCCGAATAAGGAGAATTAGGTGCATAAGGAGTTTCCTCTGTGAAATATCCGCTATCTCCTAACGTTCCAAATACTTCGTCCGTAGATACATGAAGAAATTTTTTTCCTTCATAAGATCCATTCCATTGTAGTCTAGCAGCATCCAAAAGATAAAAAGTACCAAGCACATTCGTCTTGATGAATTCTTCCGGTCCTGAAATAGAACGATCTACGTGGCTTTCTGCCGCAAAGTGTGCAATGTAATTAAATTTATGCTCTTGAAAGATCGAAGATACCTCTTCTTTATTGGCGATATCTGCCTTTACAAAAATAAATCGAGAATCTTTTTTCCAAGATTCCAAGCTTCTCAGATTTCCAGCATAAGTCAGCTTATCGAATACGACTACCTGATATTCTTTGGTATCGTTTAAGATGAGATTTACAAAATTGGAACCTATAAAACCGGCTCCACCCGTAACTAAAATTTTTTTCATACTTTTTTTCCGGAAACTTCGGCAAGTTCTTTCAGACAAAGGGTTAAATCCTCTCTCCAATGCGGAACAACGCCAAAAATTTTTCGAGTTTCTTCTAAATCTAAAATTGAATATCTAGGCCTAGGTGCAGGTGTTGGATAACCTTCCGTAGGAATTGGATAAATCGGCTTCAAATTTTCTATCAATGAAAAAGAATGTGAAAAATCCCGAACCGCAAGTGCAAAATCGTACCAGCTCGCAACTCCTGAGTTAGAAAAATGTAGAATCTCAGGATAAGATTCTCCTTTTAGAATTCCATAAATTAAGAATATTATAAAATCCGCAAGCCTACCAGCCCAAGTAGGTCTTCCCAATTGATCTTCGATCACTCTTAATTCATGACGATTGGAATCTTGTAAAAGTTTCACAATTGTTTTTGGAAAATTATTTCCATGAGAGGAATATACCCAACTGGTACGAACTATATTTGCTTGTTTAGAATTCGCAAACGTATTTCGAATCCACTTTTCCCCTTCCGCCTTTGACAATCCGTAGATTCCTTTCGGAGAAAGTGTAGAATCCGGTTTCCAAAAACGAATCGTATCACCGATCGTTTCCGAATTTGCATCAAACACAAAATCAGTGGATATATAAATTAAATGGATTTTTCTTTTTAGACATTCTTCCGAAATTTTTTTTACAGATAACGAATTGATTTTGTAAGCGTTCTCTGAGTCGGACTCTGCCTTATCTACCGCAGTATAAGCTCCACAATGAACTAAAATCCGAGGAGAATCCTTCAAAATTCGTGCGGCAGAATCAAGATCTGCAAGATCCCATTCTTCCCTACCAAATCCTACTGCTTCCAATCCATTAGATTTAAATCTTTCGGCCAATTCCCAACCTAACTGACCGTTTTTTCCAGTATAATAAATCATATTCTAATATACGAATGGACTTTTAAAGTCTGCAAAAAAAGGAGTCACTTGGTCCCTCTGAGATACTATAAATTCAGAATCAGACAACCATGTCTTCCAAGGAATACCTAACGCAGGATCATCCCAACGAATTCCTACCTCATTCTGAGGACTGTATTCTCCGGTCACTTTATATAAAAAATCTGTTTTATCTTCTAAGGTTAAAAATCCATGAGCAAATCCAGGAGGAACCCAAAATATATTTTTATTTTCTTCAGATAATTCCACGGAAAGCCATTTTCCATAATTGGGGGAACCTACCCTAACGTCTACCACCACATCTATCACCTTACCTCTCACTACTCGGACTAACTTTCCTTGATCGTAAGGAGGAATTTGCAGATGCATCCCCCTCAATACCCCTCGAGAAGATCTAGAATGATTGTCTTGGGAAAATTGAAATGGTATGTTTTCTTTTTCGAAAATAGATGCCTTAAAGGTTTCCAAAAAAAAACCTCTTTCATCTCCAAAAACTTTAGGTTCAATTAAAACTGGACCTTCTATCTGAAATTTTTTAAATTGCATAATACTTCAACTGACGTTCAATTAATATAAATTAAATTTTTCTAATAAACTAAAATTCGTAATCATAAAGAATAAGAGTTCTCTGTTTTATTATTTCTAAATTTATTTTTTAAACTTTATATAAACTAAAATTCTAAAAAATTTTTCCTTAAAACTAAGACTACTTTATTAATTTCTAATATTGGAATATTTTTTATTAGATGGACCATTTTTTTTTCCAATACCATTCTAGGAAACCATGATTTAAACCTTTCGGAATCATATCTTTTCCAACTAAATCAGAATGTGAAGAGTAAAAATCATCTACATCCAAAAAAACTCCCCATTTTGTTATGAGTTTTTTACGATCATTTACACTTTCCAAAAATTTTGGATTTAATTCTTTAAAAATTTTATAATCAGAGATCGTCTGAATGAATTCTGAAAACGGATTACTCACCAGCCTAAAACCCGCCCTTCGAAGTCTCAGACATAAATCTATATCCCAATAGTATTTCTGAAAAGACTCGTCCAATCCGTTTATCACATTCCAACTTTTTTTCGAAATCAACAAACAGTTTCCAGATATAGCGGAAACATTTTTTTCAACCCATTCTCCGGACCATATCTTAGTTTTGGACACAGTAAGATTATTTCTAGACCTTCCAATAAACCCATATTTACCAAGAATTAACGAAGAATAAACGAGTTCCTTTTTTTTATTGAGAACGATAGGTGAAACTGCTCCAATCTCAGAGAACTGCGCATGTTGTAATAGTTCGTAGAGCCAGCTTTGATTATTAGGCTGAAACCCAGGATTCCAAAAAAAAACAAAATCTCCTTTTGTGGCTGCAACAATTTGATTTAACTCTCGAGAAACTAAAGAATTATTAAATAATTTATAATATTCTAATTTTATATTTTTCTCTTCCTGAATTTGTTTCAGTACACTTTGTTCTGGAAGCCAAAGTTCGATTTTAACATCTAAGGGAAAAGAAAGAAAATTTTGTATACTTTCTCGAAAAAACACCCAATTTAAGTCGCTACAGTTTCGCGCTATCACTGATACTATATATTTTTTCTTTAATTTACGGAAAACGTGATAGGTAAAAGGGTAATTTCCAGAAACAATTTTTTCAACTTCTTCCTTTTTATCATTATAATGTTCTAAAATAGCTTTTTTGGAGCTGGCTTCGCAAATCTCTGCTTTTTTTCTAGAAAAACTTCCTCCATGAAGACGCCATATATATAAAAAATACGGCAGCCTTTTAATTTGATTAGTAAATCTAGATGCTCTAAGAGCGAATTCATGATCCTGACTTCCGTCATATCCTTCTCGAATTCCACCCATTCGATAAATTAAGTTTTTTGAAACTACTACAAAGTGGCAGATATAATTATGAGAGATTAATTTTTCAGGTGAGAATTCAGGCTTTACAGAAAGTGAAAAAATTCCTGGAATTTTAGATTGAAAGACTTCGTCTGAATAAAGAAATTCAGGTCTATTTTTTTCTTCCTGTAACGTTTTCACGACAATTGATAAAGCATTCTTTGACAAACGATCATCATGATCTAAAAACGCTATGTATTCTCCTTTAGAATATTCAAAAGCTTTTTGAGTTGTTAAACTGATTCCTCCGTTTTTATTCAAACGAAAATATAAAATTCTAGAATCTGTTTTGCTTCTTTCTTTCAGATAATTTCCTGGATTTTCGTCTGGAGAAGCATCGTCTATAAGTATTAATTCCCAATTTGTATAACTTTGTGAAGTTACTGAGTCTACCATTTCTTTTAAATGATCGAGTCGAGTATTATACACTGGGACTAAAATACTCACCAAAGGAGAGTATACAAACTCAGATGGAATCTTAGAATCTTTGTATATTCTAAAATAATATTGATACTGCCTAAAAAGGTATTTTAGCTTTCGATAAAATTCATCGATTTTTAAAATTAAGGTTTTCATTTTTAATTATATCATTACGTTTTAATTTTTACTGATACCATATAAAATATACTTAATATTCCGAACTATTCAAAACTACATAATAAAACACCCAGTTTGCACTTCAATAAAGCGAATTCTGCGTAAAAAAAATCTGGTGAATTCATTGTTGCCAGAGCACGGTTTCAGCTTCAGTTAGTAAATTGCATGAACGAAACATTATACAATATATCTCCTTTAGCTTTAATTTAGAACGTGATTCATAGGAATGTTTTGCTCAGTTCTCCTACACTTCAAGCGCTTTCAAATTGGATTAAATCAAACTTACGTAAAACGACACTTTATAATAAATATTTATGTGCTCAATTTTATAGAAATAGGTAAGACAGTTCTTTGCATAGAGCGTTACAACGTTCTATTATATAACTCTGAATAAATATTCATCAGAATTGTATTTTTCTCTAAATTTTAGCTTTTAAAACTTAAGATGCAATTTTAAAATCAAAACACTCCAAGAAAATTAAAGCTAAAGAATCTGGGCAAACTCAGCAACACCACTTTTTATGGGACGCGGCGTTAGAAATCGAGCTGAGTTAACAAATTGCGGGAATAGTTAATTTTTTAACTTTTGATTTTTAATTTGTTGACTAGAGTGGAGAGGCTCCAACCTGTACTTTATATATAAGAATTTTATTTTATACTAATTTATGATGCAGAAATGCCTAAACTTTTTTATTTATGAATTTCACTTTGCAAAAAACTTAAGACAACTGACTAAAAATCTTACGATTCCGTAAATGATTGGGTTTTTAGTTAGTATTGAGAACTGTTCTTCTAATTCTCTTGCCTTTAAATGACGCTTAAACAGAACTTCAATGTTTTCAGTATATAAACGTTTATGATTCTTAAATAACTGTAAATAAAGAGGTAAATACGTTTCAATAGATCTGCTAGAGCGAGATACGTGACCTCTTCTATAATAAAACATTACTCGAGGTATTTTATAAACGTCCCTTCCTTTTTCAATCAACGAAAGCCAAAAGTCATAATCTTCCCATTCGTTTTTCATGTTTCCATTAAATCCGCCAACCTCTTTCCAATCCGATTTTCTAAACACTGCTGATACGAATATACAATTGTCTAAAAGTATTTCCGGAAAACTATATTTCGGAAGATTCCATCTTCCTTTCATAGAGCCAAAAAATTCAGCTTCACAATATACAATTCCTAAGGATGGTTTTTTTTCATAAGCAGAAATTGCTTCTAAAAGATAATCCGAATGAATTGTATCGTCTGAATCTAATGGTAAGATGAACTTTCCTTTGGCTGCTTCGATTCCTACATTTCTGGCCACGGCTGGACCAGATCGGTCAATTTTAATTACCGCATATTCTTTTTTGAGTTCCTCTAGTTTTTCGATCGTATACTCATCATCAGATCCGTCGTCTACGACTATAATTTCCCAATTCTTATAACTCTGTTCGAGTATACTTTGAATCGCTTGTTCAATGTATTTCCCGTAGTTATAGCACGGTATGATCACAGAAACAATAGGAGTATTATACATTTTTAGAATATTCAGAAATAAAAATATTTATAAATATTAGGTTTAAAAAATTTTTAAAAGTAGTAATTTCCAAAATTAAATAGAGTTGTTGAAAAATTCCCTAGTTCCAATTAACAAAACTGCTTCAATTGCCCATTCCCATAAAATAGAAACAAATGGAGAATTAATTTTTCAATAATTCTAATATACTTTCTACTATTTTTAAATGGTTCTTTTATCATCCAAAAAATATATTAGAATATTTAATTATTCAATATTTTGCTTTTTAAACAAGAGTCAGCTTCAAAATTAGTAATATCTTATTGTCATTCCGTTATATAAAAATAATTTTACTAAGTTATTCAAAATTTGAACTGTAGGATTTTCCTCAAAAAGAACTATAAATTTCGGGATAGAAGCAATTTGTAAGAACTACTATATTTTTAGACTGTTTTTTGGTGTTAGTCTATAAATCTTCGTAGTAAGTATGAGTAATTGCCTTTAATATCTTTTAGGCTTCGAAACAAATTTTATCTTTTTGGGTTTATAAATCTATAGAATTTAAAAAGTAAATTCCAAACGAAAGTGTTAGAGAATCTTTCAAGTAAATAACTATTCACCTTATAAACTACGTAAGCCCAGATTGGAAAATACTTTTTTTTAATTTTCTGATATTCTTCTGCTATTCGTTTTCTATTTTTTGGTTGAGCACTTACTCCATTAAAATCATATAAAGTTACAAATACAGATGCGTGTTTTATTTTTATATTTTTATTAAACCAAAATCTGTGAAAGAATTCAAAATCGGCAGCAAATAAATATTCTTCATTATAATATCCGTATAAATCAAAAAGGCTTTTACGAATAAAAACCGCTTGATGACATAAAGATTTTATCGACCAATAAAAATAATTCAATCGATCCGGATATTTTCTCTCAATAATTCCATTATCTTTAGAATCTATCAGTATATTTCCATATACTAAATCAACATCTTGGTCTAAAAATTTAGAAATCTCTAATAGAATATTTTTTTGTAGCAAAGTATCTCCCGCATTTAAAAAAACGAGATACTCTCCTTTAGAAAGCGAAATTCCTTTGTTTTGTGCATTATAAATCCCTTTATCTTTTTCAGAGATAAACTTTTTGATTAAATCTAAGTTTGATTTTAAATATTCAAAACTTCCATCCGTTGAACCTCCATCTACGACTATCAATTCAAAATTTGTATAAGTCTGCGACTTAACACTTTCTAAAGTTTTACGTAACCCTTCCAGATTATTTAAATTGATAGTAATTATTGAAATTTTTGGCTCTTTAGCGATCATGTATAAAAATTAATTCAAAGTTTTTCAAAAATCAGATTTGAAATGTGTCTAATAATATCAGTAAAATTTTTATAAAAGCATTTAGTTTTTATGAAATTCTTATATGAAGAAATTTTTATTTTTGATAAATGAAAATCTTTCTTTAAAATCTATTCATAATTTCTACAATTTTATAAATATCTTCTTCTGTATGAAAAGTTGAAATAGGAAGACTAAGAGTTGTACGATGAATCTCTTCTGAGATCGCAAACTCGCCCTCTGCGTATAAGATTACGTCCTTCATCGCTATTTGTTTATGAGGAGGAATTGGGTAATGAACTTCTGTTTTTACGCCATTTTTTAACAGATAGTCTCGCAAATCGTCACGTTTTGTATGACGAATATTAAAGATATGATATACGTCGTAAACTTCTTCGTCGACTATTGGTTTTATAAAATCTTCTTTTAGATTTTCTAGATAAATTTTCGCCAAACTTCTTTTATGCTCGTTCATTACATCCAAATGTTTCAGCTTGATACTTAAAATTGTTGCTTGTAATTCATCTAAACGAGAGTTATATCCGACCAAATCATTTTTATACTTGATTGAAGAACCATAATTTCTTAATTTCCGAATCTCGTCGTGATATAAATCATTATCAGTTACAACCGCACCCGCATCCCCAAGAGCTCCTAAATTTTTAGTGGGGTAAAAACTGAATCCACTCATTTCTCCAAACGTTCCCGTTTTTTTATTCTTATACAAGGCCCCATGAGACTGCGCACAATCTTCCACTAGAAACAGATTATTTTTTTCTTTTATCTTTAAAATAGAATCCATTTCACAAGGTTTACCATACAGATGTACGATCAAAATCCCTTTTGTTTTAAAATTTATTTTTTCCTCTATCTTTTGGGGATCAATGTTATAGGTCCGAATATCTGGTTCAACTAAAACGGGTTTCAAACCTGCATGCAAAATTGCTAATATAGAAGCTATATACGTATTTGAAGGAACTATAATTTCAGAATTCTTTTCTAGACCTAACGCCTTTAAGGCGAGTATCAACGCATCTAGACCATTTCCTACCCCAATACAATATCTATTTCCATTGTATTCTGCAAATTGACTTTCAAAGTTAGAAACTTCTTTTCCTAATATATACCATCCGCTTTCTATGGTTTCTAAAAGTTTAGTTTTATACTCGTCAAAAAAGCGTTCATTCGCTAAACGTAAATTTTCATATTCAATCATATTTAATTTTTTTTCAACCAGCCAGCCTGATAAAATCAGAATAATTTCTTATGTAATCGTCTTCTCTATAATAATCCGAAGCGGCAACAAGAAGGATACAACCGGAAGAAAAATTTTCCATAGCATGCCAAAGCATTTTTCCCAAAAGGACTCCCACATTATCTTTGTTCATTAAAATTTCCTGTTTTGTTTTTCCATCATCTAATCTCAAGGTAAAACTCCCGCTAACACAAAAAATCGCTTGTTCAATCTGTTTATGAGCGTGCTGGCCTCTTACACTTACAGAGTTTTCTAAATTATTAATATAATAAACTCGTTTTATTTCAAAAGGTATATCTTTCAAACTTTCTAATATAATTAAATTTCCGTCTCTATCGTCTCTGATTTTTTTTAGGTTTATATAACCTGAATTTTTGACTATAATTTCATCCATAAGAATAACCTAATTTCCACAATACTTTTGCTAAAAAACTACACAAAATCAGAATTGAATATTTTAATCTGTATCAGAACAAGATTTTATTTTACTCGATGTAATTTACAGAACCTACATATTTTATCTAAAGATTCAAAATCGATATTTCAAGCTTCCGGATAAACTTTTAAAAGAGAATTTCGGCCAATTTTTAGAATCTTTTTCAAAACTACAAAACCGTAGAGAAAAACATTCCAAAAAAATTTATTAAAAAAAGAATATGAATAAAAATTCTTTTTTTCGATCATATTACACATTTCTAGAATATTTAAATTTCTTAATTTTAGATCAAAACGAGAAACCACTTTGATCAATTGCTCCACATAAACTTCATAAATAATTTTTAAAGTTTTGTAATTCAATCCGTAATCGGAAATCCCAGTTCCATAGATATTTCCCGCATAAAACTTAAACATATGAAAATGATAAAATACTAAAAGAACATCATCGATAAAAATCCTTCCATTTTTCAATTCAATCTTATATTTTTCCACATTCCAGAGAGCGACTCCTGCTTGTTCGTTTTTTAATACACATACGTTTTTGTAAGCTTGAGGCCATATGTCTAAATACTTTTGATCTCCCAAACGCCCTTCTTCTAATCGGTTATAACACCATTCCAAACATTGTTCTCTCCAACGATTAAGACATTTCATTCCGATTTCGTCTCGTTTAAAATATACCATTTGAACGTTATAAATTCCGTTGGCTTCGAGATATTTAAGACGATCTGGAAAACGGTGTGGTATAATCATTACGGAATATTTTCCGATTTCATTATAAACTGGTTCTACATCGGAAAAAAAATATATATCTGAATCTAAATACGTTATGTGATCTATACCTCGATTTTTAGCCAATACGTAAGAAGGTAAAACTGGCGAAAGAGTCCAGCAATATTCTTGCCAGGTTCTATTTCCTTTTGCCACTAAAACATCTTCGGACTCGATGTCACTTAACGAGAGCACTGTAACATGATCGAAGGAATTTTCTTTAAAAAAAGTACAAGTCTTATCGTCCATCGCAAGAACCCAAAGATGAAAATCTCCAAAATGCAGCCGAATAGACTCGTATAAAGATATTCCCAAGGGTAAATAATTAAAATCGAATAAAGTGCAGAGGTATTTCATTGGCAGTTATTTATTTTTAAATGTATAACATAAATACATTATTAAATATTAAAATATATATTACAAAAGCTACATTCAAACTATTGAGATTCGATATTAGAAACTATCTCAAAAATATCCTAGAATAATCAGAGTCAATATGTTAAACAAAGACAAAGTACTTTTAAGATAATTCTTAGCAAAACGAAATCACCCACTCAACTTAATGAAAAATAAATAAAAGAAAAATAATTTTTGAATAACTCTATTATTCATTTAAAAATTATTTAAAACGTTTTAAAAGTTTATGAAATGAATTGAAATTAAACTTTCATGAACTTACATAAATTTTTACTTAGAACTTGTCCCAAAACCTTAAAGAATTTTAGGCGATAATTTTTTAGAAATTTTTAATAAAATACAGTAGTTTCTACAAATTAGATTATATTAGCAATTTGCAAACCTTCGAGTAGCTCTAATTTTCGTAGTAGTCTCCAGATTTTAAGGCTTTAGGACAAGCTTTTACAAAACATTATAACAACCCTACACAACAAGGCATTATGAATCTTTAAACTGTTTTTTCTAAGATCATCCAGTGTATAGGTTTCTATAATAAAAGATTGAACATAAATTCAAAACATTTTAAAAATTTAATATAACTTTACAAAGTTTTCTTAAGTTCAAAAATCATTCCTTTTTCTTGAGTTGATAGACCTTCTAATCTACCGGTTGCCTGTAAATAACTTTCAAAATCCGTAACTAAGTGATACATTGTTTGAAATAAAGAGATAAATTCCTCAAAATTAAAAAACCAAGCCGGATAAGACGCTTCGTAAATTTCCGAAGGTACACTCTGAATCGATACAATGGATTTAGGTAAATCTATAAAGTAAGTTCTATCTATTATAATATAAGCAAATTTGTATTGAATAATTTTTTTGATTAACACAAACGGATCCTTTATATAAGGAAAAGAACTAGAAGCTAAGAATACATTGATTTTCTGATTTTTATCATTAATACAGGATTCAATAGAATCATAAAAATTTAAAATATCATCTTTAAAATATTTTTTACCTGCTTGAACAAAATTCGGTTGTTCTACTATATTCCAAGATAAATTTTTAATTCCTTTTAAGAAATTTCGATTTTGATAATAGCTACTTCCTAGAGAACCTCCAAAATCTAATACGTTCAGCTTTGAATTGGACATAGTCGCTGCATAAAGTAACCCTGATGTCAAAGGCCAAGAATATTGAATTTTTTCAAAAACGATTGAATCTCTTTCATAAACGGCTTCTCCTCGTTTTACTTTTAATAAAGATTGTTTACACTTTTCTAAAATTAGATCAGAATCATAAGAACCACAGAACTGAGAAGCCTCCTCCCAAGTTTTATAAATTCCATTAAAATCGTCATAAAAAAGCTTGCCGTGTATTTTGAATTTAACTCGTTTATGGAATTGCCTTCTGACAAACTTTAATAAATCCCAAAAAATGGGAGGTGAAAACTTATATGCGATTTTCTTTATATATGTTTTTAAAATTGAATTCATAAGAAAAAATCTAAAAATTTTACTTTCGTATTCTTTAGAATAAGGGCGTATTTTTTAAAAAATTATAACTATTTTATATCCAAATTTTAAACATTATAAATTTTCAAAGTCTTTCTAAAATTTACAAACAATGAATCGGCAAATTCTAAATAAAGCCAAAATTTGAAAATTTCTATAATTTTTACGGTGTTTAGAAGCAGTGTTTTTGCAAAGATTTTATATTTAGAGTTTGTCCCAAAACCTTAAAATCAATCGCCTTTGAATCTTAAACAAAATATGATAGTTCTCACAAAAATCGCTATAAAGGATTTATAGTTTTTTAATACTCTTTTGTTATTATTATAATTTCTATACGGGTCCCACATTTTTGTGAAACTCAATTTCCTTCCGAAAAATCGTTCGAAAAACTCAACAAACACTTTTCGATGGACCGGTGGAAACTCAGAGTCTCTCTTCTTGAACTTCTTCCTAAATACCGATATACTTAGAAAAGCATTCGCTGGATTTTCCGGGTCGCGTTTTAGGACGCTCCGACAGATTTTTGGGAGAGACTCTTATTTTTTTGAATTTTATATAAAATTTCTCTATCCTTACCAAAGCAAAACCATTCTAATTTTTATATATATTGTTTTTATAAATAAACTATAAAACTCAAAACAATTCCAGAAGATAAAATTTCACAATTTAAGAATTTAAATCCTAGAGCAAATTAGATTTGTCTGGCCAAATTCTCGTTTTTATACGTTCTAAAAGTTGTTTCAATCGACCAAAAATTCGAGTTCTTAAATCTGATTGACTGAGTTTGCGAAAATAATCTCTATATAAATTTCTAATGTAAACGTTCTCTTCAATTTGAATCGTTTCAATCCGGATCGGAATCGAACTCAAATCCACATCGTATTCGTTTGTAACTTCACAATGTGTTCCGGAAGCATCCAATCCAATATTAAACACTAAAGATCTTGCAGGATATAAAGTTAATTTATTTTGTAAAAAAGTGGAAGCATACCATCTTATCGCCCAGGAATCATTCTTACCTGCAATCTGATCTTTTAACATTTGGGTATAAGGATAAGACCCTTGCATATCAAATTGATAAATTAGTTTTTCTGAAATTAATTTATCCAAAAGTTTTTGTCCATCGACCTCGAATAGATCCCAGCCCCTTTTCCAAGTCGCCCAGCCCCAACAATCAGCACCTCTTAAAAAATACGTCTCGGGAGTTTTTGCGGTAAACGGCAATCGATAAGCGTGTATAGAAACTACCTGATTTAAATTTTCATAATATTCTAATCCATGATTTAAATAAGTTAAAAAATATTTCGAAGTTATCATATCGTCTTCTAAAACGATAATTTTTCCATGTTTTGTTACTAGTTCAGTCACTCCAGATATAATAGATTTTGCTAAACCTACATTGTTTTCTTTTTCATAAACGATAACTTTTTTAAAACCAGTCGCTTGTTTGACAATCGATCTAACTTCTCTAATCTTATCCATATTTGTATTGGGCTTAGGTCCATCACAAAATACAAATAATTCAGACTGTTCCGCATAATCGTTGTTTGATAAAGAATCGATCGTTCTTTTTGTATGTTCCGGTCTATTATAAACAAAAAGTGCAATCGGAGCTAATGACATCTTTTAACCATCCTTAAGCAATCGATTTCTAAGTTGATTTAAACGACTGAACATTCTCCAAAAAAAAACCGATTCCAATTGTATAAAAAATATTTCACGAGTTCGTTTGAAAAATAGATTGAATAAAGTGCTCGCTATAAATTGAGAAATTACTGTAGCAATGGCAGCTCCCTTAATACCATAGAGAGGGATCAAAAAATAATTTAAAACTATGTTTGCCAAACAACCAGATATACTTTTATATAACTCTCCCTTAGGTAAATTTTCAGTTAGATAATAGCGACTACTAGCCACTCCTAAAAAAACAAAAATTCCAGCCCAAATATGAATAGCTAATATAACTCCCGCTTCTGAAAATTTTTCTCCGAAAAACATCTGAATAATCGGATCAGACAAAAATGTCATCGGTATAGCTATCATTAGAGCTAACAAAAACATAAAAGAATGTAAAAGACTCAATCTTTCTAGATATAACTTTTGACTAAACTCTTTCGCTTTTAATATTGCGGGAAATATCGATGACGCAATCGTCATTGGAATAAAATACCATACTTCGCTGATTTTGACAGCCGCCGTATATACTCCAACCGCTTCGTCTCCCATCATCTGACCTATCATAATCTGATCGATCCGCATATACACAATTACGGCCAATCCTGAAAGTAACAACATCCAACTATCTCTCAATAATGTTTGAGCCCTTTTCCAATTTGCGTGAAGTACAGACAAAGAGCCATTATGATATTTATATAATAAAGAATAACCAAATAAACTAATAAATGATTCTATCAATCCGACCCATATAAAAGCAAACACACCGAAACCATTTAAAATCAATAGTATACGCACTCCCGAAAACACAAAAAATAATCCGTTTTCAAGCCATACAAAGTATTTGGATAAAACTTGGGCCTCATACCAATATTTTATTACTCCAACTGAGCGAAAAATAAGAGTCAACCCGACGAGAAATACCATCCAAAATAGATCCGATTCATCTGGTCTAAGAATTGGAATGAGTAAAATTGCTCCTCCGTATGCGAATACTCCCGCGATCAATTGTAACAAAAAAGAAGTAGAGATAATTTCTTGTTTTTGAGCTTTCTCTTTAATGAGTTCTCTGACAACAACCCCGTCTAAGCCTAAATTTGTAAAACTACCAATTAACGCAATATAGGCGATCACGTAATTTAACTTTCCATAGCTGTCAGGACCTAGATAGCGGGCTATCCAAACTCCTAAAAACATTCCCATTCCCATTCTAAAAATTTTATCAAAAAAAAGCCAACCGCTGTTATGCAGTATATCTTTCAAATTTGGATATAGAATATAAAGTTTTTGTAACATTACAAGTTTTGATTTTATTTTTTTTAACTTAAGAACTTTTCTTAAAACCTTAAAGAATTTTACGCGATCATTCTTTAGAAATTTTTAATAAAACGCAGTAGCTCCTAACAAATTAAGTTGCATTTGGCAATTTGTGAACTTCGAGTAGTTCTAATGTTGTTAAATCTTAGTAGCAGTTCCTACATTTTGAAGTTTTGAGAAAAGTTCTTAAGTTTTATTTAACAGAAAAGTTTGTTATAAAATTTCTGCAAAAGCAAAAATCACATTCTATTTTTATTATATTCTTAGAATTTAGTTTATTTTGCGATTTTTGAAATAAACTTCTACATTTCAGGAGTTTGATCATCTACAGTTGTGATCAAAGCCCCTAAACCCGCAAACAATGCTACCATTTGAGACTCTGAGGATTCCCAAGGTATTGTTGTCATTAAATAGGGAATAAAACAAATATAGAAATGAAAATATCGGAACGATCTATAATCTCTTTTTAAAGATTTTTTTAATGCAATTAAAAAAATAAAAACCGAATAAATATACAATATCAAAGCGGTGATAGGACCGGAAGTTTTATGCGAATCAAAAAAAATATTATGATACCAAAAAGTATATTCAGATCCAATTGTAATTTTAGGGTATATAAAAAAATCTTTTTTAATCGTGTTCCAATAATCAACATGATGATTTAATTTTTCGGAATAAATTCCGTTCATAATTCTCTGACCAATGTATGTTTCTTTTAAGAAAAAATAAATAGAAGAACACGAAACAAACAAGATCAAAAATCCAATAATAAATTTATAATATATCCCTTTATTAGGAATCGAATAGATTTTCCACAATCGAATCAAAACTAATATAATTATATTTGCAATGATCAGAAAAAAAAAGGTTCGTGCACTAAATAAAAATGAAATGAAAAGACTAATCAAAAAAACGAATAGAAAAAATACATTTTGCCATTTTAGTTTTTTATCTATTTTCAAAAGATAACCGTTAAAACAAAAAAGAACGATAGGTAGCATACTAGCCAAAATGGTAATTCCAGGCGAATTATATTCCATTTTATAAAAGAAGTGATACGCTTTTCCATAATAAGGGGGTTCTAAATAAACTAAGGTTGCAATGGAATTGATAATTGCAAATACAAACATTCCCAAAGCAATTCCTATAAAAAAGAGCTTTTTTTGTTTTAAACTTGGAAGTGCAAAAATAATAAAAAATGAAAATAAAGTAGGAAACGCCTTAAACACGTAAAGTATAGGATTTAACTTACCATCCAAATGTTGAGGCATATTTGGAGTTTTATAGAAAAAGAAATAAGCTAATAAAAAAGAAATAACTAATAAAAAAGAAAAAGTTGAAGAGATATTCCACTTTATATTTTTTAATAAAAAAATACTGATTATAAAAGACAATCCGATAACAAATAAAGAAAGGCGTCCATTTACAGTACCAAAACCTATTAAAGTTGAACAAATCCAACAAATGGCTGGAAGAGAAAAAATTCGAAATTTAAATAAATAATCTGTTATAACTGATGCACTTTTTAATGAGAAGTGAGTGCTCATAAATTTTTTCTCAATTTCATACAATAGAATACTTTTCTAAGATTGAATGAATTTAGCATGCGTTAAAACTTTTTTATCGTGCTCCAAAACCTGTCAAAATCGTTTTAACGGTTTTAAAAGTAATTAACATATCTAACCAAAATGAAAAATTTTTTATATAATAAAAATCATATTCTAACTTTACTTTCATTCCATCTACCTCGGCGGCGTACCCCTGTTCTACTTGCGCCCAGCCGGATATACCAGGTCTAACAACATGTCGATAAGCAAAAAAAGGAACATCCTTTTCATACCATTCTGAAAGTTCCATGGATTCAGGTCTAGGTCCGATAAAACTCATATCTCCTTTTAAAACATTAAAAATTTGCAATGTTTCATCAAGTCGATATTTTCGTAATACTTTTCCAATTTTAGTAATTCTTAAATCATTTTCTCCTTGAGTAAATCCTTTTCCTTTTTTTTCAACATACATCGTTCTAAATTTATAAAGAGTAAATATTCTTCCACGGTACCCCATTCTTTTCTGAGAAAATACAACCTTCCCTTTACTTTCTAAACGAATGAGAATTGCAATCAAAAACATAAAAGGAGAAAAAATTGGAAAAAAGAATAAGGCAGCTATAAAATCTATAAAACGTTTTATTGTTTCATAAAACTTAGAAGGCAGCAAAGAGCCGAATTCGTTTTCAGAAAGGTAAGTAATTTTCACCCTCCCAGTCAATGATTCTATAATTTGTTTAGTATGATAAACAGGTATTCTCGATAAAGTACATCTTGCTAAAAACTTTTCCCATTCAGGAGTCAAATTCTTTGCACGTAGATCCGCTACTACCGCATCAAATCTTTCTTTTCCCAAATCAGGTTTTTTCAAAAAGACGAACTGTGTCCCATGAGTTTCCCTAAACTCCAAAGCTTCACCCAATGGAACTAATGCAAACCTTTGTAAACGGTATCGATGCCCTATAAAATATCCGATATAACACCAAGATAATGTAGTAATAAAACCTAATAGAATTACCTGAATACTATATTCAGCACGATTTATTAAATTAAATGCAACTAGAATCCCAAATACAATTGCGGTAGTTGGTAAGATATAAGCAGAGGATTGAGACCCAGGATACTTTAATAATCTTCTTAAGGAAATAAAGGTAATATTAAAAGCAATTAAAACCCCCATCGCAGAATTGAAGCTATTTTTATCTATACGATTCCAAAAATCGAATCCCCATAATGGAATTATAGTAACACAAGACACTAATAAACTACCAACGGTTAATTGAAAGAGAGTACTTAAAAGTATTTGTTCATGAATTCTAGAATGTCTTCGAACGTACATAAATTAAGAAAGAATGTTTAAAACTGTCTCCGCAGCATTATCAACAGAGAATTTACTTTTAAGAAGTAAATTTGCATTCCTACCCATTTGTTTTCTAGTCTTATCGTCTAACAATACAAGTGCATTTTTATAAAGTTCTTCAACATCACCTGCAATTGTGACTAAACCTGATCGAGAATCTTCCAATATATTCTTAAGATCATTTCCGGGATTTACAACACCTAGAATAGGCTTTTCCTGAACCATATACCCTAAAATTTTACCTGGAAAATTATGCGTTTTATGACCAAAGTGTAAAGTAAAAAGCCCAATATCAAACTCTGCTAACATGAGTTTAAATTCCTCTTGAGACACAGGATCCAAGAGAATCATATTATTCAATTGTAAATCTTGTATTGACGCTTTAACTAATTCAACTTCATCCCCTGCTCCAACTAACAAGAATATAACATCTGTATAGGTTTTCATTTTTTCAGCCAAACGAACGATATTCATCATATCCTGAGCTTTACCTATATTTCCACCATAGAAAAAAACAATCTTTCCTTCTAAATTTAACCTTTTGCGATAAAAGTCATTCTTATTTAAAACGGGAGAATCGGTAGCCCAATTGTAAAGAAGTTCAATATTCTTAAATTCAGGAAATTTTTTAGAAAACCATTCTATATTTGCAGGAGATTGTATCCCTATCTGATCTGCTGTTTTGTAATTTAGTTTTTCATAATATTTAAAAAAATATGCTATCAGAGACTTTTCACGGATCATTCCATTATCAATAATCCATTGAGGAAAAAAATCTCTTAAAATTAGATAAGAAGGGGACTTCCATAGATTTTTTAAACGAAACACTAGATTTCCCCAAAAAATAGAAGGAGAATAGTAAATGATTAGATCATGATGATTTTGAATAAAATATTTTTTTAGACATTTCCAAGCCCTTCTGGAAAGTGCGAACTCGTTGATAAGACGTTTAATTTTTGAAACATTTTTAATTTTGCCCGATGAAAATTGTAAAATAGAAACTCCATCTAAAGTATCTTTTTTATAATTTTGTTTCAAATCGACTCCAGGTGTAATAACTGTTATTTCGTGTCCTTTCTCTTTTAATTTCACCGCCAATTCATGCATCATCTTAGCAGCGACTTTTGTGCTTTTAGGAAGATAATCGTCGACGATGATACAAATTTTCAAAATAATATCCTAATACTTTTTCCAGATAACCCGATTCACGTAATCTGTATAACTATGAATGATTCGAACGACTTTTTCAGAAACATTCGGCATACTATAGTCGCTAACGTTACGTAAAAGCCTCCCTTCACCTTTAGGTTGTTTTTCTAAAATTTGAAGAACTTGTAATACTCTTTCTTTTTCCAAGCCAACCATCATTACACTTGCCTCTTCCATTCCTTCTGGTCTTTCATGCGCTTCTCGAATATTTAAAGCCGGAAAATTGAGTATAGAAGATTCTTCTGTAATAGTTCCGCTGTCAGAAAGAACTGCCTTTGCCGATAGTTGAAGTTTATTATAATCTTTAAAACCTAAAGGTTTTAAAAGTTGAACCAACGGATTAAAAGAGGCATTAGATACATTGATTTTTTTTTGAGTTCTAGGATGGGTCGAAATAATGACCGGAAATTTAAATACTTCAGCTATTGTATTAATAATATCTATCAACTTGGCAAAATTTTTATCCGAATCTATGTTTTCTTCTCTATGTGCACTTACGACAAAATACTTTCCTTCTGAAATTTTCAATTTCTCTAAAATATCTGATTTTTTAATTCCTTCCAAATAGTAATTTAGAACTTCAAACATAGGACTTCCAGTCTTGATTACCATATCAGAGGGCAGCCCTTCTCTCAAAAGATATTCCCTAGCAATATTACTATAAGTTAAATTAATATCAGCGGTATGATCAACAATTCGTCTGTTGATTTCCTCAGGGACACGTTGGTCGAAACAGCGATTACCAGCTTCCATGTGAAAAATAGGTATCTTTCTTCTTTTGGCGGGGATTACCGCCATACAACTGTTCGTATCTCCTAAAACTAAAACGGCGTCTGGTTGAACTTGGGCAAGCAATTCATCCACTTTAATAATTACGTTTCCGATAGTTGCCGCTCCCGAAGTCCCCGCAGCATTTAAAAAATAATCTGGCTTTCTAATTTCCAAATCATTAAAAAAGATCTCATTAAGTTCATAGTCATAATTTTGACCGGTATGAATCATGATATGATCACAATATTGATCTAGTTTTGCAAGAACCCTAGATAGACGGATGATTTCCGGCCTTGTGCCTATAATTGTGGAAACTTTTAATTTTTTCATAAATCAAATTTTACAGGAATATGTGTCAGGTTTAGATTTATCGAAAATTTCACTGGCCCAAAGCATTACGACCATTTTCTCCTGACCGACATTAGTAATATCATGGGTCCATCCGGGTATAGATTCTACAACCTGCGGAATATCCCCTTCCGTAAAAATTTCAAAATATTCGTTTGTTATAATATGTCTAAAACGAAATTTTGCTTTTCCGCTAATAACAAGAAATTTCTCAATTTTACTATGATGATAATGTTCCCCTCGTGTTACACCAGGGTGAGCCGTAAAAAAAGAGAACTGACCCGCGTCTTGAGTCTTAAGCATCTCTACAAATACACCTCTTGGATCCTTATACTGAGGAATGGGATATGAAAAGGAATTGGTATCTAAATAACTAGTAAATGTAGCGTATAAAGCTCGTATTAAACCAGTTCCTACATTAGGAATTACTAAATCTTTACGACTTTGTTTAAAAGATTGTAATATTCTATAGAGCTCGCCTAAAGTTATTTTATAAGTAGTAAGGTTCTGATCAAAGTTTTGAGAAAAATTATTTAAAATGTTAATAAACTTATCGACCACGTCATCAATATAAGCTAAAACTATAGTTGCATCCGGATCGTTAATTTTTACAGGTAAATCTCTGACGATATTATAACAAAACGTAGCAATTACAGAATTGTAATTAGGTAGACACCATTTTCCAAATACGTTTGGTAAACGAAAAATAAAAACAGGATTTCCATTTTCGGATTGTAAACGGTTGAGAATACTTTCAGCTTCTAATTTACTCTTTCCATATTCATTATCCAATGCCGCTTGAATCGAAGACGAAAAAAGAATAGGTGTTTTTTTATTTTTTTCCCTTAATAAACTGCAAATAGATTCGGTTAAATCCCTATTTACTTTTTTAAATTCCAGGTTTTCTTTAGGGCGATTTACTCCAGCCAAGTGAAAAATAAAATCTGCTTCAGAGATAAATTGTGATAATTCGCCTTTGGTAGATTCTTTGGTATAAAAAAATATTTTAAATTCTTTTCTCTCTTTTAGTTGAAAAGTTAGATTTTTTCCAATAAAACCATTTGCACCCGTTACTAAAATATTCATGATAATCTAATCAATTATTTCTGCTGGTTTTCCTTCGATCACATTCCTAATAAATTGTAGCTTTAACAACATCTCCTTCATTTCTTTTAAATTTAATCTTTTGGTATTGTGAGAATTATAATCTTCTAATGTAGAAATCTTTTTTTCTCCTTGATCAATAAACTTCTCATAATTTAAATCTCTTAGATCGGGTGGAACTCTATAGTAATCTTTCAAATCCTCAGCGTTGGCCATTTCTTCACGACTCAGAAGAGTCTCATAGAGCTTTTCACCATGACGAGTGCCTATAATCTCAACAGGGTGATGGGACTTATCTAATAATTCTAATAAAGCTTTCGACAAAACTTCAATCGTTGCCGCTGAAGCTTTTTGTACAAAAATGTCACCATTATTTCCATTTTGGAACGCAAACAATACAAGTTCTACCGCATCTTCTAAAGACATCATAAACCGAGTCATATTCGGATCGGTTATCGTAATCGGTTTCCCACTTTTAACTTGTTCTATAAAAAGAGGAATTACAGAACCCCTAGAAGCCATCACATTCCCGTAACGAGTTCCACAAACCATCATATCTGATTTTTCGATACTTCTAGACTTAGCTACCATAACTTTTTCCATCATAGCTTTTGATATACCCATTGCATTAATAGGATAAACCGCTTTGTCTGTGCTCAAACAAACTACTTTTTTGACGTTACATTGAATAGCCGCTTCAATTACATTTTCAGTTCCTAATACATTTGTTTTAACCGCTTCTAAAGGAAAAAATTCACAAGATGGAACTTGCTTAAGAGCGGCAGCATGAAATACATACTCAACTCCTCGAAAAGCATTTCGAACTGAATCTAAATCCCTAACATCTCCCACAAAAAATTTCAGTTTAGAATTATTGTGTTTCTTTCTTAAATCATCTTGTTTCTTTTCGTCTCTACTAAAAATTCTAATTTCTCTAATATCACTATTTAAAAATCGATCTAAGACTGCTTTTCCAAAAGAGCCTGTTCCGCCAGTTATTAAAAGAGATTTGTTCTTAAACATTCAATACAACTCCGCGATCTTTTATCTCTGTAATTTTTTATTTCTTGAATCAACCATCAACCTATCCCAAGATTTAAGAATAAAACCCATTTCTCTACTAAATTGTTGAGACTTTAATGACCGTTGGCAACAGCATCGCTATCTTCTAAAATATGAATTTGTTTTCCGTAAATCTTCGCAATCAGAGTCAACAAATCGAATTTAGACATAGATTCCGATGCTATATGATAAAAAGAATCTTTTACAACTCTTTGCTGTTTAATAATCCGGACACAATTGATAACAATATCAAGTTTTGTTTTGGTAAATAAACCAGATTGTCACTACTTACTACATTAAGATTTAAATGAATTTTTTTCCATTTTTAGTCAGAAAAATATCTTAGCTCAACACTGCTATTTGTACCTTGTATGAGAAATTTTTTGTCTTTCGAAAAAATTCTAAAAATGGAATTCCTCATCATTCTAGATATGCCCCAAACCAAAACTCTCATTGAATAATTCACTTTAAACATTTTCTAATATTTTTTATATGCTTTTACAATTTTATAAAAAAAGTCAAACGTAATATCTGCATTTCTCTTCCAAGAATATTGTTTAGCTTTTTTATAAGCTTTTAAAGATAAATTTTCTCTTAACTCTTTAGAGAATATTAATTTTTTCAACTGGGTCTTAATATCCTCCACCGACAAAGGATCGCAATAAAGTCCAGCATCATCCAACACTTCCGGCATAGGACCATATTTAGAAGAAAGTATTGGAAGGCCTGATGCCATTGCCTCAATTAAGATATTAGGTAAATTTTCACAGGTCGATGCAAATATGAATAAATCTGCATTTAGATAAAATTCTGAGATTTTTTTATAAGATACATTAGGATAAAGTGAAATAATTTTTTCAGAGGAATTTAAATGGTTTATTTTCTGGAAAAGTTTATTTACGGAAGCTTTTTCATTATGAGAACCAACCAAGCTTAGATGAATTGGAATCCCTGCACAATTTAAATCACTCACTGCCTCGAGTACATTCCATTGATGTTTATATGCACCAATAAATGAAACATAAAGCAATTCTATCGGTCGTTTTTTTTTGCCCAATAGAATATTTTGTTTTCTTGGATTATGAAAGAATTTTTTATTAATACCGTGTGGAATTATGATATTACTATTTTTTAGATTTAATTTTTTAGAAATTAAATCTTTTGCATATTTTGTTAGAAAAATAATACCATCGGATTTACGAAAAGAAGTTCCTTGAAAAAAATAAAGTAAGAGTAAGCGCAACGTATGAAACGATAATCCATATCTTTTCAACTCCCCCCATTCAAATGGAAGTAAATTTTGACTCATTGTTATAAAAGGTCTAAATTTACCTGAAAAAGACCCTCCCGGAATAAAAAGTAATTTACAGCCGCTATTTTGAGCTAACTTAGGCAATTTAAATTTTTGCCAGTACCACCGATAAATCCTGCTTTTAAAAAATTTTGAGTAATTTACTTTTTCAAGCCAAGATTTATCTTCTATTTGACATAGAGTTTCTTCTACAGACCACAATATAACTCTGTCAAATCCGTATTTTTCTGGTTTTGCGTTTCCCAAGAGCTCTTTTAGATGTGTAACTCCACCACCACTTTTTATATTTGAAGCATCAATTCCTAAAATCATTGCGAAAAGGTAAATAACGTTATAAAAATAAACTAATATTATTTAATATAAAAGATAATTATAAATTACTCAAATTACAATTATCCAATCTAATCATTTCTAGAAATAATTTTATTTCTAATTTTGATAATTATAGAATTAGAATAATACAATAAAATGCTTAAAATTATAGTGAACTCAAATATATATTTAATTAAAGTATTCGGAAGATCTCTAAAAAAGAAAAAAGGCAAAAAAGAACAAATCGCTATGTAAATACCAGACAAACTCTCATTTCTTTTTAGAAAATTTAAACTTAAAGATAATAAAAACATAAAAATCATAGAACCAATCAACCCAAAGTTTGCCATCAATTCTACATAGTTATGAGTTGTTCCTTGAAATACATTAATAGGTTTTCCCATCTCAGTTATAGCCTGGATATATTTAAATTTATCCGGAAATATTATAGAAGGAATCATTCCAATGATATTGCCTAATAAAGAAATCGGAAATTCAATAAAACTGAATTCATTTCTAATTAGGTGAGAAATTAAAGTCATTCCTACATATCCAGGTTCCATAAGAATTGCTTGTAATATTTTAAAAAAAGTAACAGAATTTTGAGCGCGTATATGTCCCCAAATCGCATTGAGAATTCCTAAAAAGCTTATAACGAAAATAGATGGTATAATTGGAAAACCTTTTGATACTTTATGTAAAACTAAAAGAATAGAAATTACTGATAACGTTAGATACCCACGATTTCCGGTTGAATACATTAAAAATCCAAATAGAAAGGAAACGATTAAGTATTGATTAAAAAAAATCTTAAACTTATCTTTCCGATTTCCGGAAATATTATAAAAATCAACCCGATTCGAAGCATAAATACAAAATAAAACTATCAAAGAAACATTTACGGATATAAACCAGCCCCTCTGTAATGGCCATTCAGAGACCGCAGAATATCCTCTAAACAAAACCGGAAGCATATATTTTAGAGATATAATACCAAATAATACTAATCCGTAAAAAAATAGGTGGATTGGCGTCTTAGAAAAATCGTATTTACTTTTTAAAAAATTCCATTTATGAGATTTTTTTTAAAAATGATTTCTCCTAATATAAATGAAAGGATTAAAAGCACGGAAGTAATTAAATACCAAACTTTTGCTTCGTAACTTACTCGCTCGTAGGATTCAACCACATCAATACTTAAAAATACATTTCCTCTATCTTGCATTTCATAGGAAATAAAAGGCAAATACCAATAATAAATAAATCCGAACATAAGTAGAAAATTATGATCTATGATTAATTTCCATTCTTTAATATTTGTCTTTAGAATGTATAACAAAAGAAGTGTTATTGCAAAAAAAACAAATCCGATAATCATTTAATATTCTCCAATTTCCAACTAACAAACAACTATAGTTTAGTTTTCTTATACTTTTTTTTAAAAAATTAAAGTTTAAGATTTATCGTGTTAGGCAAGATTTCTTAAGTTTTTAAATGTGCAAACATTGTTCTAATGTTTCAAACTGTTAAAAAATAAATCCATTTCCATTGTAAAAAGAAAAATGATCTATCGTTTACCGAGTCAAAGTATAAAATTCGCACATTGCGGTAATTTATCGGACTGAAACTCAACGAGTATTACTGTAAAAAAATCGTTTCTGTTAAACGGATTTCTAGCCACCTGGTTACTTTTAGTTTTGCCTATTGTATTTCCTATACACCCTGAAAAAGGAGTATTCTTAGACGTATCTCCGAACATTAGGATATGAGTCACATTTTCATCTTTGATTTGCTTTAAATAGGGACTAGCAACAGCAGAATTAAAATCCACAAAAGGAATCCAATCTAAGGACAAAGTCTTTCTTTCGGATAGTGCAATCGATCTATGCTGTGATAATAAAACGGCTTCCTTAGGTAAGGTTAAACCTACCCATTTCATTAAACTATAACCATTTGCATACTGGCTCATTACTTTTTCTCTTAGAGAAATAGAAAAAACCCCAGGAAACAACTGATAAATTCCAACAGAAATAATGACGAAAGTAGCACAAGCTTGTAATAGAATTCCTGTACTCACTGCCTCTTTCACAAATCTAATATTCCACTTTCCAAACGAATTCAAACCAATTAAAGAAATTAACATCCATACAAACGGTTCCAAAAAAAATCTGGAAGCTTTTTGACCCATTAAACTTCCTAATATAACAAAAAGAATTATCATTACACTTAATAAAAATGCTTTTTGAGTTACTATTGGTTTCACAAATATTATTAAAAATAAACCCAAGCCAATCACTGTAGTAATTACTCCGAATTGATTAGGAAAAATTAACGATAATGGAAAAATTAGTGCACTATCCTGATAATTACGCAACGACACCTCAAACTCATTTACACCCGGAAACGTATTTCCTGGTAAAGGATGAATGAGTACATCAATGAAAGTGCTATTATAATTTTTTATCTTCCAAAATATCGCAGGAAAGTTTATTAAAACAAAGAAAAAAAGGGAAATTAATAATCCGTAGAAAAATAATCTAATAGAACCTAAAGAGAAAATTGAGAATAAACCTATCAGAAAAGCTGACAAAAAAAAGGAAAACTTAGCCTGCGTAGCAGACATGATCAATATACAAATAAGACTAAATGCAAATAGTTTATTTTTATCAGTTTTTATTTTAGAGAAAATTTCTAAAAGTAAGGTTATTGCAAAAGAAGTCATTCCAATCTGAAGTAACTGAGGTTTCGGTGAACTGACCAAAAAAACCAAAACAGGAGATGAAAGAAATGCGATTATAATAATTTTTCTCCATACTCCGTCACTTTCAGAGAATTTTTCGGCAAAAGAATAAAACGATAATATTCCATAAATACTTAAAAGACCACAAAACTGAAGCAAAGAACCAAATTGCTCCGCTCCTATAGCAAGCCCAAGGGCATTTAAAACTTCTCCGCTTCCAGCCAATCTTCCATGAAACCAACCGGAGAATACTGGCATTTTTCCCTGATTTAAAATTTCAATGGCAACACCAATATGATAATCTAGCGAATCTGCATTCGTAATAGGACAAAGAGCAAGAAACCCATAACCAATCATTAATAATATTATAAATACGTTAAGCACATCATTTTTATTGATTAAATTAAATTTATTTTTAATAAAACCGATTAATTTGAATAGGGAAAAACTTTTTTTAATCTTTTTATCATTTCCAATTTTTTCAAAAAAAGAATGGTACTGAATACTCTTGAAGATATTGGAATAATAACTGATCGAAACTAAATTTTTGGTCCCATTTTTAACAAAGAAACAAATATTAGCACAACCTAGTACAGATAAAAAAATAGCCGCACTTTTCATCAAAAATCGAGGTGTAAGAGCAGACAAAGCTAAAGGATAAAGGATAACACTTAATAGTAACGCTCCAATTAATGGGGCCTGCCATCTTATCCAAGTATTTTTAACTTTTCCTAAACTACTTTCAAATAATTTTAAAATATAAAATCCTAAAAAATCACAGCCAAATATTAAAAAAATAGAATATAATACAGATAGTGGAGGATAAGCTACATTAGCATCTAATCCGAATTTCATAATTTCCAAAATTCTCCGGAAAGATCGTATTTATCTCCGTTCATACCCAATTTAAATTCAGCTATACCAGGAGTTTTCTCCTGATCAATTCCTCCTAAATCAAAACTAAGATAACCCATTTGTTTTAACTGAATAATTGAATTCCATAATAAAAAATGGTTTGCTCTTAGCTTACGACCTAATTCTCCATTCCATCCTATAAGATAGGTGGCAGAGGATCCATGAATAGCAATACATATCCCAGCAACCGCCTCATTTCGATAAACTGCTCTCAAAATTAAAAAAGTATCCTTTTCATTTTGATTATTTTTTATCTGCAATAACATGCTTTTCGAAATTCCAGAAAAATTTTTATTTGAAGTCAATTCGTCATATTTATCCAGCATCCAATAAAATAAAAAATCGTTTGAACCAATTTCTAAGGTTAACTCATTTTTTTCGGAATTGGTAAGCATATTTCGCCACTTCGAATCCAAATTTTGTCTTAGAAAATTTAAATCTTTTGTAAGATCAATAAATGCGGAAGTCCATGCAGAAGATTTACTCTCATAAAAACGCATTTTTTTCATTAAAACTAAAGACTTACCATCTAATACTAATTCCGGATTTAAAAGCAATATAGAACCTTTTAACAAATTTCCAAATTTTGATAATTCATGAAATACTAACTCTTTGATATTTGAGTCTACCTTATTTAAAAAAAGAGGCCCTCTATTTATACGATAAACTTTAAAAATTCCTAAAATAGACTTCTCTAATACTTGAACGATTGCAATTTTTTGGTTTTCGAATGTAAAAATACCACGACGAACCTTCCAATCTTCACAATTTTCTTTACTTTCTCCATACACCCACGATTGCAAAAGATTAGAATTTTCTATTTTTCTGAATAATTCGCCCCATTCACCACGTGTAACGGAATTCCATTCTACATTTAATTTCAAAAAGTCTTTTTTAATGTCTTGAGTAACTTTTTGATTTTTGATCATTGTACCAATTGATAAGTTTGAATGTATAGATAAGAACAATCTTGAATTTCTTAACTCGATCGCATTCAAATGATACTGCACTTTATCATATATCTCGGGAGGAAGATCAGGCCATGTTGACACTGGAAATCCATCTTTTAATAGAGTTTTAAACATTAGTTCCGTTTTATCAATCATCCCATCAAAAGAATATTCTGCTAAATAAGGTGTCCAATTTTCTGACTCTCTTCTATCCGTATAAAACTCATAACTATTTGATAAAACTTCATCCCAGACTTTTTGATTTCGAATCTTTCGTTTTGCTATATCATTCAATTGCAGAAGCAATCCATTTAGCATTTTTTTTGCAATTAAGGAAACGAATGGATACGATGCAGTATTTGAGGATACGTCTTTTGAAAAAGATACATTAAGATTTCTGCGATTTTTAAACCCCAACTTTTGAAGCAGACGTTTTAAAAGCCATTTTGCTCCGAGTAATTTTATATTACCGACTTCTTGATAATGGTTTTTCAAAACTTTATTGATTTGATCTTCATTTCTTACATCCCAAAAGATATTTGAAGGACCAGAATTTCTAACAATTAAAATTGCCCCATCGGAAATGGGTAAATGTTTATGAGGACTATATAATACGAAATCTCCTTTTTCACCAATCCCTTTTGTAGGTTTTAATACATGTGCAGCGTCTTCGACTAAAATTACATTTTTCTCTTTGCAAAATTCAAATGCGCGATTTGAATCACTTGGTTTTCCGAAATAATGAACTAATATGAAAACATCGATCGAATTACTTTTTAATAATTCTTTACAAGCTTTATAATCAGGTTCTCTGTTTCTTAAAATCGGATAAAATACGAACTTCACTCCCCAGGAACGCAATGGAAATAAAGAAGAATTACAAAAATAATCAGGTATCCAGAAAGTAATTTCCTTCTGATCAGAATGTATCTTTTTCCAAACGGCTATAACCAATAAAGACCAAGCAGACTTAGAAAACCATAAAGAAATATCTGAAGTAGAAGTTAGCCATATTTTTGAAATAGACTTCTGATCTATATTCTTAAAAGATAAAATAGAAAATAAATTCTTCCAACTTGGTAGAGGCGCAAATAAGTGCATTAAAACAATCCCCAAGACTCATAAGTTCTTAACTTATTCTTATAAAGGATATCCGCCCCACCCTCCAAAATTGACCCTACCAAATGATCTGAATCAGTAGGCGAAATCGATTCTCTACGAATTGCCCAATTAGAATTAGGAGAAATTTTATTATTTCCACGCAAGCCTGTGTGAATAAACTCATAATGCTTCCTTGCTACCGTCAAGGCATCCTTGCTAAAACTGTCCAAGTCGCCAAAAGTATATGCAAAATGTTTAATATTTATTTCTAGTTTATCTTCCAATTTCTTTTTGGAAATTAGTATTTCGTCTTGAAGTCTATCAATCGAATCAATTTGTGAAAGTTTGGCATGTGTTTTTGTATGACCTCCTATAGAATGTCCCTTTTGCAATAATACCTCCAAATCTTTCCAACGCATAGGCATCCAAAAATCTGGAACCTGTTTTATACTCAAACTTGGATAAATATTATCTGATATAAATTTTTTTATTTGGGTATCCTGAATATCTACAAAATCTGAAATGATAAAAAATAAAGCTTTTATTCCTAAAGGTTCTAAAATTTCTTCCGCGACGATTTTATTGGAAAGGTAACCATCGTCAAAAGTCAGCAAAAGATTTCGACCCACAATTTCTTTTTTTCCACGAATCATTTCCTCAAAAATCTCAGTAGAAACAAATCTCCAATCTTTAGAAATTTTTTCTAACTGCGTGCGAAAACGAGAATGGTGTTCTTGAGGAATATCATGATATAATAAAACCCTTAACTCAGACCCATCCTTAATTTTTAAAGTACGTCCAAAAATATTAAATATTCTTAAAGGAATATGAGAACCTGCTAAAATTTTATGAAAAAAAGACATTCAATTAAAACTATCTACAAATCGCCGCAAAATTTTTCTGGCGAGCTAAAAGTGTATTTAAACCATATATTTTAGAATAATAATAATCTAAGATTCCCAAAAAATTATTTTTTCTACCGCTAAAGGTTAACCTAAGATCAGGATGAAAAAAACATTCCGAATAACTTTCTACTACGTTTTTCCTACCATAGAAATCTACTAGGATTTCTTTTTGAGCAATGTTAGCTCTATTCAAAAAAAAGCTCTCTTCCACTTTTCCTTCACCGTGAAACTTCTTCCCGAGTAGGAAATAAATAATATGATTCATAGGAGTTTTATTTAAAGAATAATTAATGAACGTTCCTTCTGGTTTTAACACTCTAAAAGCTTCACTACACACCTTTTTAAAGTCCGGAATATGTTGAAACGTCTGAACAGTCAAAAATCTGGTCCTGAAACGGTAATGAAGTTACATCAGCGTGTACAAGATAAACATGTGTCCCAATAAAATCCCTAAAAACTTTTGCGCATGATTTAAATTTTCTCTCAGGAAACTACCACGATTACCTTCACATCCGGTCTTTCCATTGGAATATTTCTCCAATGCCAACCCCAATATCCAAAATAATGCCGTTAGGCTTTATTTTAAAAAAAATCTTTTTACTTCTCGATCCATCACTAGAATTGAATGATTTTTAGATATTACTTCAAGATAATTCGAATATTCCCTGGAAGCGACCTCGCTTCTCATTTTTAATTCAACTTCTTGTTCAAAAAAAGGAATTTCAGCCGAGTAAATTCCCGCCTTTAGATAAACTCAAAAAATCTAATATACTTTTTATTTTTTCCATGATAAAGAAACATACAATTTAAAATTTGTGATTTAATTTAAAGATAAATAAAGACAAAAAAGTAAAAGGGGCTTTAAACAAAAATTTAACAATTAAAAAAATAGAAGATACTACTCTTTTTTCTCGTAGATAAACGATTGCTTTGTCAAATGCCAGTTTTACCTGAAACTTCTTCCAAAGCTTATTTTTATTTTTTTCAAACTCTTGAATATGAAATACATGATATCTAACTAAATTTTCTAGATGATTTAAATGTCTTTCCAATGCAGCAGATTGATTAGAATTATGAATCGTATATTCGCCTAAAACCTCGGGAATAAACAAAAACCTAGCATTTTCTTTAGCTAATCGAAGCCAAAAATCATAATCCTCGACTGTAACAAATTCTTGATTTTCATTAAATAATAATTCTTTTTCTTTTAAGAATTTCTTTCTGACAGTAGTTGCTGACGTAGATAATCTGTTTCCATAAAACAGCATTTTACGATAAAAATCATCTTCAAAAGGTCCATAATTTAAAGTTATTTTTTTCTTTTGATTAAGATGAACCATATATTCGTCGTTACAAAGTACATCGATTTGATTTTCCAACTTTTGAATTTCGAAAACAACTCGTTCCAACTTATTCGGAAACCATAAGTCGTCTGAATCTAAAAAAGAAATCCAATCACCCTTGGCTTCTTTAATTCCTAGGTTTCTAGAAACAGAGATCACACCATTGTTTTTTATTTTTGTTAAACGAACTTTAGAATTCCCAAAAGATGAAACTACTTCATCCGTATTATCATTCGAATGATTATCGATTACGATAGCTTCCCAATTCAAATACGTTTGATTTATAACCGATGCTAAAGATAGCTTCAAAAAATCTGAGTGGTTGTAAGTAGGGATAACGACGGAAACAAGCGGATTCATAAAATATCTAACCTTTAAAGTGCAAATTACAAAAAGTTAATAGATCATCAATTTCAGACAAAAATGAATTCGAATAATGAAATCCAGTCGAAAGAAGTTTTGTTACGTTGTAATTAAAATCCATCGATATTTCATTTCTATCCGGCTCAACCCTTTCCAGTTCAGGTAAAAATCCAAGAGTTTGCTTGCAACGTTCTCTTACTAAATTTGCCATCTCCCAAACGCTCAAAGACATACAACCACCAACATTGTATGTATCATTTTTATAATTCGATTTTATTCTCAAAAGATGTTCAACCGCTTTACATACATCCCGAATAGTAATAAAATCTCTTCGTTGCATTCCAGATGTCTTGAGGATCATTTTTCGTGTTGTAACTGCCTGTTTACAAAGATCGTTTACAAGGAGCATCCAGCAATTGACCTTCGAATTTACCGGAGCACCAAAAGCATTTGATAATCGAAGATTAACGCCGAAAATCTTTCCTAAAACTGCGCGATCACTAACTTCCCTCTCTCCTGCTAAATTACTCTGAGCGTAAGGATGTTCGTTTGTAAGAGGAGAAGCCTCGGAAACATTTCCTACCAAAGGATTTCCATATACATGAGCTGTTGAAAAATAGATGAACTTAAAGGAATGATTCTTAATGGCCGCATCCATCAGACGTCCGGTAACATGCCCGTTAAATTCAAAAGCTTTTTGTGGATCTTTTGTCGCATCTTGCGCGTTCATTCCAGCACAATGAATGACGTATTCCACATTTTCACAGGCTGCCTCCATAGAAGCCTGAGAATTCCAATCAATTAAAATTACTTTTCCAAATCGAATATAATCCGGCAGCTCAAAGTTTTTAGTAGTCCCTAAAATTAATTCGTATTCGTTTAATTGCCCGAAATATTGCGCAATTCTTCCACCTAAAAACCCGAAAGAGCCAGTGATTAATATCCTCTTAAGAATCACTAGCCCCAAGTAAATGGAATGAATGAACCATGTTCTGGCAAACGCTCAGCTTCGGATGGATCATGAGGTATGTCGGTAAAATTTGCAATGAGCGCTTTTTCCTTAGAAATACAGGTAAAACCGTACCAAATTTGAGGAGGGATTTTAACTCTTTGATAATTTTCTGGCCTTCCTAAAATGATTTCCTGAATTTTTCCCTTTGTTTTTGAATTTTCTCTAGGATCAAAAAGTATCAATTTGATCCTACCAGAGGGAACCGTAAAATTTTGCGTTTGTTTTTTATGAAACTTCCAGGCCTTTACAGCACGAGGATTAATCTCCGAAAAATAACATTCTCCGAATCCATTGTATTCGGGATCATCGATACGAATCATATGTAGTACGGATCCTCTTGGATCGAATATTTCTTTCAACGAAGTAATTACTACGCCTTCTAAAAGAACTTTGTTCATTGTTATTGAGTCCAAATGTAATTCTTTTTTGAAGCTAGTTCACAATAAATACGAATTTGAGAAAGAGTGAAATCATAAACGTTTTCTTTTTTTTCAATCCAATTTCTATACCAATTAACCGTAAAGTCAACCGTCTCGGAAAAACCTAAAACGGGCTTCCATTTTAAATGATATAAAGCTTTGTCACAAGAAAGTTTGAGAAGATTGGCTTCCCTACCTCCACCTTCATATCCTTTTGGAATTTCCCATTGAACCCCAGGCCATCTTTCAGCTATTGCATTTAATAATTCCAAAACAGTTTGATTAACACTTGCATCTGGACCGAAGTTAAATGCCTCTCCGACCAATCCTTCTTGACCAATGTATAATTTTTCACCTAATAATAAATAGCCGCTCAAAGGTTCTAATACATGCTGCCAAGGACGAGTCGCTAAAGGACTGCGAATCGTAACAGATTCGTTACCACCCCAAGCCCGAATACAATCCGGAACAATTCTATCTGCAGCCCAATCTCCGCCACCGATCACGTTACCAGCTCTTGTAATTGCAATTTTTGTTTTTGTATCTTTTAGAAAAGAATAATAATAGGATTGTGCAATTAAATCCGCACAACTTTTAGAACTGCTGTAAGGATCGTGACCACCTAAAACATCTGTCTCACGATAACCCCAACACCACTCGTCATTTCTGTATGCTTTATCACTAGTAATCAAAATCGTGGCTTCTACAAACGATTTAGTACGGATAACATCCAGTAAATTGATCATCCCCATAATGTTGATTTCAAAAGTAGCAACCGGATCTTGGTAAGATTTTCTTACTAATGCTTGTGCAGCCATATGAAAAATAACTTGAGGTTTAAATTCATCTATTGCTTGAGAAAGCGAAGCTCGATCCCGAATGTCTCCTCGATAATCTTTAATCTTCTTATCTAAATTGAGCAATTCAAAATGGTTCGGCGACGTTGGAAGTCCAAGTGAAAATCCTGCTACTTCCGCACCTAAAGACTGTAACCAAATAACTAACCAAGACCCTTTGAAACCGGTATGTCCAGTGACCAGAACCTTTTTATTTTTATAGATATTTTGAAACATACTTAATTAAATTTCCAAGGCGCTTTATTTTGGTTCCAGAGTTCTTCCAAAGTATGTTTATCTCGAAGAGTATCCATACACTGCCAATACCCGGCGTGATGAAACGCCATCAATTGACCAGCCTTTGCAAGAGTTTCTAAAGGAGACCGTTCTAACATCGTAGATTCGTCTTGGATGTAATTTAGAACTTCCGGTTCAAAAACAAAAAAGCCTCCATTAATCCAACCTTCTTCAGCTTGCGGTTTTTCTTGGAACTGAATAACTTGATCTCCAGAAATAGATAACTCTCCAAATCGAACCGGAGGACGAACCGCAGTTACAGTCGCCAGTTTTCCGTGAGATTTGTGAAAACTTACGAGTTTCTTTATATCAACATTCGCAACACCATCTCCATAGGTGACCATGAAAGTTTCTTTTGAAAGCTGGTCTTTGAGTCGTAACAACCTTCCCCCCGTCATAGTTAAAGCGCCAGTATCCACTAAATCAACTTCCCAATCTTCCGCTGTCGGATTAGAATATTCTATAATACCGGATTTTAGACTTACAGTGAGGTCGCTCATTCTCGCGTGGTAGTTTAAAAAGTAATCTTTGATCACTTCTCCTTTATAACCCAAAGCTAAAAGAAACTTTCCGAATCCATGATATTCATAAATTTTCATAATATGCCATAGTATTGGCTTCCCGGCAATTTCCACCATCGGCTTCGGTTTCACCGTAGTCTCCTCGCTCAAACGAGTTCCTAGTCCTCCACAGAGTATTACAGTTTTCATTTTTCCGACCTTACTCGATTCTTAAAAGTTTTTTCCATTTGGTTAAATTTGGATCTAAACAAAAAAAAGCCTTTCTTTCTTTTACCGAAATACTAAAGTCTTTTTGTAAAGCTCCCGACAGTTCCTGAGGGGTTGAAACAAAAGTTACATGGTCCATTCCCAACAGTGGACTCATATTTAACGAACTACCGTCTAACACTGAAATTACGGGAATTCCAAAACAATAAGCATCAACCGCCGCTGAAGTAATGTTACTCGTATAGACTATATCCGCATCTTGTAGTAAATTTACGATCGGCTCTTGAAAGACCTTAAATTGGAGAAAGGGAAACTCTTTTTCATAAACTGGACAGGCAGGATGCGGTTTTAAAATAAACTCGAATTTAAGATTCAAAAGCGGTAACGCATCCATCAACATCCGCAATTGTAGTTGTGTCACTTTGGGTAAGTAATCCGTAAGAATCAGAACTTTTACGTTTGATATATTTTCGTTCTTATCTTTCTTTATATTCGTAGCATCTTTTTCAATTTCTAAATAACGTAAAGCTTCCACTTCCGCAATTTTATCTTGAGGGTATCTTCCTTCTTTGTATGCATTTAAAGATACATTCCCATTTAATGCAACTTTATCAGGTAAAGGCATCGAGTTCTTACAATTTGAATCGTAGTTTCTATAATCGGAAAAATATCTTAGATCCCAAAATCGCACAGTCGCGTGAGGTACACCAATCAAAGGCCCAATATTCTTGGACTTCCAGATATAAATCAGCGCACTTTCCCAAGCCTGATTTTCTTGGAGATAGATTCCTTTTTTAGGGCCGGAAATATTTTCTAAATTTTTTTCAATAAGGTTGAATAAAAATAAATTTTGAACTGATATTGATCCGCTCAAAGAATCTAAAAAATCACTTCTAAGAACCGGCCAAAGGTCAAAGGATAAAATCTTAGTTCTACAAAAAAATCTAAAATTTCGAATCAGGAATCGAATACAGTTGATCCTTAAATAATCCCAAAAGGTCTTTAGTAACACAACAAAATCAATATATCCTTCCAAAAAACTGTGAATTTCAGTTTCATTTTGATTAAAACCCTTTAATAAAGAAACGCCTTCTTGTGAATTTGGAATTAGACTATGGCGAACAAATATGTGCGACCAAAACGTTTTAACCTTCGCGTTCCGCAAAACGTCGACTAAATTCGTCCAATAATTCGATCTAAATAACTTGGGATTTTTCGAATCCAACCGTAAATGAAAGAAATAATCAAAAATAACGAAATCCGAATCTTGCATTTTTTCTTTAGGAACTTTCTGTTTTCGTAAACCCCATACCAAATTAATATAACGTAAAAAAGTAATACTTGCTTTCAAAAAATAAGGCAAACTATTGTATCCTCGCCATAGAATTCCTTCTCCATTATTGGCCTTCGAGTCTTTCTCGGAAAAGCAAAAGAATTGAATTCCATTCTCCTTGCAGAATTTACGAACCACTTTCTGTATATTCGAATCAGAAGAATTCAGAAAAATTTCAGAAATCTTTTTGTGATCTATAATTTCCTCTAAAGCTAATAATTTGATCACACTGACCATAAAAGCGGATTTGCCATAATTGCTTTCCACAATCAATGTCATCCACCAAAAGCTAAAATTCGGTCGAATCTCCAACCAATCTACAATTCTTTTATTCTTAATCTGGATCTTTGCAAATTCATATAGTAGAGAATTATACTTATCTCTTAAACGAAATCGATTCTGATCAATATATTTTGGAATTGAAAATTGATTGATCGAAACATTTTCAGAGTATTCTTTCCAAAGATAAACACTGCCCGAAAATTCGGGGATACGATGCCCAATTTGATCCCAAATTAAAATGGATTTTTGATTTAAGTTGGATTTAGACAATCTGATTTTGATATTCCTCTTCAGGAACTGGATTAAGCAAAGACTCCCCCCGAAAAAAACGGGTGACTTCTTCGGCGGCACCTTTTTCCATCAGAAGTCTACAGTCGTAAGAACAAGATCCCATATGTTCAGTAAGAATAATATTATCTAATTCTGTTAGATTTCCTTTATATGGCTCCTGTTCGAAAACGTCAATCGCCGCGCCCCCGATCCGATTGGATCTTAAAACGTCATATAAATCGTTCTCATTTACGATACCACCTCTCGCGGTGTTGATCAGAAAGGAGTCCTTAGGAAAAAGATCGAATTCTTTTTTTCCGATTAAGTTTTTGGTTTTGTGGGACAGAGGGATATGTAAAGAAACAATATCCGAAGAGGAATAAATCTCCTCCTTTTCCGTGAATCGATAGGGAACATTTTTAAAATCCAGGATTTCGGAAACTTCCTTTTTTTTATCCTTAAGATCGTTGATTAAAATCATCTTAGGTCTAAACTCCGACAAAATTCGAATCACGTTCAAACCGACTCTTCCGACACCGACAATACCGATCGTGGATTCACCCAGTCGTTTTCCAGTAAATCTGGACCAACCCCCTGTTTTCAATTCTTGATGAGCGAGAAATACTTTTCGCGTGGAAGAAATCATAAGACCAATCGTCAATTCCGCCACGGCCATGGTCACCGCATCTGGCGTGTACGCCACTGCGATACCTCTTTCTTTGCAAAGATTTAAAGGAACCGAATCTAAACCGATCCCGACTCTCGAAATGATTTTTAAATTCCGATTTTTATGAATGAGAGGAGTCAAATCTTCGGTACCTGCAATAATTCCATCGACCTCTTTTGCAAATTCTGAAACCTCTAAGGGGGTAAGCTTGCGTTTTAAAGGATTGGTAACAATCTCCCAACCTGATTGATTCAAGATTTCCATTGGTTCGGAGTTATAATATCCAAAAGGATACGTGGATATAAATATTTTGTAAAATTTCATAATATTTTATTATTCTAATATTTTGATAATTCGATCGATAAGCTCATTTTTTTGCGAAAACCCAAATATGCGAGCTTAGTTTGTGCTTTTTTAGGAAAGATTGAAATTCAGAAATTGCATCGGCCCCGCGATTCCTCAATACTCGGATAAACTCAGTTTCATAACCACTATTCAACACGATGTCCACGTCCAACTCGCCCGGAGTAAAAATTTCTACTTTAGAAAATCCTGCATTCTTAAATGCAATTTCAAACCCATGAATACTCATAAAATTTAGATGATGCGGAGGAAAAATACCATTTGACCGTTCCTGGAGAGTAAGAACGTCAAAACCTTCGTAACCAAGTCCGGTCAAAAGACAGTAGCCATTGGGTTTTACTAAATTAAAAATTGAAGTTATAAATTTCGGAACGGAAAAAACGTGCTCAATTACTTCCGAGGAAATAACTAGGTCAAATCTAGCGGACCATTTCGAGGAATCTTCCGCAGTCGCATTTAACGTTTCAATACCTTTCTTCGTAGAAATTTCCGCCATTTCAGGAGAGGGTTCGATTCCGAAAATCTCGGATTTCACAAAAAAACGACGAAGTTCCTCCAAAAATATACCGTATCCCGAACCGACATCGCAAATTTTTGCAGGCTCGAAATTTTCTTTTTTAAAATATTCGAATATTCTTTCAGCTTTTGGTTTAAATAACTTTTCTCTCCTGGACTCGGCCACGGTAGGAAAAAATACATCCGACCAAAATCGGGAAGACTCGGCCGTTTTGTAAAAGTCCTCCAAAATCTCCTCGGAGGGTCTGGGATTACAGAACAAACTTCTGCATCCCTCGCATAAAACGTAAGTATAGTCGTTTTTTTGAATATGTTTTCGATATTGATCAGACCCGCAAGCCGGACAAGAAATGGTTAAGAATTTGGTTTTATTCAGTTTTTTCGAATCCGACTCGACAAGATTCAAATACCGAGTAAGTAGTTCCTTAGGACGTATTTCGTTTTCTTTCATTTAAGCTAGGTTTTCAGAATTTACTTTTCAATCTGATACAAAGCAAATTAACATTTATTTATATTTTTTGCTTTTAAGTATCTAGCTTGAAAAACATTTTATTTACGTTATTCACTATTCGGCCATTTTTCAAAGAGACATTTAGGATATTATTGAATAAAACAACTCTAATATATACTAACCATTAAAGTTCTTTTACATTTTCGTTTAGGTCTCCAAAATAGAACTATTGGAAGCAAGAACGTTATAGGTATACTTTCCAGCATTTGTTTTTGATTTTTTCACCTTTCCACCAGCTCCTAAGACAACTGGAATCCCTCCACCCACATCCCAAATCTGAATATTGGTTTCCTTATAAATTTCCGCAGCTCCGGATGCAACCATACAGAGAGATAAAGAAGCAGAACCGAGCAATCGTACTTTTTTGTATTTCTGAAACTCGGAAACGAAAGAGTTTAAAGTTTTTGTTGAAAAGTTATTTTTAACGGGTATACCAGTACACAAAACCGAATCGAATTCTGCACGCACTTGGCTGACTCTAATTTTTCTCCGATTCTTCCAAGAAGCGTCACCGACAATTCCAGAATACAAGTCACCTCTAAAAATATCGTAAACAACACCTAAAATAGGAACTTCTGCATCCCAAAGCCCAATCGAAACTCCACACATTGGAATTCCTTTTGTATAATTCAAACTTCCATCTAGGGGATCTACAATCCATCGTAGCCCGGAATCCGTTTGAGAGGAAGATGCATTTTTAATTTCTCCTGACTCTTCGCTTAGAATTGGAAACTGAGAATTTTTAGAAAGATATTGAATGATTTTACGTTCCGCTTTTAAATCCGCTTCAATCTTTACGTCATGAATTTCAGAAGCATGAATACGCAACGAAGAGGGATTTCTTTTTTGCAATGTTTGCCCCACTTCGGAAGCAATTTTTTGTGCGAACCGTAAAAACTGTATCTTCGATTTTATATTCATGAATGAAAAAAATTAAAATTCAATTTGATACCTTTCTCTCCAAACAGGATCTGCATGATAGATTTGATATACTAGTTTCATAGTTTGATACGCATCCAAACTGGAACCAGTTCGTATCGACTCGTCTTTTAGGATATGATCCGTGAATTCGTTGATCTCATCTCGCCAGGAATTATCTTCCAAATAATTAATCGTTTCCATTCTTGGATTTCCACCCGACTCTAAATCCTTAGGATAAATGGTTAACGTCTCTTGCCCATACGATTTCGAACCGGAAAGAATTCCCGAAAGCACTAGACTACCTTCTCCCATATTAATCTGTAGATTAAATCTATGTCGCCATTCGGTTGCCGTAGATTGAAACTGAACAATCACTCCAGATTCAGACTTCATCAGAGCAAACGCATTGTCTTCTACATCTAAATTCCAATAGCTATTGGAAACATAACTTTTGATCTCGCTCATTTCCCCTGCAAAAAGACGAATCAAATCCACCATATGAATTCCTTGGTCCAAAAGAATTCCACCACCCGCAATTTCACGGTTGGCCCTCCATCCATCTGCAACATTTACAATAGCAGACTTTCCGTAAATTCCTCGAATGTTAATGACTTTTCCCATCTTACCGGAAGCTACAATTTTTAAAGCCTCTCGAATGGAATCATGATACCTGTGATTGAATCCATATTTTAATTTTAGAGACGGGAATTGTCTTTCAACTTCACGAACTTCACTTATTTCTTGAACATTTCTACCGGGTGGTTTTTCACAAAAAACATGCAGTCCTTTTTTTAAGCCAAGAATCGTAGCCTCGGCCGCCACATCATTGGTCAAACAGACAAACAGTATATCCAATTCTTCTTTTTGAATTAAATCTTGAAATTTTTGATAAACATTTAAATTCTCTAATGCGTTTCTTCCGTCCTGTAAACTCTTATCACAAATTGCAGTAACCATTAAATTAGGATTTTGTTTGATATATTGGTGCCTGCGTTTTCCTACGACCCCATATCCTGTAATACCAACTTTAAGCTTCTTCATACTTATGATAAATACTTCGATAGCAACAAGTCCGTTTTAAAAACGGACTCGACTCTGGAAACGTCTCCTGGGACGTCAACTCCGATCATAATTCCTTCCGTAAGAACCATTCTCACCTTATAACCATGTTCTACCGCACGATTCATATCTACAGATTCAATAATTTCCAGAGGTGTTGGCGCAAGGGCGGCAAACGTTTGCAAAAAATCATTTCGAAACGCAATCACTCCTAGTTGCTTAAGCTTTAAATAATCCTCATTCGGATATTTTTTTCTAGACGGAATCGGTTCTCTCGAAGCATAAAGTAGATCCCAATTTTTATCAACAACGACCTTAGGAGCGTTCGGACTTTGAAACTCTTCTTCATCTACAATTTTTGTAACTAAATTTGTACAATAAATTGAAGAGTCGTTTAACATCGGTTTGACTAAATCATCCAGCATCGCCGGTAAAATCAAGGGCTCGTCTCCTTGGACGACGATAACGATATCTCCTTCTACGTAGAGAGCTGCCTCTGCAACCCGGTCAATACAACCCCTATGAACATCCGAAGTCATCACAGCTTTTCCGCCAAAAGATTCTACTCTTTGTTTGATAATTTCGTCGCAAGTAGCTACAACTACCTCATCAACGGAAGAAGACATTTCTACCCTACGTCTGACGTGTTCTATCATTTCTAACCCAGAGATCTTGACCAACGGTTTATCGGGAAACCTGGAAGAGGCCATTCTCGCCGGCAAAACAGCAATCGTTTTCATATTTATTCCAAAATTAGTAATTAATAATTTTAAACTATTTTAATTCTTCAAAATTCAAACTAGCTTGCGTATTTAACATAATCGCATCCGTAGAATAGGCGACAAACTTCTTACCGGTACGAATTTCATCTTTTACTTTTTGAAAGTCCGCCTGGATCACATGCGTGCCAAGAGGAATTCCATTCCGTTCCGCTGCCTTATGAAGTTCTCCAATTGCGTGTAAAAAATCAGGATGTTCAAATTGGCCGGTCAATCCCATTGAACCGGACAAATCGTAGGGACCGATCATCATGACATCGATTCCTTTTACGGAAAGTATCGAATCAATTTGTTGAATCGCTTTGATATTTTCGATTTGAATGACGCGTATTAAGTTCGAATTGATCTCTTTTGAATAAGAGTCAAAGTATTTTCCGAACAAATTCGCATTCGAATAACCCACTCCTCTTGTTCCATCCGGCGGATAACTACTCCATTTTAGAAAACCCTGCACCTGTTCAGCAGTTTCGATCATAGGAACGATAATCCCTCTAGCCCCTGCGTCTAAAGCTTGTTTAATATCTTTCGGGTGGTTTTGAGCTACCCTTGCAAAAGGTAAAGCTCCGTTCTTACTGATGGCTCTAAAAAGATCCGGGAGAAGATTTAGACTAAAAGCACCGTGTTCTAAATCCAAAGCAATCCAATCAAAACCGGCGCTTCCTAAAATTTCCGCGATCGAAGTATTTGGAATTTGCATCCAGGATCCAACCGTAAACTTTCCGGACTTTAGTTTCTCTTTTACGAAGTTCATATATATTATTTTTCTAATAAAACCGCAAACTCATAGAGCAAATGGTGGATGACTTCGATCGATTCTTGTTGAAGTGATTTTGAAAAACTTTTTACCTTATCTAATAGATTCATAACTTTATTTGCCTTTTTTAGGATTTAAAACACCATTATTTTCGTATCCAAATTTGGTTGTATGTATTTTGAAACGTTCCGCTATTGGATACGGTCACTTTATTTTTAAGAACAAAACCTGCGCGTTCTAAGATGGATCTACTATTATCAAGCTGTTCCGTAAAATCTTCATTGATCTCCACGAGTATTTCCTTCACGTTTTTCAGAACATTTTTACCACCTTTTAAAATGATATGTTCGATTCCATCCACATCCATTTTGATATAATCTGGTTTTGGTAAATTGAATTGATTCACGACATCTTCCATAGATAATCCTAAAAGACTGTATTCAAAAACCTGATCCAGAGGCTTACCATCATGACCAAACTCGGCTCCAAAAGAAGAAAGCGCTCCACCCAGTCCATGCTTGTCATTCGAAGTTTACTAATAGAAAGACGATCCGATAAAGGTAAGGGAACAATTGTAACACGATCCGATAGCCGATTCAGAAATATATTTCTTGCAAGCAGTTCCAAATTAAAAACAGAAGGCTCTACGATAGCATTCTTCTACTTTGCAGCATATATCGAATATAAGCCTACGTTAGCGCCAATGTCCCAAAAATATAGAATTTTCAGATATTTGATCAATCCATTCTGAAGTATCGGGTTCCTTTGTCGAAAAGGTATTTGCTCTAAATCTATTGAGATCATTTGGAGTTGTAAAAAACATTTTACCCTTATGATTTACTTCTACCACATGATTCATTAACTTATGAATAACAACTTCTAAAACAAATCTACCGATCAGTGTCTCTCTTAAGAGAAAAACAATAAAAGAAATAGTTTTGGTGATACAACTTTTAATGATCACTCTCATTTAAAAATCCTTTTCTGCGATTTAGTTTGTTTATTTGTGCAAGTTAGGAATTTAATTGTAAAAATAACAGAGTTCCACCGATTTTCTGGAAGAAAGAGACGTAACTGGTAAAGCCTCATCCATCTTAATTCTTTCGATGATTTCTTCTTTCTTTCTTCCTTTTGCTATGATTAAAATAAAATCCGATAAATTGATTTTCCTCAAAGATAAACTAACTCTTTCTTTTGGTAATTTCGGAGAATCGTAAATAGCAATTACGTCTTCTTCATTTGTCAAATCCATCCCCGGAAAAAGACTTGCGATATGACCATCCTCTCCTAAACCCAGAAGAACTAAATCAAATGAGGAAATAGATTTAATAGATTCTGAATATTCTAAAGCCCCTCGCTGAGGTCCAAGATGGCCTGGTATCTTAAAAATTTGTCTTTCATTCACAGGTATAAATTTAAATAAAACTCTTTCAGCCATCAACCAATTAGAATCAATATGATCTTTCGGAACACATCTCTCATCTCCGAAATAAAAAAACCACTTTGACCAATCTGTTTTCAAATGTTTTAATTCGGAGTATAATAACTTTGCAGTATCTCCACCCGTAAGAACTATATGAAAAGAACTCTTCGTTTGAATTTTATTTGCAGAAATTTCTTTAATTCTATCCAAACAATGATCTAGAAAATCTCGCTCGTTAGAAAATTCGATAATATGCACAGCTTACCCTTTAAATTTAGAAGAATATTCTTCTTTTCTAATTATCATTTTACACCCATTTCGAGCGAAAAAGGGATTTGACTTTTTGTTATTAAGTCGACCAACTTCAAAGCTAATTTTTTTTCCGCATATCTAAGTTTACACTCAATATATGGAGCGGATTTTTAACTCTTCTACAATATTTCTCGATAAAGATAGACCTTATTCTTTGTCTTTCCTTTTCTTGCCACCAATCATCAATATTATCCCATATTTTATTTAAAACCGAAGCAGCTGAAATCGGATCCTCAAAGAAAATACCTGCATCCTTTAACATTTGAAAATAAGGTGATGCACTTGCTCTCAATTCCCAATAAGTTGGATCCCAAAAAATTATAGTAGGTACGTTCAGACCCAAAGATTCTAAATATGTGGTTGCATTATAGGTCGTAACGCAGATCCTACTTTTTTTCATTAAACGTTCAAAGGATTTTTGACCATTATCATACATAAGAGTTGGATATAGGCTTTCCCATCGCTCTTTTTGATTCCAATCATAATCAGTAGGATACAATTTAATTACAAACTTTGATCTTATTTCAGGAGATAGATACTGAATGAACAAATACTGATCATCAAAATATTTCAGTATTTGACCAGCTATAGGTACACTCTGCACCCAATAGCTATAACGAGGCATACAATGTTCCACAAGCAACCCGCAACCCTTAGGGTTATAGCAAATATCTTTTTTATTAGCAAGCTTAACAGAAAAATTAGGAACCACATTTGCATACTCTTGATCATTCCAACCCCAAGTAAAATAACGATCTGAGATCTTTTTCTCGTGATCTTCCAAAAAAGAAACGTTTCCTATTCCATAATATCCTCCATGTTGAGATAGTATTAGAGGAACTTCTTTTTCCTTTTTTGTTGCTGTCCAAAATTTAAAAATATCATCTCCTACATGATTATTGCTTGTAAAAATAAATTTAGGGCTTGTAGGCCATTCCTTTGTATTTGTAGTATTTTTTAAATTTTCAAATCCTTCTATATACGCTTTGGGGATTTGAAAAGGCAATATTGATTTTATAAAAGAAAAAAAACTATCATCTGGGAATTCTGGGGCACTCCAATCACTTCGAATGTTCCTATCAAATTCAAAAGCTTCAAGCGTCTTATCTCTTCTTTTTCTTGGAAATTGCTTAAGTTTCAATTGCCAAAGAATGGAATATCTTAAAGGAAAATAATCCGCAATAATAAAAGCTTCATTTTTTTTCACACAAAATTCAGAAAGATAATCCTTGCATCTTTCCTTAAAAGATTTAGACTTTTGAAATATTCTAGAATGATAAACTGGAGACCCCTGAATGAATAAACATTGTACATTATCTCTTTGAAAAAAGAAATCTAAAATAGAATCAAAGAGCCATTGATTCCAGTGGTCATTTGGTGAAAAATGAGAATAAAAATCCATCATTCCGTTCGGAACCATATCTGCTTCTTTGTATACAAATCTTGGCGGTAAAATGAAGTCGCCGGATTCTTTTAAAATACGTATTGATTCGAAACGGTCATACACTATGTGAATGAATAGTCCTAACCAAGGACCAACCAAAATCCTCCAAAATTCCAAACTCCGATCAGTATTATGAATTCGATTTAAATTTTGGCTAACACTTGGTAAAAGAATATCCTCATATAAACTTTGCAGCTTGAAATAATCTTTCTGAAGTTTTTCCCGATCATCCCAATGATAAGGAAGAGTTTCAGAATCAAATTTTTCCCAAACTTTACGTCTATTGTAGATCTTACACCACTCTCCTAAAAACAGGACAGGAACATCAAAACCTGGCCAGGTTTCCTCCAAAGCAGTAGCAACAAGACTTCTTTTCATCAAGGAACGACTAAGTAATTACTATAAAAAATGACTTTTTAAGCAGTTTTCAATTAATCACAAGAATATATTGAAACACTAAATCTTTTAAAATCGCTTATTTATGATTTTAAATCATTTTTTAAGAATTAAAAAATAATTTAAAATTAATCCGTCTAAACCGGAATTCACTAACACATCTACTGCTTCCGATGGAGAATTAACTATCGGAAATCCGTGGAGATTAAAAGAGGTATTCAAAAGAGCGCCTCTTCCTGTTAAATGCTGAAATGCTTTTAGAAGAGAGTATAATTCCGGATTATCGTGCTCTTTAAGTATTTGCGCTCTAGCGGTTCTATCAGCTGGATGACATGCTGCACTCATTGCATCATAGCCTTCCTCAGTAGTATCAAAACTAAGAGTCATATGAGGTGATTCTAAACTTTTCGGATTTAAAAGATATCGTTCAACAAAAGTGTCCATAACCACTGGGGCAAAGGGCATCCAAAAATCCCTACTTTTAATTGCAGAATTAATCTTTTCCTTTATTTTTAAATGAATTGGATCAGCTAAAATAGAACGATTCCCTAAAGCCCGTTGACCAAATTCCATTCTTCCAGCCGCTCTTGCTAAAATTTTTCCTTCAAAAAGCACTTCTGCAATACGTTTATTCTCTGGATTTTCAATAATCTCGAACTTCTTTTTATCGAGACCATCCACTACCCTCTCCTCCTCTTTTAAGGAGGCCGAAGGTCCTAAATATAAACGTGTCAATGACTCAATGGTATTGGAATTCCATTCTCTAGATGATTCTTTAGTCAAATCTTCCGCTAAACAAATACCAGAACTTATAGCCATGGACTCGTCACTTGCAGAACCCCCAATAAAAAGACTCTTAACCTCAGGTAAATCCGCAATCTTACCCATCGCCTTAATGTTCATGGCGACTCCGCCGCTTATCACGATATCATGTATTTTATATTTATTAATTGCATTCTTTACCCATTCAACTAATAACTCTTCTGTCCATTTTTGTAAAGCAAATGCAATGTTATCAAATCGAACGCCTTCAAATCGCTCCTTGAACCAGAAGTAGCTATCTTTAGGTTTTTCTTTCCACTTGAATTCTTCTCCGTCTACGTATAATGTATTTCTTAAAATATCTAACGCTTTTTTGGCGTGAGTTTCCTTTCCATAAGGCGCCAACCCCATTACTTTAAATTCATGTTCGTTCGGCTTCATTCCTAACATCAAAGTCATGTAACGATAAATTCTGCCAATAGCGCACTGATCACTTTCGTAAACTCTAGAATATTTACCTTTTTCGTCAAAAATTCCTATCGTTGCGTCTTTTCCGTCTCCCCAACCGTCAACGGTTAAGGCTAAAATCGGTTTATTACGATATTTTGAAGCATAATAGGAATAAGCGGCATGACATCTATGATGTTCTATTCTTCTTACTTTCGTTCTGTCTATTGATAAAAACTCGGCAAGAATTTGTTCTCTGTCGGTATCATATTTGTTTTGCCTTTCTTCAAAAGATAAATTTTCAAGATTCTTAAAATAATCATCGCTAGAAGAACTTATTCGGGCTTTTTTCTTTTCAGGAAATATCTCCAAAACAGATTTGAGAGCGTTTTCTCCATTCACTAAAAACGGCTTCCATCTCAGATGTTGCTCTTTCAAATAGTCATCAATCGTCCATTGACTTTTAAATAACATTATGTCATCGATAGGACTACTAAAACTGGCTATCGCCGCGCCATCTAATTCCGATGAACCGATCTTCGCGGCCTCCAAACAATATTTAATAGAATATGCCGGAAATGAATCGTCATTTTTAAATCGAGTAAATCTTTCTTCATGAACCGAAGTGACTACTTTTCCATCTATTAACAAAGACGCACTAGAGCAAATTCCCCAATAAATTGATAATATTTTCATTGACTCTGTTGTATTATTTTAGTAGGAATTAATTTGAAAAAAATCCTACAAACAACGAATTCCCCTTTGAATTTTTTATAACCTTAAAATTACTCTAAAATCTCTCGGAACCCAGAACGCGACCCATAGGAAGCATTCTGTTGAGTTATCCGAGCGCCAATAGAAACGAGACGCTCGAATTAGTTTCTCGAACGGCGATCCGTAGAAAGCCGTTCTGCTTTAATTACCACAGTTTGATTTTTCAAATGAAGTAAAATTAAATTTTAGACGCACTATGAACAAATTTGATCAAAATTGCGGATCATATATCTTTTAAGATTTGTTTAAAGAAACACTTGCAATTATGGTATCGCAAAGGCCAATTGCAGCAAGCTGCGATTCATACATCTGATGGATTTCTTTATTTTCTAGAAAAGACCAACTTATATGTCCACCAGGTTTTCCTTTAGAAAGCCAATAAAGATGGTTAGACAAGGGATATCTTTGAATTTGTTTAATCCAATTCAACTTTAAATCCAATTGCTTAATAAGTTTTGCTAAGGTATCATTATTAAACAAAAATAAATGCTGACTCCAATACGTAAACTTAGAAAATTCGTCGGATTCATAAAGAACAAGCAACGCATCGTTCGAATTCGGCACTTCAATAATTAATTCTCCATGATCGGAAAGTATAGAAGCTAACTGTAATATGGTTTTTCCTGGATCCGCTAGATGCTCGATCACATGAAATGCAGTAATTATATCAAATTTTCTATTTGTATTTATTACTTTTTCTAAATTTGTCCATACCTTTAGTCCTTTTTCCCTATAATAATCTTGAAGTCTTAACTCTAACTCAACGCCTTCGGAAAGCGAAGTTTCTTTTAAAGTCTTTAAAAGAAACCCTCCTGCACCACAACCAAAATCTAAAAGTCTCTTGTTGATTAACTTTGATCTAAGAAAATTATATCTTCTTTCATCATCCGTGTCGGATTCTCGCAGCCAATTGGATACGGATATAACTTCAGAACCATGCATACCTGAATTCTCATAATGATGTTCGGTGATATGATTCAAACTTGATAAATACACAAGCCCACAATCGTTACATTCTAGAATATCTAGTTCTGGATTATCTCGAACACAACCTTTTCTCTTTGTATTCGACAAGGATTTGCACAAATAACATTCCATTAATATAATACAACCTTTACAAGTAACACGTTCAGTAGTATGATTTATTTTACAATACGGCCTTTAGAACTTACAGCCAGTCCTAAAACTTGTCGAGCGAGACGTTGAGTTTTTTGTTTACTTTATCAAAAAGGATAAGCTGTGAGAACCTGTCTATTTTGATCATGGTGCCTAAATAGAAAACTTTTCTTAGTCTTCCGTCATACAATTTTCAAGACATCATAATTTTTTATAAAAATTCACTTAAGAAATACTTCTTTGCTTTAACCCGACATTTTAGAGCATTTTAAACAAATAGGATTTTCATGATATCGACCCTCTTTATGGATTTTTCGTAAATCCTTTGCCTCTTTGCTATTCCACAAATCCACTAGACTTAATTTTGTCGTATCTCCCAATTTTAAATAGCTACTAAACATGGCACAACAAGGAGTAACATCTCCATTTCCACGTATATAAAGTCTCTGCCAAGGTTGATTACATCTAAAATTATAATGATTGGTTTTTCCTTTCCCGGCAAGACTTTCAAAATCCCCTTCTACATCCGGCGTCATAAAGTCCTGGATTACTACGAAATCAACTTTTTCGTTCCAGTATTTAATAAAGTCATTCATTTCATTTTCATTTTCTTTCATTCGAACAAAATTTACACCTACAATGGGAAGCTCCGAATTCAATTCTTTACGAATACGAAGAAAATTATCTATATTCTTCATCACTTGTTCAAACTTCCCTCCAATTCTAATTTTCTTATACGTATCTTCATTGATCGCATCTAAACTAAACCTAATTCTAGTTAAACCAGATTTGATAATTTTTTCGGCAAGCTCCTCTGTCACAAGAGATCCATTGGTATTTACCATTACGTCGAGATAGCCAAATTCGATTGCAAGTTTGAACCAATCAGTAATTTCTTTATTTAAAAACGGTTCATTATCCCCTTGAAAGGATACCGAAGGAGTATTATATTTTTTACCTTCTAATAGAATTTTAGTAATACTCTCCGTGGTCATTTTTTCTTTATAACCGAATTTTTCTTTTAACTCGGGTACACCTTGGACACACATAGGACATCTAAAATTGCATTTAAAACTCGTTTCGATATGGAGAAACATCGGAAACTCAGTTTCTAATTCAAAATTATTTACCAAATCCCATCTTTTCCTATATTCTTCAAATACGGGGCCTTTAATTCGAGCTAAAATCTTAATCGCATCCGACTCTTTCTTATAATTTTCCATTTACATTCTCTCGTATAAGCTAACTATTTTATTCGGTGTCATCTTATCTTTCCAATTCTCGCCAAGTGCATTCGTAAGAGGTCTTTCCATTTTAAGAGTCATATTCACCATACGTTGCATCGCAGCTTCATCCAAAGATCTACAGACATTTTTTGGTAATTCGATTTTATGAATTTTTAACATTTCCCGAAAGCGATCCACCCAAGGTCCGTAATATTCATCTAAAACATTGAATGCGACACAATTCGCAAAACCATGCCTGTATCCCAATTCAAGACTAAGCCCGTAGGATAAGGCATGACAAACGCCAACTTCGGAATTCACAATGGATACCCCGCCCATATAGGAAGCCGTAAGCAACATATCGTCATCGCCATCCGATAAAAAAACTTTCTCACAAAGTTCCAACGCTTTGCTTGCATTACCTTTCGCTAATTCATTGATCATTGTTCCTTGTAAACTCTCCACACAATGAATATAACAATCCATACCCGAATAAAATCTTTGAGCTATTGGGACATTCTTTATTAAGGAACTATCTAATATAATTGCATCAAACATACTATGATCACTATTAATCCCGAATTTACGTTCTTTACCCATTAGCACAGCAGTACGACTAGCCTCTGCCCCAGAACCCGCTACGGTTGGAATTCCAATCTTATAGATTCCAGGATTTGGCACAAGATCCCATCCTTGGTACTGAGAGGCGGAGCCTTCATTACACATCATTACGGACAATGCCTTAGCCACATCCATAGTGCTACCACCGCCGATCCCCACGATCGCTTTCGGTAGTTTATGATCTCGGGTTTGCATAAACTTATCCCTTAAATTATCGATCTGCAACGTCGAAGGCTCCTTTACACTTGCAGGAAACCATTCAACCATATCTTCGCTCGCGTGTTTCAATCGACTATGTATAGTTCCTTTTTGATGAACATCGTCTATTATAAAAATATAATAATCTCCGTTATTTTTTTTAGGCAATAATTCATTTATTCGATCGATTGTATTGAAGCCGAAAAGTAAACGTGGTACTTGTTTAAAAATTCTAAGAGAGGTCATTTAATTATCCTTATCTATGCAACTAATATAATTTTAAGATTTATTGATTATTTTAAAGTTCCGGAACAAAGCATTAGTTAATTGTTCCGTATTTATTTAATAAAGCTTCCAGTATTACAAAATCAATCTCGTCATCTATTTCAAAGTTTTGACGTTTTGAAATAACATGCCGACAAATATGATCACCAAACCATAATCCTTCTGAAACCAATTTTTTTGATAAAATATATACATTCCCATCGTCGTAAAAAAAACCTTTATAGTCTTGACGACGCATGTTATTATGTTTTCCAAACTCTTGATATTTGCACCAATATCCGGTAGCAAGATTCGAATAATTCCCTTGTTCATATAGATCCAAACATTCATCAATTAAACCTACGTCCCTAATCGGCGAAGTAGGTTGTAAAAGAATAAAATTTAGGGCTTCTGGAATCTCTTTCGATATTTGGCTAAGCACGGAAATCGTCTTCGTTTCATCAGTTGCCAACTCATCCGGTCTTTTTAAAACCGGACAACCCCATTCCCTTGCCACAGCCGCAATTTCTTCGCTATCAGTTGAAACAATAAATCTATCAATTTTTTTGGCTCTTTTTGCCGCTTCAATAGACCAAGCGATTAGGGGCTTACCACATAGATTTTTTATATTTTTTCCCGGCAGTCCCTTACTACCGCCCCTGGCCGGAATTACCGCTAAATTCATACAATTAACTTCGCAATTCTATTAGAGCTTGTTTTATCGACGCAATCATATAATCAAAATCATTTTCATTCATCCAAATATGAAACGGAAAGGAAATCATATTATCAAAAAAATCATCGCTTGCCGGGCAAACAGCTTTAGCATAACCCATTTTTTTAAATAAATCATATCTGTACAAAGGATAGTATTGAACGATGACTTGAATCTTATATTTCTTACTCAAAATAGAAATTAAATCGTCTCTGTTTTTCCCATTCTTTACAGCTTTGTATTTGGCTACTAAAAGATGATAGCTATGAGCTTTGGAATCGTTTTGTTTTTGAAAAGATAATTCCTCAAATTCATTAAATGAATTTATAAATTTCTGTGCTCTTTTCCTCCTTTCTTCCGTTAATAAAGCAATTCGTTTTAATAAAACGGATCCTAAAGCAGCCTGAACTTCCGTTAGACTAAAATTATGAGGCCAAATTCCATCCAAATCTAAATCCACATTAGACATAGCCGGTTTCCAATAATCGGTTTTATTTAGAAAGGGTGCGTGCCCGTTATGTCTTAAGCCGGGAACTTTATCAGCAAGAGAAACATTCTTTAAAGTAAGAATTCCTCCTTCACCCATGGTTGTAATATTTTTTTGACCATGAAAACTAAATGCGGCAAAATCTCCAAATGTACCGCAAGACTTGCCGTTTAATACCGCCCCTAACGATTGTGCACAATCTTCAATTAATAGAATATTTTTAGATTTTGCAAATTTAGCGATTTCCAATATATCCGGAATGATCATCCCATATAAATGTACTACCACGATAGCTTTTGTTTTATTTGTGACTAACTTTTGGATTGATTCCAACGAGATTAAAAAAGTTTCAGGATCAATATCAGCCCATACCAAAGTAGCTCCTGTTCTTCCAAAAGGAATGGCAGATGCACAGTAAGTATGGCCGGGAATAATTACTTCATCACCGGATTTTAAACCGGTTAAATCCGCAATTAACTCCAGAGCATGTGTAGCATTGGTGACTCCGAAGCAAGGCTGACCATCTAAATAGTTTGAAAAATCACTTTCAAATTGTTGCAAATACTTACCCTGGGTCTGAGGATCTGCGGTCTTCATAACTTCTACAACAGTATCGATCTCTTCTTGGGTATAATCAATCGATCTACCTGACCATTTAATTTTAAAATCCACTTTAAACCCCTAAAATTATTTCTATAAATGAAACTTTTCCAAACGAGTAAGAGAAATGAGAAAACCTTCTCCGTTATTTTTATGTCCCTGCCAAATTTCAGGTATAAACGACGCCTTGGGAGCTTTTTCTCTAAGTATGTTAGAAAGCATATGAAAATCGATTTCTCCTTCTCCTATTTGGAGCCCTTCACCATCCACCCCTTTCGCATCCACGATATGTAAATGTGCGACATAGGGGGAGACTTGTTCTACAAATTTACTAAAAGACCAGTGATAGTGATTGCAAGCCAATTTAGAATGAGAAACATCGAGGCAAATTCGAATAGAGTGTCGCTTACAAAATTCGACAATTTCTTCGGCGGATAGAAAAAGATTATGATATCTTTGTCCGCCAAAAAGCCAAGGAAAAGGAGGCATTGTCTGCGGAATAATTTCTACCCCTTCGGAATCCAAATCATTCAAAGATCGTGATAGATTTTTATATAATTTTTCACGAATAGTCGTATCTAAAGGTTTATTTAAAGAAAACCCACCTACATTTGTAACGATGAAAGGCTTCTTATTCGAATTCGGAAAAAAATCCTTTAATCTTCTGGTAATATCGATCACTTTCTGAATTTCTATCAAAGACCTTTTTCTATAATCCTCATCTTCCGTGCAAAGATCCAATAAATGATCGTTTTCAAAAAGCTCTGGACAATGAACTACAAAATCAGTATTTAATGGTTTTTTAATGTACTCCGATATCTCAACTTTCAAATCCTTATAACTGAAATGAAATTCCACTAAATCCATTTCAACTTTAGATAGAATTTGTTCCAAATCATGATATCGAACCGGTAATCCCCAAGGACGCGAAAAAATAAATTTCTTTTTAAACTCAATTACATCGTCCGCTATATCCGATTTATAAAAGAAATCCCCCTTTTTAAAATCTCTCTTCGCGGATTTTCCGATTAATTTTTCCTTAAAATAAGGCGGTAATCCTTTTCCCGGACTTCTAATGTCCACCATATCAGAAGTTATGATCTCTCCCAATTTTAAGTCTCTATTGATTAATAGACTCTTACCCAAGGTTTCACGGTTCATCAATTCTCCTTGAGTTATCTGACGGAAATTTTTATTACCCAAAGATTCTTCTATTTGTCGAATCCCATCCACCATTTCTCGGAATTCACCGGGCAAAAGACTAACCTTGTGGTCGTTCCCTTCCATTTCTCTATCTAACGTGAAATGTTTCTCAATCACTTTAGCGCCTAAAGATACTGCCGCTAAAGCAACCAAATATCCCCGTTCATGTCCCGAATATCCGACCAAACAACCTCCGCTTTTCTTCAAATGTTCGATATATCTGAGATTGATATCTTTAAAAGGCGCGGGATAAGTGGAATTACAATGTAATAAAACGTATTGAGCCCCTAAATCCTGTAAGACATGGATAGAATCCATAATTTCATCTTCGGTCGACATTCCGGTAGAACAAATCACAGGCTTACCCGACTTCGCAACCAACCGAATCAGTTCATGATTCGTAAAATCCGCCGATGCAATCTTATATGCTGGGATCCCATAACTCTCTAATTTAAAAAAACTTTCTTCATCCCAAGGAGTACATAAAGGTATCAAAGATTCTTCACGGCAGTAATCAAAAATCCGAAATAGTTCGTCATCCGAAAGTTGAAATTTATTTAATAAATCTAGAGTGTACTGGGAACCTAAATCTTCTTCAGCATCATTCGCATTTCCGGAATTTCTGTATAAAGCGTCTAAATTCCGCATTTGAAACTTAGCACAATCAGCTCCCGCAAGTTTAGCCTCTCGAACCAATTTTTTCGCCAATTCAAAACTTCCATTATGATTGTTTCCTATCTCTGCAATCACAAAAGCTGGCGAATTCTGACTCAAAGAAATTCCTTCAACCAAGATTTCTTCAGAAGTTTCCTTTGCAATCGCCTCCAAAATCCCATTCTCATTAATGAGCGGAATGATAGAAATTCTATTATTAAATGTACTTCGAATTCTTTTAGAACTTTCGGTGACGTATAAATACTTGAAATTTGTATTGATAATATTTTTCACTTCTTGATCTAAACTTCGATCCAATGTTTCGTCGTTTAATATCCATCGACGAAAATCTCCATCCGTGATCACTCCCATCAACTTGTTCCCTTCCGAAACTGCAAAAATGGTTTTAGATTTATTGGCTTCAATTTTTTTGAGAGCGTTTTTAATGCTATCCTCCCAAAAAACGACATACTGAGAAATATTTTTATCAATGATCATAAAAGAAACCGGACCAAATATTATGGTTATAAATTATTTTTCAAAGGAACGTCTAACTCTTTCATCAAAGATACAAACTGAGAATTTTCCGGATCGTATTCCATTACATCTTTTACGTATTTTAAGCGAGTCGTTTCCCAATCTTCATCGCTCGCTTGCGTTATATAATCCATAACTCGTTCCAATTCGGACACGTCCATCTTATTGGTCCAAAAAGGACCGCTTTCAGGATAATCTGCCGGCCACGCAAATTTTCGAGAGGGGTCAAAAGCGCTTCTTAAAGTGAAAAAAGCCGTCCTATTTCCTCTCGCTATGGATTCGTAAGTTAGAGTGGAGTCAACGCCCACGATGATCTGTGCTTGATCTACTGCGTTATATCCGTTTAAATTTTTGTTCTGAGTCAGAAAATCAAAGTTTTCATTCCCGATTTTTTCTTTGAAAAACTTATATTGCTCTTCGACGTCTTCAGAATTAGAAGCCTTAACTATAAATCGAAAACCGTTTTGATCGCAATAAACGCTTAACTTATCTAATAAAAATTCTTCCGTTAAATAAAATTCATCGTAAGAAATCGATTTACCGTTTACAAAAAGAAAAATGCCTGAATCATTTTTAGGTCTATATTGAGAAATAAAAAGAATGGACTTATCTTTATTTTGATTTGAAACCGAATGATAGTTATTCAAAAAACTACCGCTTCCGAATATCGTTCCCTTTAAATTCTTAGAATAGATTGCGCCGATATTTTTGTTAAACAGAAACATAAAATCGACTAGAGAACCCTTAGAAACTTCCAAACTAAACTGTTCATCCAAATTTGCTCTCAATCCATTTTGTACAAGAACTGTAGTAATAGGCAGACACATTTTTTTTAAACTATAAAACGGCCAATTATTATCGATAAAAGTCATCACGACCTTAGGTTGCACCGAATTTATATAAAAAGCATAATAATATTTTCTAGAAATTTGAAACGTTAAGAGGCATTTTAAAAGAATGTAAAAATTAAAACTTTCGCCCCTTACATCAAGAATCGAAACGTGTCGTTCATCAAGATAAAAAAAGAAATTGTCCGATCCGCATCTATCAAATATCAAAACCGGCGCTTGTTTCGGTCTCGCCCAAATCTTCTGTGCGTTCCAAACGAAAAGGAACCTTCTAAGAAACGTTTTCATTTTAACTCTTTATAGCTTGGAATAATTTCAAGAATTTAAAAATCGCAAAGAATATTCGATATCATCTTGTTATATAATAGAATCCATTTCTAAATTGAAAAAATTTGACAGACATTTGATCTTTTTCCAAAAAAATCAAATTTTATCAATAAGTTCCAAAACTATACTATAAGAATTCTATTATATACGTAATTATAAGAACCTGTCCGTAAACCCACAACACGACCCATAGAGAGTGTTGAGTGTTTGACCTTTTGGCAAAGTAAATTGGAGTTTTAGGACAAACTATAAATAATTCTATTAATTCGATGATAAAACATTTTCTTATTAGAGGAAGTTTTGATAATCTCTTGCGGTATCGCTATCCTTCAAATCATTCGTTGAATAATTGTACCCAGTCTCCTTGAGCGCGTTCGAATTCCTCCATTCTTCCGATATCCAACCAATATTCGTGAATTGGAAAAATGTTTATTTGTTTAGAAGACTTCAATTCTTTTTCTATGAGACTAGGCATATCGATCGTTTGTCCTTTTTTGACCGATTTTACGAAATCAGGATTTAATAGATAGATACCTGCATTCACGTTAAAACGTTGTACAGGCTTTTCAACAATTTCGACCACACGATGACCGTTAGATTGTATAACGCCGTAGGGAACTTGATAGTCGAACTCTCTAACACAAACCGTAGCAACCCCACCTTCTTTTTCATGAAATTCTAATAAAGAAAGATAATTGAGATTAGTCAATAAATCCCCATTCATCATGAACATAGGTTGATCAATTTGATCGTGTGGTAGTAATCCAAGAGCACCACCTGTTCCCAAAGGATTCTCTTCATGAACGTATTCAATACTTACATTCCATCGTTTTCCATTTTCAAAGTAATTCTTGATTACATCCGACATAAAATGAGTAGAAATAAAAAAACGATGAAAACCGGCGGTTACAAACCCTTCTAAAATTAATTCTAATATTGGCTTATTCCCCACTTTCAACATAGGCTTGGGGCAATGATTCGTCAAAGGATACAATCGAGTTCCAAACCCTCCAGCCATTAGAAAAACAGGATTATCAAATTTAGGTTTTTCTAAAAGACCGTGAACCGTTTCCAATCCTACCAAAATTCCTTGTTCGTCTACAATCGGTAAATGTAAAAGTTCATACTTTTCCATTTCGAGAAGCATACGCTCCTTAGTCCAATTAGCATGAGCCACTTTAGGCTTGGATGACATCACCTCATTCACTGAAATTGCAAGTCCTTTATTTTGCATCAATGCACGACGAACATCACCGTCGGTTAATGTACCTAAAAGTTTTTTATTTTCATCAACGATTAAGACAATACAAAGCGCTTCTTTGTCTAAGATTTTAATAGCATCCTGTAGGCTTAAATCAGAGTTAATAAGGACATTTTTCCAATTTTTCATATCAATTTAATTAAAAAATGATTTAAAAGTCACACAACAATAGCCATCGATCTAAAAACAGTCTTTTCCGAAAGGCTTTAGATTTGATTGTCTTCAATAGAAGTTTTGTTCCAAAATAGAAAACTTTAAGATTTTCAACTTTACTTACAGCGTGTCCCAAAATTCCAGTTTACGTTATCAGAAAGATTAAACTGCAAGGACCCGTCCCGTTGTTTTGGGAAGGTCCTTATATGTTTTAAGATAAACTCTTAGAATTGAAGATTAAAAAATTTCTTTTTAAGAATTCCTTGTATATCAATCTTTTCTAATATCCTTACAATTTTCTCACTCGCTCCGCCTTCACCATAAGGATTGACAGTCGTAGAAAGATTTTTTTGAAAATCAGAAGAATAAAGTCTTTTAAAAGCATCTATGATTTCTATCTTCTTCGGCTCACAATCGATGATGCTTTTCGCTCTCAACCTACCCTTTTGGCGATCGCCTATATTGATTGTACCAATTTTAAAGCTCGGCGCTTCGATAATTCCACTAGAAGAGTTCCCGACAACCGCATCCACAAATTGTAAACAAGACAAATAGCGAGTCTGACCGAGAGACGTAAAATACCATGCATTTGAGTGTGAACTAGTAAATTCTTTGACAAGCTCGAAAATAATACGACCATCCGTATCGGCATTTGGCATCGTAAATATCAAACCAATTTCCGGACTTAGAGTTTCCAAACTTAAAAGCAACTCGATCATTTGAACCTTCGCAGTAGATTCCTCTAAAGTTACCGGATGAAACGTAATTAATAAATTATTTTTTTTAAATTTAATATTGAGAGACGATTCTAATTCTTCCTTTTTTAAAAGATTCGACTTTTTAATCCCGTCTATCCCCATTCCCCCAACCAAAAAAACATTAGAAGGATCCTCGCCTAACTGAATTATTCTATTACGATACTCATTAGCTGCCACAAAATGTAAGTGCGACATCTTTGTAATGGAATGTCTGATCCCTTCATCAAAAGCCCCCTCGGTAGTTTCACCTCCATGCAAATGCGCAACTGGAATTCTCGAAATCAAAGCCGCCACGGTCGCTGCAAGAATTTCGAAACGATCCCCCAGGACTAATATAATATCGGGATTTAAATCTGCAAAAGCCTCTGAAAAACCAATTAAACCTAACCCAATCGATTTAGAAACCCCGACTGTACTGTCCGAACTCAAAAGAATTTCTATCTTTTTATGAATGAGAAAACCATCATTTTCTATCTCCTTATAAGTTAAACCAAATTCAGGAGACAGATGCATTCCCGTAGCGATGATTTGTAAGTCAAGTTTAGAAGATTTTGAAATTTCCAAAATCAACCAACGAAGCAGACCGTAGTCAGCACGAGTGCCAGTAATAACACAAATTTTCCTTTTCATAACTCGATCAATTCATCGATCTGGAAATCTCTTCTAGCTTGCTTTCCGATTACCATATCCCAATTCATAGGAGACAGTCCATCTCCTGGTCTTTTTGTTGTAATATTCGATTCGGAAAAAATTTCTCCTTTTGAAATATTACGAGTAGCTACAATTGATTTCCTTGCTATGGGGATGTTCTTTCTTTCACTGCTACTTGGTTTTTTAATTCCGTCTCCCATAGATTTCTCTATATTACGAATTGAGGAGACCATCGTTTTAAGCTCGTTCGGTTCAAGAGAAGCCTTATGATCGGGACCTGGTAAATTTTTATCTAGTGTAAAATGCTTTTCAATCACTGTAGCACCAAGAGCAACCGCTGCAATCGCAACTTCGATTCCTACAGTGTGATCAGAATAACCTACTTTTGCCCGGAACGCAGATTTTAAAGTTTCCATTGCATAAAGATTAACTTCATGAAATGGAGCCGGATACTCGGTTGTACAATGTAAAATCGTAATATTTTCGAGGGATGAGCCGGAATTAATTAATACATTCAATGCTGATTCAATCTCACCTAAATTTGCCATTCCCGTGGAAAGAATAATTTTCTGATTCAATTCACCGATCTTTTTCAGATAAGGATAATTTGTTATTTCACCGCTTGGAATTTTCCATAACGATAAACCAAGTTCGATTAAAAGGTCGATACTTTTTAAATCAAAAGCAGTTGAAAGAAACTGAATATTCTTTTTTTTACAAATTTCAATCAATCGAAAATGGTCTTGAACCGAAAGTTCCAATTTTTTCAACATTGAAACCTGTGTTCCACCTTCTTGCATATTAGATATTTGATAATCAGCTTTTTTCGCAAAATTCGAGGCTAGTTCGGTTGCATGAAACGTCTGAAATTTTACTATATCCACGCCTGCATCAAACGCAACGTTAATCAATTTCTCTGCGATATTCATATCTCCATTATGATTTACCCCTGCTTCGGCAATAATTAAAGTATTCATATTGTAATTTTCATTTTGATATAATTTTCTCATGATCAGAAATGTTCTTCAATATTTTGGAGCCCATACCAACGAGACATTTTTTTCCGATATGAACTCCCTCACGAATAATAGTCCCACTCCCTATGAAAGATTCGTCTCCTAATCGAACGCCTCCATTTAGAATTGAGGCAGTGGCGACATGACAATGATTTCCTATCGAACAATCATGTTCGATAAGCACTTTAGTGTTAATAATAGAATTAACACCTATACTTGCACCTGAATTAACAATCGAATAATGCATTAAAATGGTACCTTCCCCAACTTTTGCGTATTTCGATAAATAGGCTAAAGGCGATAAAATGGTAGGAAGATTAAATCCGAGAGACTTGAGTTTATTATAAATTTCTTTACGAATCTCAGAATTTTTAATTTGTCCTATTACGATAAATGCGTTCTCTACGTGCCTCCGAATTTTAACTAAGTCAGAATCTTCTCCAATAATTTCATATCCTAGTAAACTTTTCCCTATGTCTTCCCTTACTCCAATTAAACCTATAATACGAAACTTATTTTCGTATTCAATCGTATCAATGCATGCCTTAGAGTGGCCTCCAGCCCCAATTAAAACAATATCTTTCTTACCCATCAATAATATTCGCACTACTTGGAATATTAATAAGCCTTTTTTCCAACGATTCAGCTACGGGAAGTTCCGCTCGAAAGCAACTTTGGTATGGCTTCAGTTTGTGAAGTAAAGTCCAAGCTGGTCTTGTCATAAGACCGCAATCATTGGTTGTCTTAAGAATCGAATCTCTTTCGTTCATTACAGAAGAGTCTAGTATTAGAGTTTGAAGCCAATAATTACTCTTGCAGCCTTTCGGTTCCGATTGTAGTTTCGCATTTTTCACAACTGAAAAAGCATTCTTATAACTTTCATAAAGTGCTCTTTTAGCGGTTAAAAACTGAGGTAGCATTTCTAATTGAGCACAACCAAGAGCCGCATTGATATTCGGTAATCTGAAATTATAACCGATCATATCATGAGTGTATTCCCAAGCATGAGGAAGTTTGGCAGTGGTCGTAATATGTTTAGCCAGAGTAGCTAAATTTCTATCATTTGTAAGAATAGCCCCTCCGCCTCCCGTAGTAATCGTTTTATTACCATTAAAACTCAGAGTTCCTAATAAGCCGAACGTTCCGGTATGTTTTCCATGGTAATAACTTCCAAGAGATTCTGCAGCGTCCTCAACAACTACAAGATGGTAATCTTTAGCCACTGCGAACAATCCGTCGATATCGACGGGATGGCCAAAGGTATGCATAGGAACGATTGCACTAATTCGATTACCCGTTTTTTTATTAAAACACTGCCCTGATCGAATTTCTCCAATAAAATTCAAATGCTCCTTGAGAGAAGTCGCTGATACCCCCAAAGTATTTTCCTCACTGTCAATAAGGTGGGGAAATGCTCCTAAATAACTAACCGCATTTGCGGTTGCAATAAAAGTTAGGGAAGGAACTAATACTTCGTCTTGGGCTTGAACTCCTGCAAGTTTAAGAGCGATCTGTAATGCGGCGGTTCCATTTGTAACCGCAACTGCATATCCGGCTCCCGTAAACTCCACCAGATCTTTCTCAAATCGATCTACGAACTTACCTACCGAAGATACAAAAGTTGTATCCAAACACTCTTTTACATAGGCCCACTCGTTCCCTTGGAAAATCGGCTCATGCAATGGAACGACATCATTTTTATCAGTGATCACCGATCTTAAAACGGATACAATTTGTTCACTTAACATTATATATTATAAATATCTGTTTTATAAAAGGAAAGATTATCTATATCAGAAAACCAATCAATCGTTTCAGAGAGGCCTCTTTTAAAACCATCTCTCCCTCCGTATTCAGGAGACCAATTGATTAAATCTTTTGCTTTTTGATTGGAAGCCCATAACCTTTCGACTTCGCTTTTTTCCGGTCTAAGTCTTTGATCATCGGATTCAATTTCAACGTTCACTTTCATAACTTCGGCGATCAATCGAACCGTATCTCCCACGGAAATTTCATAGTTACTTCCAAGATTAATCACTTCTCCCACACAAACATCCGAATTCAAAGCCGCAATAAAACCCGCAACTGTGTCTTTTACAAAATTAAAGTCTCTAGTAGGATGAACGGCGCCTAACTTTATCTTCCTATTCCCTTTAGCAATTTGTGTAATAATAGTAGGAATCACCGCCCTAGCGGATTGCCTCGGACCATACGTATTGAAAGGACGAATGATACTAACCGGCGTCCCAAAGGAATTATAAAAGGACATAGCGATCTGATCTGCACCAATCTTACTGGCGGAATAAGGGGATTGGCCTTGTAAAGGATGTTCTTCCGTAATCGGAACAAATCTAGCAGTTCCATAGACCTCACTCGTGGATGTATGAATCACTTTGGATACATTCAGATCTCGAGCCGCTTGAACTACGTTTAAAGTCCCTTTAACATTCGTATCGATATATGTATCCGGTGAGTGGTAAGAGTAAGGTATCGCGATCAAAGCAGCTAAATGCAGAACCGCATCGCAACCTTTCATTGCCGCCCGCACCCCGTTCGGATCACGAATATCCCCTGAAAAAACTTCAAATTTACCCTTGATATCGTCCGGACACTGATCCAACCATCCCCAAGAATTAAAAGAATTATAAAGTACGAATGCTCTTACTTCGTGACCTTGCCGAACAAGAGTTTCCGTCAAATGAGAACCTATAAACCCGTCTGCACCGGTAATTAGAATCATATTTATACTTTATCCAAAAGTAAAATCTCTGCCAATTTCCAATCTATCATATCGTCAATATCGATTGAATTCTCCTTGCTCATCAAATAAGCGAGAGTATCATCGGTGATGAATTTTTTCTTTTCACGAAAATAATTTACTTCTGATAAATAAATTGATCCGTTCAGTGTAAATACTTTAGGACTATCTTGTCTACGCGCCACATCTTCCCCATTCAACAATTTAGTCATCTTGAATGAGTCGTCGTCCAAACGAAACATCCAAAACGGATTTTCCTGCGCTTCGCAAACCGAAACAACGCTATTCGTCTTTTTACGCATAGTAAATTCGATACAATCGTCTATATCAGCACTTGTTCGAAGCGGGGAGGTAGGTTGTAAGAGCATCACATAATCGAATCCCGGTAAATTGTCAAGCGCGTGTAAAACGGGATCAATTCCGGAAGAATAATCAGTCGCCAATTCAGCAGGCCTGAGAAACGGAACAGATGCACCCGATTGCTCTGCTATTTCTGCAATTTCAGGATCGTCTGTGGAAACGACAATTGAAGTCAAATGCTTCGACTTCAAGGCGGCTTCGATCGTCCAAACAATCAAAGGTTTCCCCGCGATGAGTTTTATATTTTTTCTCGGAATTCCTTTGGATCCCCCCCGTGCTGGAATCAAACCGAGTATTTTTTGATCAGTCACTTTCTAACGCTGGTTCCTGTCTGCATTTCAAACATAGATGCGAAATAACCGTTCGGCTTTTGTATGAGTTCGGAAAAATTTTAGACCTCTTCTTGCATATCTCTTTCACCTAACATAAAAGAAACTTTCTTTTATATAACTTATCAAGTTCTTAAACTAACTATAAGTTAATTCTATCTATTTTCTTGTTCAAAAAATATAACTTTTCCGTAACCATTTATATTAGAAACCATTGCTCCTTGACTTAATAAATAATCTGCATATGGTTTAATATAATTTAAATATCTCAGTTTTTGATTTGTCCCCATCCCAATTCCAGTTTCCAACCCGTTTGAAATGAACAAACAATCTACCCTATCCCTTCTCAGACCTTTATATTCAGATTTACCTAAAGAACCAAATGGAGGTATTTCCCATAAATCAAATATTATTTCCCTTGGTATTGAAAAGAAAGCAAAAAGATATGAATATTCTAAGGACATGATTCCTGAACAACCATGAACATACTTATCCAATTCATTATGAACCGAACTCATCGATCTTACTCTAGAGGTAAGAATTTTAGGTTGTCCATCTACAAAGTAATCAATCCCTACTTGTCGAAGCTTTCTACCCCATTCGAAAAGTGGTTGAAAGAAAAAAAATACTAAAATGAAACAACCTGCAATTAGCTTTATAGCTATACGATTTATCTTAACTGAAGTAAAATAGTAATATGCCGAAAGAGAAATTAACGGAGTTAGCGGCATCATATATCGCGTAGCCGGCCAATTGATAATACAAATGAAGGCAGAGACACACAAACTCAACATTTTTACTTGAAAAAAAAGTCGTTTTTTAGAAAATCTGAATATTCCCCAAACAGTTAATCCAATCAATACCATTCTCAAAAAAAGATCTTTATATCCAACTAAACCCATATTAGGAAAATTCCAGGTAACCGCTCTTATTAAACGTATAGTATTCCAAACAAAAAACTCAACAAGAAAGGAAGGATTGGCTTGAATCATTCCGGTAAAAGTTACAGCGTTTCCAAACAATTCCTTTTGAGTTTGCCAAAAGTCGTAATTATCAAAGGTTCCATATTTGATCGGAATATAATGCCAACTGATAGCCTGAATTAGACCAATAGAAAAAAGATCATCCCCCCCTGGAAACCATTGAGATGTTCCAAACATAGCATTATTCCAAGGATCTTTTATTTGATTTAAAGAGAAAGTGAGTTGGATTAAAAATAACAAGGAGAAAACGAATAACATAGAGAATGTTTTCTTTAAGTTAAAAACAAACTCCTTGCGATAGATTGCCTGAATCTGAATTACAAAATCATAGAGGATTAAAAACACAAGAGGAAATAAATAAACGGGCCTCAATAAATACGCTAAGATTAATAAACTGTATGCAATACAGTATTTTTTAAAAAAAACATTACTATTCCTTAAAGTAAAAGCGAATAAAACAGAAGCAAGTCCTAACTTCTGAACTGGCGGTTCAAAACTTTGAAAAATTGGAATCCAAATAATTGTCCCAACCAAAGCCGCAAACACATTTTTAATTTCCGTAACTAAAAAAATGTTCATGGCTAACAGAACTATTAGCATCGAAAGCAAATATTCCAAATAAGTAGAATATGGATATGGAATTAAGCTAAAAGGTAATAGATACAGCGTATAAAGAGGCGAACGGTCTAAGTTTACAAAATGACCTGTTTCGTTTAGAATTTTAGTAAAACTCCAATATCCCCATGATTCGCCTCCCATTTCCCATGGAAAAAAGAAACTTAAAAAAAGAGCCGAAGAAAGAACAACCCATGAAATTAATTTCATTTTTTTTTCGTTAAGATTCATAGTTACGGTCTCTTGAAATAAAATTTTGAAAACATTTTGTAAAGGGAACCCTAAAAACTTCCGTTTTAATATTTGGATAAAAGCAAAACACTCTTCTAAAGAATTCTATAATATAGATTTTTAAAAAATATGGTTTTTTTTAAAGGTTCCCTAAAATCATTTCTTATATTTAGTTTTCTTTTTACTTTGTTTTATCTCGCGGATTACAAACTGAGGACGCCCATTTACTGTTAAAAAAAGACGACCTAAATATTCTCCAATCATTCCCAAAATTAAAAGTTGAACACCAGAAAATATAAGTAGCCCAGCCATTAGAGACGTCCAACCAACGGGTGTATCGCCAGTAAATCTTTCAATGACAGTTACAAGTGCCATAATGAATCCAAGAAAACAAGTCGTGATTCCAAACAAACTACTAATTCGAAGAGGCATCACGGAAAAATTTACAAACATTGCAGTCCAGAGACGAATAAGGCGACGAAAAGTATAATTACTCTCTCCGCCTAACCGGGATTTGTGTTCGACAAGCAAGCTACCGATTTTTTGTGTAGTTTGCAAAATCAATCCATCCATATATGGATAAGGACCGACATATGAAACAATATTATCTTTTGTAAAACGATTTATACAACGAAAACTAGAGAGATAAAGATTTTTAGGTTTATCTAATAAAAAATTAGCCGCCCAATTTGTAAATTTACTTCCAAGATTTCTAAAGAACGAATGTTTCTTCTTCGCATAAAAAGTATAAATAACATCTAAGTCTGAATTTACTCTTGCATAGTCATATAATTTCTTAACTTCAGACGGAGGATTTTGAAAATCATCATCTATATTAATAATATAATCACCATCAGCAACAGATAACCCAGCCATAACAGCGTTATGCTCTCCAAAATTCCGAGCTAGATCAATAGAAATAATCGGCAAAGTAGTTTCCTCTACAAGACTTTTTATTATTTGATAGCTATTATCTGGGCTGCCATCATTTACTAAAATGATTTCAAATCCGTTCTCAATTTCTAATTTAGACAATTCTTTTACGAGCGGACCAATTGAATTAGCTCCTTTGTATACGGGAATTACTGTAGATAATCCAATCATATTAACTTTCCTTTTTAGCTAGAACTAAGACTGATCCGCCGAATGGTAAAAAAATACGCCAGGATATCATACATTCTTCTAATTTTATAAAACTTTTAAAAATAAATTCAATCAAAGGATGGAATGACTTCACATCACTTTCTCGATCTTTTCGGGTAAAAATTTTTCTACGCAGTACCATAAGCGGGAAAAGAAAGCTATTCCAATAAGTTATATAAATTATTTGAAAGCCTTTGCTATTTAATTCTTTTCTAATTTGATTAACTGAGAATCGCCTTATTTGCTCTACAGCTTCGTCATGATATGACAACATCCAATCATAAGCAGGTAAATTTAATAGTAGATATCCTCCTTTCTTAAGACACCGATTAAACTCATTTAAAGCGATCGAAGGATCCACGGATTTGTGTTCCAAAACATCTAAACTAAGTAGCACATCAAAAAATTCATTTTTGAATGGGATCGACATAATCGAACCTTGGTCGATAGTAGCATTCGTTTTCCGTCTACTTAGCTTACAAGCTTCAAAGGAATAATCGAGTCCATAAAGTTGAATTCGGGGAAAATATTTTTCCAAAACTTGTAGCATGCCACCAGTCCCACATCCAGCATCGAATATTTTGTCAGAGTCAGCCAAGTATGGAGTTAAAACAATTCTTACAATTCTCCTCAATGCCTGAAACCACCACATTCGCTCTTCAAGCTGATCCATGAGAATATATTCTTCCTCACGCATGTAAAATACCTTTATAAATTAGAAATTCCGCCGGATCACGTAGATAATCATCTTCCTCATAAATTCGGTCGCAGAATACCGCAATTACTGATTCTAGTTGATTAAAAATAATGGTGTTCCATAAACCTGCCGGAATTAAGAGTCCTATACTAGAATTGTTAAGAACGATTTCTTTTTTATTTCTACCGTCAGTAATTTCTATAGTCACACTTCCTATCAAACAAACAACTAGTTGAATGCATTTGCGATGAGCGTGATTCCCCCTCACACCACCGATCAAAACTCCAGAAATTGTAAATACCCTAGCAATTGAAAAGGGAACACTATTTTCATTAGAGCCTTCAAATACACTTAATACTCCATTTTTTGAATGTTGCCAGAACTTTATTTTACGTAAATCGCTTACTGTAGTATTTTTCATATTTACTTTTTAAAACATACCTCAATTACCATTATAACTCGTTCTTGTTCTAAAACAGATTAGATTGATCAGCTTCTCATTAATAGTCTATATAAGATCTGCTGTAAAAAGAAGATGAACTAAATTTTTTATACTCACAAATTCTTCAACGATAGCTGTGTTTTAATCATCTTTTCCAAAATACCTTCCGGCTTAACACTTAATTGGGCAAAAGATCCTTGTTCAAGGATCTTTCCCTGACTCAAAACATATACCATATCCGCCTTAGCAATCGTAGATAAACGATGTGCGACGACGATTACAGTAGTTCCTTTCGCAACTTGTTCAATAGATCGCTGGATTAATGTTTCGGATTCCGAGTCCAATGAACTTGTAGCTTCGTCCAGGATCAGCAATTCCGGTTTTCTCAAGATAGCTCTTGCCAAGGCAATTCGTTGTCGTTGTCCACCGGAAAGTCGAGTTCCTTTATCTCCAACCACCGTATCAATACCGTTTGGTAATTCTCTAACAAAATTTTCCGCATTCGCCAGTGATAATGCTTCCCAAAGTTCCTTTTCAGCGACAGAGTTCATGGACCAAAGTAAATTTTCTCGAATTGAACTATGAAATAAAACCGGATCCTGTGGAACATACCCGATTCTTTCTCTGAAAGAATTTTGCTTCCATTCTTTCAAAGAAATGCCATCGATCAAAACATAACCTTCATCCGGAATTTGCAAACCAAGAATCAAATCAGTAATCGTCGATTTACCCGCGCCAGACTCTCCCGCAAAGGCTGTCATTTTTCCTTTCAATATATTAAGATTAATGCAGTCCAAAGTTTTTGACCTACCAGGATAGGTAAAACTTAAGTCTTTTAGTTGAATTGAATTTTCTAATTTAGAAAAAATGCGAGTCCCTTCTATCTCTTGAAACCGAACAGCCTTTTCTCGTAAGGATAAAAGTTGCTCGTAACTTGGCAAAAAATTACTGATACTTACGTTACTTTGAATCAAAGAAGCGATAAGCGGTAGACAAGCCAATAGACTCCACATAACGGCAGCCAATTCAGATATTAAAATCAATTCGGAAATCGCCAATCCCATAGCAATGACGGCAGCCAACATTGCTAGAGGCTGAAAAAACTTAGGAATTGCCGTTGATAAAGTTTGCGATTTTAGGGTAACATTAACGTGTTGATCCAGTGCTTTCAAATAACGATCGCGGGCTTCCTTTTGTCTTCCAAAACCTAAAATGATTCTTGCAGAACTGACAATTTCGCTTAACACACCCATCGCAATATTTCCGGTTTCCGTATTTTGTTTTCCTAAACGATAGCTTAGTTTATGCAAAAGCAAAAATGGTAAGCCGAAAACCAAAGACAATCCGAGTGCGGTAATCGTCATCGTAGTATTTAGCCATAATGGCACAGTTAAGTAAATTAACAGTTGAATCGTCTGTGCGAGCAACGTAGCAAGACCGCCCAAAGTATCCCCGATCGTATTCAACTCCTTATTAAAAGTGTTCAATAATCTCCCATTTTCAGCGCTGCTAAAAAATTCCCATCGAGCGCTAAAAAAAGAACGAAGGGTTTCACCCAGTAAACCTCGAACAACCGCATATTTGATTTTTAGAATAGCAAAACGAATCGTAACATCTAAAAATCCTTTCCATAAATTCATAATAAAAAATAAAAATCCGAAATGCCAAAAATTAGGTAAAACTGAAAAGAGTTCAAAGGCTTTCAAAACAATTTTTGTAATTTGACTTGGCTTCGTTAAGGTTGCATCTAAAAGAAAATCCGCCAAGGGCACGATCGAAAATACGGAAATTGCGGCGATAAGACCTTCTAGTATTAATAGGAAAAATAAAAAACCGAATTGTTTGGGATATTGATTTAAAAATTCTAAAAAAATGGAGCCTATGCTTGTTTTCGTTTTTATTTGTTTATTAGAGTTGTTGAAAGATTTCATAATTCCTACTATCAGAGCGGTCTATCTATCTAAACTATCGTATTTTAGAGTTTGTTCTAAAACTAATAGATTGATTGCTTCAAATTCTAACTTATCGTAAGTTCTATCAAGATTTTGGGACGGGATCCTAAACTTTAAAAAAATCTTTTCCCATCTTCATTAAAAAATGAGATCCAACTCGAACTTCAGGATGAAGCCAGCCATGATATTTGGAAAAATTCTTCCACTTCTTGAGTTCTTTCCAAAATTGCTCCTGCAATTCTTTTTGCCTATGAGTTTCATTCCATTCTCCGCGCAAACGAGATTCCAATTCAAGGACTGCTTTGGAAATATCCTCAGAGGAAAGATCCTCTATCATGATCCCTACTTCTTGATATTTTTCAGAGTGTTGATAGTTATTGTTCAGATATTCTTTAAAAGTTAAATATTCGCCTGTTTTTTTCCATTTCAGATATTTTGGCACCGTAATTGAATATGCCCAAGAATTTATATTGCTTAAAGGTATTAAATTTAAATAAAGCGCTGGTCTTCGATATATATCTGCAACTGAATCCAAACCAGTTCCGGTAGAAATAGTAAAATAAGAATGAGCCATTAACCAAATATCAAGTAAATCATTTTGGTCCATTGAAAATGGGTAATCTATAAATCTTTCATGATTATAATCTAATCTTTCATTTGCTACCTTACCCATTCGAAAGACCCAATATCCCATCTCAACCAAGAGCTTTACTGAATTAAGGTAAGTATTTATTTGTGTATCTCTAAAATTATGATAAGAAAAATTCCTACCACTCATATATTTTTGAAGATAAGCTGAATCTCGTACTATTAGACAAATAAACGCTTCATCTTCTTTCCATCCCTTTTTTTTAAGCCAATTTTTACAAAAAATATTTTCATCCTTTGTAAAAGGTATCAAATCAGTATTAGAACTTAAAACTCCGTTTTTGTCTCTCGAATTCAATCTTTCCGCAGGAGGAATAATTCTATGCAACGAATTCTTAAAGATTATTTTATCAATTCTATAAAATGCTTCCGCGATTTTAGTTACATTAAAATTTCTGCATGTCATTTTATACCATTGCATATTGGATATAGGTTTTGGTATAAAATAGAAATCCAAATACTCCCTACTTTTTTTAGCTTCCGCAAATGAAATACCAACATCCGCAACAAAATGTCCAATTCGGGAAGATACAAAATATCCAAATCGAATATGCTTCCACTTTCTAATACCGCGTATAAAGAATAGAAGCAGAAGTATTAAAGGAAAAAATAAGAAAGTGAGTAGATAATCTATCGCTCTACCGATTTTTCTTAAAAGGGCCCTCCAACCATTCCTACGAATTTCCTTAAATTGAGATAAAATGTAATTCACGGCCTTCGCTTATTAATTTCCTTTCCAGGAACGCCCACTATCTTTGAATTCGGTTCGACATCCCGTATTACAACGGCACCCGCCCCTATAATAGAATTGAATCCAACCTTAATTCTATTAATAATAGATCCAGTATGAAGCACACAGAAGTTTTCTATTAGAACATTCCCCGCAAGAACGACTCCAGGATCTATTGTCACCGCCTTTTCAATTTTGCAATGATGATCTATTTGAGTTCCAATATTTACAATTACTCCGTCTTCTAATTCAGCTCTATAGCCGATAATTGACTTCGGATGAATAATCACGTTCTTGCCAATGATAGAATCGCTGAGGAGTAATGATGTTGGGTAAATTGCGTTTACTAGTTCAAGACCAAACGCATTTGCCTTTTCAATTTCGACCCACCTACTATGAGGATCCGAAATCGTAACGAGTATTTTTTTAATTCCATTTTGAATCAGAAATTCTGGCCAATCAGTTTTACAAACCAGTGAAACGTTCTTGAACATACCATTTTCTGGATAAGCGAATTGTGAAACATGCCTATATCCTTTTTTAATTTCAGGAAGAGTCTCTCCCGGATGAATAAAATAAACAACTTTACCTAAACCAGCCTCTTCAAACCAAGAATGAATTTGCCCAGCAGACCCTTCATTTCACTTCACTTGGTACTTCCAGCTCATCCTATGAAGTTTAGAAACGTCCAAAAGTTTACAAGGAATTTCGTCAGATCGAAAGTCAAAATACCTAAAACCCTCTACTTCCTTAACGGTTTCGGCGAGTTCACAGATGCCCGTTTCGATTCTGCTTCCTATTTTGACGTGTTCCCTCGCCTTGGTGCTCGACCAATCTTGACTTGTAAACGAGATACCGCCGCCGATATTTTCAACCGAGTTTTCAAGAAATTTATAAAATATTTTATGAAGCCAGACATCTCCAAATTCACAACTTGACAATTCTTCTTCTATTCAAGACGCTTTTTCTTTCTTTTTCATCCTAAACTTCTTCGTTTGATCGAAGGACATTTCAATTCAATCTTTTATCGGTAGAAGAAATTCTTATGTGTAGGCAATTGTAAGATTGATTAGGCCGGTTATGGCCCAATTTCAAGGCCACGAAAAGTTAAATGAACAACATCTATTCCATTGCTAACTCCTATTCCATAGGAAGTCCAACAAGCAAATATATCACCTTTGGTGAATAATTATACTAAAACATAGAAGCATTTAACGTAAATAATAAGTCGGAGGATGTATTCTTTTAACATCTTTTAATATTTCTTCAATTTGATTTATATAAAATAATCGAACTACAGAACCATCTACTTTTAAATCTAAAAAAGTATTGGTTACACAAAGAACTTGCCCATGTTCTAAACTTTGCCAATTTGGAGGAAGTTCGGTCTCATCGATCTCTTCTGCGTGTTCAATTTTTATATATAGATTTTGTTTATAGTATAAATTTGCATTAGGGTATGGCGAAGAAAATGAACGAACAATTCTTTTTATCATAGAAGCAGTCATTCTTGGATCTAAGGTAACATCGTCTTCCGTCCTTGTCCTCCAGTAATTCCCTTCATTATGATTTTGTAAAGAGCCAGGAAAGTCAGGATTTGTTTCTAATATTCTGACTAATTTTACTACACCATCATAAATAGCTTTATTCATTCTAATTACAAGATCATGAATCTGCTTTAATCCAATTTGAAATGGAATCTGCAGTAAAACTTTTCCAGAATCAACCCCTTCATCCATTTCAAAAAAAGTAACAACCGAATTAGGAATACCTAAAACAATCATCCAGTGCAAAGGATGACGTCCTTTATTGAAAGGTAAAGGAGTAGGATGTGTCCCAATCAATTTTTTTGGAATTGAAATAATTTTTTTAGAAATAATTTTCGGCCAGGTAGAAATTATATAATCTGGATTTAATTTAGCAATAGTTTCTTCCGATGAGGCAGAGTTTAAGTCTTCAACTTCAAAATAGGGAATACCATATTCTTTTTGACAATAGCTTAAGCCTATAGAGTTGTCAGGTAATTTTCCCTTAGGAAGTGAAAATACTCCTACTATACTTTTTTTAGAATCCAAAAGCGCCTTGATACATTCAAGAGTAGCTTGTGAAGTTCCGATAACAATATATCTTTCATCCATAAATATTTTTAATTTGTTCAATAACAAATTTTATACTATCAATTTTTTGGGATGGGCCACTAGGTAAGTAAATTCCCTTAAGACCGTATTTTCTAGAATTTGGAAAATCTCTATTTCCTTGTGGAAAATAAGACGCTTTATCCAAATCAGGATAGAATGGTCTCGAATCTATTTCAGCTTTAGCAAGACAGTCGATAAAATCTTCCCTACTATTTACTAGATACTCGGTATATACTGGAACTTCTCCAGCTTCAATATTGACAGGTATACAATTAATTGGAAGATCTTTTAAGCCTTCTAAATAAGTTCGATATATTTCCTTAAGATATTCAAGACGTTCTGGTAATTTTTTAAGCTGCTCAATACCTATAGAAGCAAGTATATCAGTAAATCTAAAATTAAACCCTGGCATAGCCCATGTTTTGGGATCCTTAACATTTTCCACTCCATGCGTTCTAATAGCCCGAAGTTTAAAAGCAAGATCTGAATTATTTGTAACTGCAAAACCACCTTGTCCTGTTGCAATTGTTTTTGCTACAGAAAGAGAAAAACATCCTACATCTGATTGAGTTCCGAGATAGCCTAAAGAATTCTTAGAGCCTATTGCTTGCGCCGCGTCTTCTATAACAAATAAGTTATTTTTCTTAGCAATTTTATTCAGCTGTTCCATATGAACAGATCGACCGTTCATATGGACTGGAATAATCGCTTTAGTCTTAGAATTTATTTGCTCCTCTACTTTAGATACATCTAATATAGGCCTATTTAATTCAACATCTACAAGGACAATCTTTGCGCCTAATAAATAAGCCGCATGAGCCGTTGCTATCCAAGTGCGATTCGGTATAATTACTTCATCACCTGGTTTAACACCAATTGCCATTAACGAAAGAAGTAAAGCGGTGCTCCCACTAGAAGTTGCCACTACATATTTAACTCCTAAATATTGAGCAATATTATCTTCAAACTCAGACGTAACCTTACCTTGACTGATATTTTGATTTCTGAAAGATTCAACAACTCGATTGATTTCTTCTTCTCCAAAAGTAGTTTGCCACCAATGGATCATCTTATTTTATAACCTGTATGTAAGGAAGCGGGCATATCAAAGTGAGTTTCTGATTTTTTAATTTAGATCGAATCAAATCAAAGTACCGCCAAGCCAAGACAATTAAAACCGCATCTCCTTCGGAATTGAGAACATCCGGATGTTTTACAGGAATATGCAAGCCTGGGCTGTAAGTATCGATTTTTCCCGGATTATCATCGACGAGATAATCTATATATTTTTCCAATCCAAAATGATAAATCAGTGTAGTGGAAGTTGCTGATGCACCGTATCCGATGATCTTATTTTTTCCTTTAGATTTTTCGAGTTCTTGTATCAATTCAGCTTTAACCTTATTGATCCGATCTGCATATTTTTTAAAATACGATTCGTTCATATTCTTTTCTTTTTCAATCTCTATAAATTTAGAAACTTCCTCGGAAACAGAATGAATCGAATTTTTGCGCGCCCAATAATATCGAAATGATCCACCCTTGGTCCCGACATGTTGCAAATGAATCAGCCTAAGACCAAAGGAATCAAAAAATTTTATTAGAGGTAATATTGAAAAATAAGACAAATGTTCATGATAGATAAAATCAAACACCATATTGTCCACCATATCACCCAGATAGGAAGATTCAATTGCGACTACTCCGTTCGGTGATAAAAGATATTCCAAACCTTCGGTGAATGAATGTAAATCATCAATATTAGCATATAAGTTATTGACTGTGATTAAATCAGCCTGTCCCACTTTTTCTTTTATTTTTCTAGCAAGATTTGGATCGAAAAATTCGGGTAAGGTCTCGATTCCGCGATTTGTCGCGTCTTCCGCGGTTTTTGTAGAAGGCTCTACTCCGAGCACTTTTGCATTTCTTGCCTTAAAATAGCTAAGTAAGGTACCATCATTACTTCCAATATCCACAACAAAACTGCTCGCACCTAAATTCAGCTTTTCTAAAACGTCTTTCGCGTAATTCTCAAAATGATTGCTCAATCCGGAAGAACTCGTAGTTACATAAATATAATCTCTGTATATAATTTCCGGGTCAACCACGCATTCTATCTGCACAAATCCACAATTCTTACATTGAAAAAGATCCAAAGGATAGACATCTTGTTCTTTTCTTTCTTTTACATATGCGTCGCATAACGCAGTCGGGGTAAGCGGTAATACTTTGATCAAATCCTTAGATTTACAAAGCCTACAATCTTTTCTCAAATAAAAATGATTCATTTTAATCTCTGCTCTATCTTATTCATAAATTCACGAACTTTTTCCGCATCATTCTCTTCCGGGCTCCAAGGCGCGAAGATCGTATCTTCTTTTCGAAAAGGCCCTTTAGTAATTTCTAAAAAAACCAGCCATTCGGATCGAATCATCAAAGTATGGTATGTTGAGGAACGCATACTATCATAAAAAATTTTGCCAGTATGATAAGCGCCCATGCTCATTGTATTTTCTATTTCACCGTTGTCATTAAACGTTACAAAATCCACTTCGCCTTCTAAAATCATCATGGATTCTGGTTTTTCTATATGTTTATGAGGCCGAACATACACTCCCTTGGGATGAACGATAAACATTTCCTGTAGGAGCTCGTTGCCATTTAAATGTGAACAAATTCTCGCTCTTTGACGCTTTGTTCCTTTTGCGATTTCTATTAATTCTTGAATGTCTCCTTTTTGAATGCCCAAAAAATTTTGGGTAGAATGATATACTTCCTCGGAAACTTTAGTTTGCAGATTGTAATTAATCATAAATAATTTGCTTTCAAAATAAAATATTTCTGTTTTTCGTTTTGGTCATTCATAAAGAATTTAATATAATTCTTGATTCTAAGAAAATTTACAAGATTCAGCCTTATATATAAAACTGCTATGTCTTGATAAGGATTACCTTAATACTTTCGTAGATAAAATTTAGATTATTAATCATCCTCAAAGGAATATCCATTTTCTCTTTTGAAGACGATCCCTTCTATTAAGAAATCAAACACAAATCTATCGTTTCCCCATTCAGGAAACGGGCAGAAAACATATTGAAATCCCGTTTTCCTTTATAAATTCAATCATATCTTTTTCAAAATTAGTTTCCTGCGAAAAAGTGATTACGGAAGGCTTTAATTTTGAAATTAAATTTTTACCTATAAATCGATTTATTAACTTGTAAAAAGAACAACCTAGTCAACTCGAAATTTTAAATGGCATTACTCTTAATCTATTGATATCTGATCTATAGCCTTTGTGAGTTGAGATTCTAAAAAGATTTTGAAAAAACAGGTTCATAAAAAATTTCGACTATTCAAAAAATATAAACTCGTAGTCTCCAGTATAACCAAATTCATGATACAACCAGATCCATTCGGAAACTTCTAATAAAGATTCCGCAGTTAAAGCCCAGCATTCTAAATTAAACAGTTCTTTTTCATTTCTATAACTTTCTAACATCAAATAACCGTTTTTTCCAACTCTTTCCATTTCGTTCAATGCGGATTTAAGTTCAAATAATTTCAAGTTATGGAAAGTGCCCAGTGAAATGACTAAATCAAATTCATTATTTCCAAATGGATAAGGATCTTGTGCTTTATATTGAAATAAATGGGGTTTTACTTCTTCTTTTGCATTTTCAAGACCATAAACTGAAGAATCAAAACCTACCACCTCAAGTTTAGGTTCAATTAATAGCATTTCATAAAGTAAAAAACCTTTTCCACATCCCACATCTAACACCTTGGATCCAGGTCGAAGGTTGTAATCTTCAATTAAAGTTTTCGCAACTGGTTTCCATCTACCCGGAATATATTTGTATCCTCCGTAGCCAAAACGACGATCTCCATCCCAATAATCAAAGCCATATTCTTTAGCCTTGATCATACATTCTATTTTATGATCCTGCATACGAGCCAGATAATCTCTCTGAGTCGCCTTGTGAAGCGGTGTAACTATATTTTTAAGCTTTCCCATTCTTAATCATCTATTGAGAAAAATTTTATCTAAGAAACTTTTAATTTTATAAAGATTTTCACTAACACCCGGAACTAACGGAAGTCTCTCGTCCAATTCTTCCCATAAGAACCATTTCATGGCGAGACCTTCATTTAAAGTAAGAACGTCTTCTTTTACTTCAAAATAAACCGGCAAACAGTGATTACATGTAATTTGTTCACCTCTCCATTCCCAATAAAATAATTCTTCCCCAATACTTCCAGGAAGACATCCAAGTTCTTCTTTCAACTCACGACACAATGCATCTTTAAGATTTTCACCGGACTCCACTTGCCCACCAAAAAAAGTCCAATAACCCTGAAATATGATTCCTGGAGTATAATCACGTTGCTGTAATAAAATACGTTGATCATTTCTGTAAATTAAAGCTTTTACTGCATGACCAATTGAAGAGTTCATAAATCAATAATTCAAACAATCAGGTAATATAAGTTTAATTTTCCAAAGATTTTCAATACGCTCCATTTCTTCTTGATTACTTAGTTTTAAACCTTCTACTGCAAAATAGCAAATTTTACTAGATGAAAGAAGGCGATCGTAAAAACGTTTTCTATTTTCCAAGTCGATAGGAAGTTGAAATAGACTATATAAAATAATTCCTTCTAAGTTTACTAATTCGTCTAAAACTTGTTCCAAAATTAAATGACAGTTTTCCATCGCATATTCGGTCGCACTCAGTAAATAGTGTAAGCCGTTTCTCTGGCAGTAATCTCTGATAACAATATTCTGTACATGCTGTGGAACTCTTTCTCCTAAAAAAGGCCGACTAAATATATAACCTCTTACCCCTTTTTTCATTTCACTTTTGGAAATCGATATTCCATTCCAATTTTAGAAGCAGCACGTAATGTAATCGGCTCAAAAAACTCTCCCAGTTTTTTATCACCGTAAGGAGTGAAGACTGATTTAAACCTACAATTCATAGACCATCTTGTATCCAACTCTTCATTTACTCTATTTCCATGAGGATAACCTTGATCAAATAAAAGCACTTCTCCATACTTAACTTCCAACCATTGAACGTCTTTCGAGATTGATTGAAACAGATCTTCGCTACTTACTCCTGACTGATTTTTAAAATCAGAAATTAACTTTTTAGAAGGATCGGGTGGAAGCAAATACATGGATTTCGTTTTATAACAATCCACAATCGGCAACCAGACTACAATCTCATAAGGAGAATCTCCGGACCATGTATCCGAATGAACTGGTAGAAGAGAACTATCGTCATTTGGAAATTGAATACTTAAGTTTACTCTTAACTGCATAGACAATTCATTACCGACTAAGGTTTCTAAATATGGTTTAGCAACCCTATAGTAATGATAACGAAAATCTGCTAAGGAATTCATAGATTGAATTACTTTTAAACGAAAAGAATTCAAATCACTCACGGAAACTTTTTTATGAATTTGATTTAGAAGAATATCTGATGTTTCTTCCTTAGATAAACCTAAAATATCTCTAACTATATTCGCAATATTTTCTCTGATCCAATCCAACGAATTGATATCAGCTGCTTTTTGAATGGTATAACCATTCCGAATATATTCATCTGTTATTTGTTGTTCAGACTCAGACAAAAACATATTTTTTAATTCATCTTACCGCTATATTTAAAATTTTCTAAATAATTCCTATCTATTCTAAAACGACTTAATAAATGCAAAAACGATTATGATCAAAATTCTAAATAAATTATAATCTTATAACTTAATCTACTAAAGAAGAATTGAATGTAAACTTGAATTTGCCTCAATAAAAGTAGCAACTTAACATTTTTTGACAGTAAAATTTTAATATACCGAATTTAAGCTTTTTAGATTAAACCGAAATCATTTCGAAATAGTTTTAAATATTTCTAAACGAAAATATAAACGAAACGCTTTTATACAATTTTAAACACAAAAGCTTACTTTAAATTTAGAAAAATATAAATTCGAAATCAAAAATGAACATTATCACTTCTTAATACTTATCGCATCTCTCATCGTTTGAACTAAACTATCCTTGTTGATTCCAAAATAATTTAGTAAAGATTCCTGGCTCCCATACTTTTCTGAAAATCGATCCGGCAGACCAATTCTCCTGATTTTTCCGGATTCACTTGGCATTAAATCATTACAATATTCTAATATCGCACTTCCTAATCCACCAATTCGAGTATGTTCTTCTACGGTAACTATTGCGGAAACTTTCGGAATCCATTTTTTAAGGATTTCTCCATCTAAAGGTTTTATCGTATGCATATGGATTACTCCACAGCTTACACCTTCCGATTCCAATTGCTGAATGGCTTCTAAAGCAAGTTGAGTCATAACTCCAGTGGTTACGAATAAACCATCCTTACCTTCTTGCATTACAATCGCTTTTCCGATTTCAAATCCGAATTCCGGTTTGCTAATTACCTTATCTCCACCTTTTGCCAATCGTATATAAATCGGGTGAGGCCAATCTAACGTTAAAGGCATTAACCTTTTCATTTCTTCAGCATCGCAAGGAGCGATGATCGTCATATTTGGTAAAGCACGCAGAATTGCGATATCCTCAACAGCAAGATGTGTAGGCCCAAGAGGAGCGTAAACAATTCCCCCTCCATTTGCAATTAAACGAACGGGTAAATCATGTAAACATAAATCAATCGCGACTTGCTCGAAACATCTTCTAGTAAGAAAAGTAGCAATAGTATTCACATAAGGAATATAACCTTCCATTGCCATTCCCGCAGACATACCAATGATATGCTGCTCGCTCACCCCTTCCATATAAAAACGGTCAGGAATATTTTGTTTCATTTCATCTAATACACCTGCACCCAAATCAGAGCCTATATATACAACTCTTGGATCTTGTAATGCTAATTGATAAACACTTTTTAAGCTAGTATTACGCATAATAATATATATAACCTTTTAGTTTAAACTTTGATACATTACAGAGAATTCTTCTGGAGTTATTTTATTTTTATGATGCCACTGTGGATTTCCTTCAGCCATAGCAAATCCCTTTCCTTTTATAGTATGTGCTATAATAGCAGTCGGCTTTGTTTTATTTAATGGCAATTTACTAAATAAACTTTTCAATTCTTTAATATTGTGACCATCTACTTCTTCAATAGCGAAACCAAAACTTTTCCATTTATCCGTTAAAGGTTCAAGATCCAAAACGTCTTTGGTTAGCCCATAAGATTGTAATTTATTGTAATCAATAATTACGGCTAAATTTGATAAGGAATGTTTAGAAGCACATAAAGCAGCTTCCCATACAGAACCTTCATTGATCTCTCCATCCCCTGTAATTACAAAAACTCTATGATCTTTCTTTTTAATTTTTGCCGCAATCGCTATTCCAACTCCAATCGACAATCCATGTCCTAAAGCTCCTGTCGAGGCCTCTACCCCTGGAATTTTCCCTCTTTCGGGGTGTCCTCCAAGTATAGAATCGGGTTTGCCAAATGTTTTCAAAACATCGAGTGGAAAAAATCCCTTATCCGCAAGAATAGAATATAAAGCTAAACAGCCATGACCCTTACTAAGAATTAATCGATCTCGATTTTCCCAATTCAGTTTTTTAGAATCATATTTTAATATATCATCATAAAGAACTCGTAATATTTCAATTAATGATAAAGCTGGACCAATATGTCCTCTTTTTTCCGATTCCATCATTTCAACTATAAGTTTTCTTAATTGTTTGGAACGATCATCCATGTGTTTTTAACCTTTTTCAATCTGCGTATAAAATTTTTTCTGAATATATCTGAATAAATGAATTGATTTGTTTAATTGTTTTTCTAAAATTTCGGCTTTATGATTTTGTTTATTACTATTTGCCAAAATTCTTCTTATCCATATATCTTTTCTAAATTCATTTAATAAAATTAAACACCAACACAATGAATACATAGCCCAGGTAATTTCATATTTTTTCTCTAGAAAATCTCCGAAAATAGCAAACATACCTTTTTTCCAATAGCTTCTTTCATCCTCTTGTAAATTCATAGCAGGATGAAAAGAGACATCTACTATCAATTTAACAGGATCATCCCAACCGAAGTATTCGAAATCTAAAAAAATAAATTCTCCATTTTTATTTTTTAGCATATTATGAAACCCAAAATCGGAAGGACTTAAAATTAAAAACTCTTTAGGTATCGGTGAACTATAATTTTCTTCCCCACCCCATTTCTTTTTTACCCATTTAATTAAAAAATCTTTAAAGGGTATTAAGTCCATTTCTAAAAAAGATTTCAAATCTGCATGGACTTCACTTGCAGGGTAGAGCAATTTCAATCTACGTTGAATCTGATTCTCTATGTCTATACCTGAAAAACAAGAAGCAGAAGCCCTACTTATTTCATTAGGCAATTCAGATTTCGCAATCTTACTTAAATTCCTCATCATATCCAGCATTGCGTCCAATCCTATTTTAGATGAAGATATAATTTTCTCGCCTTCAACCCAACTATATATACCACAATTGAGTTTTTCATTATAATCAATTGGCTCAGGAACATTCTTAATCAAATTTTTATGTAAAAGTCTAAACCCAAAAAATTCTGAATTCAGTCTATTATGATCAGAATCAGACGGATAAAGTTTTAGAGCAAATTTGTCTGAGTCTAATGTTTCTAAATATGCTATCCTAGAATTACCCTGTCCTTCGCACCAATATGCGTTTTTTAATTCAGGTAAGCTAAATTCACTTTGAAAATAAACCAAATCTTCCTGATTGTATTTCCCCAGGATAGAATGTTCTATTTCATTCCAATAATTTACTTGATTAACATTATTTTCTTCAAAATCATAAAAAGCTTGATGAGGATCAAAAAAAAACTTCTTTTGAATTTTTGCCAATAAAGGATGAATTAATATTTCCTTTAAATCATCGATAAAGTAAGAATAACTTTCTCTTTCTATTCTTTTTACTTTCTCTTCTTTTGTATCATGAAAATAAACATTTTGTATAAAACCGGTTTTATCAGTTTGATAGAGTCCATTTTCAATAAGGAATTTTAAAGCTGCTTCTCTTAAAGATATGTTCTCTTCGTCATAATGCCCATACTCTGTTTTATGACTTACTACATCTACAGGAATGCCCTTCCTTTTGCATCTCCATAAGAATCTATAAACACCAGGATAGAGCTCAGCACAACGAATATAACGTCCGTAGACTTTCCCTTGTAATCGTTGCCATTTATTTTCTCCATCCTTGGATTCTCGTAAAAACTCTCGAACTTCTAGTTTAGTTCCAAACCAATTTTCCGGAATTAAACCTATCTTTTTACCCACAAAAGCAAATGATTTATCGTATGATATAATCGTGTTATCTAAATCAATTCCTATCTTCATTTACGATTCGTAGAAACGATTAACCGCTTGGGCAATTTTATGTAAGTCAACATCTTTCAAATATTGATGAATGGGCAAAGTTAAAATTCGGCCCGCTTGTTTTTCCGTAATAGGGAAGTCTCCCTGTTTATATCCAAGATTCCTACTAGCGGGTTGAAGATGGATGGGAATCGGATAATGAATGGATGTCTCAATCCCCTGTGAAAATAAATAATCTTTTAATTCATCTCTTCTTTCGACTTGTATTACGAAAGTATGATAAGTATTAAATTCTAAAGGTTTATCTTCCGGGATAAAAACATTCCTTTTATCTAATAAGGTTTTATAAAGTTGTGCATTCTGACGTCTTTTTTCAATAACTTGCGGCAAACGCGTTAAACGGAAATTTAAAATCGCCGCCTGAATTGCATCCATTCTCGTTACAAAACCAAATTCACCGACAGTATTCCTATCAATTAGACCATGATTTCTAACCCTACTTACAGAGTTATAAATCTTCTCATCATTTGTTGTCAAAAATCCACCATCACCGCAAGCATTTAAATTCTTTAATGGATGGGTAGAGAAACATCCAATTTTACCAATAGAACCACTAAACTTACCATCATATTTAGAACCAATAGATTGTGCTGCATCTTCAATTACGGGTATAGAATATTTGTCTGCAATCCTCATAATTTCATTCATCGCGGCAACCCGGCCAGTTAGATGAACAGGCATAATCGCTTTTGTTTTAGACGTGATAGCCTTTTCCAATTTTTCCGGATCTAGATTCTGGTCCTCTCCTACATCGACAAATACTGGTTTCGCTTTTATATGAACAATCGAAGCCGTAGAAGCAATAAAAGAGTTTGGAGGAGTAATCACTTCATCGCCCGGTTGAATACCAAGTTCTAAAAGTCCACATACGAGCGCATCGGTTCCACTATTTAAAGCAACCGCGTATTTCACTCCGCAGAACTTTGCGACATCCTCTTCAAACTTTGCGACTTCTTGTCCACCAATGTACTGACCGGAACCTAAAACGGAATCAAGAACCGGAAGTAATTCTTCCCGTTCGTTTTTCCACTGCTCAACTAAATTTATATAAGGAATATTTATCATCGGATCATTTACTTAGAATAGAATTCTTTTATAATAGAAACAACATAATCCATTTCTTCCTTTGAAAGATGTTGATCACAAGGGAATGTAATAATCTTTTTTGTATGTGCGTCCGTTACAGGAAAATCACCTTCTTTATATCCATAGGCTGTTAGTGCCTTTTGTCTATAAATTGGAATCGGATAATGTACCTTAGCCTCTATTCCTTTTTTTATACAATAATCTAAGAGATGATCCCGATTCTCTGCAAAAACGATATATAAATGATAAACGATCCTAAAATCTTTGGGTCTTGGGGGAAGAGTAATTTGAGAAATACTCCTTAAATGTTGATCATAATAATTCGCATTTTCAATACGTTTATTTGAAATAGCTACTGCATTAGGAATAAGCCAATTGCCAACGACAGCTTGTATGGTATCTAACCTAGAATTACATCCTAAAATTTCAACGTTATCACGATCGATCAAACCGTGATTTCTAAGTAATCGTAGATTTTTTGCAAGTTCCTCGTCATCCGTAACAATAACACCTCCATCCGACCAAACATTCAAATTTTTTAAAGGATGAAGAGAGAAGGCTCCCGTATTTCCCCAAGTCCCAGCTTTTTTGTTCTCGATTGCCCCTAGGATAGACTGACAAGCATCTTCTACTACAGGCAGGTTATACTTTTTTGCTATGGGCATCAATTTTCTCATATCAGTCATATAACCTGTGAAATGAACAGGAACTATAGCTTTAGTTTTTTTACTAATGACTTTTTCCAATAAATCTACATTCATACAAAAAGTATCATCGCAATCTACGAACACCGGAATGGCTCCGAGTTCAGCAATCGCCCCCACTGTTGCTACAAATGTATTTGCCGTCGTAATTACTTCGTCACCAAATCCTACGCCAAGAGCTTTTAAGGAAAGTTTAATAGCATCCGTACCCGAATTCACCCCTATCGCATACTTTGCACCGATTAACTTAGAGAATTGATTTTCAAATTCAATTAAAGGTTTCCCTAAAGTAAAATCTCCTGTCGGAACAAACCTTTTTAATTCATCCCAAAGATCATCGCAATTTTCAAATTGTTGTTTTAAATATGAATATCTTACTTGCATTTTACTTACCTTAAACTTATAGATTGCATACGTTTTATATTAAAATATTTTTCATCGGTCAGAGAATTTGGAAGAAGACCAGAATCAAAAGCTTTCTTTAAATCTTCTGCCGCCAACTTAATAGAACGATTTGCACGAAACCCTAACTTATTGAATATTTTATCAGAAGAAATATGGTAGGATCGATTATCGTTTGTAGGCGTTGTAACTAACTTTACATCTTCTCCGACAACTTCTTTCACCATATTAGCAATTTCAGAAACTGTAAAGTTCAAGTAACCTGCGTTAAATATTTCTCCAGCTACCTTTTCTTTTGGAGCGCGTAATAAAACCAAATACGCATCCACCATATCGTCGATATGAATGTTCGGACGAAGTTGTGCTCCTCCAAATACGGAGATTTCACGTTTGTGATATGCTAGATTAGTCAAGATATTTACTACAACATCCAACCTTTGTCTAGGCGAATAACCGCAAACTGTCGCGGGTCTTATTGTAATCGTCGTAAAATCATCGGTTTGATATTCGTTTAATATTTTTTCGCAATCTGCTTTAAATTTGGAATAATCCGTGAGCGGCTCTAAAGAAAAATCTTCCGTAACATTCGGTTCATCTTTAATTCCATAAACGGAAGAAGAAGAAGCATAAATAAATCTTTTGACAGAGTGTTTTTTGCTAATTTCAACAAGAGGTCGGAATGCGTCTAAATTGATTGATTTTCCTAAATTCGGATTCAATTCAAAGCTAGGATCGTTGGAAATACATGCAAGATGAATCACCGAATCATGGCCTGGAATTGTTTGATTCAAGACATTTTGATCTCGAATATCTCCTTGAATCTTCGTTAGGTTAGGATGTTCTTTCAGTACATCTTCTCCATAGATCATAAGATCAAGCACCGTTACTTTATAACCCTCCGAAAGAAGGCGGGGCACAAGCATGGCCCCAACGTAACCGGCCCCGCCTGTTATATAGATACTTTTAATATCTGGATTCATATTTACCTCAAATTCTTAATATAGCTTTCAAGTTTCTGATGAGAAACGGGTATATTTCCAATTGTTTGAACGGCAAGCGCCGCCATACAAGCACCAATCGCAGAGGCTTCCATTAAATTTGCACCGGAACACATACTAACAGAAATAGCTGCCAATAAGGAATCACCTGCTCCGGCTACGTCTACTGGGTTGGAAACCAAAGCAGGAAAATGTTCTCTTTTCTTAAAATTACCGGGAATATCGTTCGAATACGCGATAAATCCTTCGGCGCCTAATTTAACTAATAAATTTTTGGAACGTGTTTTTTCCAAAAGAGTATTTGCAATCCATTCTACTCCGTCTTCATGATTGCTGAGAGCAATTCTTGCCTCCCTTTCTGTCGGACATAACAAATCAAAGTCCTCAAATTTAGCAACATTGCCAACTTGGCTACTACACTGTAAATCTCCAAAGAGTAAAATGTTGTTTTCCTTTGCTATCGATCTAATTTCAGCAAGAACTCTGTTCGTTATTACTCCATATACAAAATCACAAACGAGAATTCCGTCGTAATTTTTCGCAATTTTTCTTAATTTTTCAATGAGTTGATCTTCAATTTTTTTTGAGAGAGAGTGTTCCTTAAGACGACTGACCCGAAATAGTTTTTGATTTTCAACCATATAACGAATTTTGAATGTAGTAGGACGACTGCTATCACCAACCAATTGTACGTCGATACCTTGTTCTTGTAAGTTCTTACCTACTAAATTTGCGTTTTCATCTTCGCCTACAACGGATAAAAAAGTACAATCTGCACCTAAAGCTTTTACGTGTGCGGCAACTACACCTGCCCCGCCCACAAATTCTCTAGTTTCTAATTCCTTAACTACAAGAACCGGAGCTTCAGCACTAATTCCAATAGCATCGCAAGCTACATATTGATCTACGATGGTATCTCCTATAACAAGGATCTTAGAATTGGTAAACTTTCCAATGTAAGCTACAAGCTTTGCAAGATCGATCCCTTGTCGTTTGTTTGCCTGAAGAAATAAATGTTTTCTTTCCGATTCAAGATCTTGTTGGCTACCATGAAGTAAATCAGCGCTTGCATAATGAACTTCACCTGCATGAAAAATCACTTTCCCGTTTTGTTTCTCAATACTATAAACCGCAGCCTTAATGTCTTCACGATGTGTATTTTCTAACTCTTTTCCTAAAACTAAAACAGAAGGTTTGATATGGACCGATAAGTCCTCAAGGGAAATTTTATCCAAAACATAAACTAAATCTACAAAATGTAAAGAGGCTACGCCTTCCGCTCTTTCCATTTGATGAAAGTACTTACTTCTTTGGGATTCCGCAATACTTTGATCTCCTAGAACCGCTACTTTTAGTTTTTTTCCAAGACTTTTAGCATATTGTAAAAATCGAATATGTCCTGGATGTATAACGTTAAAATGTCCATAACAAAGAACTAAAGATTCTTCTAATGGACTTTCACTAAGTTGTGAAACATCCCCGACAGATATGATCTTATGAGAATTGGGAATCATAATATTGACTGAATTGACTGATGAATCGAGTTCGACAAAAATTCTGTTTCCCATTCATCTAAATTATTGTTTTCTGGGAAAGTAACTTCCTTTTGAGCCTTCGCCAAAGCCTCTGAATTTCCAATATCACGCATTATATCTTTGTTTTCCCAAGTGGCGATTTTTCCCAAAAACTCTGGCAACACTTGATTACTAAAATCGTTTACGTATTCTCTTTCTTGAATCCAATCTAAAACTTCTGGTTCAATCAAGTAGATGGCTGCATTTGCCAGATTTCCTGGAGGGTTTTCCACTTTTTCGTAGAACCTTTGAACGACTCCGTCTTCATCCAGCTCCACAATCCCACAACTTTTGGGAGAATCAGTTCGAAACGTCATCATCGTTATAAGAGAACCTTTAGGTCTTTTTAAAAAATGAAATTCAACAAAAGAATTAAAATCGCATAAACAAAGATTATCGCCATGAACTAAAAGAATTGTTTTCCCTTTAAAGAAATCATAGTTCTTCTGAAGAGTCCCTGCCGTACCTAATAACTCTGGTTCATAGACGGATTTGACCCAATCTTTATATCTAGGTCTTTTTAAAAAAGAAGATACGATCTCATTCAAATAATGAAGGTTTACTAATACTTTAGAAACTTTTAATTGAGAAATTTGATCCAACCAAATTTCAAGCAAAGGTTTCCCGGAAATCGGCATCAAACATTTCGGCCAAAAATCCGTAAGAGGTTTTAGCCTAGTTCCAAGCCCAGCCGCCAGAATTAAAACGTTAATTTCGTTTTTATGAATTAGATCCGCCAAGATACTTAAACCAATCGGATGTCGCTTTTTCTATCTTATCAGGCGTCCATACTGGAGCTTCTCTCCAATAATCTATATTTTTTAATAATTCGCCAATCCCTGTTTCTATAGAAATCTTAGGGGACCATTTTAAATCTTTTTTAATTTTTGCAATATCGGCAAAAGTGCTATCTGGTTCACCCGGTCGTTTTGGAATATAAGTAACTTCTCCTTTCAAAAGTTCTACAATTCGATTGACTGAAATCGTTGCACCACTTCCAACATTATAAATTTCACCTACTTTATCACTTTGGGCAGCAGCAAAAACCGCTTCCGCAACGTCTTGCACATAAGTAAAATCTCTAGTTTGTTTTCCATCCCCAACTACAGTGAAAGGTTTCCCTGCCAACTTTTGAGCTAAAAAAACTCCAAATACGGCACCATAAGTTCCAGAAGTTCTAGATCTAGGTCCGTAAACATTAAAAAACCTTAATGATAGAGCGGGAAATTTATAAACTTGTGCCCAGTGCATGACTAACTCTTCCCCCATTCTTTTTGTAAGTGCATATGGGTATTGAGGTAGAATTGGCGAAGTCTCAGGAGTTGGATAAAGCTCCGGAATTCCATAACAAGAAGAAGAAGCAGCATAAACAAACCGCTTCACTCCGTAATGTCTACTAGCTTGAAGAACATTCAGAGTACCAGTTACATTTGATTGAAAATAACCTTCAGGGTTTTGAATACTAGGAACAATGTCCGCGAGCGCCGCAAGATGAAATACATAATCAACTGATTGAAACTTTTTGATCCAATCTTCTTGAATCGATAGATCACATTCAACTAAATCAATTTTCTCTTTTACGTGATTTAAATTAAACGCCCTTCCCGTACTGAAATTATCCAGAACGGTAACCTCAAATTGATTTTCCAATAGAAGATCTACAAGATGACTTCCAATAAACCCTGCTCCGCCTGTAACTAACGCTTTCATTTTATTTTACTTTGCTCCACACAACCATTGCATACACATATGGCCTACAATTACTTGTAAATCTTCAGAGATTTGCATATCATTGATCGGAAAGTGAATTGGATATTTCGCCAATTCCTTACATTTACCTCCCGAAAATCCCAAAATCGCATATGTAATCATTTCTAACTTATTTCCTACTTCGAGCGCCTTTACTACGTTAGGTGAATTACCACTTCCAGAAAGGACGATTAGAACATCACCTTTATTCGCCTTTACCTCTAATTGTTGAGAAAAAATTGTATCGTATCCTTCGTCATTGGCAAGGCAAGTAATGACGGCAGCGTTCGCAGGTAAAGCTTCCACACGAAGTCCCATTCCATTTTTTTTATCGATACCGTAATTAAAATCATTTGCGAGATGAATTGCATTTCCGGCACTTCCACCGTTTCCACAAAGGAAAACTTGTTTTTTAGTCTCCCAAGCATCTTTCAATGAAAGTGCAAGGCGTTCTATTTCTGATGCTCTTTCGGGAACAAGAACGGATTGAAGACGGCCTATATAGGCATTGTAATGATCTAACATCTGCTTTTCCTCTTACATAAAGAAAAAATTACTAAATCAGCGATTTGACTAATAGAAACACTTCTTCGCCAATCGAAGGAGAAGAAGTAAGTCCGGGACTTTCAATCCCCAGTAGATGAATCCAGGGACGATTTTCTGGATATTTTTTGATTACAAAATCAGTAATTGGTTTATTATCAAAAAATAATCTAGGTCTTAATCCTACGTAACCTTGAGTTAAATCTTCCTCAGTGTAATAATTGGTAATATTTTTTAAAGAATTAAAGAAAACATTTCTAGACGTTTGAAATTTATAATCCGTTTTAGATTCAGCCCAATTAGAATTTGGACCTGCATAAGACTCACCATTGAGATGAAACGTATAATGAACACCTAATGCAGTGCTTGAATAAGATGGAAGAGGATAAACCAATTTTTTAAATGGAAGTTCTCTTCTTAAACGGTAATACTCACCTTTATTCGGACGAATTTCATATTTTAATTCTTTCAACTGCCTTATAAGCTCATCTGAATGAAGCCCCCCAGCATTCACAATACAATCGGCCTCAATTTCTTCCATTTGCCCTGACTGCGTATCATAAAAAAAGGGAGTTTCTTCACGAAAAAGAAAACGTTTACCTTTAATGAAAGTGACTCCAGCATTTTCACACTCTCTCCACAAAGCTTTCAAATAAAGAGAAACGTCTACTACTCCGGTTTTCGAAAGGTAAATTGCATTTTCTCCCAAAAGAAAAGGATATTCAGAAGTAAGATTTTTTATATAAAATGTATTTCGAATATCGTATTTTACAGATTTATAATAAAGTTCATCTAACTTTTCTTTTTTTTGCAACTCAATAGAAGAATCTTCTTTAACTCCGGTTGTGATTATCTTACCACAAATACTATAAGGGACGTTAAATCGATTAAAAAACTCTAATGATAACTCATAACCTCTTAGACAGTGTTTTAATTTTTGAGAATTTTCTGCATAGTAAATCCCAGAATGTAAAACACCTGAATTCCTTCCGCTGATACCATCGCCCCTATTTTCTGATGAATCACATAAATAAACATCTGCTTGGGTATTCTTAGAAATTTGATAAGCGATCCAACTTCCAACTATGCCGGAACCTATTACTAAAATCAAATGGTTAATACGTCCTTCATATTACCGTTTTATAATCCTCAAACGCCAACCGAATCCCTTCTTTCAATTCCACCTGATGTTTCCACCCCATTTTATGAAGCTTAGAAACGTCCAAAAGTTTGCGAGGAGTTCCGTCCGGTTTAGTAAGGTCGAAAGTCAAAAGTCCTTGATACCCTACTACTTCCTTAATGGTTTCGGCAAGTTCACGAATACTTACTTCAATGCCACTTCCAACATTGACGTGCTCTCCCCCTTTCGGATCTCCGGTCACATCGTAATTTTTCATTAAAAAAACGCAGGCGTGTCCCATGTCATCGGAATATAAAAATTCTCTCAACGGTTTTCCAGTCCCCCATACTACAACTTCTGGAAGGTTTTTTATTTTAGCTTCATAAAAACGACGGATCAAGGCGGGAAGAACATGAGAATTTTCAGGATGATAATTATCCCCAGGACCGTAGAGATTAGTTGGCATGACGGAAATAAAATTTGTGCCGTATTGACGATTATAACTTTGGCACATTACGATCCCCGCAATTTTAGCGACCGCATAAGGTTCGTTAGTCGGTTCCAATTTACCGTCCAACAATTGACTTTCATCCATTGGTTGTTTAGCAAACTTAGGATAAATACAGGAAGAACCTAGAAAAAGAAGTTTTTTTGTTTTAAATCGATAACACGCGTCTATAACATTATTTTGAATCTGAATATTAGAAAAAATGAATTCGGCTGGGTAAGTATTATTAGCGTGAATTCCGCCCACCTTTGCAGCAGCCAAAAAAACATATTCGGGACGATTCACCTCAAAGAACTCATTCACTTTAGATTGTTCCGTAAGATCCAATTCAGCATGAGTCTTACCTAAAATGTTTTCGTAACCTTCTTTTTTTAAAACGCGTTCAATCGCAGAACCTACAAGTCCTTTATGACCGGCGATATAAATCTTTGATTCCTTTTCCATCGCCTTATTGTTCTCCGATTTCCTTTTTCAACTCCTCGATTTCTTTTTGAATCTCTTCATATTCTTGCATCTTCAATTTTAGATAACGTACGGTAATACGAGCCTTTTCTTCAATTCCGCTCGGAGTTAAAAAATACGCGTACGCAAGTTTATGTTTACTATTTTTGAAATTTCTAGCCTTGATCCATCCCTTGTCCATCAATGCTTTTAGACAATAGTTTACCTTTCCTAAACTAATTCCTAAAATTTCGGAAATTTCTCTTTGATTCACTTCCGGATTTTCTTCCAGAATTCTCAAAAGTTTATGCCTCAGTGCATCGTCCATAGAACCATCAAAAAGAATGAATTGAATTTGAAAAAAGCTAAAAGAAAGGCTCTTAGTATAGCTTCGCCGGGTCAGTCCCAGCCATCGGGAAATCTGGGTTCATCAAAAAACTTATGGGACATTCTGTCAAGAAAATTCGTTCAACAATTGAACAGATCATTTTAACACCTTCTAAGTTAAAGTAGCCTCAAATTTTCCTTTAGGACTTGTCCCAAAGCCTCACAATGTGGGAACTATTTACGAAAATTTAACAAGATTAGAACTGCTCGAAAATTCATAAATTGCCAAATGCAACCTAATTTGTAGGATAACCAACCCACAAGTTGAATAGGATTTTAGAATCAAAATGAACTCAACAGAACGGGCTTTCTATGGATCGCCGTTCTGGGCTCAAAAAGGCACATTTTTCAAGTGTTCTGATAAATGAGTCTTTTTACTTGCAAAAAGTATGTTTTTCTGATAGAGAAAAATTTTCCGAACCTTACCGCCTCCCAAAAATAGAGAAAACTCAACACAATGATCTCTATGAATCGCGTTGGAAAACTCAACACAACGCTCTTTATGAATCGCGTTGGAAAACTCAGCACAACGCTCTTTATGAATCGCGTTGGAAAACTCAGCACAACGCTCTTTATGAATCGTGTTGTGGAGTGGGAACTAAGTTTTACAGAAGATTTTGTCGTAATTCCGACAGATTTATATTGAGATCAAATACTTGGTGGGGTTGGTGATGAATTTGTAGAAACTACTGCATTTTATTAAAAATTTTAAAGAATTATCGTGTAAAATTTTTTGAGGTTTTGGGACAAACTCTTAGTAAGAACTATAAATAACGTGAGTTCGGCGTAAGGATGTTTTATAAAAACCTGATTTTTCCATAAAAATGAATGTTTAGAAATTTATTATATGACTTAATCTGTGGGAACTCTCACAAAACTATATTTTACTGTAAAACTTTGAAATGTAAGAACTACCACAATTTATAAAATAGAAGTTTATAACGATTGAATCAATCTGTCGTATCCAAGTGTGGGAACTCTTACAAACTTAGATTTGTCTGTAAAATGATGTGGGAACTACTACAAATTACAATTTTACGAACAAATTCTAAAATTGTAGGAACTACTACTTTTAGAAATTTTTTCTCACACCGAACTCACGTCAAATACAACACCCAATTCAATGATGTACATTCAGCGCAGGAAAATCCACCATAGACAGCCGATGGGCTCTCAGCTCCGGCCAATCATTGTATGCAGGAAACGTTATACAATATATCGCCTTTAGTTTCAATTCATTATAGAAAATGATCCGTCAAGACCCTCAAATGTTTCTCGAAGGGGCAGCATTCAGGGAATGAGACGCTGAGTTTGAAAGAGCATTCTGCTGAGTTCATAGATCCTTTTTGCGTTATATTGAAGTTACATTAAACTAAGAGCTCATTCTAAAACCTAAGAATCAACCATTTTTGAATCCTCAACAAAACGTGATAGTTCCTCATTTTTATGAAATTAAAGCGTCCCGCTCTTATAGGAATCGTCCAATGGAGCATAACATAATCATTACTTTCTCATTGGACCATACTTAACTTACGTTAAACGGCACTTTGTGATAAACTTTAAGTATTCAATTTTATAAGTATGCGGTTAACTACTTTTCAAAGAAGAATCCTTTTCATACGAAATCATATGATGATAGCACTATGAATCCATTCAAAAGTCAAAATGTAGAACGTATTTAAAAAAATATCATTAGAATTGTTTAAAGATTACATATCGCAAATAAGCAAAATTGTTTCAATTGTCCATTTTAGGACTACGGAAACAGATGAAGAATTAATTTTTAAACAACACTATTTCAATATAAACAAAACTGTATATTAAAAATATTATAATTTACTAAATTTATTTTTTACTAAAATATTTATAGTTGATAGAACTAAAATCTCACAATACAATCCAAATAACTTAGTAAATGTCTATTAATAAAAAACATCACAAAATACTTTCTAATTAGGATTTTAGCAAAAATCTTATATAAAACTGCAAAAACTCAGGAAAGGTCTATTTTAAATTCAATACTTGTTTATAAATCATATTTCGGCTTGATGTTTAAACCTTATTCAGAACTATATAATAAATTACTAATATATTGTTCTAAAATAAAATTTTGCGACAAAACTCAAGACACTCAACTTTATAGATACGATTGTGATCCGTCTAATAACTTGCACATAAAAACAAAATCCAGACAACCTACTATACAATTTTCAGTAGAATCATTATGTGAAGTTATCATAACAACCAGAATTATAGAATAGAAACCTGTCTCTAAACGGAGAATCGATCTAAAAACGGATGGGGATTTTATTCTATCGTCTAGAAATTAGAAGTTATCTCAAAAATATCTTAGAACAATTGAAATCTGCATTTCAAACAATGGTAAAATATTTTATAGATGACCCTAGTAAAAATTCTCACAATTCAACTCGATTCTTTTAGAAATTTAGAATGAAACATTCTGATAATTCTCATCTTTTTATAGACCAATTTAACACCAAATTCGTGTTTTACGAAGTTTTGCTTCACCTTCCTTTTTTATAAAAGTTTCTAATAAAAAATCGAACCTTTCTAAATTCATCATAAAGACAAGATTACCTCTAAACCCTTTCTATTTTTTAGTTTTTTCTTGCAGAAAGAATTCTCCCAACAAACTATATCCATTTCTATTTTATAATTTCAGGAGATTCTAACAATATGACAGACTCTGTTCTTATCCAAAAATTGAACGCAAGACTTATCGATGAAGGTATTCTCGATAGAACTTTCGAAGAAAATTATTCAATTGTTTACCAAAAACTCAATGAAGAGATTTTTAAAATCGAAAATCCCTCTCTACCGGAAATCAATTTCGAATTGGGAGAAAAATTTCTCAAGAACTGGTTGACTGGACTCTCTCATCAAGGGATCTCTCAAGATAAACTAACCAATTATCTACGTTGTGGTCTTGCTCATCTTTCTTATGAATATATCAAATCGAATGACCAAGAAATAGAAATCGACGATAAGATAGAATCTACAATTGTTTTCTTTAAGAATCGCAATTTTGAAAAATCTTTCTTTCGTTCAAACGACAAAGAAAAAATGGCTGCTCCAAAATCAATTCCCACCCAAAAAGCTGCTGGGAAAAAAACTATTCCTAAAAAGAAAGCTATTAAAAAGAAAAAACTAATAAAGAAAAAGATTTCTAAGAAAAAAGCTTCGAAAAAAATACAAAAGAAAAAAACGGTTAAGAAAAAGATTCTGAAGAAAAAAACGAAAAGAAAATAAACCTTTCACCGAAATTTAATTTTCTTATTTTAAAAATCTTGGAGCTGAGTGCTCCAAGAAAATAGGATTCTTTTTATCTTAGAGTTAAAAATACAAAAATTCGATTTTAAAAGTAACCTGCTTTTTCTTAAGTTTCTTTGTTTTATCTATTAAAACCGAAAAAAATCCATTACGTCCACATTTTGTATAAACCGTAGTTTTTTTTGAATATCAAAATTTATATTTAGAACCTGTCCCAAAATTGGAATAGAACCTTACAACTTGATCTTTCTGATAAAGTGAATTAGATTTTGGGACGTGCTGTTAATTTATTTTAAAACTAACAGTAGGATCTACGGCATACCATACCCTCTATAAATTCTTAACAAAAAATAGAGTCCTAGAAATTAAATACTTTTAGAATATTCTTTTTTCTTTATAGATCCGTTTATTTTTTTTGCTTATAATTATATAATAGAATTCAATATTATTCTATTCTGCAACAGTGCTTTACAATAGACATTTACGGTATTCAACTTTATAAGCATTAGAGTTGTTGAAAAATGAATTCTCATCTATTTTCTAGTGTATTGAAATGAGCAATTAAAGAAATTTTGTTAATCTCCATATGAAATTTTTCAACAATCCTAATCTACTTTATACTTCTGAGTAAAATTATTGGACCCATTTTTGGCAAATATAACCGCAAATCCTGTTTTTTTAGTAATTTAGAAATATTTGACTCGAAGTCATCTCTATAGTTAAATTCTTTTTTACATATTCCCATCCCTTAATGAATATTGAGACATTCCTTTTTTATAGAAGTAGGGTAAACCATCCTACTTTGATTTAAATTTCTATTCTAAAAATAGCTATATAGTTTATGTCGCATATAAATTCGAAAAAATACTATGAAATACCTTTACATCCTTTTGTTTATATTCATTCAGGCGTGTGTACCTGCTAAAATACTCAACGTGTCCGCCCCCGGACCAAACGATCTTTGGATACAACTACTCATCCGAGAGAAAATCAAAGAAATCATGAATAACGAAAACTTATTCGATACAATAACCTATGAAGATTCTAATAATTTAATATTAAAAAAAACTTTACTACTTGGAACGCCTAACGCAGAAACTATTGGTAAAAATTTAACTATAGACGAAAAAAGTTTCATATATATTGCAGGAGAAACAACCGGTGGGATTTACAATGCTACATCCGTTGGAACTCGAGATTTAATTTTCGGAAGATATGATTCTCAAATGAACCCAATTGTAAATGGTACTCGCCAAATTGGAGGTGCAGGAATAAGCTTAAACGTACAAGACATTGCAGTCGACTCGAACGGAAACACGTATATCACCGGCAATACGAACCATCACTTCAGAGGCGCTCAACTTTTTGGAACGACTGATATGTTTCTAATTAAATTAGATCCGAATGGAAATGAACTTTGGGGGATACAAATAGGGATTGCCAATACTTCAATTTCTCCTGCAAAGATCACGTTAGACTCGCTTGAAAACGTTTACATAACTGGAAGATCAACCGGACCTTTCGGAGGTTTTCTAAATGGGGCCAACGGATTTATCGCCAAATTTAATAGTATTAACGGAAATGAAGAATGGGTCCAACAAATCGCATTTCCACAAGCACAAAGTTTTCCAACTGGACTCACTTTCGACAAAACGACAAATACAATTTATGTAGCCGGAGTCACTAATGCGGACTATAAAAATAACAAAAGACCAGCAATCGGAAACCAAGACATTTTTATTTTCAAATATGATTCTCAAGGGAATCGTCAATTTTTTGCGCAACTCGGTGCTATCTCTAAATCCTTAGATAGCGCATCCATAACTGTAGATTTATCCGGAAATGTTTTTGTAGGTGGAACGAGTAACGGTCGTTTTGAAGATAAATTAACCGGAACGAGCTGGCTTGGAACCATAGCAAAATATGATTCATCCGGCGTCTTACAATGGGTTCGACAATTCGGTCCCGATAGCGCTCCTCCAAAACAAGCAGTGATCCGTTCTATCATAACCGATATGCATGGAAATGTTTTTACTACAGGCCATACAAATGGAAATATATTAGATGGAGGAGATGATTCTTTAGGAGTTCAAGACGCATTTATTACAAAACACAATTCATCTGGGCAAATTCAACGGATACAACAAGTTGGTACCCCTGGTGCAACCATTTCGGGAAATGGACTCGGACTTGATCCACAGGGAAATCTCTACGTTATCGGAAATACAAACAGTGGAATCAACGAAGCTCCAATCAGTGGAACGAACGATATGTTCCTTTTAAAATATAGATAACTATTTTTAGAAGTTTCTCACAAGGAGTTACTTTTAAATCCAGCTTTTCGATCTAAAGTAGATTTGTTTTGAAACATTTTCAATATTACATAACATAAATTACTCTTGGGTTATATAGTAGAACATCGCAGATTTTGAGATAAATCCCCAGTTAAGAAGTAGATTTTTGAATACCTATTTTACAATTCTGAGTAAAATTATTTTGTTCATTTTTAACAAAGTACAGCAGCAAATTCTATTTTTTTCACTAATTTAGAAATATTTGACTTAAGTTCATTTCTATATATAAATTATTTTTTTTGAATATTTAAATTAACTAATAAATATTGAAACATTCTTTTACTATAAAAATAGGACAAATTACCCTACTTTGAATTAAATTTCTTTCCTAAAAATAATAAATAATTTAAGCTGTAACACTAGTGTTGAAAGAAGACTATGAGAAAATTTTACATTCTTTTGTTTACATTTTTTCAAATGTGCACCGCTAAGGCAATAGGCATATCAGATCCTGGACCAAACGATCTTTGGATTCAATTATTCATTCGTGATAAAATCGAAGAAATCATGAACAATGACGATCTATTCGATCTAACAATCGATTCAGATTCAAAAAAATTCGAATTAGAACGGACGCTGTCTATTGGGGCTCCTAACGCAAAGACTTACGGTAAAAGCCTAACTGTGGACGAAAAAGATTTTATCTATATCACGGGAGATACGGACAGAGGTATTTACAATAATGCGGCGGCGGCCTCTGGAAATCGGGATCTCATTCTTGGAAAGTATGATTCTCAAATGAATCCGATTTGGACGAAACAAATTGGGAATGTAGGCACAACTTTGTCTGTAACCGATATTGCAGTCGACACAAACGATAACGTGTATGTAACCGGCAATACGAACAGGAATTATCCGAGAGCACTCACGGGCGAGCGGGATCTGTTTCTAATCAAATTCGATTCCAACGGAAACCAAATTTGGTCTAAACAAAAAGGTATTGCAAACCATAAACTTACACCTCAAAAAATGACGTTAGACGCGCTTGGAAATGTTTATATAGTCGGAGATTCTGACGGACCCTTTGGAGGTCCTCTAACCGGATTGAACGGGTTTATCATTAAGTTCAAAAGTGACGGAGACGAGGATTGGGTCCGTCAAATCGGAGTCGAAAAAGCGCTAAGTTCTCCTAAAGGAATCACTTTCGATAAAATTACAGGTAATATTTTTATAATCGGTACCGGAAATATAAACTATGAGACAAATAAGCCCTCTAGTATCGGAACACGGGATATTTTTATTTTTAAATACGACAGCAATGGAAACGGCCGATTTTTCGCTCAACTCGGTTCTGCTAATACATCATTTTACGATGCTTGTATAACCGTAGATCCATTTGGAAACATATTGATAGGCGGATCCAGCGATGGCCGGTTCGAGACAACGTTAGGAGGAGTAAATATACTTGGAACCATTGTCAAATACGATTCACGTGGCACGTTACAATGGGTCCATCAATTCGGCCCTATCAACAACCTTTTGAAAGAAACCAATGTCAATTCGATTATTACCGACAAAAACGGAAACATTTTTACAACTGGTTTTACCAATGGAAATATCTTGAACAGAAAAAGTAACTCGTTAGGAGATTACGACGCCTTTCTTACAAAGCACAATTCATCCGGACAAAACAAATGGATAAAGCAGATTGGTAATCCAGGAGCAAAAATATTTGGAAATGAAATTGCAAAAGATCGAGAAGGAAATCTCTACGTTATCGGAGATACAAACAGTGGAATCAACGGAACTCCAATCAATGGAACAAATGATATGTTCCTTGTAAAATATAGATAACCATTTTTTAGGAGTTTCTTTCAAATTCAGTTTTTCGATCTAAAGTAGACTTGTTTAAAACATCTTCAATATTATCATAAGGTGAGTTAGATATAACAATACGAAAGCGATTATTATATTGTATTCAGAGGACCCGGAAAACTCAGCGAAGCTTCTCTAAGGATCGACATTCAGGAAGCGTTTTGCTAAGTCCAACGCGGGCCTATAAGAACGATGATAGAAAGTAAGCGAATGATTTCTATGGATCGTGTTCTATAATAAATTGAAACTAAAGACGATTATTGTATAATGTTTCCTGTATGCAATTTATTGATCAGAGCTGAGAGTCCCGGTCCAACTTGCCTAGCAGCCGGAATTCGCCTGATTTTCTTACGTCAAACTCATATTGCTTTAAAAAGTAACGAACCTTGTTGTATTAAACTCTTCTAATGTTGTATCTAGAAATAAAAATCTTTTTGTAAATGTAGGAACTACTACTTTAGAAACCATAAGCAATCCTATAACAAAAATTGTTTTAGATAGAACTAGTAAATGTATGCTTAGAGTAAAATTATCATAAATGCGGCATAATCTTTAGGAACTCGCACAGATTATAAAAAACGGTTCATTACACCAAATTCATATTATTAACGTGAGAAAAATTTTCTAAAAGTATGAGTTCCCACAATCTTAAAATTTATCCGTAAAGTCGTGAAATGCATAACCAACCCCACAAGTATTTGATCTCAATATAGATCTGCCGAAATTACGACAAATCCTCTGTAAAACTTACATCCCACAACGCGATTCATAGAGAGTGTTGTGTTGAGTTTTCCCTAGATTTTGGGTGGCGAGGTGGAAAGGCTTTGGAAAATTTTTATCTATCAGAAAAACATACTTTTTGCAAGTAAAAAGACTCATTCTTGTCGGAACACTTGAATAATGTGCATTTTTTATCCTTCTGATTCTAAAATCTTCTTCAACTTGTGGGGTTGGTTATTGTAAAATGTGGTAGCTCCCACATTTTAGGAATCGATCCCTAAAGTTCCAACCCCGGCTTTTTTCAGAAAAACAAATCATGACCAAACTCACGTTTGTTAAGGTTCCAAATCCCATTTTTTCTTTTTTTAAAAAATTAGCACTTAACAAAAAAGATTGCTAATTTTTTAAAAAAATGCTGGAACTTTTTTTACATTTTAGCACTCTAAGCTTTAGATTGCCAAAATAGGAATAAACAATCATGAATGAATTTAGAATTTTTGAAGACCTTCATAAGTTACAAAACCAGTTTTCCAGTCTTTGGGACCCGTTTTTACTCAATGGTGGAAGCGCTTATCCAGCCTTGAATATATACAAAGGAAACGACTCAGTGACAATTACGGCCCTGATTCCTGGAATCGATCCAGAAAAACTGGAAATCACTGTAAGCGGAAATCAACTTCATCTGAGCGGAGAAGCTGTTACAAACGAACCAAAAACGACTCAAGGCAACAATCGAGTAGAAAGATTCCATGGAAAATTTAGAAGGATTTTGGAACTTCCAACAGAAGTAGATTCCGAAAAAGCCAATGCAGAATTTAGAAATGGAGTTTTGACCCTCACTCTACCGATTCGGGAAAGTGTAAAACCACGTAAGATCCAAATTCAAACCAACTAACAACGATTAGGAGAAATAAAATGACCAATGCAGTTTTGAATGAAAAAAATCATTCCGTCACTTCTGAAGAAACCAAAAAAGAAAGAGTGAGAATTCTCGCTCCCAGAGTAGACATCTATTCCGACGAGGAAAATATCTATCTACTGGCCGACCTTCCAGGTGTAGAAGAAAAAGACGTTCAAGTTCAATTGGAAAAAGACCAACTAATCATCTCTGGAAAAACTTCAAATAAAGATATTCAGGGAGAACTTAGATATTCTGAATTTCGTACAGGAGAATATAAAAGAACATTCACTCTCACAGAATCTGTAGAAGAGGATCGTATCTCTGCGGTTTATAAAAATGGAGTTTTAAATTTGACTCTTCCAAAGAGAAAACCTCTCACTAAAAAAATAGAGGTTCGTTCCGAATAAACTTTATCCGTCGGCGAGTTCATTTTTACAAATTCCGCCGACGGAACTTACTTTTTAAATTTGTTCAAGAGATTAAAATCAATTTCTTGAACACGTTTAACAAATACGCGTTATACTACCTGAAGTCTAAAACCCAACATTTAAACCCCAAATCGTTTTGGGGTTCTTTTTTTATTTATAGCTTGTCTCAAAACCATCCAATGTGGGAACTACTACTAAGATTTAACGATATTACTGATCTCTATAAAATTGAGTACCGTTAATTTTATCACAAAACGCTGGTTCCATGCAAAATATTAAATACTTTATTATATAGTTATGAATAGAACTACTCAAAAGTTCACAAATTACCAAATGCGACTTACTACTCGGACGCATGAAAATAGTACCAAGTTATTAACGGCCTAATTTACGAAAAAATAGTGGCACTTAAAAAATACCGCAAATTTGGAATTTACGGCATTTTAAAGCAAGACCAAAATATTCAAATTTTTGAAACAATCTAACACAAGTATTCTATTCATGCGTCCGAGTAGTAATTTGTAGGAACTACCGCATTTTATTAAAAATTTCTAAAGAATTATCGTGTAAAAATTTTTTGAAGTTTTAGGATAAACTCTGATACTTTTTAATGTAAATTTTAGTTTGCTCTTCTAAGTTCATTCCTCCCTAAAAAATAAAATGTAAACTCTCATGCCTAAGTTCCTTTTTTGAAAAAGGAAAAACCTTTTGGTATTAACGAATCTAAATCTAACCGAAAAATCTTAATAAAAAGTGTGAGTTCCCGCAAATTTTGTCTCATTTCAATAATTTAACGTAAATTCGGTATAACGCGAAAGGGATTGATGCGAGGTCAATAAATTGAAACTAAAGACAATTGTTATATAATGTTTCTTATATACAATTTATTGACCAGAGCTGAAAGCCCGGTCCGCCTTGCCGTAGGCAAGCCGGATTCGCCCAAATTTTCTTATGTCGAACTCACGTTAATTTAGCAATATTTTGAAAAGATTCTTTCTATTCAATTTCTGTATGAGTTCCCACATTGTAGCATATTAGGAATTACGATCACAACTTTTTTAGAAAAAGGGACCATGGATTCCTTACATCGAGCTCACGTTATTATAAAAATTCACAGTATTCAAATTTTATAGAAACCAATAACATCTTTGTCCGAAAAACAGATAACATACAAATTCAAATTAAAAAAACGACAGAACATAAAATCTTATATCTTAATACTTCCACAAAAACGAACTACAGACAAGTAAACAAATTTACTACGATAAAAATTAAATCGGAATTGCCTTTGTGAGAAACCACAAATTCATATTCTTTTATGAAAACATTCTTTCTACTTATATGTTCCAATCTTTTTATGACTTTTGCTTGGTACGGTCATTTAAAATTTTTTCACGGTTGGAGTTTACCTCTTACAATTTTTCTAAGTTGGGGAATTGCACTTTTCGAATATATACTGATGGTTCCCGCAAATAGAATCGGATACAACGAAGAAGGCTACAGCACATTCCAACTCAAGATTCTACAAGAGATCATCACGATTAGTGTATTTATACTATTCGCTTCCTTGGTTTTAAAAGAAAAAATCAAATGGAACCACGCGGTAAGTTTTCTTTTAATCCTGGCCGCGGTAGGATTTGCTTTTTATGATAAAACACATTCCTAGTTACTTGTTAGCCAAACCAAAATGGTTATTACGATTATAAGTTTAGAATTTTCTGAAATCCTAAATCCATTTTTTTGGGATCGGGTTTATGAGCGGGATCAAAACCGGAAACAACCATTTCAAAATGTCGAATCTGAGTTTCAATAAATTCGTTTAAGATGTCTATTCGATTTCCTTCACCCAATTCGGTTCCACTTCTTTTTTTACTCAAAAGTAAATCGATTTCCCTGCGAACGATAGAATCACTTAGAACCGAATCTAAAAGCACTTGAAACTCCATCGGTGGAGAACTTTTCTTTTGTTCCACCCACGCACAGGCTAACAAAGGTCTGAGCACGTAAAAATATTTTTTTACACGCACATGTTCCTGTTTCAGATACTCTTTAAAATTCCCAGTAGCCATATGTAAATAATGATAAACAGTTCCAATCGGAGAAAAATATTCCTTTGAAATATCGAAAAAGATTTCGTAAAAAGTGTCGTTCTTTTTGTAAACGATCGGAGATCGGAGCCATTCGAATAAAACCGGGTTGGACTTATTCATTAGAAAAAAAGATTTTCGCAAATCCCATCCGCTACAGTCCATCAAATCGACAATAGGAATTTCGATCACTTCCCTTCCCGGAAGTACACTTAGATACCATTCGGTTTTATGTTTATAAATAAAACGAATGTCGTAATCGCTATCAATCGACTCAAACCCCCAAGCTCTTGAACCTGATTCAATGGCCAAAAGAATTTCGACGTTGAACTCAGACTCAATCTCGACAAGTCTATCTTGAATTTTCTTTTTAATCTCCGGTAAAATCATTCTTTAAACTTAATCAAGAGTAATGGAAAAATCGAGAATGTACCTATATAGAAAAGCGTTCAAGTATTTTCTCAAACTGATAAAATACTTCTCGATTGTCTTAAGTAAGAAGCAGTCACAAGTAAAACCTTACAATAGTAAAATTAAATTGAATCTTAAAGAAAACGTCTAATTTCTTTAGCGAGAGTCTTTCCGTCCATCCCTCCCGGAAAAGTCATTAAAATCCTACTTTTATCATCTAAAACATAAATAAAAACAGTATGATCCACCGTATATCCTCCTTCCAGCTGAGGCGCGTCGACCTTTTTAGACACGGCCCCAAACGCATTTTGCAAAGAATCTAGTTTAGATTTTTCGCCCGTTAAAGCGACAAGCCTTTCTTCAGGAAACTGTCTTACATATTTTGCAAGTAATGACGGTGTATCTCTTTTCGGATCTACACTAATAAATACTGGAGTTAGATTTTTTCCTTGGTCTCCTAGTTCCTTAACAGCCAAAGACATATCTATCAATGCTCTTGGGCACATATCCGGACAATGCGAAAATCCGAAATAGACTAGTTTCAATTTACCTGGAATTTTGTTTAAAGGAATTCCAAGATTTTGAGTGTTTTTCAAAGTAATCTGAGACCATTCTTCTACAAAAACAGGTTCTTGAATCGAAGATCTTCCTTTCCACGCTTTCCAACCAAAAAACCCAAGTATAATCCCTAAAATTAAAATGGAGATCAATAAAATTCTTTCTTTCAAAATATTTTCCTGAATGTGTATTAGAACATTTTAAACTTAGAGGCAAATCCAACTTTTAGATCCAGAATTTACTTCCTTCAACACTTTCACATCGATACGTGATTTCATTCAGCTGAGTCCGTGTAAAAAATAAGCATCGACCACTTTCGATCTAAAACTTTATACATCAATACAATCTATATAGATCCAAGTTAAAATTACTGAAAAATTAATTTTCTTCCGTTTTTTTATTAAAACGAATGAAGAAATTTTTTGTAGATATGGATTTTTTCAATAGCTCTATTCAAAAAACTTTTTGTTGAGTTCTCATCTACAATTCATTTTATATTAATCACTCACGTTAATCTACACCGCAACGATCCAACCCATAGCCCCCTTCTCCGCCATTTTTGTTTGGTGAGGATGAAACATATACCTTCCTCTTTTTGGAAGAGTGAATTCTAAAATCACCCTTTCTGTTTGCCCCAGAGTAACTACGTCCGTATGATCGTCGGGAATCAATTTAGTCCCAGTTCTAAACACGTCGAATGTCTGAGCGTGTAGATGAAAGGAAGCAACCGGTTCATATTCACACATGTTTGCGATATAAAGACGTACCTTTTGACCTACTGGAACTTTAATCGGATAACGATCGTAAAAACCAGCCATTCCGTTCCAACAAAAAAGATCATTCTTTCCTTTGTCTTCTAGATCCCATCCAGAAAGAATCAGCATAAATTCATGTGCAGGCGGACGACCTCCAGGTGGATCCACGATCAGACCTCCGTAAAGACCTTTTGCCATATGACTAGCCAATGGAGGAACGTGACAATGATACGGATGAAATCCAATCGGACCCGCAGTCAGTTGATACGTTTTTTCGCTACCAACCACTATCGGCTCCCAACCGTCTTCGTTCGGATCATGACTTCCGTGAAAGTGAATCGAATGTGGATGTTCAGAATCGTTTCTAAGAGTGATTTCCATCCTTTGTCCCAGTTTGGCTCGAACCACAGGACCAGGAACTAAACCGTTAAAAGTCCAAGCCTTGACTACTGTATTGTGCGCAACCGTCAAAGGCATTTCTACAATGCTAATATGTTGTTTTAAGATCGGCCCCGAAGAAATTTCTAGATTCTTCAATTCCATCCGATTTAAAAAAGTGGGATCTATATGAAAGGGAGGATGAACCATACTCCCGTAAGAATTATTCCCCGGATTTCCAGGAATGGAAGTTTCTTTGTTAACTCCTACGATCCCAGGTCGTATCTTACAAAGCAGACCACTCTTTTCGTCTCCGATCGAACTAATCCCTGCCCCGGTGGCTAAACCGGCGCTTCCGATTCCGATCCACTTGAGAAACTGTTTACGATTCAACTTCTTTTTAAAATTTAGCAACCGAAGTGACTAAAATGATCAACGCTAAAATCCCGACTCCTCCATAAACGAGTATGTTTTTTAACCAGGAAGGGATCTTAGATCCACCCGCAACCAGATAGGCGCCCGCTCCCAAAATGGGAATTAAAAGGATCGCACCCGTCCAGATAGAACCGATTTTAGAATCTACGTCTTCTCTTTTTACCAGATCCGAAAGAGCCAAAGGTGCAAGAAGTGTATAGAGTATAAACGGAAAGTAATATCCGTAAAAATTGAATAATAAAGCGAAGAATCCGGGGCCGCCTACAACAGTTTGTTCCATAATTTTTCTCCTATAATAATTTCTGAATATTTTAAAATACTTAACTGATCGTTTTGGTTCCAACACCGTTCATCAAAGAAATTCCGGTATAAGCCAAAAGTAAAAAGAATGCAATCAGTCCGCCCCAAACCAAGGTTCTTCTAAACCAGTTGGGATATTTACTTCCGCCTATGATAAGATAAATCGCAGGACTTAAAATTGGCACTAAAATGATCGTTACGATCCAGTAAATCTTTCGGATCCATTCCAAATCCGTTCTATCTTTTAGATCCAACAAGGACATAGAAGTCCAGCAGATATAAATTGCAAACGGAAGTAAAAATCCCAACCAATGATAAAAAAATGGAAAAAGACCGATCGGTTTTACAAGCGTGATCGCGCCCGTAGTAGACGCAGGTTTTCTAGGAACCGTTTTTAAAATCTCTTCCGCTTCTTTGGGAAGTTTCACTTGATTCAAATTCAGATTAAAATCTTCAAAGGCGGTTAACGCAGGTTTTACGGGAGCCGCATTTCCTAAAGGCATATTCAATTGAGGACCTGGAATTGGCTGTTCTTTGTAATTCCCAGAAGGAAATCTTCCGCCAGAAGCCTGAACCATCAGACCAAGAGCACCTAACATCATGGAAAGATCCCCTCCCACAGGAAGTCGAATCCAAGAACCACAACCATTCCATTTTTCTAAAAAAGCAGGAAGTTCGGTTCTATATTCGTTGCCGGAAAAACAATTTCCAGTACTCATAGGACCAACCAAAGTAATATCCGCTCTTCCTGAGTTATAGACTATATTGTCTTGAACTATATTGTTATGAGAAAGCCAAAAATTTTCATCTAAGTTAGGAAGAATTACAATTCCATTGTTTTGATGTTCTATGACTACGTTCTTTCGGATCACATTGGAAAGACCACCCGCGATCAAAATCCCGTTTCCGAAAGATGGATATTCTAAAGCCGCGATCGGAGCCTTAGGATTATTGTTATTATAGACTAAGTTTCCTAAGATCGTAGTTTCTCTTTCGGGAGGAAGTAATTCTCTATCCAAGGTATTCGGCGCAAGACCTACGATATTATTTTTCCAAACGGAACCGATCAGATAAAGTTCTCCTCCCGCATTGGTACCGGAATAACCCAAAGCGTTGTGTTCAGAAACAACGTCATAGATAATCGCCTTACAGGGATAACATTGTCCTATATAAATTCCGGAATCGGGAGAACCGGAAGCGTAAGAATGTTCAATCACTCCGTTTATAGAATCGAACGCATAAATTCCGTAGTCACCGTTATTATGTGCGGTGAGATAAGAACCTCTATATCCTTTTACACCCGTCCAATAAAAGCCGTTTAACGTAGCGTTTCTAGCGGTTAGATTTTCAATTACAACTCCATCGGCTGCGACTACCATGATCCCGTTTCCTCTTTGAAACTGACCGTCTATGATTACTTTATTACGGTCCACTCCTCGAATTGTAATCGAAGGAGTTGTCACAGTCACTTCTTCCAAATAAATACCTTCGCTGATCAAAACGAGATCACCGGGATTTGAGGCATCCACCGCATTTTGAATCGTAGGATACTGAGAAGGAACCTTGCGAGTTGTTCCCGAAAATTGAGAAACGTTTTTCCAAGATTTACCTGATTTTGCGGCAGGGTTATAAGGAACATTTCCTACTACAATATCTCCCACCATTCCATTTTTACCATCTGGAGTTGCATGAAAGGAACAGAAGTAAGGAAAAACACCTTCTTTTGGAAAAGAAACTTTTGTTTTAGTTCCTCGAGACATGACAATATTTCCAAAAGACTTTTCTGTAGACCAATTTTTATCCACTGCAATCGCGTTATGTGGGTTATTTCCTGAATTGATAAATTCTACAATTCCACCGACTGGAATTTTCTGCATCGGAGGAGAAAAAGAATTATCAATCATTAATACGTGTGCAAAACCACTGATCTCATTTTTATTTTCTCCGGAACAAGCCGAAATGAAAATCCCGAAAGAAATTCCAATCCAGAGTAGAACGAACCAATAAACAACTTTTGTAATTTCAAAATTTAGTATTTTCATGAACCCCCCTGGGCTTTAAGGAATTTTATTGTATACTGAATCTGAGGATTGTTCTGAATAGGACTGCACATTTACATTCGATCCAAAGAAGTTATAAGTTATACGGTAAAAATAAACCTTCTCAAACTATCAACGGCTTCAAAATCTATTGTTTTCAGAATAATGAGCACAAGCTCACATATTTCAAAAAACTCAAGACAAAAATAAGATGAGAAAGATTTTTCCGGAACCGAATTAGAACGTTTGTTATTTCGCAATCGGAAAGTTGTAAATGTTTGAATCGACATGAACCATCTTTCTCATTTCGAAAAATTATTTAAACTACACTCTCATCGTTCTATATACTTGAGCGTTTGGAAAAAAAACGTCATACAAATCATTTTGATTTTAGTTTCTTGTTTTGGTTTTTTAATTTATATCCCGAGTGTATATTTAGCTTGGCAACAAGGACTAGGAGAAGTAGTCATCTTAGACACTCTTGCACTTCTTTTAGTATGGTTTCTATTACTACTTCCAAATCGATTCTACAAACCTAAATCTTACTTTTTAGTATCCTTAATTTTTATCTTAGGTTGTTTACTTTATACTAAAATTGGTTTAGGCGGAGCAGGAATTCTTTGGTTATTTTTGGTTCCCGTTTTTTGTGGAATTTTTTTAGGCCGCATTATTACGTTTTGGAGTTATGTAATTACATCTCTTTTCGTTTTTTCAGGAATTTTTTTTATTCATTATAAAATCTGGACCGGATCGATTACTTCCTTTCAAGTTTTTGTAGTAGGAGCTAACTTTACTTTTTTATGCGGGATTCTTACATTTTTAATCTTAGAAATTTTAAATGAAGCTCGAAAACAAAGACACCTATTGTTAACTCACAAAAATACAAATAAAAAACTTCAAAATAAAATTTTCGCTTACACAGAAAAAGAATCAAAACTAATAGAATCTTTAAATTATAAAGAAACTTTATTTAAAGAAATCCAACACAGAGTAAAAAATAATATTCATTTAATTTTAGGAATGTTGAATTTAGATAGAGAAAAAGCAGAATCAGAACTCGCTAAAAAAACGATCGAATCCGCGATTGATCGGATTCAATCGATGGGAATCGTTCAAGAATATTTATTTTTAAACGATTCATACAAAGTAATTCAAACCAAAGAATATCTAGATACATTAGTAAATCATATTTTTCTTTCTTACGGTAGACAGGACGGAAGTATTCAAGTAAATTATAATATAACGGAAGCCTTACTTTCGGTCGACAAGGCAATTCCTTGCGGATTGATTTTAAACGAACTCATGATCAATTCTTTTAAACACGCTTTTCCAGAAAATCGTAAAGGTAAAATTACGGTATCGTTTCAAAAATCGGACTCAGGATATTTCATTTTAGAAATCGCGGATAATGGCATTGGACAAAAATCCGAAAAAAGTAAATCTATGGCAGGGATGAGTCTAATCCAAGCATTTTGCCTTCAATTAAGAGGAGAAATAGAGATAGAAAAGGAAAATGGATTTTTAGTTCGAGTTCGTTTTTTCCCTTAAACGTATAACCTATTTCTATATAAAAAACACAGACTTTATATCATCTACGAAAGCAAAAAAATGCAGGAACGATTGGTTTTAAAGTCGTTTTCTAAAAAGAATTCATACACGATTTAGTTTGTCATTTCTTTGGGGAATTTTTGTATGGATAAACATTCTTTTTTTTGAATTTATCAATGCCCCTAATCAAGAACACGACACGATCATCCTTAGAAATCCTAGATATTGAATTTGAAAGAGAAGTCTATTGGAACCGATTTTTAGAAAGGGCTGGTTTGATCGTAGGATATGGCGCTTATCTGGTTTGTTTTGTAATCGTATTTGGCTTAAAATTAGAATCTGTAAAATATGCTTCCCTATTTTATCTTGGACTTTTTACCAGAGTTTCCAGTCTATTGATCGGAAAGTTTTACGAAATCCCTATAGTATTTCGTAACCTATTCTCAGAAAACAAAACGTTAGTCGCTCTAAGTATAGATTATATACGAATTTACAGAGAAAAAACTTTTAGACGTCTTGCGGCCAACCTATTTGGAATGAACGATTCTTCTACACTCTACAAAGCCAACGAAGAAGAACTTTTAGAAATGCTACGTCCTAAAATGCAAAAACCTTGGAAGAAAGCGGGAAAAATCTATTTTTTCTTTATTTATATTCCAATCGCGTTTGTTCTAATTTGTATTTCTATTTTAATGTGATTGGTTTTAGATTTAGTGAAAAACGGATTCTTAATCTTTTTAGTTATTCTTTCGTTTCTTTCTTGTAAAATTAATTCTTCTAATTATATCCTAAGTACAAAATCTTTTTCCGAAAAAAATCTCAACGGAAACCTCTGTGCGATTTTAATCAATCAAACCACAAACAATAAAATTTACTTTCAAAAAGATGAATGTTTTTATAAAACTCCCCCTTCTTCTTTGTTTCATCCTGTTTTAGCTTTCATTTCTGTAGAAGGAGGTTATCTTAAAGAAAATCAAACCCTTTTTTTCTGGGATAAAACTAGATACCCTTATATTCGTTGGCAAAAAGATCAAAATCTAAAATCTGCTTTGGAATATTCTGTACACTGGTATTTTACAAATTTATGGAATGATATAGGACCGGAAAAAGGAAAATCACTTTTAGAAAAAATAGGAATCTTTCAGATCCCGAATACAAGAAATTCTTTTTGGTCGGACGGCTCTTATACAATTTCACCTTCCGAGTTTGCAGATTTTTTAATGCGACTTCAAGAAATTTCTCCACCTATTCGTAAAAAGACGATTCAAACCGTTTGGGATTTGTTAAAAAGAACTCCTGGCTCATACTCCAATGCAACCGGAATTCACGATCTTTCGGGAGACTGGAACGGAGTGGAAGACTATAGATCCGATTCCGCATTTTATTATACACAAGAAGAAACTAGTTCCTGGTTCTGGGTTTCTTTTCAAAAGTCTAATGTTCGATGGCTCTTACTTACTCGTGTCCGAATTTCGGGAGAAGTTACAAATCCTTTGAAAGCGGCGGAACTCACTTCTAAAATTCTCAAAGACGAATCCATCATTCCTTAAACGATCCTAAAAAATCTGAATGACGAAACAGGAATTCGTTCCTACAATGCCTCCGAACATGAAAAAAATATCGCTATTTTATATTTTTCTAATTTTCTTATTCATTCTGTCCCTAGGTTTTATCCTACAGTCAGGAAAAAATCTGGAACTGGAAAAAGAAAATTTTCATTCTTCCCAGGTTTTATTATCCAAGAAGTATCTAGATAACACACCCAATGAATCTTCAAAGATAAACTTTCCCAGACCAGGTTTTTTAGATTTAGAGGCAATAGTAAAAATTTTTTCCGGACATTTAAAACAACCAATTTCTAGACTTCTACTTCAGTTGATAGTGATCATACTTGCCGCCAGATTTTGCGGTAAACTCGCTACTATTTTAGGACAACCTTCTGTAATCGGAGAAATACTCGCTGGAATCCTTCTTGGACCGTCTCTACTTGGTTTGATTTTTCCGGAGGGGTTTCAACTTTTATTTCCTAAAGAATCTCTTTCCACTCTTCAAATCCTAAGCCAGCTTGGTCTTTTACTTTTTATGTTCGTAGTAGGAATGGAGTTAGATCTAAAAATTCTACGAAACCAAGCAGAGTCTGCAATTGTAATTTCTCACTCAAGCATTATGTTTCCGTTTCTTTTGGGCGCGGGACTCGCTTATTTGATCTATGTACCATTAGCTCCCGAAGGTGTGGATTTTATTGCATTTTGTCTTTTTATGGGAATCGGTATGAGTATCACTGCCTTTCCAGTTCTCGCCAGAATCATTTTAGAAAAAGGTTTAACTAAAACCACGTTAGGCAGCCTTGCCCTCACTGCTGCTGCAGACGACGTGACTGCTTGGTGTGTATTAGCAATTGTAGTTACGATCGTCAACGCAGGTTCTTTTTCCTCCGGGATTTTGATGATCGTAATGTCTCTGACTTATATGTTCGTTATGTGGAAAGGAATTCTTCCTTTGATGAAAAGAGCCGGAAACTTATACACCACCAAAGAATCCATGACAAAATCGATCACTGCGTTTTTCTTTTTATTCATTTTTATTTCTGCTTGGATTACGGAAGCGATTGGAATCCACGCTCTTTTTGGTGCATTTTTAGCCGGAGTCGTAATGCCGGATAAAAAGGAACTCAGAAACAATCTGGTGGAAAAAATTGAAGACTTTAGCCTTACCGTTTTACTTCCTCTTTTTTTCGCATTTACCGGACTGAGAACTAAATTCGGCCTTTTGTCAAGTTCTGGATTATGGCCCGTTTTTTTCCTAATTCTTTTCGTAGCCGTCTTAGGAAAGTTAGGTGGAAGCGCCATCGCTTCTCGTTTATCCGGTAAAAGTTGGATGGATTCTTTTTCGATTGGAATCCTTATGAATACCAGAGGCCTTATGGAGTTGATTGTACTCAATATAGGTTACGATTTAGGAGTACTATCGGAAGAAATTTTTTCGATGATGGTACTTATGGCCCTTACTACAACGGTTATGACTGGTCCCGGACTTAAACTGATAGAGCTTTTTTTTACAAAACGAGATACTATTGTAAAACCAACTTTGAATTCAGGAATTCTAATCTCCTTTGCCCAACATACGAGAGGTTTAGAACTATTAAAGATTGCTTATGGACTTTTTCCAGAAAAAAAGAAAGAAAGAAACGTTACAGCAGTTCATTTATCTCCTGATTCTAATATTTCTGAATCTCACGCGGAAAAATACGAATCCTTGAGTTTTACTCCTCTGAAAGAACTTTCAAAAGATTTAAATGTAAATCTGAGTACAATTTATAAAACTTCTACGAATATTACTAAGGACATTGTTCGAATCGTAAACGAAGGAAATTATAAATTACTTTTGATTGGTGCAGCGCGTTCTTTTTTTTCGGATGATATTTTAGGCGGAAAAATTAGAACTATACTAAATGAAACAAATTGTAATACTGGAATTTTATTCTCATCCCAATTGCAAGACATCAAAAATATACATATCTTATTTGGTAGAGAAAAAGATTTGGAACTTCTTCAAATCGCAAAAAGACTGGCGGCAAACTACAATTCTAGATTGTCGATCGTAGATTTGAACGGATCTACAAACCAACCTCAAATTAAGCAAAGTCTCAAAAAAGAAAAAGTAAAAATCCTAACTCCAGTAGATTGGAAACAATTCGATTTGATTCTCTGTGATTTGGATATATGGGAGAATCATTCCGAATTCAGAGTAGACGAACTTCCTCAAGGTGGAGGACTTCTTTTAATCCGTTCTACAGACGGTTTTATAATCGAAGCTTGATTTTAATTTTATCGGGGTATTTATTACAAATTTATAATTTGCCTAAGATTTAGTTTTTTAATCTGAGTCGAACTCTTAAAAACGTTTTGAGTAGACATAAAAAATAAAGATTAAATTCTAATTTTTTATAGGTATGAAACGAACGATTCATAGGATTCATTTTCGAGATTCTAGAGAAACGTTTCCTCTCGATTCGGAATCAGTGGATTTGGTCCTAACTTCTCCTCCTTATCCTATGATAGAAATGTGGGATGAACTTTTTTTCGGTTTTTCCAGAGAAATTCAAAAAAATTTTCTTATCGATCCCAATCTTTCCTACGAACAAATGCATTTCGAACTGGATAAGGTATGGAGGGAATCGTTTCGCGTTTTAAAAAACGGTGGTTTTCTTGTAATCAATATAGGAGACGCCACACGAAACACCGCTTTCGGTTTTCGAATTTATATGAATCATGCAAGGATTTTACAAGGTTGCAATTCAATCGGATTTCAAAGTCTTCCCGGTATTCTTTGGAAAAAACAAACCAACTCTCCTACTAAATTTATGGGTTCAGGCACACTTCCGGCAGGTGCGTATGTAACCTTAGAACACGAGCATATTTTAATATTCAGAAAAAATAATAGACGAAAATTTTCCACAAAATCGGAACGACTATCCCGTATGGAAAGTGCTTTTTTCTGGGAAGAACGTAACTTTTGGTTTACGGACGTATGGGATTTTAAGGGAAAAAAACAAGGTTTAAGTTCTCTTCTGGCTGGTAGAGAAAGAAGTGCTGCATATCCTTTAGAACTTGCAAATAGAATCATACTCATGTATTCTCTCAAAGGAGACATCGTTTTAGATCCTTTTTTAGGAACAGGGACCACCACTCTGGCTGCAATTGGCAACTGTAGAAATTCGATCGGGTTCGATTTAGAACCAGGTTTATTAAAGGTTCAGCTTGAAAACCTACACTCTATTAAAGATAAATTAAATCGAATTATAGAAAAAAGAAAAAACGATCACGACGTTTTTGTACAGAATAGACAAAATGAAGGGAAATCGTTTCTTCATTTTAATCAAAATCTTCAAACGCCCGTAGTGACCAAACAAGAAAAATTTTTAAATTTAGAAAGAATCACCAAACTTTTTCGTAATTCAGGAAATGAAATTGAAGCGGAATATTTTCCCTTACTCCAAACAGAACTACTTCCACAATTTGAATCGATTCCCACGGTTCATCCATAACTAACGTGAGTTAGGCGTAAGAACCTATAATTCTGAAAAAAGTTGAAATCTGAACTTTACAGATCGATTCTTTAAATGTGGGAACTACCACTATTTATAAAATAGAAGTTTATAACAATTGAATTTACTGTATTCAAGTGTGGGAACTACCACAAAATTTAGGTTTGTCTGTAAAATGATGTAGTAACTACTACAAATCACGATTTTGCGAACAACTTCTAAAGTTGTAGGAACTACTACTTTTAGGAAACTTTTACTCAGCCGAATTCAAGTTAAAATGGGATTTAAATTTTGATGATAAGCGTAAAACAACAATTTTGTGCAAAAACCGGATTGGACGATGATTCTTTTGTATTTTATAGTAGTTCCCACAAGGTTTAACTGTAAATTCACGATTTGTGAGAGTTCCCACATCTATTTTTTCTTACAAAAATTATTTAGCTGATCAATAGAATTATCCAATAATATTGGATCTTTAAAAATTAACAAATTTTCATAAAACCCACTAAAACTTTTATGCCACATATAAACTGTAGCGTAAAAATTGAATTCAAAATCATTAATCGAAAATTAGAAAATTTTTATAATTTCACACCGTCATTCAAATGTCTCTATTTTACTGACACCTAACATGTATTTAACGAGTATCAGTTTCTTTGGAAATAAACGTTAACCGATTACATTTTTCGCAGACTTCTTCAGGGACAATTCCCCATTTCATCAAATAACTAAACACAAAACAACCCGCACAAAAACCTATACAAGATTCCAAAACCGCAAAAAAAACTAAAATTCCAAGTACAATCTGAAACGCAAAAATCTGTCCTTGGGTAAGAAATATCAAAGAAGTAAGACTAAATAAAAAACCAATTCCCTGGGCAAATCGTTTCGGAGGCCCTGCTACAATTTTGTTTCCCAATTGAAACCTGGGAACGATCCAATGGATTGCAAGTTTTGCAAAAATAGAAAATCTAGGTCCGTATAAAACACGCGCCGTAAATCCATACAACAAAACAAGATTCAACCAAATTGATTGTGTAAAAAGGGTTATAACTGATAGAATCACTACAAGCCCAGCCACTGATCTGGCGGCGTATTCGTTGACCGTATCCGGAAAATTCCCAATTTGAATCATAAAAGTTCCCTCTTTCCTATTAGACAAATATAACCCAATATTTAGACCAGATGATTATAGTTTCAATTTTAGTAATTACTTAAATTTTCTGCAAGTATATTCAATTATTTTTATATTCAATAAAAATTTACGACCTATAATTGTGTTATACGGTTTCAAAAAATACTATCTATACACTTCTGTGAAAATTTAACTCCAAAAAAACGGTCATTTCATATTTTACAATGTAACAATCAATCCGATCAAGACAGAAACTATACAAGTAATACTCAATAAAAAAATCTTTCAACTCTAAGCTTCCAAGGCTTTCCTGGTCCATATCGTCTTTTTAGAGATAAGCCAAAGTTATGATTGATAAACTGATCCGTGCTTCGATTAAAAATAGAGCCTTGGTTTTGGTTCTGACCTTTATGGTAACCCTCGTAGGAATCTATAACGCATTCTATCTTTCCATTGATGCGATTCCTGACGTGACCAACGTTCAAGTTTCAGCGGTCACCTCTTCTCCTGGTCTCTCCCCTCTTGAAGTAGAACAATTCATTACATATCCAATTGAGATGGAATTTACAGGCCTTCCTAATGTCACCGAAATTCGTTCTATCTCCAGAGCCGGAGTCAGTTCGGTCACGGTAGTTTTCAAAGACGGGACGGACATCTACTTTGCAAGACAACTCGTAAACGAAAGAATCAAACAAGCAGAAGCAATCATTCCCCCCGATTACGGAAGACCAGAACTTTCTCCTATTGCAACCGGCTTAGGAGATATTTATGAATTTGTGCTTACCTCGGATAGACATTCTCCCGAAGAATTGAGAACTTATATGGATTGGGAATTGTCTCGTGAAGTCAAGTCCGTAGAAGGAATCATAGACGTAAACATCATCGGTGGTCAAGTCCGTCAGTATCAAGTTAAGATCGATCCTAGAAGACTCGCGGTCCACAATCTCACTCTTTCTCAAATTTATGATAAGTTAGAATCCGCGAATCAAAATACGGGGGGAGGTTATATTTCTAAAAACTCAGAACAAATCGTAATTCGAGGAGAAAGTCAGTACAAATCTATCGAAGACTTAAAAAACACGGCGGTCACTACCGCAGGAGACGGAATTCCTCTTTTACTTGGGCAAATCGCAGAAGTAGAGATTGGTCCGGCTCTTCGTTTTGGTCTAGTCACCAAAGACTCTCAAGGAGAAGTTGTTGGAGCCACCGCCATGATGTTGATGGGTCAAAACTCTCTTGAAGTAGTGAAAAGGGTTAAAATAAGAATCGAAGAAATCAAAACAAAACTCCCTCCCGGAATGAGAATCGAAACCTTTTATGATCGTTCCGAATTTATCGGAAGAACATTAAGTACAATCTTCACCAATTTAGCAGAAGCGGCAATTTTAGTGGTAATCGTACTTATAATCGCTTTGGGAACCGTCAAAGGAGCGTTACTAGTCGCGTTGGCGATTCCGATTCCTATGCTCACGGCCACGATCTTTATGAACGCGTTTGGAATCGTTGGAAATCTGATGTCACTAGGAGCACTCGACTTCGGTTTGTTAGTCGATGGAACAATCGTAATGTTGGAATCAATTTTACACGGATTTATTTTAAAACGTTCTTTCTACGAAATGCAGACCAAATTAGAAGACAGAGAACTAGCCGCAGAAGAAATTATCACAGACGCCTGTGTACGAGTTGGGCGTGCAGCGGCGTTTTCGGTTGCGATCATTCTACTCGTATACCTACCTCTGATGAGTTTAGAAGGTGTAGAAGGAAGAATGTTTAAACCAATGGCGATCACCGTAGCGCTCGCGTTAGGCGCCTCTCTTTTATTTTCTCTAATTACATTCCCGGCCGCAGCAAGTATCCTTTTTAAAAATCCTGTATTTCATCATAGTAAGTATTGGGATATAATTACGGAAAAATACAAACTTCTACTGGATTTTGGAATGTCCCGTAAAAAAGAATTTTGTTACGCAGGAATCGGAGTGGTCGTCTTAGCAATGTTACTCGGCTCCGCTTTGGGTTCTGAATTTTTACCTAGAATTGATGAAGGTGAAATCGCAATCGACATAAAACGACTTCCTTCTACATCCATCAATTATTCCAGAGACACAAACTCGGATATGGAGGCAGTATTAAAAAAATTCCCGGAGGTAGTCGGAGTTGTTTCTAGAATGGGCCGGGGAGAATCCGCGGCGGAACCGGTTGGTACCGACGAAGGAGAAGCCATGGTTAAATTGAAACCTCGTAAAGAATGGACGAGCGCGAAAGATAGAGAAGAACTGATGACTAAAATGAAAGATGAAATTCTTAAGTTCATTCCTTCAAGTACAATCAGTTTATCTCAACCAATCGAAAACAGAGTCAACTCTCTTCTTTCTGGATCCAAAGCAGACGTGGTTATTAAAATCTACGGAGACGATCTGGTCAAACTCAAAGACATCGCCGCAGAATTTGCAAATAAACTCAAAACGGTTCCAGGAGTAGCCGACTTAAGAGTTCAAAGGGTTTTAGGTCTTCCCCTTGTAGAAATCAAAGTAGATCGGGAAAACATGGCACGTTACGGAGTACAAGCAGAAGAAATTCTAGCGACCGTAGAGGCCCTCAGACTCGGTAGACAAACTGGAAAAGTTTTCGAAGGTTTTAAAAGATTCGATCTTGTAGTCCGTTTAAAAATAGACGCTACCGATCTGGAACAAGTGGAAAATATTCCGGTTTTTACTTCTTCTGGTTCCACCGTTCCTCTAGGTCAGATCGCAGAGATTAAACTTGTGGAAGGTCCGGCAGCCATTTATAGAGAATCTCTCAAAAGAAGAATTATGGTGGAGACCAATATACGAGGTAGAGACCTAGTTGGTTTTGTAAACGAAGCTCAGAAGGTCACAGAAGAAATTGAAAAAAATCTTCCTGCCGGTTATAGAACCGATTGGGGTGGTCAGTTCGAAAATTTCACTCGAGCCAAAGAAAGACTGGCCTTAGTAGTTCCGATCGCACTCGCAATCATTTTCTTTATGCTTATGGCGGCGTTCGGAAGCATCTATTACGCGTTAGGTGTTTTTATCGTGGTTCCTCTCGCCGTTTCAGGTGGTATCATCGGCCTTGTAATCCGAGGTCTTCCGTTTAGTATTCCCGCAGGAGTTGGTTTTATCGCAGTAAGTGGAATTGCGGTTTTAAATGGAGTCGTTTACGCCTCTACTCTTCGAGAAGAATTAGAAAAAGGCGCTTCGATTTCAGACGCTGTTTATCTTGCGGGGGTTCATTCCCTTCGCCCAGTAATGACTACAGAAGTGATAGCCGCAGTCGGTTTTATTCCGATGGCTATTTCCACAATGGCTGGAGCAGAAGTACAAAGACCTCTTGCAACCGTAGTGATTTTTGGGGTAATTGTAGCGACCGTTTTTTCTAGGGTACTTCTTCCGATTGTGATGGAATATCTTTTAAACATTTACGAACACCAAGAAAGAAGAAAGTCCGCTAAACGTAGACTTTTAGAAAAACGTGCCTTTGGACATCATCAATTTGTTCATGATAACAGCGAATGGTTACAAACTCATTCTGAAACTCAAGAAATTGTTACGGAAGAAGACACATCGGAAGTAGATGTTAAAAAAAGATCCCAACCTAAAAAGTCTAGTAAAAGAACAAAAAAATAAAAAGTTATCCAAAGCCGAATAAGAATATCATTATTTATATGCCCAAGACCAATACTTTTATTTTACATGGGTAAGATTTCTACCCTCTAAAATTTTCAAGAGCAATCATAAACGCTAATAATTCTGCTAAATCATTTATGGCTCAACAAAAAAACAATAAGCTTAAGAAGCATATTCTACTATGAATTATGCAACTTTCCATTTTAAGAGCAGAATCTACTTCTATTGAAAAAAAATTGACATAGAGTCTTTCATTTCTAAACTAACCGGAAAATAAAACAACATGTTCGTCGTTTATTATAATTTCATTGATAATAAGAAAATTTTTAAAATCCAAACAAAGATTTCTATCACGGAAAGATAAACCTAGATACGATTTTTTAGATAAGATTCAACATAGAAATTGTTTCGATTTAAAAATTAAGTCTGGATACTGAAAAATAAAAACTATAGAATATTTTAAGTTCACTTTTGAAGCCAATTTCATTATTTATAATCGTTTTTATTTTGAGTTCGAGTTTCGTTTTCTCCGAAGAGAAAAATCCGATTCAATTGTATCAAGAAATTGCATTGAGCAAAAAATTAGATTTAAATCGTTATTGGAGACTACTTCTTCACTATAGAGATCCGATTTTCTTTGGAAAATCAAAAAGTGAAGCTGATGGAAACGAATTTTTTCTTTCGCCAAATGGTAAAACCGATCCAAAAGCAGAACTACTCGAAACCATTTCATCTTTTTTCAGAGAGCCTCTTCCAGAAGAAATAGAAGAAACAAAACTACATCCATTTTGTAAATACCCGGAACGTTTTCGATGGCTGGATTCTCAGTTAAATTTCGATCGGGGTCTTTTGCCGAAATTAAATTGTGAGAGATATAAAAATTGGATCGAAGCGCTCAATCCAACTTCAATCAAACTTATTTTCGCGTCTTTTTATCTAAATAATCCGGCGTCCTTATTTGGTCATAATCTATTGAAAATCGGATCAGGAGAATCTTCTAAATCCGAAATACTTGATTATGCTGTAAATTTCGCCGCCAATAATTCACCGGATGATTCCGCTCTCGTATATACGATCAAAGGTGTGATGGGAGGATATCCGGGCGTATTTAGTATATTTCCATATTATTATAAAATTAATGAATACAATGACATGGAAAGCAGGGACCTCTGGGAATACGAACTCAACTTTGACGAGGAACAATCAAAACGTATTACAGCGCATATTTGGGAATTAGGATCTACTCATTTCGATTATTTTTTCTTCGACGAAAACTGCTCGTATCAACTTTTGTCTTTATTAGAAATAGGCAACCCTGAATTAAAATTAAGAGATCGATTTAATTTATATACGATTCCATCCGATACAGTTAAATTAATATTAGAACAAGAAGGTCTAGTTCGTAAAAAATCCTATCGCCCATCTCTTAGTTCTAAGATGAATCAAAAATTATTTTATCTAGAAAAAGAAGAAAGACATAGGGTATCGCAATATTTGAAAGGAAAGTTGGAACTCAAAGACCTACTTGAATTTCAGGATCCTCAGAGACAAGCTTATATGTTAGATGCGATTTTAGACGCAAATCGTTACCAAAAGTCTCTCAAAAATTATACTCCCCAAGAGGAACAAAAATATAGAAACGTTTTAGTAGAACGTAGTAAAATCGATTTCCCTCCGTTAGTAGAACAAAAACCAATGGTATCCCCTCCTGAGAATGGACACGGAAGCGGAAGGGTAAAAATCAGTCGCGGAGAATCCACGTTAGGAGGCTATTCGGAATTTGCAATTCGAGCCGCATATCATGATTTTCTAAATAACGATAAAGGATACGTGCCTTTCTCCGCAATCGAATACTTTCCAATCGTAATCCGAAAATACGATTTTCAAAATAATCCTATGGTAGAAGAATTCAGTTTCTTTAAAATTCTATCACTTTCGCCAGTTACTTCAATTTCAACTCCAATTTCATTTTTTGTGGATCTCGGAGCGGATTCTTCAGCTATCAAACGGGACTTCTCCTTCCAAAAAACCTTACCGTATCTATTAGCTTTCGAATCGGAAATACAGCCCTGGTTAATACAACCTGCATATCAAAAAGCGAAAAATGATTACGAAAAAACATATCGAATTACTAATTTCAACTCCGATGCAACGGGAGGATTCACCTTTTCAAACGTAAACTCCGGAAACTCACTCTTATGGACCTTGTCTTTTCAATTGGGTGGAAAAGCCAGAGGAAACGGTTACTATCAAGAAGGAATGCTCGTTGCTCCTCAAGCTGCAATTTTCACTGGATGTTCGTATGGAAACTGGAAATTCGGAATCTCAGCACAATATTTTGTATTCTCGATTTATGGTTACTACAAAGACGATTATAAGGTGAGTCCAGGGATTCGTTTTAGCCCGTCTCAAAATTCAGAAATAAGACTAGAAGGAAAATTACAAAAGTATTATGAAGAAGCTCAACTTTCCATTTCATTATTTTTCTAAAACGATCTTATTTTTCTTTCTATTGATTCATTTAGAATCTTGTGCCTCTTTATTTTATCAACCTACTAACCAAAAATACTGGAAACCGGATACATTCGGCTTTCAATATAAAGAAGAGATATTCAAAACATTTGACGGAGAATCGATTCGATATTGGAGGATTTTTCCAAAAGATTCAAAACCTAAAGGTGTAGTCCTTCAATTCCACGGGAATGGAGAAAACAGAACCAGCCATTTTATGAGTCTTGTTTGGATGGTAAATTATGGATACGAATTGGTAACGTTAGATTACAGAGGTTATTTAGATTCAACCGGAGTGCCAGAAAGGGAAACTATTCATAAAGATTCTGTAGATTTCATCTCAAGAGAATTAGAATATTCTAATAAGCGAAATATACCTATGATTATATACGGTCAAAGCCTAGGAGGAGCGATCGCATTAAGAGCAACCTCCGAATTAAAAAATAAATCTGGAATTTTACTCGTAGTTGCAGACGGAACATTTGCCAGTTATAGAAAAGTTTTTAGACAAATTGTACGAAAAATTTTATTTTTTCCGATCGATTGGATTGCCGGAATTTTTATGAGCGATTCTCTTAGTCCACATGAAACAATTTCTGCTCTTTCTGCAATTCCACTTCTTGTGATCCACGGAACCGAAGACGAAATTGTACCCTATCAGAACGGAATCGAACTTTTCGGATTAGCCGGAGAACCAAAATGGTTCTGGGAAGTGAGAGGAGGAGGTCACGTAAATTGGATGAATCTAGGTGCCTCCAAAGACTCTAAAAACTTTCTTTCTTTTTTAGACAATCTTATTGAAAAATCAAAACTCAATCCTGATTTTTTTCGGCAAATTTTTTAAAATGAACTTCAAAAACATTTTATATAAAAGAGTAAAGAAAGTTCCTATGAAAAACTCTATACAAATTTTCAAATTCTTTAACCAGTAATTCAAAATATTATAATAAATTCATTCTACTTAAGAACTATAAAACAGAATGTTCAGAGCTCCACCCTAAGACGTGGATTGGCCATAAAATTCATGGTATACTATTATGAAGAAATCAGTAACTCAAAAATCTTTTATTTTGTTTTTAAATATAAGAAACCTCTATAAGATAAATTTCAAAGTCATGCTGTTCATAGAACACCGATTTTACGTAAAAATTTGATTTGACAACCACTCTTTTTACATTGAAATATATTTGAACACGAACAAATTTTTCTCTATTAAAAATTAAACTTCTTTTTACGCATTCTTTCTAATTTAGAAATTTTAAAAAATATTAATATTCTAAAATCAAAATGAAATCTACTCAAAATAATCATAGAATAAAGTGTTCAGAATTTTACTCCTAAAACATATATATTTGTCTCAAAATTCATAGTATTTTATTGTGTAGAGCCAGTAATCTAATCCATCTTAAAAAATCCATCAAGACCACATTCTATTTTTACAACCAAATTATTTATTAAGCGAAGGGTTTTCAGAAATAGAATATGAAAAATGAATTCAAAAAATAACCTACTGAAAATAGGAAAAATAAATAATTCTAATAAAAATGTATTGACTCAAAGTATTTTTTTAAATGAACTCTACTCTAATTTTTCCATAGGGGGATAAATTATGAAGAAAAGAATAGTTTCGACTGTTTTGGGCCTTGCAATTTTTGCCGGAACCAGTCTGATATCTAACCGCGCCGAAGCGAAAGGTTATGGTGAAGCAGGTTGTGGCTTAGGCTCCATTTTAATTAGCAGCAAAGGTTTCGTACAAATTTTCGCAGCTACTTCCAACGGAACTTCTGGTAATCAAACTTTTGGAATTACTTCCGGTACTTCAAATTGTACCGCCGATGGTATCGTAAAATTAGAAAAAGCGCAAGAAATGTTCGTAACCGTAAACTATGAAAGTTTAGAACAAGAAATGGCAATAGGAAAAGGTGAAAAACTTGAATCTTTTGCAAAATTACTTGGATGTGATGCTGGTTCCGTTTCTCGTTTTGGTAAACTGACAAAAGAAAAATATTCTTCTTTAATCAAACAAGAAACGACTCCATCACTTTTACTTTCTGCGGTTAAATCCGAAGTGAAAGGCGATACATCTCTTTCAAAAAACTGTACTTTATAAAATCGGGAGAACTAAAAAATATGAAGAAATTATTCGTTATTGCTCTGGCTCTCTTTATGGTTTCTAACCTTTCTGCAAAACCTGGATATGGAATGGCGGGATGCGGTTTAGGATCTATAATCATTAAAGATAATGGTTTTGTGCAAATTTTTGCAACTACCTCAAATCTAACTTCTTACAATCAAACTTTTGGAATTACTTCTGGCACTTCCAATTGCAGTTCAGATGGAATCGTGAACAATGACAAAGCAAAGGAAATTTTTGTTCATATGAACTACGAAAGTCTTGAACAAGAAATTGCAATGGGAAAAGGAGAGAAACTTTCCAGTTTAGCTGCACTTTTTGGATGTTCTAACGATTCTAAAAGATTTAAAGAAGTTGCTAAAGAAAATTTCTCTAAAATTTTCACGACGGCAGCAATTAAAAATCCGACTGTAATGCTTTCTAATTTAGAATTGGAAGTTGGAAAAGATACAGAATTAAAGAACAGCTGTAAAATCTAATTAAAAAAATCTATTTTATTATTTTCTAAAAAGATTTTTAAAACTTGAGGGAATCTTCCCTCAAGTTTTTTGAATTTTTCGTTCCAAAAAAATCAACAAATTCTATTTTTCTTTTTTCATGATTTTGAATCAAAAATTTTATTTTCTAAAAGATTCATTTAAATGTTCATTTTCAAGTAAATCTTCTAACGCTTCTACCTCTGTAATTTCTTTAATAAAAAAATCAGGAATTGATATTTCTTTTTCATTAAAAATGACAAACCTAAAAAAGATTCTTTTTCCTTTTTCGATTCTAAAAATTTTTTCTACCCCTATTTTCGAAGGAATACTCAATAAATAAAACCCCTCCTCCAACTCTTCGGTAAAATATTCCCCATTGGAAAGATCAAATCTGGATATTAACTGAGTTTCACCCTTCTTTTTAAAATGACTTTTATATTTTTCCAAACGGAAATCATAAGACCAAACCGCTAATGTAGGCTGAATCTGGCGTATAACGTAAACAATTCCCTTATCCTTTCCGGGTTTTTCTAATCTACGAAAAGATTTCTTTTCTATACAGAAAAGAAATAAAGATAAAATAAATAAAACCCAATATGCTATTTTCCTAAAGTTCAACATTCAATATTTTCGTTCTAAAATAATTCTAGCAACTTCCGAATTATACATCCCTAATACTTCTTCCAATTTGTTTTCATCAAATAATCCAAAAGAATAAATTTCAAAAAGAAAAGCCGCCCCAAAACCATACGCACCGTCTTTACGATCATCACAGGCAGGCATTCCTTCTAATCTCGTTTCCGGAGCACGAATACTTAAATACGGAAAATCGAATGGACATCGAATATGCTGAAATTCAGCGCCATCAGCATGCCGTGCTTCGTGAATTAAAATTACCATTTGCTCTAATTTAGAAAGTTGAAAGAATCTTCGATTCAAATAAATGATGCCATTTCTATAATTAGCTATATAATCCTCAGAAGACGCCCCAATTTTAAAATTAGTGACTCGACGTTTCAACCAAATCTCAAGAGAGATTCCTGAAAATGGAAATCCGAAAAATTGGCTAAATTGTGACTTTTCCTCATAAAATTTAGGATCGATTGTCACCTTCAATGGTTTTAATTTAGAAATAGATTCAAAAAGTTCGTTTATTTGTACTCGCTCCTGAGAGTTTAAAGCTACGGGAAATATTTTATTCAATATAGAATTAGAAAAAAGAATATTATAAAAAAGTAAAAAAAGGATAGAAAAAATCGCAATTTTCATCAGACCTCAAATCAACCCAATATAATATTTAGCAAACGTCAAATCTATTCCCCGATTATTCAGAGAATTGGTTTGTTGTTAGGTATTTTAAAAATGTATTTGAATATAGTATTTTACTTCTTATTCAACAAATCAGGGGCAGAATCCTCAAAAAATTTAAATGCGATTGCTTCAAAAGCTTCTGATTCACTGTAAGTAAATGCGTTTACCCACGCAAACGGCGCCATAAGAATCCAAACAAACCCAGACCTTCTTACTCTATATTCGTATGATTTTAAAAATTGTCCGTCTTGATAAATTTGGAATAAAACATTCGAGCCGTCTTCATTACTCCAAAATGGAAAAATCGTAAGAGTTACAAATGATATATATCCAAATATAAATGAAGCAATATTTGGTAACCTTTGTTCGATTGTGATCTTTAGATATAATCCTTTTTCAGGTAAAGTATCGGATTTGACAGTTTGAGAAAAGGGGGAATCGAATTGTATCACATCGTTCAGACGATTGGATCCCCCAGCTATGGTTCCGTTATAAATTTTATAATACAATATCTTATTGGAGGATTTTGACTGAGGTGCTTTGCCGATATAATCCTTCGGAAAATCTCGATAGGTCACACATTGTAAAAAAGCAAAAAACAAAATTACTGCAATCAATCTAAATTTCATGCTAAAATTTTTTTAAGAATCGTCGACTCGTCAACAAGTATTTGTATAATCTCTTATCAAAGCTTTTTCTAAAGAACTTTTGAAATCGATCACATATTTATTTTAGAATCTCAAATGAAAACAAACTTAACAATCGAAACTGACTCCAATTTAAAAACCAAAGAATTTTCTTTTACTACTCAGACACATAAATAGAATGCTTGGGTTAGATTGTTTCAAAAATTTGAATGTTTTGTTCTACTCTAAAATGTCGTAAATCCCGAATTTGCGGTATTTTTTAAATACCACTATTTTTTTCGCAAATTCGGTCGTTAATAACTTGGTAATTATTTTCATACGTTCAGGTAATAACAGCTATTCACACTTACAAAAAAATAACACCGGTAATTAGTAACGTTTTAGTGTAAATTTTCCAAACTCAATTTGAGTTTTTACGAGATATGTATTTTTTGAAATCCTACTTCATATAAAAAAGAGTTTTCGACGAACTTTCCACCCACAAGATAGACGAAAGAGGACATAATCGTCCCAGCCGGAAATTTCCATGCCAGCCCAAAAACCAATCGTTTCACTTCTAGATCATAGTAAAGATCCATTCAATCTATCTATAGCCACTGCAAGAACCTGTTATTCTTCTAAAGGTATCCTTCTTCCTTCCGATATGATCACTTCGGAAAAGTCGATAGAGATCCGAGATAAAGTCGCCAAATCCACTAAAAAAGCGGGACATCTTACCACTCGTCAACATCCACAGTTTATATTTACGTTGGACAAAGTATCCAGACAATTCGTTTGGTCTTTTCTACATTCACATCCATTTTATAATTCCGAACAAGTTTCTCAAAGATACGTGGAAGTAAAAAAAGAGAATTACTACATCCCACCCGAACTCGACGGAAAACTTTTAGAACTTTATTTAGATGCCGTAGACTTTGCAAGTCAGTCTTACTTTTCTTACACGGAAGCGTTACATCCTTTTATCCAAGAAGAATACTTTCAGATTTATAAGGCCCGTGCCAACTATCCAGACAAGTGGCAAACTCCAATCAAAAAGAAATGTTTGGAAGTAGCACGTTATCTGCTACCTCTAGGAACATTTACATATCTATATCACTCCGTTAACGGACTTACTCTACATCGTTACTATAGATTGATGAATTCCTACGACGTTCCAAACGAACAAAGAGCCGTTATTACGGAAATGATCAATCAAGTTCGAGCAATCGATCCTTTATACGCCGACGAAATGGACGATCCGGTTCCTCTCGAAGAAACCACAGAATATCGTTATTTCGACTCCATGTTTGGAAATGGTAAGAGAGAATTTCATCCGGAAACCGCTTCTACTTTTGTAAAAGAATTTGATTTGGAGTTAGGAGAAAGATATTCTAAACTAGTCTCTCATTCTTCCAACGGCCCTGAAATTTTAGCTCAATCGGTTCGCTCTATATTAGGAATTCCTAAATCAATTCTTAACGACCAAGACGCAATTGATTTGGTTTTAAATCCCGCAAAGAACAGACATCTTACTTCTACTTTGAATGAAAGTTCCATGAGTCCGATTACAAGGGCGCTTTTTAACGTTCAGTATTCTTTTCAAAAAAGAATCTCCCATACTGCAGACAGTCAAGATCAAAGACATAGAATGGTTCCTGGAGGAAGACCTGTTTTAATGTCTCAATATGCAGGTATTCCTGATTATATAACCCCTTTTGTAGTTCAAAAATATCCTGAACTCAAAGAAAAATACGACGTAGTTCATAGAGAAATTTTTGAAAAACTAAATCGTTTTTTAGAAGCGGGAGGTTCCCCCGAACACGGAACGTATCTTTTGCCGAATAGTTTTCCAATTCGTTTTTACGAAAGTGGAGACCTACTCAACCTTCATCATAAATGGAGATCTAGAACTTGTTATAACGCTCAGGAAGAAATTTTTCAAGCCTCAGTAGATGAATTGACGGACGTAATGAAAGTCCACCCTCAGATAGCAAAATGGATCAAAGCACCTTGTTGGATACGTTTACAAGGAGAAGTCAAACCTTATTGTCCAGAAGGAGATCACTACTGTGGAACTCAGGTTTGGAAAAGAGAGTTGTCCGAATATTCCAGAGTGATTTAGAATTAATAATCCAACGTTCCGATTTTAAATTTTCGTTTCTATTTTCTAAAAGTTTTCGCGTTTGATTTTTTGTTCAAATTTAAAGAGAATCATCCTATTGATACCTGTATGTTGTGACAAAACGTCGGTTAACACGAGTTTGGCGAAAGCGCAGAACGCTCTTTCAAACGAAAGCCGTCTCGCTTCTATAATCGATTGAAATTAAAGACGATATACAATAGAATTGTTGAAAAATGAATTTTCCATCTTGTTTCTGTTTTATGAAATAGTCGATTGAAGTAATTCTACTAATCGCTGCTATGAAATTTTTCAACAACTTTAATATAATGTTTATTTTATTCAATTTATTGCTTGGAACTGAAAACGCGGTCCGGCACTTAAAAACGCAGTTCCCTAGGGTTTAAAGCATTCAGACCAAATTCGCCTGTTTTTCTTTATATAGAGTTCCACATTATTGACGTGTAAATTAAAGTAAGTTCATCGTAAGAGATTCACTTTATAAAACCTGATTTTTCTGTAAAAATAAGATGTGGGAACAACTGTATTTTTATAAAAATTCATTGTTCATTTTGGTATTATTTTCATGCACCTTTATGATACCTAAAATGAAAACCAAATACGAATAACTGAAAGTTACTAAAAGTTTGTCTCAAAACCTCAAAAAATTTTACACGATAATTCTTTAATAAAATGCAGTAAGGTTGCATTTGACAATTTGTGAGTAGTTCTAATGTCGTTAAATTTTCGTAGTAGCTCCTACATTGGACGGTTCTGAGACAAGTTCTAAAGACAAGTAGACATTTAAATGTCTACTTTTATAGGAAAGAATGATAAAAAAGAAAACTTAAACAAAATAAAGGCCTCTTTCTACAAAGGGCCTTTATTTTAATTTCGATTTTTAAGCGACCGTTACGTCCTTGGAAAGATAAACGTCTTGAATCGCGTTCAAAAGAGCCACTCCATCTTTCATCGATTTCTGAAACGCCTTTCTTCCAGAAATAAGACCCATTCCACCGGCTCTTTTATTGACAACCGCCGCTTTTACCGCATCGGAAAGATCATTTTCTCCGGATGCTCCTCCGGAATTGATCAAACCAATTTTTCCCATATAACAGTTTGCCACTTGATACCTTGCCATATCAATCGGGTTGTCTGCTGTTAATTGGGTGTACATTCTATCGTCTTTTTTACCGAATTTTAAATCTTTAAAACCGCCCGCAAAAACTTCAGGGAGTTTTTGTTTTACAATATCCGCTTGAATCGTTGCACCTAAATGATTCGCCTGCCCTGTAAGATCTGTAGCCAAATGATAATCAATCTTATCCGGCTTAAAAGAATCATTTCTCAAGTAAGCCCAAAGAATCGTAACAAGTCCCAGCTCGTGCGCTCTGTGAAATGCATCTGAAATTTCTTGAATTTGGCGAGAAGATTCTTCGGAACCAAAATAAATCGTAGCTCCGACCGCAACCGCACCCATATCGAATGCCTGTTCTACATTGGCGAACAAAATTTGATCAAACTTATTTGGGTAAGAAAGAAGTTCGTTGTGATTGATCTTTACAATAAAAGGAATCTTATGAGCGTATTTTCTAGAAACGAGACCTAAAACACCAAGCGTAGAAGCTACCGCGTTGCAACCGCCTTCGATTGCAAGTTTTACAATATTTTCCGGATCGAAATAAGCCGGATTTTTTGCAAAAGAAGCTCCGGCACTGTGTTCAATTCCCTGATCTACGGGTAGAATAGAAGTATAACCAGTTCCGGCAAGTCTTCCGGTATTAAGAATCGCTTGGTAATTTCTAAGAACGTTATTGTTTCGATCACTTTTAGAAAGAACCTCGTCTACATAATTGGCTCCGGGAAGACTTAAAGATTCCTTTGGAATCGTTTTACAAGTATGGTTTAAAAGAGAATCCACTTCTGCACCCAGAGCGGTTTTGATTTTATCAATCATTCCTAGTTCCTTTGCTCGATTTGAATGTTGGATACAGGTTTTTTTACTCCACCTGGTTTTTCCATCATTTTTGGGGTTGTAGATTTATGTAATTCAATCCAGTTTTCAGAATCTTCGACTTGTATCTATTTGAAATACTTTGACTTTTTCTTCCTATGAAAATCAATAACAGTAAAAAACGAAATCAAGTCTTGAAAAGCTGAATCACTCCAAATTGTATTACTCATCTTAATAGAGTTGTTGAAAAATTCCATAGCAACAATTAACAAAACGCTTCAATCGACCGTTTCCATACAACGAAAACCCATAGAGAATTAATTTTTCAACAATTCTAATATATTAGAGTACGATAACTTTCGAAAAGTACCTTTATTCCAGAAACAGAATTTCAGACACTTTATTATCTAGTTATCAGTAGTTCTAATTTTTCAATTGAACGTCTATCTCAGCTATACGTTTGTATCTATTCATAACTATAAAATAAAATATCCAACCGAATCATTTATATTTTAATAACAGAATTGTTGAAAGTGGAGATTAGAAAAATTACTTTAATCGACCATTTATATAACAGAAACAGATAAATGTGTCTAAAAAATTTTCAGAAGAGTTTTTAAACCTCAAATGATTCTATACGAGTTTTTTAAATTTATTTTTCCTCAAGAGTTCCTCCGCCCTTTTTTATTAAAAAAAGAAGTTCAGTTTAATTTTTAAAAACTACTTTTCTTTAGGTTTGATCGGTTTTCCTATTTTTTCTTTTAAAATCGAAAAACGGAATCAATTTCGTTTTAAAATTTGTTCTTTTGTTTTAATCGGTCTAGAAGTAGTAATTTTTATATTTTAAATTGACAAAGTCGTATTAAAAGACTTTGTTTCAAAAATCAATATAAAATCTTAACTCATCATTCTTTAAAAAAATTAATCTTAATCTTTTTTGTTTTCTTTTAGAACTACAATCCCAACCCAAAGAAGTAATAATTCATAAAAATCTATCCGATGCATTAAAAACACCTAACGAAGTACAGATTCTTGATTTGAGCAGAAATCAATTAACTATACTCCCGAAAGAAATTGAACAGCTGGTAAATTTAGAAAGTTTGCATTTACGAGATAACGAACTCACCACCTTACCTGAAGAAATTGGTATATTAAAAAATCTAAAGTATTTGGACATTTCCAGAAATCAAATCTCAAATTTTCCAAAAGAAATTCAGAAGTTAAAAAATTTAGAAGTATTGTTTTTAAATGGAAATAGTCTGTCAAACTTACCCGAAGAAATCGGGGAATTAGAAAAATTAGGTATATTATACTTAAATAATAATCAACTTACAACCTTACCTAAAGAAATAGGACAATTAGAAAATTTAGTAAGCTTAAGTTTGTCCAGCAACAAACTAACATCTATTCCCGATGAATTAGGACAGTTAAAAAAGCTTAGAATATTAAACTTATGGGACAATCCGACTTTAACGACCCCCGAGAGAAATATCCGAAAATTATTTCGTAATCAAGAAATAACGATCGAAATTTCCCCTTAAAAAATAAATCGGATCATTTAAATATCCAAATACTTGATTTATATAAATATCAAAATCTGCTTCAAACATTTCTTTCCTGCCATTAAAACTTAGTATTTTGAATTACAAACCTATCCTTGTCTCAGCATCAGGTTGTTCGACAAGATTTGCAGGAACAAAAATTCAATTTATCTAAAATTTTATAGTTAAGTATTTTATAAATTAATAAAATACTGATAGGAATTACCTATAGTCTCTAACGGAAAGAAAAAGTTGGATTTGAGTCTTATAGTCTCCGAAAAATCCATTGGATAAATTTCATAATCTACTTTTAAATGCTCTTTTGCGTTTTATATCCCAATTTGTCAAAGTTCTCCGAAACCTCTGGCTTCTCGTTTTTGTAATACTAGTTTGTTTTCTTTTGGAAATTTTCTCGGAACAAGTCCAAGAAAACTCATGAAAACACCGGCTGCATTGAATCGTTTGAAATCATTTACTTCACTAAGTAAAAACAACTTTTGTGGTAAATGTTTGATATCTAACCCATCTTTTTCAAGACCTAGAAGGGCGCCATTTTGTCTAAATTTAAACTGGAAGTTGAACGATAAAATCCCAACCAGATTCCGATTTTTTAAGAAGCAGCTGTCCTCGGTTTGCTTGAAGAATTCCATAACAAACCGAAAGTCCCATGCCAATTCGAGAATCATTCGAACGAAAATTTTCAAATGGTTCAAATCTACTTTCTTCACTCAGATTCAAATCTAGATTTAGCTTTCCAGAAATTAAAATTTTAAGATAAGAAGGATCCGCAGAATCCAAAGCGGCTTTCAAATGAATCAAAGCCTTTTTTTGATTTTCAGAATAGTAATACAGAATATTATAAAGAACTTCACGAATTTGATTCGGACGAATTGAAATTTCCAAATCTTCCGGAATTTGTTTTTCCAATTGAATTTCTTGTAATTTTAACATTTCAGCAATCATGTCTTCCACAGAATTGACGAGTTGTTTTACATTACACCTTACAGGTTGTTCCGGATCTTTTTTGGAAAATAAAACCAAATTGCGAATGATCGCAGCAATTCTTTCGCCTTGTTCAATGATAAGCCGGGCATAATTTTTAGTCTCAGCATCTCCACCTTTATGATTTTGAATGACATGTCCGTAATTGATAATTCCCATCAAAGGATTATTGATTTCATGAGCTAGACCTGCCGCAAGTTTCTGAATGGATTCTAATCTTCTTTCGGATTGAATGACTTTTTCCATTTCGGATTTTTCTTTTTCGGAAATAGAAAGAGCCGTAATTTCAGAAAGCATAATGATAGAACCTACAATAAATCCTTTCTCGTCTCTAACTGCAGAAACACGAAAGGCCACCTGAATCTTACTTCCATCATTGCGAGTCAATAAAGACGGAATGTATCTCAACCGATCGGACTCCATCGCACGAATATTTTCTCCTTTGTTTGTGGAAAATCTTAAAACCTTTTCTCCATATTCTCCCTGAACTTCAGAAAGAGACCAACCGGTAAGATACTCCGCAGTTCGATTCATAAATAAAATTTTTCCTTCTCGGTCCAGAGAAATCGCACCCTCACCAATGTTTTGAATTACATCCTTGAATTCCTTTCCTTCTTCTTTAACCCTTCCAAACCTCTTTTGTTGTTTGAGTGCAATCTCAATAGAATTCTTAAGAGATGTAGGCTGAAAAGGTTTTGAAATGTATCCAAATAAGGAAGCCTTGTCTACAGCTCGATTAAAGGTTTCTTCGTCTGCAAACGCAGTCATAAATATAACTGGAATATCCATTTTTTTTTGGATTTTTTCTGCGGCCTGAATTCCATCTAATTCACCTTCAATACGAATATCCATTAGAATCAAATCCGGATTTGTTCGTTCGGCCATTTCTAAAGCTTCGTCCGCGGTTCTTGCCGTCCCGGCTATTTTATATCCTAACTTTTGAAGAGAAAGTTGAAGGTTAAAAGCAATCAGCCATTCGTCGTCTACAATTAGGATAGAGGGATTGGTAAAATTCATTCTTAGTGGCAAGAAAGATTAGATTCTATTTGAATTGAAAACCTTTTTTCATCTAGATTATAGAATTCTACTCGAACGGGCCTTGAATTCAAAAGATATTAAGTTCTTATTTAGAAAAATTCTTGAACCCTATTCCTAAAGCCATTAGGATATATTTAGCGATCTAAAAGTTTCGATCAAAAGTTCTTTGTAAAACAAAGAAATAATACAATCCAATCGAATTTTAGTTTTGGACAAAGCAAGTAAATGGGTAGTTTATAGACATTTTATAAATTTAATTTATAAAATGAGAAAATAGGAACATGAATTTTTTACAAGGCATTTCGTTTTCATTCCTTGAGAAATAATCTAAATAAAATGATAATAACCAAAAGGGAGAAGGTATGTATATAAAACAAATCCTAGCAAAAAAAGATAGAAGGGTATTATCGGTAGAACCAGAAACCTTGGTAATGGATGTGGTCAAATTTATGACCAAATATGACATTGGATCAGTTATAATTTTAGGAGAAGGAAAACTCAAAGGAATTTTTACAGAAAGAGATGTACTTCATCTTTCGGCAGAATTGGGTCTTGATCTTTTTAAAAAATCGGTTTCAGAAGTAATGACAACTTCCATTACCACGATGACTCCGGAAGACGATGTAGATGAACTTCTTTCCATTATGCTCAAAAAAAGGATTCGTCACATGCCCATCTTAGAAAACGACACTTTAATAGGAATCATCTCTATCGGAGATGCGGTCAAAGCAAAGATCGAAAAAACAGAAGAAGAAAATAAAAATCTCAAACAATATATGTACAGTGAAAACGGATTTATCTAAAACTACTTGTGCAAAAAGATTATAGAATTAGGATCTTTCGAAAATACAAAAACTCTTGTAAATTTTTACTTTTTTTCCGATTGCAATAAACAAGACCCGAGTCAAACTAGAAATAGATTAAAAAATCTTGAATTTTTTATTTTGTAAAAAGAAAATTCGATCTGTAAAAATTATAACGTTATGAAACTCATTCTTTTTCTATTGATGACCTATCTGGTGTATCGTTTTCTTTCCCGTTTTTTTATATCTCCTACACAACAAACCAATTCTCATTGGAAAACGTTTTACACAAATATGTATCAACAAGCTCCAAAAGAAAAAGACATTTCCAACCAAGCTCGTGTAATCGATTCCACTTCTCTAAAAGAAAAATAAAAACGGTTCTCGTTTTTCAAAAGTTAACCGTTCTTTTTAAGATCTTTTTTTTCTCTTTAATTTTTAGTACTACCTCGGCTTGTTTTAAACCTACCGGAGAATTTGGTTGGGTTTTACTCGATGAGGAAAAATTCAATATTATCGAAAAAAAAATTATGACCGTCGGGGAATATACGATCACAAGAAAAAATCTGATTTTTCCGGACGACAAAACGATCTGTTATATTTATCGATTTTCTAGATCCGTCTCCGAGTCTGCGGAAACCTACGTAAGTTTAAGTAAATTTCAACTTGGATATAACGAAATGGATGTTCTACGGAAAAGACCAAATCCAGTTTCTCAAACGATTGAAGGCTCTTTTCAAGGGTTAAGTCCCGGAAAATACCTTCTCAAAGTTGCTTATGAAGGGGATGTGATCGATGAAGTAGAATTTTTAGTTCGATCTACACGAACTCCTTATATTGAAGACACATCCTCATCAGCCGATGATATAGAAAAAGCGATGAAGTAGTAGAAACTACTAGTTTTAAAGGGGTTCTCTTTTGATACCGTCTTCTAAAATTTTATTGATCCTATCTATATTCTTTAAGGAAAGATTGATTTCGATTGGATTGCCTATTTTCACGATACTTTCGTAAATCTTTCTTGCAGCCAGAAAATCTTTTTCTTCCTCTAAAAGAACCGATAATCTTTTCATTGCCAAAGTAACCGGAGTGGAATTCAATTTAGTTCGAATCATTCCAAGACGACTTGTAGATTCCTGAAAATCTAAGTCCTTCAAACGATACTGCGCCATAGTAGAATCATCCGTTTTCTCCAAAAGATTTCTCTTGATAAAAAGAATTTCTTTTTTAAGATCCGAATTTTTATTCTCTTCTACTTTATAAATATCTTTTAAACGTTCGTAAGAACGAATGGCTGAATTCAAAGAAAGTTTTTCTTCCTTTGGCTTTTTACGATACGAATATAGTTTAGAAATACCTAATTCTGCAAGAAATTCTTGGCGATAAAGTTCACACATCTCCAAAAACGTAAGACCGGAAGTTTCCGGATTTGTACGTTCCTTTAACCAGATTCCATAATAAAAAGCAGCACGTTCTAAATCCCCGGTTCTATTTTCAAAAAAAGAACCAAGTTCGTATGAAAATTGAATTCTCTTTTTAAAATCCGTTTCGGCTTTATAATAAAGTTCATAAAAGGAAGAAGCTAAAACATTTTGTTTCAGTTCCGTATAAAGGGAAGCGATTGAAAAATAGATTTCCGCAAGTTTGGATTCTTCTATCTTTTCGCCACGAGCAAGTTCTAAATACTTTTTATAAAAGTCGATCGCCTTTGCTTTTTTACCAGAAGATTTAAGTTCCTTTGCAAGATCCAAAACTGGTTCCTTCATCATAGGATCCAGCTTAGTAGCGAGTTCCCAAAGCGCCGCTGTCGCATAAAAATCAGTGTTACGTTTATAATCAAATAAAACAAAAATCCCACTTCCAGCAATACCTAAACGATTCACAACTTTCAGTCTTTCTTTATTTTCGTTTTCTGATTGTTTTACAAGTCCGGCCAAATAATAAATTACTTCCGCATCCTCTTTGGATTTTTTACTTCTAAAAACTTCGTAGGAATTCAACTTAGAATCATTATATTCTTTTTGTTTAATTTTAAGATCCATTTCGGATTGTTTAATTTTTTCCCGATAACTAACAAGATCTATTTCGGTTAACGTTTTTTCGTAACTTTCTCCATTTTGTCTTCGTTCTGTGATTTTAGTTTCTTTTCCACGTGCAAGATTAGCCTCAAACAGATGATAAAAGTCTTTGGAATTTTTGAGATCTTTTTTCGATTTTTCCAAATTTTCAATGGATTGTTTATGAGAAAGTGCACCTTGTTTTTCAGTAGGATCGAAAATTTCAGCCAACCTTCTTTCATCTAAATACTCTTCTTCAGTATGGCTAAAATCCCTGTAACGAATCGCAGCAAGAGCAGATTCGATCGCTTTTGCATTTTGTTTTTTTTTGTCGTATTCTTTAGAAAGAAGCATGTGTAATTCAAATAAAATCGGAGAATCTCTCATCATTCCCGAAGGAGTGAGTTTAGAAAACATGTTCAGAATCAAAAGTCGGATCGTATTCCGGTTAGTATTCTCATCGAAAATTTTTCCGAGTCTTTTTTCTTCTTCAATTCTTCTCGAATCTATAAACTGGGAATAATATTGGCCCAAAACCTTTTGAATTTCAGAAATCGAATCTTTAGAAGGATCTTGAAGTGATTGACGCAGACCATTTAAGTCTTGTTCGGTGATCTTTACCGAAGGGGGGTCATATAAATTTTTGGAATCGTATCTTCTATCTTGTTCGTCCGCAAAAATAGAAAACGTTCCGAGGCACAATAAAATAAAAATTATTGATTGAGTAAAATTTAAAAAGCTAAAACGACTTTGACCAAAACCGTCTCTATCGGACCAACTCCGATTTTGGAAATTGTTTTTTTCATCCGACATTGTTTCCCAATTCGGTTAATTCTTCCGTTCCCAAAATCTTTTCCACGTCTATGATAATGATAAATCGATCGTCTTTCTTTCCGATACCTGTAATATATCTTCCGGAAATCCCTTTTACAGAAGGTGGAGGAGGATTGATGGACTCTGGTGGAAATAAAACCACGTTAGCCACCTTATCCACAATAATTCCAACAGATTGGCCACTTACTTTGACCACGATCGCTCTATCATAAGCCATTTCTCCTTCTCTAGGAACAGTAAGTTTAATCGCCAGATCTACCATTTTGACCACTTTACCACGTATATCCATAATCCCTGCAAAATAAGTTTTTGCTTTTGGAATTCTAATTAAATTGTGAATCTTAATGATCTCGTCTACTAAGGAAATAGGAATCGCATATTCTTCATCTCCCAAGCTGAACAAAATGTATTGGTGGTCTATTTCGGATGACATGATTTACCTCAATACCGGGTATATCCGACGTAGTAAAAGTAAGATCCAAGACTCATAAATAGAATTACTTTTACAAAGAGCGGATTTCTTTTTCTCAGTATCCAGTCTAAACCGCCAAAAAGCAAACCGAAAACGGCAAGAGAAAATCCAAGCATATAGAAATCTGTATATGCGTAATAAATTCCGAGCGCAGAACAAGCACCCAGAATTAAATCTTGAAGTTCGCTCCAAAATCTTTTCTTAACACGAACGATCCAAGGTTCTTTGTATTTTCGGTTTCTAGAAAAAATTCTCTGCCATAAAGTTTTTTCCCGATTGATTCCAAAAATATGATCGTATCGAGTTGAGGTTTCCCAAGGTCTGTGAGTTTGTTCTTCTACATGACCTAAAGGTTGTTTAGAGATTCCATATAAACCACCTAGGGTGTTTAGGAGATCCGGATCCGGTAAGCAAGAAAACACTTCTTGAAACGGCGCGAGTTTAGAATAGATAGGAACCATTCTTCCGCTGGAAAGATCTTTTTCCTGAATTATCTCTCCGTCTTTAATGGTAGCAATATAGATCTTTCCGTTTTCACTTGCAATTTCGAGAGTTAAACGGACTTTTTTATCGTGAAAGTTGAGGTCTGCTTGGAGTATATCTCCGGATGAAGTTGTGGCAGAATACGATTTCGTATAACCTTTCGCAGGTGGAGTTTCTTTTTTCCACCATTTGCGAAAAATTGAATAATCCTGAAATGAGCCCATACCAATTTATCGGTAGAAATAAAAATGGGCTTAACTATCTTAAAATATTCTCTAGCTTGATTCCGGGATTTTGGTCCCGGAGAAAAATCTACGGATTACTTTTTCTTTTTATGTCTGTTCGCTCTTCTCTTTTTCTTTCTTTTATGAGTAGCGATCTTTCTGCGCTTTCTTTTTTTACCTGAAGGCATTAAAGAACTCCTTAGATTTTCCTTCCTGTCAAAAAACTATTCCGTGTACTTTTGTAAAGTTTTATTTTTACGAAGTTCTGAGACTAGGTTTTTAATATCACCTATTCCTGATTTTGTACTGATAAATAAAACGTCTTCCTCTTCTACAACAATCAAATCGTTTACACCTAAAACGGCTGTGAACTCTTTACGAGTCTGAGTGATATTTCCGGAAGACTTGTGGAACAAAATCGTTTTTCCCATATGTCTGTTTCCCAACTCGTCTCCGGGCATCACCCTTTCTAATGAAGTCCAAGATCCTACGTCATCCCAGCCAAAACTAGCCTCAACCATTTTGATACGAGAACTTTTTTCCATAATCGTTATGTCCACAGGTTCAGAAGGGATTATTTTAAAAGCCGCAGCAAGTTCTCCCGCTTTTTTAAAAGGAAATCGCTCTTTAAGAGGATCTAAAATTTTAGGAGAATATGTTTTAAATTCCTCTAATATTATAGAAGTTCTCCATAAAAAAATCCCCGGATTCCAATAGAAGTTTTTCTTTTTAATATATTTGAGTGCAGTTTTTACATCTGGTTTTTCATAAAAAGATTTTACCGCAAAACAGGCGTCAGTTGATTTTCCTGCTTCTATATAACCATATCCTATTTCAGGACGATTGGGTTTGATTCCTAGTAAAACCAGATGCTCCTTTGTATATTCTAAAGCCTTAGAAATCGTCTTTGTAAATTCTTTTACTGGATGAATCCAAGCGTCCGCAGACAACACTACCTGTAGTGGGTCGCCATATCTTTCCTGAAAATATAAAGAAGCAAGTGCGATGATAGGAGCCGTATTTTTTCCTTCGGGCTCTATGATAAAATTTTTTTCGGGGAAATTTTTTTCCTGAATTAAAATTGATTTTTTCAGGCTCGCGTTAGTTCCGATATAAATACGATCTATCGTAGTAATTGTAAGAGCTCGTTCTAAAGTTTCTCGTAAAAGTGTTTTATTAGAATATACTTTCTGAAGTTGTTTCGGTGTGGAAATTCTAGAACGAGGCCAAAAACGCTCTCCCTTTCCACCCGCCATAATCAAAACTACCGGTTTGTCTTGGTTCATTCTACCTCTTTGGGTCTTTTAGAATTCTTTTTCTTTTTAGAGGACGGAACTTCTCCTAAGATCATCTCCGAAGGAAGTAAAATCACTTCTACGTTGTCGGATAAACTTTCATAAAGAAGAAACTCTTTCATATCCGGATTTTTAGTTATAAAATCTTTAGTCTTTTCCAAACGTCTAAGAAGCGAAGAAATTTTTGCGTCTTCCTCAATCTTATGAGCTTCCGCTTTTCCTAGGGCGGTCGCAAGATCTAATTTTTTTTGAAGAATCAGATTTTGATTTCTATAAACACCAGTAATCAGAGCGGGTTCCGGAACCTGTAAATCTAAAATTCTTAGATTCAAATTTTGAAATGTTTTTTCCTCAGAAAGTAGTTCCGAAGAAAAACTTGTCCTCAGATAATTATCTAAATTGGTTTTAAGAGCATTTGGATTAGCCAAAAACTCTTCTACTTTTTTGCGAATTACAGAATATACTACTTTTCTAATATATGCATCTATCTTTTCTTGTCCAATTCCAGCAGCTTCCAAAAACTCAAAAGCCTTGTTTGGATATAAAGAATATCTAACTTCTAGGGAAATTTTGATTTTTCCTTCTGGGGAATTTTCGGGAAACATTCCAGAAGAAAGATCTATGTTTAAAACTACATTGGAAATTTTAGAAAAGATGGGAAAACGAACCACTGTGTATTTCCAGGGAAAAATCGTTTTCCATTCGAACACGTAACCAGGTCCAGAAGTATAATCTAATAATTCTTCGGAACCATCCAGTACAAGAAGCGACTCTCTTTCTTTGAGAGTATGAATACAAAAATAAAAAAAAGCCGCGAGGGTCCCAAAAACGAGAACCCAAAATAACTTAATCCAAAATCGCATTATCCTTGAGCTGCGTCTTTATTGTCTTTTGCTTCCTCGGTATATAGCTTGATAATCTTGGCGGGAATGATCGTAGAAATAGCGTGTTTATAAACGAGGCTCTGTTTATTTTCTTGTTCGAGCACAATCGTAAAATTATCGAAGCTCACCACTTTGCCTTTCAAGGGAACCCCGTTCAGTAGATAAATCGTAAGATCCAATTTATCCTTCCGGGCAGTGTTTAAGAGTTGGTCCTGTATATTGTTTTTAGCAGACATCTTTTTTTATTTCCGTTTATTTTATATGTTTGATCCGTTCCAGCGCCTCGGACCGATCCATAGCTTGGATGTAGTTTTCTTTTCGAAACCAAGTGATCTGTCTTTTGGCATAATTCCTGTGAGATTGACTTAAATCCACAAGGAATGTCTCTACATTGGAGTTTCCTTTTTTATTTTCAAGTGCAAAATTATAGCCTAAAGATTTGAGGCCAGGACAAGATTCTCCGTATCTTTCTCTAATCTCCCAAGCCTCATCTGCCATTCCCAAATCGATCATCCGTTTAGCTCTTAGGTTAATTCTTTCATAAAGTTCTTTCCGATCTAGATCCAAAAAAATGCCCAGACGAATTTCCAAATTGTATTTATAAATCGCAGAAGTATTTGGATCAATTTTCAAACGGGACCATTTCTCTCCCATCAAATTGACTTCTAAAGCCCTACCCAATCTATAATCGTCTCCTGAAAATATTTTATCCAAAGCCTCCGGATCTAAGTCATTCAAAAGAACCTTTTTTTCTTCTATACTCATAGAAAGAACCCGTTCTCGAACGGAAACACTGATCTCCGGCACTGGAAACATTCCAAACAAAAACGCCTTTAGATAAAAACCAGTGCCCGCAGTAAAAACTGGAATTTTATCGGTATTTAATACTTTTTGCAAAGCTTCTTCCGCCATTCGATTGTAAAGCCCGGCGTCTATACTTTCCTTAGGAGATAAAACTTCTACGAGGTGATGACGAATTTTTGACTGCTGCTCTTTTGTGGGGGCAGCGGTTCCAATCGGCATTTCCCTATAAATTTGTCTGGAATCAAAAGAAAGAATTTCGAACCGTGTAGGATCCAGTTCGGTAATGAGAGAAGTTTTACCCGCTCCGGTCGGAGCGGCAAGGATCAAAATCGGAAAAGTCAAAGAAGAAGATTACTCTTCCTGTTCTTCCGCATCGTCATCTTCTTCCTCCAAGGCTTCTTCCAGTGGTTCTTCGGTGAACTCCATTTCATCGTCTTCAATTAAAACATCATCTTCTATGACTTCTTCTTCGACAACTTTAGGACGAACAGTACGAGTACGTGCAACTGGACGTTTATTTTGATCCGCTCCACATTTAGGACAGATCTTTTCTTCTTTGTTGAGATCGTAAAATTTGGTAGAACAAGTATGACAGGTCCATTTTTTTCCGAGAGGATTGAGGGAAGTAGCAACCTTAGATCCGGAGACTTTTTTCGTACTTGCAGGTTTAGATTTTGTAGAAGGACTCGATAGAGCCTTTTTGATGATCTCAACTTTCTTTTTTGCCAATGCGTTCCCTTTTTTGGGCGCAACTTTTTTTGCCGTTGCCTTTTTTTTAGCCGCGGCCGTGGCAGTTTTTTTGGGCTTAGTCTTTTTGTTATTTGCCATCGGAATTGACCATGTTATGTGAGAGGTAGCGACATTCAAGCAGAAATCAATTATAGCCTCTTACTTGAAGGACGGGCAAAAACCTTAACCGATTTTTGAAAAAAACGCAAGGAAAAGAATCCGTTGATTTTCCTTTTTTTGATTTTTAAAAATAGAACTTTTCTTAAGAGATAGCTTTTAAAGCTAAACTGACGTATTTATACTCGTTTCTTTTTTTGAGGTTTTAAAATACGATCTAAAAATACAGTTAACTCTACTCGAGAACTATAAAATCGAGTTTTTAGTATTCGTCTCAAAATTTATGTTACTCTATTCTGTAAAAACGAATTTCCATTTCTAAATTGTATTAAAAGGAGAATCCAATTTTGAAAGTCAAACTCAGCGTAAATATCAATAAAATCGCAACTCTACGTAATTCAAGAGGGGGAAATATTCCAGATCTTTTATATTTTGCAAATTTGGTTTTGAAAGCCGGGGCGCACGGGATTACGGTTCATCCCAGAGAAGACGAAAGACATATTCGAAAAGAAGACGTTTTTATTTTAAAGGAATTTATTGATTCTTACAATCGAAAGAATAATACAAATATCGAATATAATTTAGAAGGAGAACCCTCTCCCCGCTTTTTAGATTTGGTTCTAAAAACAAAACCAGACCAGGCGACTCTCGTTCCAGTAACCCCAGGAGAAATTACTTCGGATCACGGATTCGATTTTGAAAAAGACATGGAAATCCTTTCCGAATATTCTAAAATTCTAAAGAAAGATAAGATACGAGTTTCCCTTTTTGTAGAAACCGGTCTGAAAAACCTAAAACTCGCCTCTTTGTCCGGCGCGGATCGAGTAGAATTTTATACGGGTCCTTTTGCAGAAGCATTCGATCATTCTCCTCAAATTGGAAAAAAACGTTTTGAAACCGAGTATGTTCCGGCCGCTACTGAAATTCTAAATCAAAAAATGGGAATCAACGCCGGTCACGATCTGGATCATAATAATCTGAAAATTTTTTCCCAACTTCCAGGTCTCCAAGAAGTGTCCATCGGACATAGATTGATTTCTAGAGCCTTGGAAACCGGAATCGATCAAAGTGTTAAGGATTATCTTCAAGCTCTTTCGTAAGATGTCTAAATCCTTCAAAACTAGGATCTCCTTGAATCAAATAAAAGGCTGCTTTTTTGAGATTTAGAGCCAAATTTTTAGATTGTTGACTCTTTTGAGAAACCTTTTCTAGACTTTCTTTGAACTTTTTCAAGTGTTCTACGGCTTGTATTTTATTTTTGGATCGTACGGATTGCCTAAATTCCTTCCAAGTTTTTGTGACTTCCTGATTTGGAATCTGCATCTTTTCTAAGGTTTGTCTACGTACAGTACCACTTACATCCCAAACCTCTTTATACGGATGTGAATTTTCTAGAAATTTATAATATTCTTTTATATAATTTACTTCATTCGGCTTTAAGTGAACCAGAGATTCCGATTCTCCCACACATTCCGCAAAAATTCCTTTTTGTAAGGATTCCTTTCCGATTTCTTTCAAAGCGGCCAGTACAATCAAATCCGAAAGCGTTTCGTTCTTTTTTCCTTCTTTACAGTTTTTAATCGCTCTGAAATATCTCTTCTCTACTTCGTCTACGGAAAGCGCTTCTCCCTGCTCTAACTCCAAATGATACGCGATCTGAAATACCTGATCTCTGTAAAGACTATCAGACGGATCTGCCTTTCTGGCTCGAAGCGCATATTCCAATGCTTCGGAATAATTTTTTGAAGAGGCTAAAAGTATAGAAAGATTATAGCAAGACAAAGCTCGATCCGGATGTAAGGATCTACAACTGGACTTAAGTAGCTTAACGGAAGATTCCCTTTCTTCCGGGGTTCCGTAAAATTCCAGAATCGCCTGTTCTTGGACCATCTCTAAGGCAAACCTTCCTGAACCGGGCATGGAAATAGTAGAACAGTAAAATCCAAAAATCAATAAGACAAAACTTACATTCCAAAGAGATTGACACTTTGAGATTTCAATAGAGAATGAACTGAAAATTTTCTGAAAGGACATGAGTTTGAAAAAAGGATCTACCGCATTTTCGTTGTTACTTTCCACTCTTTTGGCCATTTTTATCCTATTCTGCGAGCCTACATCTGGTAAGTCTCCGGTCAAGGCAGACTTTACGCTCAAAGATTTTGATAACGTCGTAAGTCATGTTTCTCGTTACTATATCGACAAAAATATCGATAAAAACCGAGCTTACCGAGAAGCGGCAATCTATGCTCTTTTATCCCTTCCTCATTCTATTTATCTCTATCCGGAAAGTTATTTCAAGGAAAGAGATAAATATGAAGAAAAAGACGAAATTTTTCCAGGTAAAACATTCAAAATTTCCACAGACGATTCCTTTATCCTTTTTGATCCGGATTATGCGGAAGTAGAAAAGATACGAGATCGTAAACTCAAAGAAGACGCAAATAAATCCAAGGTAAGCGACGAAGAAGTTAAAAAGATCGTAGAAAGAGAAAAGATCCGTAAGAACGTCCTCGCTTCTAAATGGGAACGAACCGGTTTTAATAAAAAAGATTTTGATAGAGTACTCGCATTTATAGAAACCAATTTAGATAAGTATAAGGACTCTCCTTTAAAAGATCCTTTTGGAGAATCTGAAGAAAAATCCAAAGAACCATTTACAATGAACGACGTGATCCTTGCAGCAGCGAACGGTTATTTATCTTCTTTAGATCCACATAGTAACGTTTTCTTAAGATCCGCTTGGGAAGAATCTATGGCCAAAATTCAAGACGGAAGTTTTGAAGGAATCGGTGCCATTCTTTCCGGTGGAGGTAACAAAGAAGTTGTAGTGGAAAACCCATTGGAAGGAAGACCTGCGGTCAACGCCGGAATCCGTTCCGGAGACGTGATCCTTGCAGTTGATGGAAAATCAATCAAAGGAATTCTTTTAGACAAGGTAGTAGAAAAGATCAAAGGTAAAAAAGGTTCTAAAGTAGCACTTACCATCCAGAGAAAAGGAGTTCCAGGAACCTTACACATTGAAGTAGTTAGAGATACAATTGAAATCAAAAACCTAAGTAGTAAACTCATCGAGGGTCATGAACATATTGGTTATATCAAACTCACCGGTTTTGTGAAGTCGAAAGAAGGCCCTTCCGTAGACAGAGAAATCATAGAAAAATACAAAGAACTAGATAAAGAAGCCCAAGCGAAAGGCACCAGACTCAAAGCGTTGATCTTAGATCTAAGAAATAACGCTGGTGGTTACTTAGACCTTGCAATCGACATTGCAGATATGTTTATCGAAAAGGGTCTGATCGTTTCCACCAAAAGTCCGAATCGTAGCCCCGAAGACGCTTACGCAAAAAACAAGGACATCACCAATTTACCGTTAGCCGTTCTGATCAACGCTAAATCCGCTTCCGCTTCTGAAATCGTAGCCAGCGCGATCAAACACCATGGAAGAGGAATTTTATTAGGAGAAAGAACTTTCGGAAAGGCTACTGTGCAAAAGTTAATGCCTTTAGGAAATGACTATTTGATCAAACTTACACAAGCTCGTTACTATTCTCCTTCTGGAAACACGATTCAAGTTGTGGGAGTAAAACCAGACATTGACATTTCTTCCGAAGAAGACGGTTCGTTTCCATTTCGATTTAGAGAAGAAAACATGTGGAATCATCTTTCCGAACTTCCTCCAGAGGCTGAAGAAAAAAGTTCTTTCGACGTGAAGAAATTAGAAGCCTGGGTTCAAAAGAACGGTAAGGCGTCCGATTTCATTGCGTCTCATAAAAACGATCCTATCAAGCCGGACTACCAATTGATCCGTTCCTTGGATTATATAGAAGCCTTACTCTCTACACAAAAAAAGAAATAAAATGCCCCGTATCAAAACGGACTTTTTAGTCCTAGGGAGCGGAATTACAGGTCTTTTTGCGGCCTTAAAACTCGCTCCCTACGGCTCCGTAATCATAATCACAAAAAAATCGGACTATGAATCCAACACAAACTATGCACAAGGTGGGATCGCTTCCGTATTTGCAGAAGGAGATAAGCTAGAAGATCACGTAAGAGATACTCTAGAAGCAGGAGCCTGGCTTTGTGATCCTGCGGCGGTTCAAGTTTTAGTAGAAGAAGGGCCTCCTCTAGTAAAAGAACTTTTAAATTATGGAGTTCCGTTCAATTTAGAACCTTCCGGTAAATTTGATCTTTCCAGAGAAGGGGGGCACGGTAAAAACCGAATTGTACACGCACACGACAGAACCGGAAGAGAAATCGAAAAAACTCTTTTAAATGTAGTAAAACAAAATATAAACATTCAGATATTAGAATATCATACTTTAGTAGATTTAATTACTCCACATCATTTAAAACAAAAAGGTTTAATCTGTTACGGGGCCTACGTCCTTTCCAACCATACGGGAGAAGTATTTCCTATTTTAGCAAGAGAAACAATTCTTGCCACCGGCGGAGCAGGCCAGGTTTATTCTCATACCACTAATCCTAAAATCGCTACCGGAGACGGTGTAGCTTCTGCATACAGAGCGGGTGCCCTGATTAAAAACATGGAATTCTATCAATTTCATCCTACTGCACTTTATCACAAAGACGGAAATTCTTTTTTGATCTCAGAAGCGGTACGTGGTAAAGGAGCAATTTTACTCAATCGAGACGGCGAAACGTTTATGAAACGTTATCATCCTATGGGCGATCTGGCTCCTAGGGACGTGGTAGCAAGAGCCATAGATTCAGAGATGAAAAAAAGAGGAGAAGCTCATGTTTGGTTGGACGTTACACACCTTCCTTCTTCTCAAATTAGAGAATCCTTTCCTTCCATTTATGAAAAATGTAAGGAACTGGGTATTGATATCACCACGGATCGGATTCCGGTCGTTCCGGTTGCACATTTTTTATGTGGAGGTGTAGCTTCGGATTTAGAAGGTAGAACTACGATTTCTAATCTTTCAGCAGCTGGAGAAACCGCTTGTACTGGTGTTCACGGTGGCAACCGTCTTGCTTCTAACAGTCTTTTAGAATGTCTCGTATTCTCTAATCGGATCGCTGGAAGAATTTCAAAAGAAAGTCCGAAATTTACCAAAGCACACGATGAAATTCCTTCTTGGAACAAAGAGGGTATGGTCAACACAGAAGAGTGGGTTTTGATTTCTCACGATCTAAACGAAATTAAAAATACGATGAGCAATTACGTTGGAATCGTCCGCTCTAATCTCAGATTAGAAAGGGCAAAACGTAGAATGGATCTGATCTACGACGAAGTAAAGGACTACTACAATCGAACCGTGATCACAAATCCACTCATCGAATTGCGTAACTTGGTAATTGTAGGAGAACTGATCATTCGTTCTGCACTTGCCAGAAAAGAAAGTAGAGGTCTTCATTTTTCCACAGATTATCCTGAAAATAGAAATCCTTCTAGAATAGATACGGAAATCAGAAACGAAAAAGTTCTTCTTTGATTTAGAAATTGTGGGAACTATTACAAAATCTGAATCTACT
>NZ_FTNA01000004.1:225905-276244 GCF_900156205.1 Leptospira interrogans
TACTATTAAATTCTGAAATTGTGTGGGAACTATTACAAAATCCGAATTTTACCAAATTGTTTTCTAAAGGAAAACGATAACGGTCTCCTTAGAAAGCGTGACTAAAATTGACAAAGAGTTGTTTATCTTCTCTAGAAACTGCATAGTCCATCATGATGATCGTCGCTTGATTCCAAGCAATTCTAAGACCTAAACCCTGAGAATATTTATAATCAGTTAAACCCGCCTTGTGTTCATCGTTCCAAACCCTGCCAAAATCCCAGAAAGGAACTAAGTTTAACGCGAAGTATTCTCCCCCAACTGAAAATGACCAAAATTTCCAACGAAGTTCCAACGTACCAAAACCCATCGCACGTCCCACAAATCGATCCTGTTTATAACCCCTAAGCGTCCTAAGTCCACCCAAACCGGAGACAGTGTTTTCCGTACCCCAAAGATTTCTATATTCAAAAAATGGAACATTCCCATCCGAAATCCCAAAACCGAATCTGGAAGCCAAAACCAATTTTTCAAACGTCTTCGGAAACGGACTATAAAAGAACTTTGCGTGTCCAAAATACTTCTGAAAATCAAAATCGGAAGCAATCGTTTTAGAGGCCTTCTCATAAGTGCCTTCCAAAAAAACACCGGAGTTTGGATCTGGTTCAAAATCTCTCGTATCATACACAAGACCAATCTTAGCAGTATTTACAAATCCTCCGTGATAGCCTAAAATTTTTCCGGCTTCCGCGTCTTCGGTAAGTTTGGTTTTAGCGTTTGGAACCTGCCCCGAATTACTCAAAGGAGTTCCTTCAAAAATTGGATCCACCGACTTTACAAATTTTCCGTCGTTCACATGTACAATGTTATTCGAAAGTCTAAAACCAGCCACGAGCCTTACAGTTCCGTGAAAAAAAGATCGCTCTGTACTGAAATTCAACTGAGGAGTTTGAATCGTATAACGGTTGTACATACGATCTGTTACATTAAACCCAGGGCCAGAAGAAACTCCTGAATAAAGCCTACCTCCAAGTTCAATCGGATCTCCGGAACCTCCCGGTCTTTGATATTGAAACGTAGATTCCTGTAAACCGTACTGCCCATTCGTAACCTGTGGCGCGCCTGGCTGATTTCGTTCGTGATACGTTAAAGGTTTTAACGTGGATTCTCCTACACCGAAGTACAAAGTAGTAGGAGTAATCGTAAGTAAAGCATCCGCGCGAAGCCTCCACTGCGTATTTGCTACATAGGGCATGTCCAAACTGAGTTGGTGGTATTGAGCATTTTTTGTCGTATTAAAATATTGTGCAAAAAAACGAAGTCTATACGGAGTATATTCAAAAAACGGATCACTTTTTTTTCCATTGTTATAGCCATAAACTCTGACCCCATATCCAATTCCTTCATTTGGATCGGAATTAATCAAAGGAAGTCCCGTAGGATACCAACCTTCTTTTTTATTATCCAGATCTTTTTTACACATCTGTTTGACCCGATCGATCGAAAACGGAAGATCCTTTCTTGCTTCTGGTTTGTCACAACCAGTAAAATTTTCTTGGGCAGAAATTTTTAAAGAAGAAATAAAAATACATCCAGGAATTACAAAAATTGTAAAAAAGGATTTGTAGAAATTTTTTAAATTCCACTTTCTAATTTTGCAAAAAATAGGAATGGAAGATCTTTGCAGTTTCAAAATCTGGTTATCGTTTTTCATCTATTTAGAACCAAAAATTTACAATTATTTACCAAAATCAATATACGTTAAAAAAATAGAATATACTATTTTAGGTATATTCTAAAAAATCAATCTAATAATCTTTTCATTTACGGTAAAACATTTAAAAGTTTCCTAAATTCTAAAGTCGCCTTTTAAAATTTTCTCATAACCAGAGTAATGTGATAAATTCCTCTAAAATAGATCTAAATTTTTCTAAAATCCTATTTTAGAAAGTTAAAAGCCGTTATACGAAACGCATTTCCTAAAACAAGTGAAAAGGATTTACTTCTACAAACAAAAACCAACTAAAAGTATGATCTCCTCGCCGTAAATATAACGAAATACGGCGAGTTTTCCCCAACTTAACTTTTTGTCCAATTTTAGATTCTTGAAAGATTTTTCTAAAGTGAACGTAGTAGTTTTCACACAAACATTCGCATAATTTTTTTATCAATCAAAGAGGTTTGGATGAAACATACTCCTATTTCTATTTAGATAAATCCATAAAATTTTTTGATTCTCCAATGATTAGGGAAGACTTCTAACACATCGGACAAAGTTTCGATTTGTTTTTGCAAAAGCCATTTCTTCCCCAAAATGAGAAGCTTCAAAACTAATTGTATGAGCCGTATCTACAGTTCCTTCCTTTGTCCAAGAAGTCCAGTAATGGTCTTCTACAGTGTTCGGAAATTTTAAAATAAAAGAATTCAAACTTCCGGAAGCGGTCAAAGCCTTTAACTCTGGTAAGGTGGGAAGTCTCCAATCAGAATGTCCTGCAGTACGATCCTGAGAACAAGTATCGTAAGCCTCGCTTGTTCCGGAAAATCCGGGAGTTTGTCCTACTAAAACCTGCGGGATAGAAATGGTATTACAGTCGTTTAGATTGAGAGAGCAATATTGAAAAAGAGAGGCTCCGTATCTTCCTATGATTGTAGAAGCATCGTTAATCCCTTCACAATCATATTGGCCGTTTTGTCCTACCCTAAGAGCCTGCCCCTGTGTGCAAATTTTCCACATCAACCTACTCGTTGTATCGGTAATCGTTCCGGAAGTAGTATCAACCGAATAAGGGTTAAAAAATAACATACCTGCAAGTAATACTTTCTCGTCCTCATTAATAAAACCTAAAGTAGTATCGTCCGGTTTCTCCTCGCAATTTACAAAAAAAGAAAATAAGATATAGAATATTAGAATATACTGATATTTTTTCATGATTCCCTCAGAAAATGTGATTAAAGTTCATAAATACTTGTTTGTCTTCCTTGGAAACCGCGTAGTCCAACATCAAAATTGTACTCTGATTCCAGGCGATTCTAAATCCTAAACCTCGGGAATATTTATAATCCTTAAGCCCCACGTTATGTTCGTCGTCCCAAACTCTACCGAAATCCATAAAAGGCACCAAGTTCAGAGCAAAATGTTGTCCGGCTATATTAAAATCGAAAAACTTCCAACGAAGTTCTATATTTCCCCATCCCATTGCTTTACCAGCAAATCGATCTTGTTTATAACCTCTCAGAGTTCTTAATCCTCCGAGACCAGTAATTCCACCTTCTGTAGACCATAAATTTCTATATTCGAAAAAAGGTGCGTCCCCTTCGGTCAAACCAAACGCCCCTCTACCTGCAATGACTAGTTTATCAAATACCTTCGGAAACGGGCTGTAGAATAATTTGACCTGAGTAAAATATTTGGAATACTGAAAATCAGATCCAAAAGCTTTGGCGACTTTTTCATAAGTCGCTTCCACAAACATTCCTCGGTTGGGATCTGGCTCCAAGTCCCGAGTATCTAAGACCAATCCAAATCGAACCGACTTCACATTACCGCCATTAGCCCCTATGATTTTTCCAGCTTCTGCATCTTCGGTTACTTTTGTTTTTCCGTTAGGAGTTATACCAGAATTACTAAAAGGCGTTCCTTCTGTCAAAGGATCCGTACTTTTTACAAATTGACCGTCAAAGATTTTGATTATATTCTGAGAAACTCGGATTCCAGCGACCGCCCTAACTAATCCCCCGAAAAAGATATGCTCTCCACTGAGATTAGCTTGTGGGGAACGAATGTCATAGCGGTTATACATTCGATCCGTTACCCGAAACGCGTCATTATTTGGAAAACCAGAGTAATTGGTTCCTTGAAAATCGACTGGATCCCCTGGACCTCCAGGTCTTGTAAAATAAATATTCTTTTCTCTTTCGTGGTAAGTCGCGTTTCTTACGACTTCGCCTCCCGATTGATTGCGTTCTTGGTAGGAAAGAGTCTCTAAGGATCTCTCTCCTATTCCATAGTATAAAGTATTTGGATTCGTATCATAGATTAAATCTCCTCTTAGTCTCCATTTGGTATCAAAGATATAAGGAGCGTCAAAACTGATGTCTTGATACTGTCTATTTTTAGTCGTATTAAAATACTGAGCGAACATTCTAAATCGATACGGAGCATATTCAAAAAACGGATCGGACTTTTTACCGTTGTTGATCAAAAATACCCGGACCCCATATCCAACACCTACGTTCGGATCAGAATTCAAAAGTGGAAGACCGGTGGGAAACCAACCTTCTTTCTTTTTACAAATATCTTCTGGCCTCAGACGTCTCATTTCAGAGATGGGAAAGGGTAAATCCGTTCTTGGTTTCCGTTGGACATCGTCCATAAATGCCAACTTAGAACAATCTTCTTGTTGTCCATAGACGGCTCCGGTTGTTACAAAAAACAGACTGATTACAAAACTTACGAATATCAGAAATTTCTTCATGGATTTCCTGTTTCTATATTTCAGAACCAAACGGAAAAGGTTCAAGCATATACTGTCAATTTGATTTTTCAAAGAATCTCAGAAATAGATTCGATCGAAATCCTTTTATTTATAACACTTGGTATGATATTTATCACAAGAATCAAAATCCAAAGGAAAGCGATTTTTATCACAAACCTGGGAGCGAGAACATTGAGTTTAAATTCTTATTTTAATGTGAGTTCGATCATGATCCATTCCTCTGAAGAAAGTTGGGACCCGAATTTTATAGATCGATTCCTAAAATGTGGGAACTACCACAAACTACGATTTTACAAACTAATTCTAAAATTGTAGGAACTCATACTTTTAGAAAATTCTTTCTCAATCGAACTCGGTTTCTTTTTAGAACTTGTCCCAAAATCGTCCAATGTGGGAACTACCACAAACCACGATTTTACGAACTAATTCTAAAATTGTAGGGACTTCATACTTTTAGAAAATTCTTTCTCAATCGAACTCGGTTTCTTTTTAGAGCTGGTCCCAAAATCGTCCAATGTGGGAACTATTACGCAAATTTAACGACATTAGAACTACTTGAAAGTTCGTAAACTGTCAAATGCGACCTAATTTGTAGGAACTACTGCATTTTATTAAAAATGTTTAAAGAATTATCTCGTAAAATTCTTTGAGGTCTTAGGACAACAAGTTCTTAATTTAAAAATGTAGGAACTATTACAAATCACGATTTTACAGTAAAACTATTTTAGGAGTTCCCACATTTCTAAAGTTTTATGAAAACACTGGAAAAAATGTAAGGCACTTTGAAACCGTTTCTGGCTTTGTGAAAAACATTTCACAAAAAGCTCTTTGATACAGAAAAAGAAATGTTTATCGATCACTTCAATTTTCGATTCTTACGAATGAATACTTTTGGATTGAGATAACCAGAAGGATCTCTACTATAACCAGGTCCGGTCGGAAGAAAAAAATCATCTCGCATTTCGAAGTGAAGATGTGGTCCGTAACGACCATTGGCGTCACCGATTCTACCGATCATTTTGCCTTTTCGGATTTGATCTCCTTTAGAAACGTTTATCTTAGAAAGATGTGCATAAAGAGAATTGATTCGTTTTCCGTTGGGAAGCAGATGAGTTATCATAATCACGGTTCCCCAACCAGGACCTTCGTCACCTACAAATTTCACGATTCCATGTGAGACCGCATAAACCGGATCTCCGTAGTCGTTTCTACCAACTGCATTCCAATCCTCACCCAGATGAAAATTTTTTCCAAAGGGTTGTTTATCCATATAACCCTTTGCATTCGGTTTCCCCACTGGAAAGTCAAAACCATCGGAAACATATTCGTTATGTTCAGAAAAAAATTTATCAATGGAGTCAGGTCCAAGTTCTTCTCGAGAAGATTCAAAAATTTTAGGAATTTCTAATTTATTTTCTGAACAAAGTACAAAAGTAAAAACTAGACTTTGTACAATTAGATAAAGTCCTAAAATTTTTTTTCGGATCGTTTTTATCACAGTAAAATCACTTCTCATTCAATTGGAAACATCTTTAAAAAAGAGTTAAAAATACAACCTAAAAAATAAAGATTTCTTTTATTCAGAACTATATCGTTAAGTGCACAAGCATCTTATGCCGACTCACTTTAAAGTAGAGTTTTTGCATAAAAATTTACGATACTCCACTTTGTAAGAATCAATAGAGATCAACGTATCATAAATTTTACAGACAAGCCCAGTTTAGAAGCGGACTTTTTGGGTATTTTATTTTAACGTGAATCGACATAAAGAACCATAATTCTGAAAAAAGTTAGAATCTGGACTTTAAAGATCGATTCTTTACTACTCGGACACATGAATAAAATACTTGGGTTAGATTGTTTCAAAAATTTGAATGTTTGGGTTCTGCTCTAAAATGTCGTAAATCCCGAATTTGCATCATGTTTAAGTATCGCTATTTTTTTCGCAAATTCGGCTGTTAATAACTTGGTACTATTTTCATACGTCCGAGTAGTAAGAAAATTTTTTCTTACACGAACTCACTCTATTTGACAGTTCTAAATAGAATTCACAGAAAGATTCTTGATACTGTCCAAGTTGAATTTATAAAATAGGAGATGCAAATCTATGGACAAATTGAATCTTTAGAAAAACCATTCTTGTTAAACTCGAAATCCAAATGCCTAAGTCTAAAACGAATTCAAAGAAATTTCAAATCGCTAATTTACTTCCAGAACATAGAGAGGCCTCAATCGAACTTGTAAATCAATTCTTTCGCCTAATCAACTCTTTACAGTTAGATGGGATATTTAAAATTCGCCCCCGTGCAGGCACAAAGATGATAGACGTTTATCTAAAATTAAAAGGCACTGGAAAAGTATTACTTTTAGGGGGTTTTTTAGGAGATGAACTTGTTTCTCTTTTAATCGCCAGGACGGAAGATAAACCTTATTTAGAAGAACAGAAAACTCTATTCATCGATCTGGCCGTAACCAAACGAGGAAAACAAAAATCAGGTTATATGAAACCATTGGTTCTAGCGTGCGAATCTTGGGCAAAAGACCAAGAGTTCAAAAGTATAGAACTTAGAGCCATAGTAGAAAACGAAAATGCGGTTTCATTTTGGAAAGCAATGGGTTACGATCCTTTTTATATTCGATTTAGAAAATCGTTCAAAATGGATTCTATCTAAAAAACAATTCACTTTTTTCAAAGATTCAAAAAGGTTTCATTTCAAAACATCTAAATAACGCAATGTGAATTCGACGTAAAAAAAATCTGGGCGAACCGGCTTACCTACTCTGGTAAATCAATTGCATTCAGGAAATATTATATAATAATCGTCTTTAGTTTCAATATAGAACGCGATCCCGTAGATGAATCTAAAATCGGCCACCGCAAACCAATGTGTGGTAACTTAACAAAGTCGACCGAGTATAGAAGTGCTGGTGCTATTACCCGACTTTGTTAAGCCCTTCTGCTTCTGTCATTTTAGGAGAAAAGAAATGGAAAGTCAAGAAGTCAAGTTATAGGAGTCGATTTCGGAAAGAAAAGTATAGAGGTTGTTCGAATCAATTCGGAAAACTCACTCGAACGTAGACAATTTAGCACAACGAAAAATGGCATTAACAATTTATTATGCGACTTAATCTGTGGGAACTCCACTGTTTTTAGTCTTTAAAAATTAAGATCAATCATTTCTATAAATGAATGTAGGAACTATTACTTTTAGAAAATTCTTCTTAGTTTTTCTTACACCGAACTCACGTTATTTTAACTTGGTTTTGTGTAACCAATGAGAAATTAATTTATGTTGCAAACATGAAAGCAATATTAAGTTTTTTGTTCGCCAAGATTTTTTTACGACTAACTCATGTTAAAACACTTGTTTTCAGAAGAACAATCGCTAATTGATTTAGAGCTTGTAAAGTTGAAAAACGCATTTTACTATTCGCACGTATGAAAATGGTATCAAAAATTAACGGGAATTTTTTTAAAGAGATAGAAAACAAAACCTTCGCAAAATTACGCTAAACCTAGAATTGTTGTTTTTTTGGAAAGGATTTCACATTCTAAGTTTTGAAACAAGCACAGCATAGTATTTTTTTAATACATCTGAGTAGTAAAAAAAAATTTACTCAACCAAACTTCAAGTTCAATAAGATTTTCTTAATTTTCAAAACGCGTGACTAAAATCTACAAACATCTGAGAATCCTCTTTGGATTTAGCAAAATCTATCAAAATTACAGTAGCTTGATTCCAGATGATTCTAAATCCACTTCCCCAAGAATGTTTATAACCTTGTAAATTAATTCTTTTTTCAGAATCCCAGACTCTACCTACGTCAACAAATGGAACTAAACTCAAAGTAAAAAGTTCATCAAAAATTTTGAATGTAGCAAATCTCCAGCGAAACTCCGCACTTCCAAAACCAACCACAGGAGCGACAAAACGATCTTGGCGATAACCTCTCATCGTTTGAAGACCACCAATTCCAGTCATAGGTCCGTCCAAACTCCACATATATCTTACTTCAGAAAAAGGAGCACCAGAAGATGTGTAACCTAACGCGACCCTTGTAGCAAACACCAATTCTTCAAAAACATCTGGTAGAATCTTATAAAAATATTTTGTCTGAAAAAAAATCTTATTGTAATTAAAATCAGAACCGGTGCGTTTAGAAACGTTTGCTACATTTAATTCTGCTAATATACCTCGATCCGGGTCTGGCTCAAAATCCCGGGTGTCATAAGCAATACCTGCTCTAAAATAAACTATATCTCCTCCGTTGTATCCTCGGATTTTTCCGGCTCTATAATCTTCGGTCAACTTTGATTCTCCATTTGGAACCGGTGTTTCCCAGATACTTCCGGCAAAATATGGATCTTTGGAAGGATGCCAAACTCCATCCGAGTGACCAATTATATTTCTGGAAATTTCATTTGCAACCACCCATTTCCAAGCCTTCCAAAAAGTATAATCGATTCCATTAAAGAAAGTAGTAGAATTGAACAGATACTGGTTATAACCCTGATCACTGACCGTTGGAGTAATTTCCGAACCAGTACGAGAAGGACGGATGTATGACTGAGAAGTTTCGTAAGCGTCAAAATTTGCATTCCCTACACGACCGATCCCAGATAAATTTCTAGGACTATAAGAAAGAGATTGAAGAGAAGATTCTCCAATTCCAAAATACTGAGAATTAGGATTGTAATCCAAGCTAAGACTACTTTTCCATCGAAACGCAGTATTTAATATATAAGGAGAATCAAACTGTATAAAATGATTTTTAACTCCCTGATTAGTTTGAAACAATTGAAGTGTAAGTTTACTTCGATACGCTTCATATTCATAATATAAATCTGTTTTTTTTCCGTTAAAAAATAAACTCGCGCGAATACCACCTCCTTGCCCCCTTACAGGATCCGAACTCAATAACGGAATTGCTGTTACATACCAACCTTCCTTTTTTTCTGCAAGTTCACTAGGTTCTAATTTCTTTCCTTCATCTAAAGGAATTCGAGCCTCGGGTAAATTTCTAAGTCCTTCTCCAAAAATCGGAAATAAACTCCAGATCAGAATCCATAAACCAATCCAGTTCCAGTTTCTAAAAATCCGATTCATAATTTAATGTGAGTCTGATTTATAAAAATTAGAAAAGCATTTTCTCTTCTGAAAATAGAAGTTCTCTATACCAAAGTTTGATTCTTTTATAAAAAAATAAAATTTATTACTTAATAAATAGACTCTACTATTCATAACTATATAATAAAGTACCTAATACTTTGTATGGAACCAGCGTTTTGTGATAAAATTAATGGCACTCAATTTTATAGAGATCAGTAATAGAAATTTCTTCGAGAATATATATATTAGAGTTGTTGAAAAATTCCATAGCGATGGTTAACAAAACTGCTTCAATCGACCATTTCATAAAATAGAAACAAGATGGAGAATTAATTATTCAACAACTCTACTATTGTAAAATCCAAGATCATACCTTTAGTTCCTTTTTAAATTCGTTCACCTAACAGCCATAAAATGATATCCACAACTAACTTAATTGGAATTTAAGAAAAATATTCAAGAATCGTTGTATGAGGGCCTCACTCAAAATCCATTGATTTGACATTAAAAAATATGTCAAAAATAGGTTCCCAAAAATGACTCAGACATCTATTTTAAAAATCAATAAGAACCCTACAACCTTTTAGTCTTTCAAGTCTATCAAAATTAGTCATAAAGCTTTATACGGAATCACTATAAAGTTGATTTCGAGTTTAAATTTTATATCTGTCTTTATACGATCCCATAAAAATTCGAAACCGACCTAATTAGAAAGCAGACATCAAGTTATAACATAACCAGTTTTTAGAAAAAAAATATGTCAATATTTTTACATCTTTTAGGCGAAAAAAATTGAATTCTCAACCAAGTGAAAAATTCTTTTTCTAAAATTAATTTCGAGGCAACTCTTTTTATAGTTGTTGGAGCCTTTTTTAGTGATTTCATATATAAAAACTTTTATTTCTTTTTCCATTTTGATTTTTGGGGGCATCGGTTGCGTCCAAGGAAAAGGAAATTCAATGCCATTTTTTGCATATTTAGATTTTAGCAATCGTAGTGCAGATTCTTCATTTAACGTTTCGCAAATTTCTCCTGGACCCAACGTCACCGGAGTTTCTTTGAACACATCCATCCAAGTTGGTTTTAGTCAAAAATTGGATTCTTCTAGTATCCAATCTCAATCGATCCAACTAACACAAGGAAATACGATCATTCCGGGAAATTTCACTTCTACAGAAAAAACTCTTTTATTCAATCCAACGTCTTCCTTGGCTGCATCAACTGTATATTCCGTTAGCATTTCCAAAGACATAAAATCAATGGACGGCTCCTCTCTTTCAGAAGACTATACTTGGAGCTTTACCACCAACACGATTGTTGATTTAGTCGCGCCAGACGTATCTTTAAGAACCCCTACCATAGGTGCCAATTTAGTTCCTAATAATACTTCCGTTCAAATTGCGTTTACTGAAACAATGAATTGCACTTCCATCAACATTGTAAATTTTACATTAAAAAATAATGTTACCAATGTATTAGAACCTAGTAATGTAGTTTGTTTAGGATCCGTTGCCACCCTTACCCCTAATAATCCTCTTGCTTTTAATACTGTTTATCGTGTGGATATTCTTTCTACAGCAAAAGATCTTGCTAATAATCCTCTTGTAAACGCATATAACTGGACTTTTACAACCGGAGTTGCCCCCGATTTAACGGTTCCAACCGTCTCCTTTGTAAATCCCACTCCCAATGCACAAAACGTTCCTATCAACGAAACAATCAGTATTGCCTTTAGTGAACCTATCAATTGTGCTACGATCATCGGAAGTATTGTCTTAGATGATAATATACTTATTCCTGGAAGCGTAAACGGGAATCCGGGTTGTACAGGCACAACCGCATCCTTTACTCCTTTAGGCAATTTGACACCAAATACGAATTATACGGTTACCGTCTCAAATGCGATTACGGATTTGCAAAACAATCCACTTACACCTTCTACCTGGAGTTTTACGACGGCTGCTGCAGTCGATCAGACTCAACCCACGGTTACATTTACTGTACCCTCCGCCAACGCAAACGGCGTAGGGACCAATGCCAACCCTATGGTAGTTTTTAGCGAACCTATGTCTTGCGCTTCCGTGACCTCCGCATCCTTTCGATTAAAGAGGCAGGCAACCGGGGTTTATCTTATAGGAAGTGTAAATTGTTTTGGAACTTCCGCTACCTGGACCCCAGATCCTGTAAATCCGCTTGCCTTTAATACTACTTACACAGTAGAAATCGATCAGGGTGCATTAGATACTTTTAATAATCCTCTCATTCCAATAAATTGGAACTTTACTACAGGCCCAGGACCCGATCTAACTCCTCCCAGTGTTGCCGTCGTTACTCCCGCAAACGCTGCGATAGGCGTTCCGACCAACGGAGGTGTAAGTATCGCTTTTAGTGAAGCCATGAATTGTGGAAGTATTTTAGGAGGAATCACCCTGGACGATGATCCTACAACTCCGGGTACTGTGATTCCAATCAATATCAATTGTAACGGAAATACTGTCTCTTTTGCCCCGACAATCCCTCCACTTGCCTTTAATACAACCTACACAGTAACGATTTTAAATACGGTTACGGACAGTAATAATAATGCACTAAACGGAGGAAATTACGCTTGGTCTTTTACAACAGGAGTGGCACCAGACCTAGTTCCTCCTCAAGTTTCTCTTGTAAGCCCTCTCTCGGGAGCAGTAGGTGTCGCAACAAATGCAAACATTACAGTTGCATTTAATGAAACCATCAATTGTTCCACCTTGAATTTTACGGTTAATAACGGAATCAATGGTACTGTGAACTGTTCAGGATCCTCTGCTACTTTTATTCCTAGCGCTTTAACCCCTCTAAATGCCGGTACAAATTATACAGCAACAATCCTAACAGTAAATGATATTGTAGGAAATCCAATCGGTGCTGCGTTTGGTTGGAGTTTTACAACCGGAGCCGCTCCAGATGTGACTCCTCCTGTCGTTACGATCCAAAATCTTAGAAATAATTCTATCGTAGAAAGTGGTTTCGTAATTGGAACGGCAACAGATGCAGGCACAATTACTTCTGTAGAAGTTTCTTTGGACAATGGCGCTTTTGTGCCCGCAACCGGAACCAATCCTTGGAAATTTAAACTTCCTTCGGATATAAATACTTGGAAGCAAAACTCTCAACATACGATCATTGCAAGAGCTAAGGACTTAGCCAATAACCTTACAACTACAGCAGCCATTTCGGTTCGAAAAGGAAATAATAAAGATATAAACGGAGACGGATACGTTGATCTTGTATCTGCAGAATACGGACAGGGTTTACTTTATATTTTTCATTCTTCCGGGAACGCTGGAATGACAATTACAAACGCACAATCCGCAAGTAAGATCATTGTAGGAGTCGCGGCGGAAGAATTTGGAAGAACTGTTTCTATGGGAGATTTAAACGGAGATGGATTTGCAGACGTAATCTCTGGTGCTCCTGGTTGGAACGGTGCCCAAGGTAGGGTTTATATATTTCATTCTTCCGGAAACGCTGGGGTCAATATTTCCTTTTCCGGTTTTGCCACTAAAACGATCAGTGGAGCCAATGCGGGAGCTAGATTTGGAGATAGTATTGTTACAGGTGATTTAAACGGAGACGGCTACGCAGACCTAGCATCAGGAGAACCCGTTTTTAATGGTTCTCAGGGTAGAGTCTATGTATTTCATTCCGCTGGAGCCGCTGGAGTTACACAAATAAATTCAGCTGCTGCAAATTCTACACTCACAGGTGAAAACGCAACTGATCGTTTCGGATATTCGTTGAGCACTGGAAATATGAACGGAGATAATTTTGCAGATCTTGCAATTGGAGCACCTGGTTATGGCGCTGGCGTAGGTGGAGGATTTGTAGTAAACCAAGGTAAAGTTTATATACATCACGGGGCGGCTGGTGGATTGGGAGGAGTAATCACAACTCTTACCAATGATAGCGCTGGAAATGCAGGGGAATTTGGTATCAGTTTATTTGCAGCCGATTTTAACGGAGACGGTAATTCCGATCTTGCAATTGGAAGCCCTAATTTAGGAGTCGGATTTGGAAGAGTTTCCGTATTTACATCTGCAGGAGGTGCAGGTATAAATACATCTACGATTGGAAATGCTCCGCTTATGATCAATGGAACCGGAGGCACGAACGCATTCGGAGTTTCTTTGACTGCACAGGATCTAAACCTGGATGGAAGAATAGATCTAATTTCTACAACTGTAATTCCCAATAGGGTATTCGTTTTCCATATGCCAGGTGCAGGAGCTATCGGTGGATTTCTAACCACTGGTAATGCAACTACACAAATCACGAGTGCATTTGCAGGAATCGGGGTTTCCGCAAATGCACCTAAAACTCCTATTTCCGGCGGAGACATCAACGGAGACGGATTTCCAGACTTATTTGTCGGGGGAAGTTCTGATAATATTTTTATTTTCCATTCTTCAACGGCTGGAACCGGTTTATTAACAAATACTACTGCAACCGCTGCAGGCGCAATTACCAGTTCCGGACTTGCCAATGGCTTTTTTGGATGTAGCGTTTATTGATCGGAGTTTAGTTTCTAGAATCCATTTTTAAAATAATGACGAAACGATTTTCCAAACGGAAAAAATAAATGTCAAATAACACATGGGTCATGGTCGACGAAAAACAGAAGTCGGCCTGGCAAAAAACTATGCCTTTTTTCCTAGAAGATCCACATGTAATTTCATGGAATCAAATTTCGGAAAAGATAAACAAAAAACAAATCACTCTACTTCGTATTCTTTCGTTAGACGATACAATCCTTGAAATTCCGGAATATATCCATACTTTTTCAAATCTAATCGAATTAGAAGTCCCGCGTAAGTTTATTCTCAAACTAGAAAACAAATTACTTCCCTCTTCTCTTAAAACCCTATGTATTACGGGAAACGGTCAATGCACATGGCACTCAAATTTAAATCTCCCGAACATAGACACTTTAAAAACAGAAGGTTTTGTATTACGTTTTACTCATTCAAATTTGAACGGACTCAAAAATCTAGTACTTAAATTGGATAAAAACGCTACTATGTTAAACGTAATTCAAAAGTATCGTTTAAATAGTCTGGGTTTAACAAATGTAAATAAAAATGAAATCTTCGAAAAAATATCTCTCATAGGTTTAAATCAACTAGGAATAGCCATCGGCAGAATTGAATCTCTTTTTGGAATAACAAACCTAAATACATTAAAAATATTAAATATAACTAATTTGCCTCGACTTTCTGATTTATCTGAAATTCAATTCCTTTCCAAATTAGAAGAACTATCCATTCAATACTGTAATCAAATCACAAATCCAGAGGTTATATTAAAACTTTCTTCCTTACGTAAACTCGAAATTGTAGGTTGTAAAAACATTGGTCTCAATTCAATTAGAGAAAAAATAAACTCAATGAATTTAGAGAAACTATCAATCTTAGGCTCAAGCTGATTTTTACATTCGAAAATCTTAAAATGAATATCACGAATATATTTAAAAACGTATGGACTATTCAGCCTGGTACAAACCTAAATACGATCCAAAAAATCGAATCGATTTTCAAAGTTACTTTTCCTGAAGATTATAAACAAATATTGTTATGGTCCAACGGTGGAGAAGGTAAAGTTGGAAACCGTTATTTATCTTTATGGAAAATTGAAGAGTTGGTTCAACTTAATGAAGATTATCAAATCAAAAAATACATTCCAGAGATTGTATCGATAGGTACCGACGGCGGAGAATTTTGCTACGCTTTTGATTACAGAAATAACTCTAATATCCCGAATTTCATTGAAGTCCCACTGGGTGATTTGGATTCAAACTCAATCGTTACATTAGGGGATAAGATGACTTTAGTTTTACAAACGTGGATCCATTTTTAAAACACGTTTTTCAATTTCATAAGATCTAAATCAATCAACAAATATTCGTCTTAAAACAAGTGATTTAACGCGAGTTAGTTGTAAAAAACCTATAATTTATTTTTCTGAAAAAAATTAGGATCTGAACTTTACAGATCGATTCCTACTCATAACTATATAATAAGATACCTAATATTTTACATAGAATCAGCGTTTTGTGATAATATTAACGGTACTCAATTTTCTAGAGATCAGTAAAATGTGAGAACTCCCGCAAATCACGATTTTACGAACAAATTCCAAAATTGTAGGAACTACTACTTTTAGAAAATTCTTTCTTGTTTTCTTACACCGAGCTCATATTAATTTAAAAAACTTAAGCAGGATCTTTAAATACGGAATCCAATCATAAAAAGCAAATGTTTCAAAAAGCACCTAAATCTGTGGGAACTCTTATTTTCAGAAAAAACTTTTCACAATTTTTTTTTACATAAAATTCACATTACTATAATATCTCTAGGCATTTAAAGAGTAGTAGTTCCCACACTTAAAAAACCAAACTGAAATTTACGATTTGTGGGAGTTCCCACACTTTCAAGACCTAACTGTAAATTTACGATTTGTGGGAGTTCCCACACTTTCAAGATCTAACTGTAAATTTACGATTTGTGTGAGTTCCCACGTTTTTCAAGATCTAACTGTAAATTTACGATTTGTGTGAGTTCCCACACTTTCAAGATCTAACTGAAATTTACGATTTGTGGGAGTTCCCACGTTTTTCAAGATCTATCTGTAAATTTACGATTTGTAGGAGTTCCCACGTTTTTTACGGAAAAATTAACTTTTATTAATTTTTACAAAATAGAATACCGTAAAGTTTTATTATAAAGCCTTTATAGGTTTCTTTTTGAAAACCCTAATATACTGGTTTGGAATTTCAAAATTCATAGTTTGAAAAGCACTTAAAGAATATTGAATAGATCTTCCATATAGAATCAGAGCGTAAAAATTATTTCCATCCCGATCAAACTTTTCAGCTTGATCCAACTCTTCTTTTGCCATTCGAAAGTAAGTAGCTGCTCTTTCCTTCTGAAATGTAGTCATTGAAACTTCCTGACTTTGTTCCTTTTCCGAAAATTCATCCGAATAAAGTCGAATCAAATTCTTAGCCGAAACCTTTCCTTCTAAAGTAAAATCGGAAGCAGTTCTAAAAAGTGCTCTTTCTAAAAGTAACATAGACTTTTCTTTTTCCCGAAGAGATTCAGAATACACCGAATTTTGAAAACGATTTTTTAGAGAAGTTAGTCTATTCCAGTTTTCTTCCTGGTTTTGAAATGGAATCAATTTTCTAGATTCTTCTAAAATCCGAATCTTTTTTTCGATCGATTTTTTCTTTTCTCGAAATGAAAGAGTACCAGCATTCAAGTGACTCTGTAATAATACCAATACAAATAACAAAGAGAAAACAAATCTTACTTTTTTTAAAAACATTCTAATCCTATTCGTATTTTAGAATATACTTAATTTTGTGTTTTTGTAGGAATTGGCGGTAACGTTTCTTTTTGAATCGCATCACTTGTTTTAATTTCTTCGTTGCTCATATCCATCATAGAAATTCTTCCCGAAGTGATAATACCGTAATTGTCGTCGTGTATTTCAAGAATATCGATCGGTTTATCTTTGGCTTCTCCGGGTGGTACGATTTTTCTTTGGAGCAAATCATTATCAATATAATTGATCAAAGTATTTCTCACCTTTTCGTAATCGGTGATAGTTTCCTTTTCTACTGCAGCTCTCATATCATCTAAATTTACAAATTGATATTCCGGTTTATCCTCGGTTGGAGTTTTTGATGCGATCATAGCTAAAAGAGCAAATTTTCTGGCTCTTCTTGCAATTTTGATACCTTCCCCGTGTAAAAGAAGTTTATAACGAAATTGATAAGGAGCGGAGTTATATGCGATTGTAAAATGATCTTCAGAACTTTTCAGATCCCTAAAGCCTAAACGAAGTAGATGTTGTGCAATCTTATCATTACTTCTTACAATTAAAGGAGAAGCATATTCCAAAAGTATTCTAGAATTTTGAAGATATTGTTCGTGAGTCGCCTGATAAAGATCTTTCATCTCCCCTTGCGCCCCTCTTAAATTTTTAAAGGAAAGGCTATAATTACTCTGAAAATACAACATATTTCCATTAAAATCAAATTGATTTGCCTTTTTCAAACTAATGTAAGAAGGAAGTGCACCTAATTTTTTAAATAACTCTACTTTGTCCCCAACTTCAGTAGTTGTATTACCCGCCTCCACCTTAGTGTTATTAGGCGGGCTTGTATCCGAATTTGTGGGCTCCAAAATTGGAGCCAGGTTACTCACACATATATTGATGAATTTAAGATTGGTTTTATTCTCCCCAATCAAAATTCCTAAGTTGATCTGATCCGGCGAAACCGCCCAAAGCAGTTCCCCGAAAACTAATATAATTACGATTAGTATGGTTTGAATTTTAGAAAGCATGGTGTTCTCTATCTTCCAATATCGGCCTACCCGATTTTTTTCACGGAAAAAATCGCAAAAAATACCCCTCTTTAAAGTAGAATTTTTATCTGCGTAACCGGATCTAATTTTTCATCTTTTACGGATAAAAACGGCTGTCGAGATCCTACAACAAACAAAATAAAATTGGTAGATCGATTCTTAATTTTTATTTTACTCAAATTTTAAAATCCTTTAGATTTGCAAAAATTTTTATTTAGAACCTACCTAAAACTAACCAAACGATCCATAGAAAAACGCTCGTTGAGTCTTATAAATGCAAAAACTACTATTGAAATTGAATCTAAAAAATAATAAGAATCTATATAACGTGAGTTCGACATAACATACAAAAAAGATTGAAGTGAAAAACGAAACAATTTGTAAAAACTACAAAAATCATTTCCTTTAAGATTCTTTAGAAATCTCTCTAAAACTCTCAAATGATAATCATACATTCAAATTTCCGCATGAAATTGCTATTTGTAGCCACAATCAAATTAAAAATTTATTAGACTTGTTGGAAAATTTCACAGCGGCGATTAGCAAAACTACTTCAATCGACCATTTCATGAAATAGAAACAAGATGAAGAATTAATTTTCAACAACTCTATTTTATAGATTTGAATTTATAAAATACGAAATCGGATTTAGGTAAAACATTTTTTTCCATCCCTCCCGATCCTGATCCACAAGCCAGACATAAGGCAAAGGAGTAATGATCGAATAATGTAAATGTAATGGTTTACCAATTGCGTTTCCAGTATTACCAACGATCCCAATTACTTCCTCTCGATTGATCCAAGACCAAGTTGAAATTTTAATTTCCTTTAGATGTGCATAATAATGAAATCTCCATTTAGGACCGAGAATTAGAATTACATTTCCACCCATTGAAATCTCACCACAAAAAACAACTAAACCTGGGGTTGCAGAAAAAATTTTCTTTCCTTGTTTTGCAAAAATATCCACACCTTTATGAGTCCCAGATCGCCCCCACGGATAAAACCAAAAAGATTGAGGATGATAACTAGAACGATTTGCGCCTTCCACCGGCATCGAAATATTTTGCGGAAAGATAAATCCAAGAACTACAATCGTTATGAGAAGTAAGAAAAGAGGATTTTTTTTTGTCATTTTAAAATTTAGATTATTTGTAAATAGAAATTCAATATTATTTTAACGTGTTTTAAACATACCTCATAAAATGAGCCTTTACAAAAAAATAAAATCTAATACTACGTTTCATTACAGTCTTTCAAAGAGTGATTCTGCTTGTTTGAGTCGCTCAAAAAAAACATCAAAAATTAATAATATTCTTAAATTTTAATTCTACGTGCCAATCCTTTTTTTTCGAATCGTCCATCCAGTCCAAGCGCAGACAAGAGAAATAATAGGACTACATAAATTTAAAATCGCATACGGAAGGAATACAACCACAGGAACTCCAAGTGCTGCAGCCATAAAAGAACCACATGTATTCCAAGGGACCAAAGCAGAAGTCATCGTACCTGAATCCTCCAAGGCCCTGGAAAGATTTTTAGGATCAAGACCATGCTCTTCGTAAGATTTTTTAAACATCTTTCCCGGAACCAATATCGAAAGATATTGATCGGAAGAAATTAGATTTGCGGAAATGCTAGTAAAAATAGTTCCCGTTAAAAGAGATCGATCTGTATTCGCATATTTTAATATTCCTTTGGTAATTTCCTGAATCAAGCCGGCCCCTTCCATCGCTCCCGCAAAAAACATTGCCGAAAAAATCAACCAAACCGTAGGAAGCATAGAAGCCATTCCTCCTCTCGAAAGTAAAGCATCCGTAAGAGGACTTTGACTCTTAATCGAATTTCCTTTAGAAGCAGCATTTAAAATCTGTTTGTAAATTTCCGGAAAATCTAATTCGGAATGTTGTAAAAAAACTCCGGATACCACTCCGGAAAGAATTCCTGCAAGAATTGAAGGTATAGCTGGAATTTTAAAATAAATCATTACAAAGGTCAAAATAGGAGGGATTATCAAAGCGGGATGAATTCGAAAAGATTTTTCGAGCAAACCGATCACCTCGTTTACCTTTTGATCCCCACTTTCAGAACCAGAATAATCTAAACCGGTCCAAGTAAAAAACACAATCGCAATACAAAAAGCAGGAATCGTAGTATATAACATATGTTGAATATGTGTAAAAAGTGGAGTTCCAGCGATCGAAGAAGCCAGATTGGTCGTCTCCGAAAATGGAGAAAGTTTATCTCCAAAATACGCCCCCGATACGATGGCTCCTGCGGCGATCCCAGAAGGAACGCCTAACGTGGTTCCTATCCCCATCAGCGCAACTCCTACGGTTCCCGCCGTAGACCAAGAACTTCCAGTAATTAAAGAAACAACGGAAGATAGAACACAAGCGGTTACTAAAAAGAAAGAAGGTTTTAAAATTTTTAATCCCCACACAATCATAGAAGGTACGATTCCAGACCAAATCCAAACTCCTATCAGAGATCCAATCAATAGAAGAATGAGCACAGGTTTTAATACGTTTTTCAATGATTCTAAAATTCTTTCTTCTAGAACGTCCCATTTAACCCCAAGACGAATTCCGAGTAAACTCGCAACCGTTCCGGAAAGAATCAAAAGCATTTGTGCGGGGCCGTCCACGGTTCCATTTCCAAACACAACTCCCGCATAACCGAGCCCCATCACGAGTACAATCACAGGAATAAAAGATTCGAATAATCCTGGATTCACAAAAAATCCTCCGGAATAGGAGCCGTAATTTTCATCTTTTGATTTGTGACCGGGTGATTCAAACAAACTGCATACGAATGCAAAGCTTGTCTTTTCATTCCCAACCGAGTGGTCAGATCTGGATTTTTTCCTTCTATAAATTCTAAAAAAACTTTCTCGTCTTTTCCATAGAGTTTATCTCCAAATAGAGGAAAACCTAAACTAAACAAAGTGGCTCGAATCTGATGCATACGCCCAGTAATCGGCTTACATAATAAAAAAGAATAACAATCCTTCTCCTGGTCTAAAAAAACCGATTTTATTTTTTCATTATTCACATTTTTGAATTGAAATTCTATTTTAGAAAATTTGAATTTTGATTCCCTCCCTTTATCATATTCAATTTTTTGAAAATAAGTCAAAGAAATTTCCTCCTGTTTTTCGATGAGAGAATTTTCGAATAAGTATTTTTTATTTCTTTTTAAAAAATTAAATTTTAAAGGAACAAATGTTCTTTTCTTTCTAATTTTAGAAGAAAGGTCTGGTTTTAAAATACCATACGCCGATTTTCTTTTTGGAAAATTTCCATGTACTTTTGTAATATAATATTTTTGAATATTTCCTAAACTAAATGATTTAGATAAAATAGAAGCAATCTCCGAATTTTTAGCGAACAAAATCACCCCCGAAGTTTCCCTGTCCAATCGGTGCACCGTAAATAAATCTTTAAACTTTCCGGATTCTTTTAGAAAAGTCAGAAGATTTCCCTTTCGATAAATTCCAGCGGGATGAATCGGAAGATCACCTGGTTTATCAACCGCTACAAAAAATTCATCTTCATAAAGAATTTTATAATCATTTCGAACCGGAGGTTCTTCCTTTTGGATCGGATGATAAGAAATTAAATCCCCTTCTTTAAGAGAAACTCCCGGTTTGACCGTTTTACTAGAAATCAGAATTCTTCCTTCGGTAATTTCTTTTTGCCAAGTCGTTCTAGAATGATAAGTGAATTTTTTAGAAAGAAAATGATCAAGTCTAGTTCCGGATTCTTCTTTAGAAATTAGAAACTGAAATAGTTCCTCGAATTTTTTTGAATCAATAATAGGATCGATCAAAACAAAACTCAGGTTTGATTTTCCTTGGAGTCGATATAAGTTTGAATCATATTTTCTTCTCTTTCGTTCAAGTTGAAAAATTCGCAACCGATTCGAAACATTTTATCTGTATTGGTGATATTTCGGATCACCGCGCGAAACGTTCCCTTACTTTCCGCAGAAAAATTGATGTCAAATAGAATAGTTTCTCCCACTGCAAAACTTCTGGAAAAGAAAATAGACTGATGATGAAAAAAGCCTACACCTTGCATGGATATATTGTCCACGTTACATTTCTCTTTGGATTCTTGAAAAAAACCAGAAGCAATGATTTCTTTAGAAATTGAGTTTGCAGTAATATTAGCAGTATTGAAATCGCTCGCACTTAGTTCCTTATCTGAAAGAATCTGAACATAACCCAATGGAGTGTAACCTTTATATCGGATCATAATTGAAATTTCAGAAACGATACCTGATTCCAAGTTATTTACAGCAATCAACTTTTGATATTCTGAAAATGTAAGAAATTGAAAACCAGCGCTTCCATCCGATTTCGCATAACGATCTAAAATGTAAATCGGCTTATCAAAATTGTACATTAACCTGAGTCTGTTATCCATTTTGTCCGAAAAAAAGATACTGGAAAGAGGATAGGTTTCCTTGAGAAGTTTTGCGTGTTTTTTAACGATCCCGTCTATCTTTTTATCGGCAAATCCGACCGCTTTCCTAACCTTATATTGATTGATGATATTCGTAAGAGTAATTTGAGATGTTGAGTCTATATGAACCCTTTTTTCAGTTCTCTGAGCGATAGTTACTTGAATCGCACTCGTAAGTAAAAGTTCCACGCTGTTTGATGGATTGTGAAGTTCAACGGTACAAAAAGCCGCAAATCTATGATTATTATGAACTAAAAACAATTTTCGACTTTGTTCGTTAGGAGTTCCTGGAGGAAGAGTGACTACAATTCTAAAAGAATCTTTAAGACCGGCCACTCTTACGGGAAGTGGGCGATTGTCTACAAGTATCACTACGGGGAGTCTAGTAAAAAGAGATTGAAGAATTTTATGAATTCCTTCTGCGTCATTGATAAACTTATCCATGATTCTTTCGTCCGAACACGACCCGTAGATTTACGGTTCGAATATTAAACCGTAAATTTTAAGTTAGTAAAACGATTTTCTCATTCAGTCGGAGAATTTTCTTCGTCAATTTTTTTCCGAAAGAGTAACTCCATTCCAATATCTTTCAAAGTTTCGGTTCCAGTAACATTCATAGACTGTAAAAGATTATCAGTATATTGTGAAATTAAAAATCGAACTCCGGCAACTCCACCTCCAACCGCAAAAATCGCCATCGGTCTTCCCACTAGAACCGTATCCGCACCCAAAGCGATCATTTTAAATACGTCCATGCCGCTTCTCACTCCACCATCTGCCACAATCTGAATCTTATCACCTATAACATTTCTAATTCCAGAAAGAACTCTAGCAGTTCCGGGCATATCGTCTAAAACTCTTCCTCCGTGATTGGATACGACGATACAATCCGCACCTGCATCGATTGCAAGCTGTGCGTCCTGTGGGGCCATGATACCTTTGACGATAAAAGGTAACTTAGTAAAAGAACGAATTTTCGCAAGTTTAGAAACATTTCTAGTAATCGAGGAAATATTTTTCAAAGTCATCGTCTTAAAATTGACCGCGTCTACGTCCATACCGATCGCCAAAAGACCGGATTTTTCGGATTCTTGAAATCTTTCTTTTAAAAGCCCTTCGTCTTCTCTAGGTTTACAGATCAAAACCGCGTCCGCCTTTGTTTTACGAATCGCTTCCAACATGATCAAATATTTTTCCGGACTGGCGCCATCGCCTAACCATGCCAAGGTGCCAGAAGTATGACATCCCTCCAGCAGAGTAGCCGCAAACGTAAACTCATCCATGGCGCCGTTCATATTCGTAACAGCTCCAGTCATCGGAGCTGCCATTACAGGGGTTCTAAATTTTTTTCCAAGAAAGTGAGCTTCTACCGAAGCCTGAGTATGTTCTCGAATATATTTAGGAAGAATCGAATATTCCCGTAGTGCATTGATATTGTCTTGAAAAGTAAGCATTTTTCCCAGAGCGCCCATCCCAGGAACCCCGGAAGCACAATCGGTTCCGTCACAAACTTTACAAACCCAGCATACTTCTTTTCCAAAACGTAATCTGGCATTTTGTTGAATTTCTTTTTCGGAAACAGAATAGAGTTCGTCACAAGTAAATCGAATCGTATTTTTTACTTTTTCAAAAACCGTCTCAGCTTGCTCCAAAGTATCCGCGCTGATAATTACGTGTCCCGTTTTTTCTATGTTATTCGTAGGTTCTTGGATAATATCCCCGATCTTATTCATAAAAAACAGATCGTTGACCCCTTCTATCTTACGAGTCTCCTCAATTCCATCGATGGAAATAAGTTTTCCTCTCGGAGCTAAAAGACAACGTTCTATCGAAATTCTATTGGAGGTAGGAGTCAAGTTGTCCGGCTCTTCACCTAACGCGATTAAGATGGCGGCCCGATTTAAGTTAATTCCAGAAGAAAGAGGAAAAGTGAACGCAGACATAAAACCACCGGATAATCTCGCGGCAATTTCCCCTACCTTAACTCCATCCGGAGTAACTTTAATATCTCCCTTTCCAGCTCCAAGAGTAATTCCAAGAGCCTTCATACTTCGAAACATCACCTCTTCCACTTCTTTTAAAATAGAAGGACTCAAAGCAGAAGGCATGTTATGCCCCATCTCTATAAAATAAGGTTCTCTTTCAATAATTCTATCTGCGATTCCAGTGATTACAAAATTCCCATTCCAAGTGAGAGCGTCCACAGAAACTTCCGGACCGGGCATATATTCTTCTAAAATCATCTCTCCCGTAGGAGAATATTTTTTTGCGTGTTTAAACGCCGCTTGTAACTCTTCCCTATTTTCTACTTTGATAACCCCCCGAGCACCCATGTTGTCCGCGGGTTTCATCACGAGTGGAAAATTCAAAAATTCTAATGCGTCTCTTGTATCGGAAAGACTCCACACAGGAGCAAAACCGGGGAGAGGAATTCCTGCTTTTTTCAAACGTTCCCGCATTTTTACTTTGTTAGAAGCGGCTTCCGCATCCACATATCGAATTCCAGGGAGATCGAGAGCATTTGCAACCGCGGCCACGGTCATACTCGCATCGGTTCCGGCAGTAATCACTCCGTCGATTTTGATTTTAGTGGAGAGTTTTTTGGATTCTCTTACCATTCCTTCAATATCTTTCGTGCTCATTACCATAGGAATGTCGCAAATTTTCATACCAGGAGCTTCACCATTCATATCTGCGACTACGGTGGTAAGTTTCATCATTTTAGAGGTTTGAATGATGGGAACCTGTAAAAGCCCCCCTCCTACGATCAAAATCGTCTTTCCAGTAATTTTATGACTTAGAGACAAAAAAGAAAATCCTCGTTCAATTTAAGACAGAAATCGCAGGTTCCGCAACCCGCATTTGAATACTTCCCTTGGAGATAATTCCGCCTAACAATAAATAATCGGAGTCTAAAGGATAAAACACCGCAGATTGTCCTGGAGTCACTCCTCTTACATCCTCTAGAGGATGAACGATAAGTCCCTCTTTCATTTTTGTAATTTTACAACGGATCGGAATATGTCTGTAACGAACTTGAACCCTACATTCGAGAGATTCTCCCTCGTTCAAAGGAGCAAGTCCCTGAAAGTTTAAATCGATTACGGAGAAAGATTCATTGTAGGTTTCATTCTCTTCTCCTAATATTACAGAACCGTCATCTTCGATAGAAATTACGTAAAGAGGATTTTTCCAGGCAATTCCCAGCCCCTTTCTCTGACCGATCGTAAAATTTTCACGACCCTTGTGTTTTCCTACGATACGACCATCTTTCAATTTAAAAAACCCAGGAGTAAACTCTACGTTTTTCTTTTCTAAAAATTTTCTATAATCGTTTTCCGGAATAAAACAAATTTCTTGAGACTCTGATTTATCTGCGACAGGAAGTCCCATCCTTCTTGCAATTTGCCTCACTTCCGGTTTTGTCATTTCACCGAGAGGAAAAATTACGTTTTTAAGATTTTCTTGAGAAAGTCCGTACAAATAGTAGGCCTGATTTTTTCCAACATCAATTCCATTGGCAATCGCGTAACGCTCTCCATTACGCGCAATCCTGGCATAATGACCAGTTGCAATTTTATCGATTCCCAGCGCCTTGGCCTTTTCAAAAAGAGCCCCAAACTTCACAAAAGTATTACATTCCACACAAGGATTTGGAGTTTTTCCATGTTGATAGTCTTCTATAAAACGATCGATCACTTTCTCTTGGAATACCTTTTCCATCTTAATTACATAAAATGGAATTTTTAAGGAAATACCAACGTCCCTAGCATCTCGAATATCCTCTGGAGAACAGCAAGATTTTTTAGTAGTATCGCAGGCAGGAGCTTCGTATTCCCAAGTTCTCAGATTGACTCCAATCACTTCGTATCCATCTTCCATGAGCAAACCGGCTGTTACAGCACTATCCACCCCTCCACTCATTGCCACTATGATTTTTCCTTTGCTCATCGGTCTTTCCCTACTATACCTATAAGACTCCGTTTCATGTCCAAAAGAATTCTATGTTTGTTTAGCCAGTTCACGCCTAGAACACCTTGAATTCTAATCCCATTGGTGGGCTTCGAAAGCTCAACTGGAAGTCCAGAAGGAAGAATTTCTAGATCCTCAACACAAATAGACGTCGGAATCAAACAAAGTTTACGAACAAATCTGGTTCGGATGTTTACAACCTTTCCTTGAAAATTTAAAACCGAAACAGATCTGCTCGAAAAAGTTTCTTCTATGATACCAGGCAACGGACTAGGAAGTTCCAAAACGCTGGGTTCGGCTCCGGTATCTAAAATTAGAAGAGATTTATCTTGAGTGCCGTAATTGACTTCCAACACGGGAAGGCCAGAAACAAAACGTAGTGGTTCCGCATCTCTCTCAAGTCCAGATAAATTAGAGATTGAGGAAAGTTTTCCGTCTAAAATCTCTAAAAAACGGATCTGAGTTGGATATTCTAATATTATAATTTTATCATATAAAGAATCTATACCAATAATTCCATCCAACTCCAGATGACCGGAGAAGTTATGGGAATACACGGTTATATCTTTAAAAATTGGAAATACGTTGTGAAACAATTGGATAGTTTTGATTTTCCGATAGGAATCATCCTTACCTCCCGGATAAGAAACAGCGATTCTTTTTTTGGAATCCAATTCCGTAAAGTACCGTTCGTCTAAAAATGAAAATCTAGAACCAGTATCCACCAAAAAACGAAGAGGTTTTTGATCCGGTGAGAGAGAAAGTTGAATAAAACGAAATCCACCTTTTACATAAAAAGGAAGAGTAATTTCCACTCCCCCCGAAATCGGAATCACTTTCGTTTTCGAGGGAATAAAAGAACAAGAAAGGAAAGATAAGACTATAAGGTAAAAAAATATCCTCAGGTTAACTTTTTGATACATTTTTGATTGGAACATCGTGTGTAATCGATCACGCAGTCCCTGTATTGGATTCCAGTAATCGGGTCCGCAGGTTTATATTCTATAAAACAAGAATACGGAGAGAAATCAAATTTTTCTTTCCCGAGGGCCCTATCTTGGATTCGTTTTGTGAGTTCTTTTTCTTCAAACTGAGTCAGAGGGATTTGGTACAGAAGAGGATTCTTTTCCATACTGTATTGATCGGCATATTTTCCAAAAAGAAAAGTTTTTCTATAGTTTATTTTAAAAACTTTTTTAAACTCCGATCTTTAATAAACTTAGACCGGAGTTCAGAAAAAGTAGTAGTTCCTACATTTTTAGAATTTATCTGTAAAATCAGTATTTGTGGTAGCTCCCACATTCTTTTATAAAAAAGGTTCAGCTTATTTATAAAAGCCTAGTTAACGTGAGTTCGGCATAAGAAAGTTGGACAATTTTTTCTAAAAGTAGTAGTTCCTACATTTATTTATAAAAATGATTTCTATATAACTTTTTAGTTTTTACTCAGAATTATATAAAAGAGTACCAATTAAAGACTATGATAAAAATTTAAGAAAATCAATTTTATAGAGGTTACTCAGAACTACATAAAGTACTTTATTTAATAAGTTTACGCCTTAATCATGTAAATTCGGTGTAAGAAAGTTCAGGTGAATTCGGCGTCGCCAGACCCTACTTTCAACTCCGATCAACAAATTGAGGGTTCGATTCAAAACAAAATCTTTTACCAAATTCAATTTGTTATAGAACACAATCCGTCAAACGATCCATGGAAGTGGCGCTGAGTGCCCATAGAAGCGAGAAGCTTTAATTTGAAAGTGTGTTCTGCTGAGTTCCCCCACAAGTTGAATAGGATTTTAGAATCAAAATGAACTCAACAGAACGGGCTTTCTATGGATCGCCGTTCTGGGCTCAAAAAGGCACATTTTTCAAGTGTTCCGACAAGAACGAGTCTTTTTACTTGCAAAAAGTATGTTTTTCTGATAAAGAAAACCTTTCCACCTCCTCCCCCACCCAAAAATAGAAAAAACTCAACACAACACTCTCTATGAATCGCGTTGTGAGGTGGGAACTAGTTTTACAGAGGATTTGTCGTAATTCCGACAGATTTATATTGAGATCAAATACTTGTGGGGTTGGTGATGACTGAGTTCCCCCACATGATTCCTTTCGCGTTATTACTGAATTCACATTATTTTAAGATTTTGCGGGAATTCCTGCAAAAATCGTCTCAAATAACTACTTGTATAAGTTTTTAACCGCCTTTCTTTACTAGAATTTTTGTAAGAGTTCCCACATTTCCAAAGTTTAACCGTGAAATTGAGAGTATTTATATGTTCTTATTCAGAGCAATAAAGTAAAATGCTCCAAACGAGAATTCGACTTTAAATTCATTAGTATTCTATTATATATAGGAATAGGCTACAAAATAGAACCACACATTTATTTTTTACCTTAAAAACAAACATTTAAGAAAAGAATTTTTTAAGTGGAACTTTTGCTCATCGCTAACATGAACAAACAAAAATCTTTTTAAAATTAAATTTAAAAAACTTCAATTGAAACCAAAATCAAATGTTTGATTCAAATCCTAGTTTTAAAAATGGTCATCGACTTTAAAATTCATTCTATAGCAATAGTAGTTTTCTCTAATTTTCTTTGTAACAAACAGTACGATTTTTACCTGAATTTTTAGCTGTATAAAGCGCCTTATCTGCTCTTTCAATCAAATCTCTGTTATTTTTATCCTTAGGCCAAAACTCAGATACACCAACCGAAAGAGTAACTTTTAAATCTGGACCTCCGTTTGGATTTTTCACAGAACTAGATTCTACGGCTTTGCGAATCATTTCTCCCATTTCGTACCCTCTTTCCAAATCCGCACCGGGCATTACCAAACAAAATTCCTCGCCTCCATATCTAGCTGGAATATCATGTTTCCCTGCTTGACGAATCAATTGTTTCGCCACTTCGATCAAAACCTGATCTCCTGCCTGATGTCCATGGGTATCATTGAACTTCTTAAAGTTATCCACGTCTGTGAATAGAAGAGTAAGATAGGATTTTTTCTTTCTGCAACGATCCATTTCTTCTTTAAGTTTTGTCTGAAAGTAATGATGTACTTTGAGTCCAGTCATCATATCTACAGTAGCGAGTTCGTAGAGTCTTGAGTTTTCCACCGCGATTCCGGCAAGAGTGGAAAGAGTCGTTAGAAAGTCTCTATCCTCTTCTTGGACTTCGTTCATGGTCATCTTTTCTCCTAGAACCAAAAGTCCGTTCACTTTTCCTTTTGCATTCAATGGAATGATCAGATCAGCTCCAATTCCTCTCAAAAAATCTACTTCATTTACAGCCCTACCCATATTCTCTTCGATTTGATTTATGGTCATGGCTTTCATTCTAGTTTCTAAAAATTGAATCAGAGCCGCGTTTGTTTTAATTCGAAAAGATTTCTCGTTTTCGGAAAGATCAAAACCTTTATAACTCGGATCCAATTCAAAAAAATCGGAATCTACTTCCGGACTGACATAGATCGCAGCCTGTAGAGTCTGAAGCTGAGCGAGACAGATATTTAAAATCGCATCCATTAGATATTTATAATCTAATGTGGAATTTAAAGCTTTACTAATTTCTAATAATTGTTTTTGATCATAGATTTTCTTTTCCAGATATTCTATCATCAAGGGATCGTTTTCTTTACTGATCAAACGGTTGGTTCTCCAGTCTCTATACTAAGGGAGTATTTTCCAATTTTACACCGAATATATTCGGCAATTTTTTTCATTCTGGTGATATTTCTTTTTTACGAAGATTATCAGACCAATTTTTCACAAAAATCAATTCTTTTTGTCGATTTATTCTTGCTTTCAAGACCTATCCACCAATACTTGCCCGTAGACACCGCGCGGTGGAGCAGCTGGTAGCTCGTTGGGCTCATAACCCAAAGGTCATAGGTTCGAATCCTGTCCGCGCTAGTGTTTTAATCCTTCCGCTTTACTTTTCAAGATAAATTTTAGTCCAAAGAGTTAATTTCATCTATAACAACAGCTTTTTATAAAAAGTTTGCTTTCTTTTTTATCTTTGGAATCAAAATAAAATCTGAAATTTTTATTTTATACCTTTTGATTCACAAAATTAGTCACAAAATACTATTTTTAAATCACCAAATCTCAATTAACGTGAACCGATATAAGGAATTCATTTTTCTGAAAATAGCTAGGATCTACATTTTACAGATCGATCCCTAAAATAGAATTATTGAAAAATTCATTTTCCATCCATTTCCATTAAAATAGACAATGGAAGCAAATTTTGCTCATCTTCATTATGGAATGTTCAACAACTCTAATGTAGGAACTTATACTTTTAAAAAGATTCTTTCTAATTTTCTAAATTCATTTACAGGTTTTGAGACTTTTTTTGGAAGCAGTTCCTAGATTTTTATAAAATTTTAGTACATTCCAATTACAGATCCAAATGAATTAGAAACAAGTATAGTTTGTTTAAATAATTTTAAACTCCCAACTCTTTAGAACGATTTGCTGCAGCTTTTACCGCCTCTAAAACCGCATTGCTAAATCCATTTTTTTCCAATTCCACAAGCCCAGCTATCGTAGTTCCTCCTGGAGAAGTTACTTTATTTTTCCACACTTCTGGATGAGTTGTCGGATCTTTCTCTCTTTCTTTTCTAAGAAGCTGTGCAGAACCGATCACTGTTTGTATGCTGAGATCCAACGCTTCTTGATACCCCAAGCCGGAAAGAACGCCACCTTCTGCTAAAGCTTGTATAAATTTAAAAACATAGGCCGGGCCCGATCCGGAAAGTCCAGTAACCGCGTCCATGAGAGTCTCACTACCGAGTTTTACAGAATGTCCTAAAGGCTGAAAGATCTCGGAAACGGTTTCGTATAACTCTTCGTCTCCGAAAAATCCGATCGCCCCTTCTGAAACTAGTAAAGGTAAATTAGGCATTACCCTCACTACATTGGATCCCGTCGGAAGATTTTTTAGAATTGTATCGATATGAATTCCAGCGGCAACGGATATAATTTTTTTAGGAACTTTGATTTGTCTTAAAAGTTCAATCACCTTTCCAGGTTTTACACAAACGAGTATTAAATCGGACTTAGAAACAAATTCATCCCAGGAAGATATAAGTTCTATCTTTTGATTGGAAATTATATAAGGATCATATCCCAATACTTGTGTCGGATAACGTTCTTTAAGAGAGAAATAAATTGCTCCTCCCATATTTCCACAACCCGCAATTCCTATCGTATATTTCATATCAATTTCTTTCTCCAAAAATCGCACTTCCAATCCTAACAAAATCACTTCCCTCTTCGATCGCGATTTTATAATCTCCAGACATTCCCATAGAAAGTTTCGCTTCCGGTATATAATCTTTTTTGAATTTAGAAAGTTCTCGAAAAACTTCTCTGGTTTTAGTAAGATCTCCGTCCGAAGGCCCCATTACCATGAGTCCTTCTAACTTGCAGTAAGTATTAGACAATTTTTCTTTTTGTTTTAAAATTTCGATCAGTTCTTTTCTTTCAAAACCGTGTTTTGTATTTTCTCCGGTTAAATTTGCTTGTAGAAAGTATAAAATTTTTTTTTCTTCCCTTAGCGCTCTAGTTAAAAGTTCGTTTACGATTCCAACACTCCCCACTCCATGAGCGTATGAATATCCTAAAAATAACTTTCGCAAAGTTCCACTTTGAACTGGTCCGATATGATGTAAAACCAGAGATGTATTTTTATCTTTTAACCACTGTGAAAACTTTTCGATTCCTTCTTGAATTCTATTTTCACCGAAATGGACAACACCACATCCAATCGCTTCTTTGATTTTTTCGATCGGTTGAAACTTAGAAACGGCGATGAGTGTAGGAGGATTTTCCGACCTAAGTTGCTGAAGTTCCTCGTAAATTTTTTGATAACTCTCTAAAACCCCCATATTACTCTTTTGTTTTTAGCCTCTCCATTTCTCTTTCTAACTTTTGAACCCTTTTTTCTAAACTTTTTCGATCTACTTTATGAGTTTTATGTTTTTTCTTTGTATGAGAAATTCCTAATTTTCTCTCTAAACGATCCACTCTGTTTTCTAAGGATCGAATTTTTTTTCCAGTTTTAGAGGTAGAATGTTTTTTCATCTTAGATTTTTTAGGAAAACGTCTTTCAGTCTTTCGATCGACTTTTTCGAACTTGTTTTCCCAATCTTTCATCCTTTCCTTTTTGGGTTCTTCTTTGTAGACGTTTGTTTCTTCTTTAGGTACGTTAGTCGAAACTTCCTGCGTTTTTTCTTTAGCCTTTCCCTTGTTTACATTTTTATAATTGTTTGTTTCTTCCCTCAATTTCTCTTCAGGAATCACACCTTGTTTTGTTTCCTCAGCCCAGTCTTCCTGAACCGCTTTGTTAGGCGGTAAACTTTCAGATTCATGATTGGAAAACTCTCCTGGAACTTTCTTTTCCGTCGGAAGAGTATTTAGATCGTTGTGAGACTCTGAGTTTACATCTGGGCTTAAGATCACTCTATCAATTTTTGAATTGTTTGAAACTTCCTCACTTTCCTTCTTTTTTAAAAACTTAGAAATATCTTCCCGGAAAAGATAACTATAAACGATCAACGATCCTAGGAGCAAAACTAAGATTCCGGAAAGTAGAATTTTCAACTGGTCTCTTCTCATGGGTATACCTGTTTTTTAATATCGGTTTTTAGTCTGTTTTTAAGTCTTATTTTCTCCGAATAGAATCTTGTGAGAATATTGTTTTTCTCGGTAATTTTATTTGCCCTTTGTTTTTTGGAATCGGCTCTGGGAAGGATAGAACTTTCCTCTTCTCCAGTAAAAAGAGACGAAGATGAAATGAGTCGAGTTTTGATTTTAGAAAAGATACTCTCGGATTGGAAACAATACAATCTTTTTCTTGTGGATTCATTTGAAGGTTCCAGGCCTTGGGAAATTTATAGAGGAGTTTCATTTTTAAACGAAATTCGTTTTAACTCTCAGATTCCAGAAAATTCTGCCTTTTCTAAAGAAAGAGAATTTTATCCCACTCTTTCTACTGCAAACGACTATCACTCTATGATGATTCAGACCTTTTTCGAAAATCCGAAACACTCACATTTAGAAATTCGCCCGAAAGAAAAAATCAGACTCCCAATCGGAATCCCTACTCGAATTTTTTTTTGGATGTATGCCAATTCTCAAAACGCAAAATTAGAATTGGTTCTTCATCAGCATAAATCCAAAGAAATCGTAATTGATTTAGGAGATTTGAGTTTTGACGGTTGGAAACGGATTGAGAAAAAATTAGAAATCCCAGCTCAGAATATAAAACTCAATCGAAATCTACGTTATCCGTTCGAAGTTGCAGAAATTCGTTTGATCCCAGGCCCATTTCAGAAAAAGGGAGAATTTGTTTTTTATCTGGATCGTATGGGTATTCTAATCGATACGAGAGATGAAAGTTATCCCGGTGCGGAGATCAAAGATAATTGGGGAACTGGTCTCTAAAAAATTCTCCGAGTTGAGAAGGTTTTTTCGGATCGAATTGAAATGTATCCCATCCTATATAACCCGCCGCCTCTACGTTAGTCGCATTGTCATCTATCAAAACATAACGCATACCTGGATAATCGGTTTGAATCCATTGAAAATACTCTTCTGCTGGCTTTCTAACGCCTAGTTCACAGGAAAAATACAACTGATCAAATTGAGAAAATACTTCCTGCATTTCAGTAAACTTTTGAAGTTCTTTATACCAGACGGAGTAATTACTTGCTAATACTATTTTATTTCCGTTTGCCTTGAGTAGTTTTACAATTTCTACCGTTTCCGGTATCAATCGTATTTTGCTAAACATAAAATCTTTGATCTTTTTAGGATCTGGTAAACCACCGTTTCTATATTCCGGCAGATAAAATCTTTCTAAAAATTCGTCCTCTTCAATTTGTCCTTTTTCAAATTCTATAAACGCGTTTCTTTCTCTTCCCTGAATAAATTTTTCTCTCGATTCGTTTGGGAGCATTTTATAGAGTGCAGAATGGAAAGGATCTTTAATTAAAGTATCCATCAAATCAAATGCAAATAAAACTCCGCTCATAGAACTATGATTTTTCTTTATCAAATCCTGACGATCTTTCTTCTTATTTTTGTTGTTCCGATTTCTTTCTTATTTCCTTCCGCGAGACTTTTTTTTAGAAAACGTTCTGCAGATAAGAAAAAAATTCTTTCTAAGTCACTGGACCTTTCCGGTAAATATACTGTTTGGCTTCACGCTGCTTCGGTTGGTGAATTGGACCAGTGTAAGGCACTTGCACTTGAATTTAGAAAAAACGATCCTTCTGCATTTTTAATTCAATCTGTTTTTTCGGATAGTGTAAGAGATTCTCAATTAGAAGCATTTCCAGCGGATGAAACTTTTCATCTTCCGATCGATCTTCCTTTTAGTTATGATTGGATTTTTTCCCGTTTTCACCCTAAGGTTTTAGTTTTGATGGCTTGGGATACCTGGCCAAATTTAGTAATTTCTGCAAATAGATTTAACACCAAAGTAGTGTTAGGTTCTGCGGTAATCGGAAATCGTAAAAAAGGGATTATGGGCAAATTGACTAAATCCGTTTTTAAACATCTGGATGGAATTTTTCCTTCTCACGAATCTTTTTACGATGTTTTTCGTTCTTTGGTCCCGGATCAAATTCCTGTAAAGGTGTTAGGTGATACTAGATTCGATTCCGTTCTCAAAAAAATCGAAGACAATGCTAAAATTTTTAAAAAACCTAAAAATTATCCGTATTCTAAAATTATACTTTTTGCATCTACTTACGAACCCTGCGAAAACTTAATCGTTTCTCTTTATGAACTCATCCGTTCAAAAAACCCTGCCTTATTAGACAATTTTGCATTTTGGATTTTTCCCCATAAAACTTCTCCCGATAGGATTATTTCTATAGAACACAAACTACAAGATGCAAATATAATTTACCAAACCTGGACTTCTACTCCTTTTGAAAACCTGACGGCTCAGACAATCGTATTTGACGTGTTAGGCGTATTAGCATTTGCGTATCAAGCAGCGGATTTTGCCTATGTGGGAGGTGCACTTCACAATAGAGTGCACAACATTTTGGAACCAGCTACTTTTGGCCTGCCTCTGATGACCGGCCCTAAAATTTATAATTCTCCAGAAGCTATGATTTTGGAAAAATCGGGCAGTCTATTTATCGTCTCCGAAGCGGAAGACATATTCCAAATTTTGAATTTGTCTGAAAACGATCTGGAAACGATTCGAAAACAAAACTGGGAATTCGTCCAATCGGGGCGAGGAGCGGCGAAAAGATTGTATGAAGAGATTCGGAAGTTATAATTTTTTCTCAGCCAAAAGTTTTTGCTTAAGGCTTGTCCCGAAACCTCAAAAAATTTTACACTATAATTCTTTAGAAATTTTTAATAAAATGCAGTAGTTCCTACAAATTAAATCGCATTTGACAATTTGTGAACTTTCGAGTGGTTCTAATGTCGTTAAATTTTCGTAATAGTTCCCACATTGGACGGTTTTGGGACAAACTTTAATTATTGATAAAAAAATGTTTAGACTTCTCTTTTCGAAAATTCTGCTCGAATTTTTTTTATTTTTAGGGTTATCTTCGAAATTCAATGACAACAGTCATTCTGTCCAATCCCCGGCGGAAAATCCTAGTTTTACGATTTGCATCGACAAAACTTCCATTTTTTATATTTTAATTTTATTTCTTTTTTGTTTTGTGTCTGGAACGGAAATGTTAGGTTCGGAGGATAAATTAGAAAATTATAAACAAATCCGAAAATGTAGCCAAAAATTAGAATCCTGTTTGAAAAAATGTAACTAAGAATTCCCTCATTTTCGAAACTCTCAACTCGGTCCTTGTAAAGACACCTGCGTTCAAATAAGTAAGAAACAAGAAGGTTGCTTAATTTAACGTAAGTTTGGCGTAAGAAAACAAGAAAGAATTTTCTAAAAGTATGAGTTCCTACAATTTCAGAATTTGTTCTTAAAATCGTGATTTGCGGGGTTCCCACATTTTAGGAATAGATTTGTAAAGTTCGGATTCCAATTTTTTTCAGAAAAATGAAAAAACTATTTTGCAGAACCCGAACGCATGAAAATAACACGGTGCTGAGTTTATTTCAAAACTTAAAATGTGGAAAACTCACGCAGAAATTATAGTGATAAAAGATACTAATCTTTTTTACAAAACCTGTTTGAACACAATACATTAGTTTTGCTATTTAGCTATAAAATAACAAATCGTATGGCGTAATCGATGTGAACTCACACATTTTATTGAATATTCAAAAATGATTCATCTTAAGTTTTTAGAACAAGTCTCAATTACTCATAACTATATAACACAGTACCAATATTTTTTTTTGAAACAGGATTTTATAATTAAAATTTACGACACTCAATTTTATAGGGATAGGTAATAAAACATAACTTTTAAGATTCTCATTGTAGTGAAACGAATTTCATTTCCGAAAACTCTATCCTTTTTTTCAATATTTTTAAAATCGAATTTTGAATATCTCTCATCAAAAAATCTCCCCAAATAGACGCGTAAAAGTTAAAGTGAGTCGATAAGCGGTATTTACTTCGAAGATGAAGAGTTATAATTCCTGTTTCATTCGTTTTTAGATTTTCTTTATATTCTAATTCATATTCTCCTTGTAAAGCGTCGAAATATCTCCCTCCGGGTACTACATGAGAGTCTAATGTTGTTAACGGAATCAGATTCGGATCGGCCTTGATTTCGAATTTCAATTTTCGATTTCGATTCCACTCTGTGATAGTTTCATAAAATACTAATCCTTTTTCGAACCTCGCCTCTCTAACTCCTCCGATTCCTTCATAAGAAAGAGTAGCTTCAATCGGTCTGGGAAATCCCATTCGGTAAAAAAAGCCGGCTTCCGTTTTTTCGAGCTCGGGTATGCGGATGATGTTCTTCCAAATTTTTTCGGGTGTCGATTCGATCGCAATCTTCGTTTCGACGAATCTGATCTCGTTCGGTAATTCCCAATAAGTTTCGAAGTATCCAGTTATAAAAGGAAAACTTAAAATACCGAACATAGTAAGTAAATTCATTCTATGTCCCGGAAAAATATAGAACCAAATTCCCACTGCAATCCCACCCGCACTTGATAAAACAAGATAAACTGGAGCGCCCATTGCCAGACAGATGAGCCCTTCCCAATTTACCAAAAATGCACAATACATCGAAATAATAGTAGGTATCCAAGGATAAAAAATACGAAACGGAATCGGCTGTGGTTTTTCTTTTTCCAATCCATACACCGAAATAACTCCAATTAAGAAAGGAATCACAAAGAATCCGCCGTAAGTCATAGTCATTCCTAGATTTTTCAGGGATTCAATTTGAAATATATACTGTACAAAAATTGCATATAAGACGGAAATAATAGGAAAAATTATAATAGGTCGTAATAACAAATATAACATACCAACTAATAGACTTTTCCTTATTGAGTAGTCAGCTAAAAAAACGTTTTGATACTTTTTAAAAACTAAAATCATCTCGAATCTGATTTCAATGTAAGAAACCCTATCTTGTTTATCAGTTTTAGTTCAAATTATTAATTTCTTATATTTTTTTCTTAATTTTTTTTAGAATCAGGTCCTTCATTTGTAATTTAATGAACCGTTTTGGATATGGACCTTCTTTTACTTTCTTCTCAAAAAAAGATTTTATCCGCCTTAAATGAAGGAGAAGTCGGCTCCGACTCTCTTTTAATTCCTCTCAGCTATTGGAATCAATTGAATTCGATTCAGAAAAAAGCTCTTTCTAAAAAACTTCCTTTTTTGTTAGAGAAATATACTAAATATATCTCTTCTTTAAACCGTCTGCATTGGAGAGCCGGAAAAATCAAATACAACTGGGGAGTTGGTGAGTTGAAGAAAATGACCATCCATGTAAATACTGGAGTTTGGGCTGTGTTAGGTGCATTGGCCGCTGCACATGGAGTTTCCAGGTGTTTTCTTTTTAACTATCTTCTCTGGTTAGAAGAAGTAGGCGTCGGAGATTCTATCGTAGACACGATGAACCGAGGAGTTCCTCAGTTCCATAAATCTTACAAAATGATCTGGACTTTAAATTTACGTAAAAATCAAATTTCCAGGGAATTATTCTTCGAACCCAACCCGATTGCAAGCGAACATTCCTATTTTTTACCAGAACCAAACTTTTAAAAACCACTCAATCAAACTAAAACGAAAAAAATATAGAACTTCAAAACGCGTGAGCGATCGAGATGAAAATACTGCAATGCACCATTGATCAACCTATATGCAACGTTGCAAATCCAAAGATTCTGGATTTTAGACAAAATCAAATGGTGCTTTGCAGATTGTAATCGAGAGCGCGACCTGTCGAACGTTTTTAAAAAAAGAATTTCACCTTTAAGAAGTTATTTGGTTCATCAACTCCAATTGTTCGACAGGGCACGCCCGGTTCTGATCCAATACTTCAAAAAATTTAATCTTCAAAACAAATCCACAAAAAAAGCCCTTCTTGCTTTTTGCAAAAAGGGCTTTGTAGCTTCATAAAATTCTAATTTAGAATTTTTTAATGAAATATTTTAAATATCAATCCACCTTGTTGGACAAAAAATTCAGCAAAAACTAAACTTGTAATCGCCATCAATTTGATTAGAATATTGATAGATGGTCCAGAAGTATCTTTAAACGGATCACCTACAACCGCGGCTTTGTGTTGATCCGATCCTTTTCCGCCCGCTTTTTTCTCAATGTATTTCTTTGCGTTGTCCCAACCTCCTCCGGAATTTGCGGCAGAAATTGCAAGCACCACACCCGCAACCAATGCCCCCGCAAGTACTCCGGCAAGAGTTTTGACTCCAAAAAGATAACCTACTAAGATCGGAGTTAATAAAACGAGAAGCCCCGGAAGAATCATTTCCCTCAAAGCAGCGCTCGTAGATATATCCACACAACGTTTGTAGTCCGGTTTATTTTTCCCTTCCATAATTCCTGGAATCTCTTTGAATTGTTTGCGAACCTCTTCCACCATATCCACTGCGGCTTTTCCTACAGACTTCATCGTCATTGCGGTGAATAAAAAAGGAAGCATCGCTCCAAACATCAATCCTCCAAACACTTCCGCATTTAAAACCTCAAGACTCGTGGTATGAGTTCTTGTGATGAAAGCCGCAAATAACGCAAGAGAAGTCAAAGCGGCGCTTCCAATCGCAAATCCCTTGCCGATCGCCGCAGTTGTATTTCCAGCCGCGTCCAGAGTATCGGTTCTATCACGAACTTCTTTTCCGAGTTCCGCCATTTCCGCGATCCCGCCCGCGTTATCCGAAACAGGACCGTAAGCGTCTATGGTCAATCCAATCGCGATCGTGGAAATCATGCCCAGAGCCGCAATCGCGATTCCATACATTCCCGCAAGTAGGTTTGCCGTTACAATTGTAATCACAAGTAAAATCACTGGAATTACGGAAGAATGATAACCAAGAGACAATCCGTAGATGATATTTGTCGCCGCTCCTGTGTTAGACGCTTCTGCCACTTCTCTTACAGGTTTATAAGAATGTGAAGTATAATATTCAGTTACAATCCCTATAAACATTCCAGAAAAAAGTCCAACCACCATCGAAATGTAAACGTCCCATTTTGTGATTGTTTTCCCCGCAATTTCAAAAGAATCCACCATGAAAGTTTTTGTTACAAAATACATGATTCCCGCGACTAGAAGTGTAGAAACCCAAAGTTGAACTTTAAGAGCGGATTCCACATTTCCATCTTCTTTGACTCTTGCAAGAAAGCTGGTTAAAATAGAAGCTGGGATTCCAAATGCAGAAATCAAAAGCGGGTATAATAGAGCGTCTACAGATCCAGAAAGAGCGGAGGCAGTAGCACCAATTACAAGAGCCGCACAAGTAGCTTCCGCACAGGAACCAAATAAATCTGCTCCCATTCCTGCCACATCGCCCACATTATCTCCTACGTTATCCGCAATCGTTGCCGGGTTTCTAGGATCGTCTTCAGGAATTCCTTTTTCCACCTTTCCGACTAGATCCGCTCCTACGTCTGCTGCTTTTGTATAAATTCCGCCGCCCACTCTTCCAAAAAGTGCTACAGCAGACCCCCCTAATCCAAAACCAGCCAAGGATTCCATAAGAAAATGTTTTTCTACACCTGGATACATTCCAGTAAAAACAAGAAAAAGCACGATCATTCCTAAAATTGCAAGCCCTACGAGTCCGAACCCCATCACGGCTCCAGAATCAAATGCTACCCGAAAAGCCTTTGCCATAGAAGATTTAGCGGCCTCTGCGGTTCTTACGTTTCCTGCAGTTGCAATTTTCATTCCGATAAAACCGGAAATACAGGAAATCAAAGCTCCCGATACAAAAGCAATTGCAGTATAAATTCCGTCGTTAAATCCTTCCGATCCAGGATTGTCTAACAATAGAACGATCAATACTGCCATAAAGGCAATAAACAGGGAAATGACTTTATATTCCCTTACGAGAAAGGCCATAGCTCCTTCGGAGATAGCGGATGAAATTTCTAAAAGCTTTTTCGTTTCTTTTTCGTTACCGCCTAAGGTACCTACTTTGATGGAGGTGACTTTTAAGGTATAGACCACAGCAGTGACGATCGCCAAAATAGACATGGCGATAATTATCGTAACTGAATTCATTCAGTGAAACCTCTTGTTTTTTTTTAATGTTCCGATGTTTAAAAAGATGGGAAGAATTCTACCGAACAGACTGGCTGGGAGACTGCTATCCACTTGGCTCTTTTTTTTACTTTGCACAAGTTATTCAACGGTCTACGGGAATTCAACCTTTTCTTATTCGGAACTACTCCGCCAAGCACAAGAAGAATTAAACCGGCTCCGATACGACGAAGCCCTTCAAAAATTAGAAATCGCGGACTCGATCAGAAATAAAAATACAGCGCTTTACTATGAGTTAGAAGGAAGAGCCTGGGTCGGTAAAGGAGATTTAGTGACCGCTTTGAAAAGTTTTGAGAAAAGCATTTTACTAGATCCAAATCATTCTTCTTTGATGAACGAAATTTTCACTGGTTATGAAGAACTCAATAAACCTATAAAAGCATTCCAGTTTGCCAGACTCAGTCTTTCTAAAAATCCTGAAAATCCTCCACTTAGATACAAGGTTCTTGTTCTCAGTTCAAGACTCGGAAATTTAGAATACTACAATCAAACTCTAAACTGGATTCGAATCAACAATCCCTATAAAGAAGATTTAGCTGCGATCGAATCGGAAATAAACAATTCTTACGAGTCTGGAAGAATCGATGATACAATTTCTAAATGTAGAAAATTCCTTCCTTTTTTTCCTGATAATTCACTCCTTCATAAAATTTTTCTTTTATCTTTGAAAAAGAAAAAATCTTCCGATTTGGTACAAGCTCTTTTAGACCGTGCCTCTATTTTTCGATCTGAACCCATCTTCGCCTACGAGTCTGCATTGGAATTTCTACAGAATAGAAAATTCAACGATTCTTTGGCTATGTCCAGACGAGCCTTTTTTTTAAGTCTGAAAAAAAATGGAAAGCCGGATAAAGAAATCCTTTATCCTCTCCATAGAATTTACAGACACCAAGGTTCTGTTACGGATATTCAGGCGATTGAAATTCTTCAGGATATTGTGGAAAGTGGACGGAAGATCGACCCTGAATTTTTAGATGCAAAACTCAACCAAACCGGGTTTAACCGAGAACTTTTACTTTTCTCATTGTTTTATCTTCAAATAAATTTTGGAAGTAGTTCCGACCACAAAGCACAAGAATGGAAATCACAGTTTGCAAAGATCAGAAAAAAACAAGAAGAGGAAGACCTTTCTAAAATCGTTTCTCCTTTTGCTTACGATTCTGAAGAATCTTCTTTTTTATCCGAAAGATGATAGTAATACATTTCAGATGCATTTTTTTAAAACCTACTGGATTGACATATTCCAAAACCAGTTTCACTCTTTTCCTTTGAGAGAAATAAAATTATTAAATTTAAATGGACCCATCTTACTTTTGAATATGAGTTGAGTTCAATACTAGAAAGATTTTTCTTAAAGTAATAGTTCCCACAACTTTAGATCCAATCTATTAAAACCCTGATTTGTAATAGTTCCCACAAGTTCAAGATAATCATGAAAAATGACAAACCTAGCTTTTAAAAGCAAAACTAAAAATGGATTCAAGATCAAAAGATAATTTAAAGTTTCGAACCCATCTTAACCTATAATTTTAGAACATTCCTTCCATATAAAATTGAATCCATAAGATTTAAAATACAAAGTGAAAAATATTAAAACCTTTTTTTGTTTTCATCCTAAAAAACTAACTTTTTCATTTATATACAATCCTATTCATACAAATTAAAACGAATCATCTCGCTAATAAATTTGAAAAAATTTATTTTTACTCCACTTTGTATTTAAAACCCTTCAAAAAATATCTTTTTGATAAAAAATTTCAAAACTTGTTACTCATAAGTGATTCTCTATTTACAAAAATATCACTTTTTATAGTATAGGCCGCCGGATGTCGCTTTAGAGATAATCACAAGCAACGTCCGAGAATAATCAAACAAGGAATCCAGGAGAAAAAATGAAACTCAAATCACTACTTTTCATTTCTTTCATGACGATCTGGGCGGTTCAGTGTACAGGAGTAAATGCTATGTACATTTACGGACTTCGCCCCAATACAAACCCAACCAAAGACTATGGATTCATGTACCCTATCATCTCTAAAGGTGGAGTGATTGTACATGATGGCGTAATCCCAGGCCCACTTGGAGACAATGCAGAAAATACTTCTATTGGAAAGGCATGTTCTAAAAACATACTATGGTTAGTATCTTTTGGTGATTCTTCCATCGAAGCAGCAAAAGCAGATGGTAAAATTACAAAAGTAGCGAGCATAGAATACGAACAACTTGGAGTTTTATACGGTGCTATTTATCATAAATTTTGTACTGTCGTAACCGGTTCTAATGCAGCTGTAGAAACGAAAACGGATGCAAAATCTGCTACCGGAAAGAAAAAATAAGGAAGAAGGAAAAAGGATCTTATGAAAAAAATCATCATCCTGACTTTAGTCGCACTCAGCTTTTCGGTATTTTTATCGAATTGCGCTACTGGTCCTCAACAAGGAATACTCGTTACAACTACTACCTTTCCAGGGGAAATCAATCCTTCCAACAACGTTCCTATTGCTAAAAAAGCAGAAAGTTGTGCTCATAACGTTCTTTACCTGGTCACCTGGGGAAACGCATCGGTAGGACAAATTGCATTAGAAAATAAAATTTCTAGAATCGCAACCGTAGATCATTCTACTTTTTCCGTTCTGGGACTTGTTTATAGCAACTATTGCACCATCGTAAGTGGGGAATAATTAAAATGAAAAAATTTATCAGTCTGATTGTAATCTCTCTCGCGGCGTTTGTTGTTTCCAACTGTGCAACAAGTATTTTTCCAGCGGCAATTTATAACTCTTCCAGCTATCACGTATCGGGAAACCCAACTGGTGGTCCTACGGATGCAAAGATTGTAAAAAGTGGAAAGTCATGTAACCTCTATTCACTTTTAACATGGTACTTCTACTCCGGTGGAGAAGGAAGTATTGCAGAAGCAATGAAAGACGGCCAAATCACAAAAGTTGCAATTGTTGACAAAAGCACTTTTGGAATTTTGGGGCCAATTTTCTCGAAAGAATGTGTAGTGGTTTACGGAGAATAAAAAGTAAAATTAACTTTTTAATTTTTATACAAGTCTAAAAATCAATTTTCTAAAACTCATTTCCTACGTATTACACTTAATGAAATGAGTTTTTAAGTAAAATTGAATGTTCTGAATCGTTGAGTATCATCTTATTCAGTAAATAGTAGTACTCAACGGTTTCAAATTATCCCTTTTATCTTTTAAACTGTTCCTCAAAAACGTGGAAACTCTCCACGGAAAATACATTTTAAAATTTATAATATTATCGACGGGAAGGAATCATCACGTTTTACCGAACATTCAAAAAAATTAATTTCCCATTTGTTTCTATTTCATGGAAACTATCAATTGAAGCAGTTTTCTTAATCACCACTATGGAATTTTTCAACAACTCTAAAATAGAAGTTTATAACAATTGAATCTGTCGTATTCAAGTGCGGGAACTCACAAAACTTAGGTTTTCTGTAAAATAATATGAAAACTATTGCAAATCACGATTTTACAAACAAATTTTAAAATTGTAGGAACTTATACTTTTAGAAAATTTTTTCAACCGCCAAACTCACGTTATTTTAATGTAAATTGAGCAAAAGAAAACCTCTATGAATAAAAAACTAAACCTTAGACTCAACAAAACGCTCGTCACGGATCGCGTTTTAGATCGTAGTAGTAGCTCGTGAATTTCATAGCTTAAAATAGCTAACGACCGATTTTAAACTCAGTAATGCCAATCTATAGAAAAATATTCGCTGAGTTTCAATGGCTGGTCACTCTGCAGAATGCAGTATAATAAATCACTTTTATATTGGTTATACAGAACACACATTATTATTTTATAATGCCCCCAAAACAGATTTTACTGATTCTACCCTGATCATTGAATACTTCGCCCATATTATAGACGCAAAAATTCTGTTTCAAACAATAGATTTGTCCAAAACAAATCTTTTTTTGTAGAATACACATTTTTTAAAATATACTAATTACCTAATATAACTCCAGAACAAGGAGGTATTTTAAATTGATCAAATTCGTTATGATCGAAAGAAACCGTAGAGAAAAAATATTTTCTACAATCGGTAGGATTAGAAAAAAATTTGGTTTTTTTACCAAAATTAAAAACGATCAGTTTACGTTCCTTACCAAATTCCCTTAAATAAACTAACATATCTTTTGGAACGTTTTCTTCAATTAATCTCAAAGAACCCTCTTTAAGAGCAAAACTTCCATTTCGAATGCGAAGAACACTTTTATAAGTATTTAAAAGAGAATCCGAATCTTCGGACTCGATCAAAACGTTACGTTCTCTATAATTTCCGTGAACCCGAATCCATGGTTTTGCTTCTTGAACCGTAAAACCTGCGTTTGGCGAGTCGTCCCATTGCATCGGCGACCTTGCTCGATCCCGAATGATAACGTCTGCGAGTCCCAACAATTCGGAAAGCGAATCACCTAACCAGCGATAGATTCTTGCAAGCGGATCCTGTGCCTCAGTTAATTTGATCGTCTCATTGGTCATTCCAATTTCTTCTCCGTAATAAGTGACTGGAACCCCCCTCGCGGTAAACTGAAACAGAGCAATCAATTTTCCTTTTTCGAGATTATTATTGATTTTCATCATGTAACGTCTTTGGTCATGGTTTCCAAAAACGTATGTGGGAACGTTTGGATACGGATATACTTGTTCCATTTTTTTTACGATTCCCTTAAAAAAACTAGTCTTGAACTTTAACAACAAAGTTTCGAATAAAAAGATTAGATTCAGGCCATCTTTTTTTTCGCCTAAGTAGCGTTTGATGATATGATCATCTCCGGCCACCTCTCCTACCGCAAAACGATCTCCATCAAACTCATCTAAAACGGATCTTAGCTCTTTCGCAAAAGCAAAGTTATTTGGATGGTTTACAGTATGAACCCTACTCTGAAAATAACCATCGTGATCATTTTCCGAAACGATATATTTAAATCGAAACGGATTGTCTCTGAAATATTTATCCTTATAAATCGCGTGAAAAATATCCAAACGGAAACCATCTACTCCCTTCTTAAGCCAAAAACGCAAAACGTCGAACATTGCCTTTTTGACTTCTGGATTGTAATAATTTAAGTCTGGTTGAAAATCTAGAAAACTCGCAAGATACCATTGATCCGTATTGGAATCATAATGCCAGGCCTTGGGTGTCACAAACGAACTCCAATTATTAGGAGGTTTATTTTTTCCTCTTCCGTCTTTCCAAATATACCAATCTCTTTTAGGATTATCTCGACTAGAACGGGATTGTATAAACCAATCGTGTTCAATAGAAGTATGATTCATCACCATATCAAAAACGATTTTCATCCCGCGCTTATGAACTTCCTTTATTAACTTTTCTGCATCTTTTATAGTTCCATATTCTGGAGCGATCGAGTAATAATCACTTACATCGTAACCGTGATCCATTTGTGGACTTTTATACAAAGGAGATATCCAAATTGTTTCAAACCCAAGATCTTGAAGATAATCCAATTTAGAAATGATCCCTGGAATGTCTCCAACACCATCCCGATTACTATCTGCAAAAGAGCGGGGATAAATCTGGTAAATCGTTGTTTTTTGCCACCACTTATCCAATTGATTGGGTGATTTTTTTTTGGAAGTTGATTTTTTAGAAGTCATATTTACTCGAGCTTTAATGGAATCAAAAATATAAGAATGAAGACTGTCAAGGCTGTATTCCAACAAATCTAACAGTCAATTCAGCTTTAACGAGTATCTATGGCCAAAGTTTCAGTTAAAAAATTAATATTTGAAAAAGATCCTTCTGTAGCCTTATGTTTGCAAGAAACTCTTTATGCTGCCAAAATTCATTTTAGAATTTTCAAAACATTCTCCCCTTACAACTTGGACCCATGAAATCGAACTTCTACTACGATCCGGAAACCATCCGCAGAGTATTGGGATCCACATCCGAAACTTGGTATCACAAAGAACCACTCATTACTACGATTACCACTTCATCCACAGAGGCAGAAGAAAATTCCCTTTTTGTACCTCTTTTAGGAAATAGAGACGGACACGAATTTATCAGAGATGCAATTTCCAAAGGAGCTACTTATTTTTTAGTCGAAGAAAATCATCCGATTTATAAAAACCTTAACCTCGAAGAGAAATCCAAAGCAATCCCTGTAAAAAACACGTTAACCGCTCTCGGAAAACTCGCATCTTTTCACAGATCCCGTTTTGATCCGATCGTAATTGCGGTCACTGGTTCCAGCGGAAAAACGACTACAAAAGAATTATTAGGAAATTGTCTTAAAAATCTAGAAGAATCTGCACTAGTCGTAACCGAAAAAAATTATAATAACGAAATTGGGCTTCCGTTTACACTTTTTAAGATTTCCGATCAGACCAGAGTTGTAGTATGCGAACTAGGAATGAACCATAAAGGAGAAATTTCAAGACTCAGTCAGATTGCTAAACCAGATTACGCCATCATAACTACAATTGGAACGGCCCATATAGAATTTTTAGAAAGTCAAAAAAACATAGCAAAAGCCAAAGGCGAAATCGTGGAAGGTTTAAAAAAAGGAGGAAAATTATTTTATCCTAATACAGGAGAATATTCTAAAATACTAAAAAATAAAACTCGCAAACACGGAAACAAACTTGTTCTTACAAAATCTGAAAAAATTTTTTCTATTCTTCAGAAAAAATCCTCCGGATTTTTATTAGAATACAAAAACAAAAAAATCCAATGGAATCTGCCAGGTGAAAAACTTTTAGAAAACCTTTCTGTTGCTATCACATGTTTAGAAGCTATCGGTACCCCACAAGAATGGATTCAAGAAGGGATCCATTCTTTCAAGTCTTCCAATAAAAGACTAGATTTACAAAATGGCAAATATTCTGTAATCAACGATACGTATAACGCAAATTACGAATCCATGATTTCCTCTTTGGAAGTCGCAGATCAACTCGCCGACGGAAAAGAGTTTTACGCGGTGTTAGGTGATATGAAAGAATTAGGAGAATATTCCAAAGAGTTTCATAAAAAACTTGGAAAAAAATGCTCCGAATTTCAAAACCTAAAGGGACTTTATACTTTTGGAACAGATGCTTTTTGGATTCAAGAAGAGTTTGTTAAACGAACTTCTTCTCCCAGGTTCTCTGAACATTTTCCAGGAACACAAGAAGGACTATCAGAACTCATTCATAAATTTTTACAAACGATTCCGGAAGGTTCTATCGTATTAGCGAAGGCGTCTCGAGGAATTCAATTGGAACGTTTCGTAGAAGCGCTTCCGGTTTAATACTTGCAAACAAGTAAATCTAAAGAAACATCTTCCACAGGAGAAAATGTTTGAACACAAAAGTTGCAATCATTATGGGAAGCCATTCCGATTGGGAAACGATGAAAGAAGCGGAGATCATTCTTAAAGAATTTGGCGTTTCTATTCACAAAGAAATTGTTTCTGCACATAGATCTCCTGAGCTTATGTTAGAATTTTCTAAATCTGCAAAAGAAAAAGGTTACTCCGTAATCATCGCAGGAGCAGGAGGTGCGGCCCATCTTCCCGGAATGGTTGCATCGATGACTACTCTTCCTGTTTTAGGAGTTCCAATACAAAGTAAAACTTTAAACGGATTGGATAGTTTATTATCCATCGTTCAAATGCCAGGGGGAGTTCCAGTAGGAACTCTTGCGATCGGAACTGCAGGCGCAAAAAATGCTGGTTTATTGGCAGTCAGAATTCTTGCACTTCAAGATCCTATACTTTCCGAAAAACTAGAACGATATCGTAATCAAATTCGAGAAGACGCACTTTCTAAAAATAAGGATTTATTGTGAACAATTCTCGAATGCTTCTTCCAGGTTCCAGGCTGGGAGTGATGGGATCAGGACAACTCGCGAGAATGTTTTGTTTAGAAGCGATTCCTTTTGGTTACGAGATTTCCGTTTATTCTCCCGAAAAAAATTCTCCGGCCGCAGGAGCGGGAGCAAAAGAATATATATCCACTTACGAAGACGAAAAAGCTCTGACTTTTTTTTTGGAAAATATAGACGGTCTTACATTTGAATTTGAGAATATTCCAGAAATTGCACTTACTACAATAGAAAATTTTTCTAAACGAACCGGACTGATAGTTAGACCTTCTCCGAACTGCGTCAGAATTTCACAAAATCGCTGGAAGGAAAAAACTTCTTTTCAAAAAGCAGGAATTCCTACGGTGAAATTTTATCCGGTTTTAACGGAAGAAGACAAAAAATCCGTTCTTTCTAAGACTAATTTTCCCTGTATCTTAAAAACGAATACGATGGGTTACGACGGTAGGGGGCAGATTCGGTGTATCACCGAACAAGAACTATCTTTAGTATTTTCTAACCTCAACAAACCGGATCATATCGTAGAAGAATTTTTCCAATTTACTTCGGAAGCCTCCGTTATTATGGCCAGATTTGAAGACGGCAAAATTTTAAATTTTAGACCTTCTAAAAACGTTCATAAAAATCATATCTTGGACCTTACATTTTATCCCGGAAATTTTCCAGATAGTATAGAAACTAAACTTGTAAACTATGCAAAAAAATTAGCGGAAACAATCGATTACGTTGGAGTTTTTGGGATAGAGTTTTTTATCCGAGGAGACGAAATTTTATGCAACGAATTTGCACCTAGGCCGCATAACTCAGGACATTTTAGTCAAAACTCTGGTACAATTTCTCAATTTTCCCTTCAGCTGAGAACTCTTTGTAACTTACCTTCCCCAAAAACAATCCTGGCCAACCCAGTATCAATGAAAAATATTTTAGGAGAAGATTATAAACCCGGATCTACTCTTTGGAATAAAACATTAGAAAATCCTTATTATCATCTTCATCTTTATGGCAAAACAGAAATTCGAAACGGAAGAAAGATGGGACACTGGAATTACTCCGGCCCCAACATAGAATCTGCTTTTTTAAACTGGGACTAATGTGAGTTCGATGTAAGAAAATATTGGCGAGTCCTGGTCCTCAACTCTGGTTATTAAATTGCATGCAGGAAACATACTAATCTATGGATCGCCGTTCTGGGCTCAAAAAGGCACATTTTTCAAGTGTTCCGACAAGAATAAGTCTTTTTACTTGCAAAAAGTATGTTTTTCTGATAGAGAAAAATTTTCCGAACCTTACCACCCCACCCAAAAATAGGGAAAACTCAACACAACG
>NZ_FTNA01000036.1:0-30000 GCF_900156205.1 Leptospira interrogans
TAAACTTTCTTATTTGAAAAAGGATACAACCTATAACCCGACTTCTCTATTTATCGTTGATAGAAATTTATTAAATTGGGTCCGTTACACAGCAAGTAATCTTGGAAAGACAGATCAGTATTGTCCAGCTGGTAAGAAAGAAAATCATAATATAACAATAAAAAGGAATTTACCACCGGGCTTTCAATTAACCGAGGAATGGATTAGAAGACTTTATGATATAACAAATTCAACTTTATCTGCAGGTGAGGTACAGATACACGGTATATGCGGAGTTTGTTTACTTCATACCTTCCAGATGTTGGCAGAACTTCAGGAGTATCATTCTCACGGACCAATTCAGGGTGGAGGTTACTTCTTCGACACAGCTCCTAATAGAGATCCTTTTGACTCGTTTAGACAACGTTATCCGGAATTGGACGCGTTGTTAGTAAATGTACCTAACGTATATGGTTCTGCCGGTAGCACAACTAGACTACTAACATTAGCATCCGCTCGGATTATGTTACCTCAATACAACTGGATCCTCTCTCGTGAATTTACCACTCGATCTGAAATTTTATCTCATATAAGATCACTTATAGGTTCTCCCGCCGGAAGTGTTTGGTTGGCGTTAATGTTGCGATATAGTCCATATGCAAGAACTCTAATATGGCATGCCGTTCCAATTCTTAGAACCTCTCAAGGGTTAGTAGTAATTCCAACGAATTGGTCTGGGCTGCCATTGAATGTCTATAGGCTCTATTTAACTCCCACCACGGATCCGTTCCAGGTAATCAGTAATCTAGAAATACCAAGTAGACCCCTACTGAGACTTATCACAATACGATTAGATCGGATTTACAATAATATTTTTGATTTCATGATCTCTAATAGGGATTGTAGTGGAGAAGGAGAAGATAGAAGAGGTACAGGACGATATCCAATCAGTACATTAGTAAATCAGTGCTCGGGAGGTAGATGCACATTGATGTAAGTCAGTGATCGAAGACGCTTCCTGGATGTAACCACAGAAAAAACCGTAGATGGAAAGTTCACAAATACAAAATCAGCGTCAACTTTATGAAGAATAGTCAAGGATCTTATTCTATTACTGTTGCAATATCGGTATTATCAAACAAAAAAGAGGATTTAATTTTACATCTGATAAAGAAGTAAATCCTAATGAATAAATTAAGTCCTTTTTAGAAGTCTCCGAATAAACCTTACTCATCACAATACAAAAGTAAATATCTAAAATGCCGATTTGCCTCCAATAACTTTCGAAACGATTCGTATTTAATTTCAATTTTTCTAAAGTAACGTGAGTTCAACGTAAAAAAATCTTGGTGAATAAAAAACTCAGACGTTGCTCCCTAAACTCAGCAAAACGCTCTTTATCATCACCAACCCCACAAATAATTGGATCTCAAGATCTATCGTCGGAATTACGACAAAATCTTCTGTAAAACTTAGTTCCCACAACGCGATCCGTAGAGAGCCGTTGTGTTGAGTTTTCCCTATTTTTGGGTGGGGGAGGTTTTCTTTATCAGAAAAACATACTTTTTGCAAGTAAAAAGACTCATTCTTGTCGGAACACTTGAAAAATGTGCCTTTTTAAGCCCAGAACGGCGATCCATAGAAAGCCCGTTCTGCTTTAGTTCATTTTGATTCTAAAATCCTATTCAACTTGTGGGGTTGGGTGATGGCTCTTTATGGATCACGTTTTAGGTTTAAATAAAAATTGCTTTCATGTTGTTATACCGAACTCACATTAAAATAAAGTCCGTTTAAAAGCTATAATTTGCCTAAACGACGGTTCTGTGGGAACTACCACAAACCTGAGATTTTACAGATAAATTTTAAAATTGTAGGAACTCTTACATTAATTGATTTATATTTAAAACTTGTCTCAAAGTCTGTTGAGCATCCATAAAAGCGAAATACTAAGCTTTTTGAACTGCCCTTAAGAAATAAAAGATGAAGATTTCACAAAAATGTGGGAACTACTACAAAAATTTAACGAAATTAGAACTGCTCGAAAGTTCGCAAATTGCTAAATGAGACTTAATTTGTAGGAACTAGTGTACTTTATTAAAAATTTCTAAAGAATGATCGCATAAAATTCTTTGAGGTTTTGGGATAAAATCTTATTATAATTTCTAAAAAACAGTACCGCAAATTTTTACTACAAAATCTGTTATTGTAACTTTTTATTTCTAATAGAGTTTAAAAAAAACATAGTGGAGATTAACAAAACTATTTCGATCAACCGTTTCTATACAACGGGAACCGATGGAGAATTGATTTTTTAACAACTCTCATGATTTTTTGGATTCACAGAACCTTTCTATAAAACCTAAAAATAAAGGTTTCACCCAAAACCATATAACAAAACAATAAACACTTTTACTCAAACAGAACGTTGGGATAAAAATTTATTTAATAAAGGTTTTATTCTTTTGCTACAAAAATGTATAAAAAATAATACTTTAAATTTTTGAAAAAAAGACTTTTACAAAAAAATATAATATTCAAAAAATATAAATTAAAAACTCATTTTCTTTTTTCAAAAAACTGACCTAAAAAGATACAAATGAACCAAGAATAATTAAGAAAAAAAAGTCCAGACAGCCCATACATTCCGGCTCGAACGAGTTTCTTTTCTGGATCTGCGATCGGCCTAAAAATTGTAGGATATTCCGAAACTGTAAGTTTATAGATTCTTCCCGCGTCCTGAACAGAAAGTTTGTAATAAGGATATAAAGAATGATGTTTTAAATTTTCACCCCAAAAAAAGACAGAACTTCCCCAATTACAAGTCGGAAGTTCCATTTTTTCACAAGCGACCCAAACATGAACTGGATCACCCTTTTTCCAAGTTGACGAAACTAATGGAGCAACATGAAAGTAAATCGTCTTAGTAAGCTGTGGCTCCGCCTTTGACTTGCTAATGGCAGATCTAGAAGAGATATAGTCTGGAAGAATTTTTACTTCTCTAAACACTAAAATTCGATTTTTTCCAAACTCACCGCCTTGTGAAAGATCCATGTTTTTTCCTACAGGAATTCCTAAAAAAAATCCTATAGTATGACTGATATAAAGAGAAGAAACCCCCGCCGACAGAAGACTTAAAAATAATGCAATGTAGAGAAGGTTACCAAATTTTGTGCTGAGACGGATGACTAAAAAAAGCAAAGGAAGAAATAAAAATAAAAGCCAAATAATCGTAAAAAAAACAGAACCATACATTCCAAGAGGTATGAATACAAGCGCCATTCCATTTACAAGACCAAACCCAATCAACAATAACTGCCAGGTTAAATTTTGCGGAGATGGTTCCGGTGGAAAAGGACGATCTCCAATTTTTACGAGAGCAAAAATCATGATTCATTCGACGATAAGTTTTTGATTCAATTGCAACCAGATTTGACGAATTTGATCCGTCTGCGCTTCCGGCCCTGAGACGGAAAACAAAAGTCCACGATTTTCTCTTAAATAATATTTTTCTAAAATAATCATAGGAACCTTTCTTCCATCTCTGTGAAAAATTTCAAAACGAGTCGTATAAGAATCATCTTCCTTTTTTCTTCTAAAATTTGTCTCTCGAATTGTTCTAGGATTGATTCCACGTTTGAGATCCCAAAGTTGAAAATAATTTTTAGAAGTATAAATCGCCGCAACCGGATGATAAGAAAGTCCTATCGTAAATAGAATTCTATCTGGTCTGTAGTTAAGAAATTTTTCGGCTTGGGAACGATATATTTTTTCCCATTCTTCTTCACTTTTATTTTCTATTTTTTTCGTTTTGGCAGAAGTCTGAGTTTTGTTTTCTGCCAATTCATCATCTCCAATCGATTGATAAAATCTTCGAACCTTCCAAACATGATCCCCTTCGGTTCCACCCTCTGGAGTTTGCAATTCGGGGAAAAAATGTTTCCAATTGTTTGTAGTTTCTAAAGAAAATCGAAACTGGTCGCTTTCAATTTTTAGAATATTCTTTTTTACGCAACCATACGGATCCGTAAGACTATCCACGTCCATTTTTTTGTGAGCCATGTGTTTGATTAGCCGACTCAATTCTTCCGTCGCGGTCTTGTATCCCTCTGGCACAAGTTTTCCAAATTGAAATCGATAACAAAGTCCGACTCCTTTTAATAAACGAATGGCAGAATACGGTTCACCGAGTTCTGCCATTACTTTTGCCTCGCTTATATGAACGTCCAATTCGGAAACATCTGGAAACACTTCCCTAAAATCCCGATCCACCAAAAACTCTACTCTTCCGTCCTTGTAAAACTTATAGTTTCTTCCGTATAAATCAGTTTTCCAAACAAAGTGGGCATTAGGTCGAAAGTATTTCATTACTTTGTTATAGATTATAGCTTCTTCTTTTTCTTGATCTTCATACCAATTATCTCGAAGTAAAGGATCAGAAACTATAGTTTGTGTTTGGGCCAAAAGTTGATTGAAATAAGTTTCCGTTTGCATTTGTGCCAATATCGGTAGAAAAAAAAGCAAAAGAGTTAATATGCTTAAAAAACTGAATATTCTAATTTTTTGATACAACTGTATCCACCATCTATATTTGAATCTAAAATTTATATTATGAAAAAAGAATCACATTCTCCAGAAAAAGTCCATTCACTATAAAAATCCTAGAATTAAATCCAATTTATTAGTTATGAAACCTGCCCTTAGTAGTCCGAGTATAATATTTTACGCTGACATACAGTTTTTATAGGTTGTAAAATACAAAAAGCGATTTTTTTCGATTACACTTTTTCATTTTAGGAGTATTTAAAAGTATACTATCATTTTTAAATCGTTTGAACATGATACATTAAAATTTTGCCACTTAAAACTATATAATAGAACACCCAATATCTCACATTCAAACAGTTCTTTATGATGAACATTTTCAACATTCAATTTTATAGGGATTAATAATATTAGAGTTGTTGAAAAATTCTATAGTGGAGTTTAACAAAACTACTTCAATCGACAGTTTCCATACAACGGAAATCGATGGCGAATTAATTTTTCAACAACTCTATTTTAAAAGAACCAACCTCTATTCAATGAATTTTTAATCCAATTGATGTCCGTAAAACAGTAGTTTCATACCTAAATTTGATTGGACATCATTCTTTTTAGATTGAATAGAGATCTCTATTTTATAAAATGAATTTCCTACTTCCTTTAAGAACTCAAGTTAAAATATGCACAAACAAATAGTTACATCAAAATATAGCTATATACTATTTAGAGTAAATTAACGACAAGATAATATCTAGATTGATGGAAAGATATAACCTTCAATATCTTATCTATCCTACAAGCAAGCAAATCAATTATTTTAATGAATATAAAAGATAAATAAAGAGGTGATCTGATTCATTTGAGACAATAAACTTTTAAAATAAATTTAGATAATCTGAAATTATGAAAAAATTGATAACAGTCAAAATGAATAGAGTTGTTGAAAAATTTCATAGTGGCGATTAACAAAACTGCTTCAATTGCCGATTTACATAAAATAGAAACAGATAGAGAATTAATTTAGAACTTGTCCCCAAACCGTCCACTACTACGAAAATTTAACGACATTAAAACAGCTCGAAAGTTTGCAAATTGCTAAATGCACCTAATTTGTAAGAACTACTACATTTTATTAAAGATTTCTAAAGAGTTATCGCGTAAAATTCTTTAAGGTTTTGAGACAAACTCTTTGTAAAGCTAATCGTTTTTATTATATTCTATTTTTTGCATGCATTTTTTATTCGTTCTATTTTTTCATTCCTCTATTTTTTTAGTTTTTACGAAGTTCAAGTATCACTCACTTACTCTCTACATTTTAAAGCCCTTTCTACATTCTTTATCTTCATGAAATCGTTGTTTTGCGATTGTCATTCAAAAAAAATTATTTTATAAAAGTTCTCTACACCCAAATAGTTAAAACATATTTTTTTAATATATAGCGTATATTTCACATTTTTAACACGTTTATTATTTTATTTGTTGAATTATGACTTATATTATCAAAATTTCGAATTCAGGAAAAAAAATGAAACAAATTCTTTCAATTACACTATTCATGTTCTTGGTCGGGTGTGTCACAGAAAACCAAGAATCCGAAAAATCTTCTTCAGTTCTTTCAGGAGTTTTTAATCAACAACTATTAAAACTTACGCTTGATCATGAAAAAAATTCATCCTCTATCACCGTATATAACGTTAGTTACTTTGTCGATTCAGTGGGAGGAATGGATTCTTATCCGGGGACGTCAAACCAACCCTTCAAAACAATCACCAAAGCGTTATCATTAGTTAAAGCTGGAGATTCCATCTTTGTCGCACCCGGAACCTATGATGCTGCTTCCGGAGAACGTTTTCCACTTATTGTACCTGACGAAGTCCAACTCATTGGAGACGAATTAGGTAAAGGTATGGTTGGCGGCGAACAATCTACAGGGTATCACGGTTCGGGATCTTTTCCTAGAGTAGGACCTACTTTGATCTCTGGATTCCCCACATCCACTAATGATGTTCGTTTTAATACGATAACAGGTAAAAGCCTAACAATCATTGCAGGATTCCAAATTAAGAATACATATTCCAATCCTATGGAAGGTCCCCTTAAGGGTGTGGCAGTATTTTTACAAGATGCTGGAACAACGATTCGGAACAATACAATTTCTGCCCTCGGAATTAACTTAAACATCCATAATCTCGTTCAAGGCGGAGGAGGTCATATCATTACTGGAAATAAAATTACTTCTGCCATAAGAGGAATCGATGGTCCTGGATCCGTGGAAGGAGTACCTAGCAGAATAGAGAACAACATCATTTCTCAAAACCTAATTGGAGTGTTGACTAACGCAGATGGATTGGATTTTGGAGGAGGGAGTGCCGGAAGCGTGGGAAACAATATTCTTTCCTGCAATTCAAATTGCGATTTACATATTGGAAGTAATCAGCCAGGGAAAACCTTATATGCTATGAATAACAAATGGGATCACTCCCCTCCCACGGTATCGGATTTACAACCAAATGTGGATATTATAAACAGCAACTATAGTGTTACCATTCTTCGTACAAATGGATATACAATTGCAACGGGAGCGTGTCAGTAAAAAAATTTCCCCTTTTTTGTTTTTCAAAAAGGGGGATTTTCAAAAAAGTTTTTTATATCTTCGTTTCATAAAACACGAGTTTAACGATAACAGTTAATTGATAAAGAAGTGAAATCGTTGATTGCACAAAAAAAGAAAATTCATTTTAAAGTAGAATCTTCCGATAAAAATGAAATTCATAAAGAAAGAAAAAATTCGAATTCACTTTCTAAAGTTTAAAACTGCCAACCTAAATGTTAAACGACTTGTCTATAAAATCGTAATCCTATCACGAAGAATCAGGAAACTACTACATTCTATAAACCTAATTTTAATCTGATTCCTAAAGTTAGTCTATTCATTGGCAAGTTTATGGAATGTAAAAAAGTATCTTCACTCACTTACAATTTGAAAGTAATTCCCTTCTTTTCTGTTTTCGTAACGTTTCCAATTGATTTTTTTACCAACCGGAACATAGGGATAATTTTGTTTTTTAATTCTCATTCCGTGAACCAAAGAATAAATTCCAGCTGCAAGCGAAATCGCAACGTCTTTTTTACGTTTTGTCATCAAAATCATATCATTTTCTTTATCTATATAACCGATTTCTAAATAAGCTGAAATAGCATTGATAAAAGTAGGTAACGCGTATGTAGAAAGATAAGGTTTGTTGATTGGGCCCGGTTCTGGAAATTTTTCCTCGGTTTTTCTTTTTCGAAGTCCATATTGAACAAATCTCATCAACTCCGCAGAAGCATAATGATTATCCCCTCCAAAACCTTCCCTACCATCTTCTCTTCTCCAAAGTTCAGGGGCAGCCTTTTCTCTTTCCCAAAATTTTCCTTCCGCCACAAAGTGTTTATGAGTTTTAGAATATTGTCCTCTTCCACCAACCTTTGCTAATTCTTCCCAACCGGGAAGATCCTTGTATTTCCAACTAACCATATTTTGGCGATAACCTTCAAATGCAGATAAGTCGGCTTTTTTACCACTTTGATTAGGCCAATATCCGTGAAAATAAATCCAAGCGTCCGCGATCGCATTTTCTAATTTGGACCAACCTTCTTTAAAAACCATCCAATCTTTCCAAGGAGAATTTTCAAACTTCTCCTTTGCGTATTTGCCTTCGCTGATTCCCTTTAACACATAAAAAGTTCGATAAGAAGGTGTAAGCACAGCCGCCATTCCACCAGGGTGCTCTTTATAACTCGGATTGAGATGAAGAGAAACTACTAAGTTCGGTTTTTCACGATTGATAAACGAAATCCTTCCAAGTTGAATCTGTTTGTTTTTTTTATCTGGATAATCAAAAAGACGATACGGAGCATTCGGATCCTCGTTTAAAGAGTAATCTTTTTCTTCCGCGTTTTCGTTTCGGGTCATTACAGAATCGATTTGAATCCAAGGTAAATCTTCATTGGTAAACGATTTCATATAAGAACGAAAAACTTTAAATCCTTCCTCGGTTTTCGTAAGATCTAGAATCTCCTTTAGTTCTTTAGAAAGTTCTAATACGATTGTTTTTTCTTTAGTTCCCTTAAAAGAAGCTCCGGCCTTATAAAGTTCCAAATATTTATCCGAAATTGGATCGTATTTGTCTCCGTGGTCTTCCCTAGGTTTGAGATCCAAACCTCCATGTCCAGGATCGATTATTATTTTAAAAGTTTTAAGCGGAGATTTAGAAACTGATTTAGAATCCGAAGTTTCTTTTTTTTCAGGACCGGCCAACAGTACCAATCCTGAAAACAGGAAGATTAAAAAGATAGAATTATGAACCGAAAAAAAGTTTTGAAAACGCCTCACTATTTTTTCTGAGCGTCCTTATTATCCGAAACTTCGGAATAGACCATATTTCGATTATCGCTTAAATCTATTTTATATTTTTCACGAATGTTTTTACTTTCCTCTTCGGGTTTGAGATTGCTCAAAATTGAAATCCCATATTCTTTTGCAATTCGAAAGTGCATTAAAGAATCCTTATATCTTGAATCCCTACGCATCCTGTCTGCCTGGATCATTTGATAGTAAGCGATCTGAAGTTTATGATGATTTGCAGAAATTTCTCTGCTCCGAGCCGAAGCAGACTGGGTAGAACTATTCTGAGTTTGCTCCACGCTCACGATCGTATCTGCACATTCTCCCAAAAGCTGATCTGTTCTTTTATTATAATGATCCGAAAACTTAGTATAGAGTTTATCCATACTTTCAGTGGTTTCACGCATTTTTCTTCCGGCCACCACATATTGTCTTCTATAATAATAATGAAGCGCATCGTTATATTGTTTCCAGATCGAGTTTAAATCTTCATTTGAACCTTGAACGTTGGAACCAAAATTTTTTGTTACAGTTGCGAGAGCGTGAATATCATTTTTCACTTTTTCCTTCATAGAATCCAGAGTTCTCGCATAATGGAATTCTTCCAGATAATCCCCTTGATATTTAGGATCGTTAATCGCACTTGCAAGCTCGTTACCTTTAGCCTCTTCTTTGGATGCGTTTGTTTGAGCCGAAATGGAAAACGTCAAGAAGAATAAAGCTGAAACTGAAACTGAAATAAAAAATCGAAAATATTTAGATGACATGCGAATCTCCTGCACGGAAGTATAACACAGTGTTTTAAAACGCAACTAGTATTTTGTATTCAGAGGATTGAATAGAGACGAACTTCACTTTACTCACGGGAGAAAAAGGATTGAATTGTAAATTCATATCTCACGGAATATAATACAATCTTAATGTACCTCAGTATATCTCGATCCTTCTATTACCTCCGGAAAGAAAAACGTGAGCGATTTTACCTTGTTCTGTCACTTAAATCGAATCTTAAGTAGACCGTCTCCGACTGGAAAAAGTGTATACGCTAAATTCGAATTTTGAACCTCATTCCAAAATTCTCTCACCGCCTTGTCCGAAGGAGCTTGTCTGGAAGGGTCAAAAATTCTACCGTGCCAAAGAACGTTATCGAACACAGCAGTATCCGGTTGTAAACGTTTCAGAATCCGAAAAATTTCAGGATACAAAACCTTATCACAATCGACAAACACAAATTTGGCGGTCCAACTAACATTGGGATTTCCACAAATTTCCTTGAGATAATGAAGACAATGAACCTTTAAAAGATGAATATCTAAATTTTCAAAAGGATGTTTTTCCAAATAAGAACGAACTTTAGTAATATAATTGATCTCTCTTTCTAAAGAGACAATCTTAGAACTTACTTTTAAACCGGAAGCCATCCAAAAAAGAGAAACACCGTATCCTGTTCCTAATTCTAAGATCTCTTTTGGTTGTTCATTTTCCACGAAAAAACGAAGAACCGCTCCAGAAGCAGGAGTTAAAACCGGAACGCCTAGTTCGGCGGCCTCTTTTTCCATCTGAAATAAAATTTCAATCGGACGTGGAATCAAATCGGAATCTATTTTCTCTTCCAGACCGTTCAGAAAAATCGAGGTCCCGTATTTGCCGGGAGGACTTCCTTTACTCACGGCAAAAACGGATGAAATCTATGTCGTTCTTCTTTCGGAATTCTTTTATCTAAAACTTCTCGGATATAAGAAACCGAATAACGTTTTGAAAAATGAATGAGTACAATTTTTTCGTTTTTAAACGAAGAAAGATTATTTAAGATCTCATCCAGATGAGTATGTCCCCATTCCCTTGCCTGAGCCACGTTTCGTTCGTTATCTATATAAGTACATTCAATAAATAGAATACTAGAGTTTGCAACGTCTTCGTGTTCCAAAACGTATTCTATCTTTGTGTCCCCCGAAAAACTGATCACCGGAATTTCACTCAACTCAGAGACTTCTATTTTTTCCTTTAAGGCTTGGTTGAGTTCGTTCTGAGAAATAGATTGAAATTCCTTTTTCAATTTTTTTCTCTTCTGATACAAAGTATATCCTTGAGAAGGAACCCTATGAAAAGTTTGATGAGGAGAAAAAAAATGATTTGAATCTAAATCGATTTTATCTCCCGGGCTTACCGCATTGAGTTCATATGCGTAAGTAAAATTTTCGATCTCAGAATAAAGATCCAAAATCTTTTGCATCGGTTCTTTTAAAGGAGCTGGAACAAAAATTTTAGGTGATTTTAGTTTTCTCAAAGACCTTTGAGATATATAATAAGGTAATCCGCAGGAATGATCCAAATGAGAATGAGTCAACAACAAATTATCCAGATGAATCCGATTAGGATTCTGAGCCCCAATGTCAAACATCAAACTTAAGGAAGGAAGATACAAGGAAGTACGAATACCTCCCTCCGAAATCCCTTCGAATTGATACTGTTTATGTTGAAATTTACAATACACTAAGGAATCCTTTCTTCTGGCGTAATGTGTTTTACGGATTCATTTAAACCTTTTGTAATGTTTTTTGGACCGGTCAAAATCGTTTTAACAGAAGAGCTTACAAAATATTTTTTTCCTACTCTTTTAAGATCGCCTAACGTAACTGCTTGAATTTTATCTCGATACGTTTTTAAATAATCGTTTGGCATACCATGTTCTTGAAACCGAAGAAAGTTATGAAGAATTCCCATCTTATCTACAAATTGAAAGATAAACCGATTGACGATAGATTGTTTTGCAGATTCCAGTTCCTTTTCTGTAATTTTAGAAATCGTTTCTTCACTTAGGATCTCACGCATCAGATCGTAGACTTCTTTAGTCGTAGAAGTTTTTGTCTGAGTAGTAAAATAGACCACTCCATAATCCTTCTCAAAATGAGTAGAACTACCTGAAGAATAAGCAAGTCCTCGATCAGAACGAATCTTTTGCATCAAATAAGAACTAAAACCTCCACCTCCGATGATATAATTCGCCAACTGAATTGCATAAAAATCAGGATCTCTATGTGCAGGAAGAATTCCGGTCATCATCACTACACTTTGAGTCGCTTCTTTATCCACACCTAAAACTTGAAAGGAAAGAGAATCCAAATTTTTCTTTAAAATTTGTGTATCGATTTTTACTGAAGTTTCCTTACGAAAATTTTCTCTCAAAGGTAAAATAGAAGCGATCAAAAGTTCTGCTTCTTCTTTTTGTAAATCTCCCGTAAGTAGAACGATTCTTTTAGAAGTAGAAACGGCTTTATCAAAGTATTCTTTAATATCCTTAGAGTTGATTTTTGCAAGAGAATCCAACTCAACACTTTTACCTAAAACGGTTCCTTTATAGACAAGTTCTGCGGTTTTACGATAAGCAATATCGGAAATCTTATCGTTTCTTCTTTTGATCGATTCCTCTAAGTTGAGTTTTGCAACCGCAAAACCTTCTTCGTTTAATAACGGAGAGGTAATAAATTCACGAATCAGAGGAACTACTTCTTTTTCGAATCTAGAAAGATAAGAAATCGTGAATATAATTTTTTCGGAATTTACGTCTGTATCAATTTTGGCTCCGTAACCTTCTAAAGTTTCTATAAACTTACTTCCTGGCGCTGAAGGAACTCCTCCGTGTTTCCAAGCTTGAACAAAAAGTTCCGGAACTTCGGGAGGAAGATTCGGGTTGTACAAAACTCCTGCATAAATATGAATTTCTAAATTTCTGAGAGGGAATTCTTCTCCCGGTAAAAAATAAACCTCCGTTCCTTTTCCAACACCAAAAACTTTCACTTCTGGAAATTCAAAAGTGAGGGGAGGAATTTTTACGTCTTTTACAAAATCTCCGGGAGCAGCTTCTAAAAAAGAAGTCGCAAAAATAAAAAGTAAAATAGAATAATAGAATATTCTACTATAGTAATTTTTTATTTTTAAACCGATTCTTTTCAGATCGGACCCCATCCGCAGATTGAAAGACTTTCTTTTAAACAAAAATCTTTTTCGAAAAAAATTAAACAATCTATTTGGTAAAAAATAAAACCTAGAATACAAATTCAAAAATCGATCTTTATAACTTAAAAATCTAGAAAAAACAAAATTATATTTTTCTAATAGTTCTAAATTATACGTTTGATAAACCATGACGTCTTTTAAGCATTTCATCTTAGTTACCTGCTCCTTTTGCGGGAGGATTCAGTTCCGCGATTGTTCTATTTTCGGGTACAAAATATTTTTTTGCTACTCTTTGTACGTCCTCTGGAGTGACTGTATCTAATTCCTCATAACCTCTTAAAAGTTCTCTCCAATCTCCGTATAACAGTTGATAGAGCGAAAGGACGTCTGCAAGTTTTCCGTTGTCGTCCAAGGCGCGCAAGTATCCACCTAAGATTTGATTTTTGATTCTAAATAATTCTTCCGAAGTAATCAGTTCCGTTTTTAACTTATCCAATTCTTCTTGGACTAGATTTTCCACTTTTTTCTGATCCGCGTTTTGATTGTTTGTAATGTAGATAGAAAACAGATTAGAAAATCTATCTCCAGGATCTCCGTTCCAACAATACACTCCTTGTGCGACTTGTTTTTCTAATATTAGTTTTTTATAAAGTCTTCCAGATTCTCCTTCGGCGAGCAAAGTATCGATTATGCTAAAAACGGCGTCGTCAGGATGAGGAAACGCGGGTTTATGAAAACCAATGATTTTAGAAGGAGTACTCGGATGAACCACGGAAACAAATTTAGATCCGTTAAATCCCGCCTGAGTTGTTTTCTTCAAGGGTTGAAGACTTCCTTTTTTTAAATCTCCAAAATAGTTACGTAGTATTTTTTCCGTTTTATCAAAATCCAAAGAACCAACTATCGCGATCACCATTCTTTGCGGGTCATAGTAGTTTTTAAAAAACGTTTTCGTTTTTTCCAAATCTAAAAAACCTAAATTCTTTTCATAGCCGATTACGGGCATACGATACGGATGTCCTTCTGGAAACGCTGCATCTAAATATTTTTCCCTTAAAATCCCAAGACCTCTGTTTTCGACACGCATCCTTCTTTCTTCCAGGACCACGTCCCTTTCTGTATAATATTCTCTTAATATAGGATTTTTCAATCGATCCGATTCCAACTTGGCCCAAATTTCTAAACGATTTGCAGGAAGAAGAATCTGATAGTTCGTAACGTCGTTCGAAGTATATGCGTTAAATCCTACTCCTCCGTTTTTAGAATAAATATAATTGTCTTCATTAGAAATTACGAATTTACGATGTAGTTCCAAAAGAGAATAAAACCTTTTTTTCAAAGTTTCAATTTGATTCTTAAATTCATCCGAAGGTTCTTCTCCTTTTTCTTTCATTTCCAGTTCTTTCAGCCTTAGGGTATCCAACCTTTTTCCCCAAACGGCAATCTGTTCTAAGTAAGGTTTTTCCTTTTCATAGTTTGTGGTTCCTATGTTTTTAGTTCCCTTAAAAAGCATATGCTCTAAAAGATGAGCCGTACCAGCTATCTCTGGAGTTTCGTCGGCAGAACCAACTAAAAATTTAGTATAGACGGCGATGGTGGGAGAATCTTCCCGTTTCATCATCAAAACATTCAGTCCGTTTTCCATTTGAAAGGTTCTGGTCTTTTCTTCTAAAGATTTTTTCAAACCGGAAAAGATCGCAGTGTCCGCATAAACAGAAACATTTGAAATACAAAGGTAGATTCCTAAAATTATAAGAACCTTGCTGCTTTTTTTGTGATGGAAAATTTGAACTTTAAAACAAACTATAAAGAGTTTAAGAATCCCTAGTATAAAACACATAGCTACAGTCTTTCCTCTTTAAGGCCTGGTGTCCAGAAAGTTCCCGGAAAATCCTGCTTCCTTTTCCGATGGATTCAAATACGTTTGTCTTATGCGGCGAATTTATTTTTTATTTTTGTCGATTTCAGTTTTAACTTTTCATTCTGTTTGTGTTCCCGCAGACCCAGAATATAGACAAAAGGTTCTTGAAAATATAAAAGATACAGGTTTTATCTCCAGGGAATTTTTTCAAATCCTAGTCAAGGTTCCTCTTCCTACCAAGGACATGGGAATCAAAGAGCTAAGAAATCAATGTAGAAAAATTGCAGAGACAAAACGGGATGAAATGGCGGTTTCAATTCTACTCAAAGAAATTCGTGGGAACGAACTCATTTTTAGTGGGCCATTACCTCCCGATTTAACGAGCAGTTTACCCCCCGCTCTTCCGGGTCAAATTACAACTACTACAGCCGCTTCTTCTGCCGTTCCTGGAAGTATCGCCGTATCCGGTAGTACGGGAGCCAATCCGACCACAAACCCAAATCAAAGTACCAATCAAACCACCACGGCTACAAATACTGCAACTTCTACTCCAGATCCAAAAGCAGCTGAAAAAAACAAAGAAAAAGAAAAACAATTAGCCCAAGACGTTCTGGTATATAGAGGTGCGTTCGCTTGGTTTTTAAACTCTATGTTTCTTTTTAGAGAAGACTATACAGACGCCACGAATTGTACTTTCATTTATAGAAATATTCAGCAAGATTTGTATGCAAACGTTATACGAAAGGGATTAAAACCTATTTCCAAAGAAGAAGTATCGGAGGCGCCATGAAATCGATTCAACTATTTTTAATAGTAACAACGTTGTTACTATCCATCTATCACTGTTCGTCCTCTCCTTCTACTGAAATAGAAAACGAACGTCCTAAAAAAACTACTACGGTAATGGAAGAATCCAACGAAAGTTCAGGTGATGAATTTATCAAAGCTACCGAGGGTTTTCTAAACGCGGATACGTTCCAAGTAGTAGTTTCTTCTTTAGAAGGAAACGCGGATGGAGCCCAAGATCTGGCTCGTAAAAGGGCTCTTAATCTTCTCATTGCAGAAAAAGGAGACAAGTTTCGTCCTTCTGATAAATCGGTTCTCAAAGAGTTAGTAGAATCTAAAGGGCAAATCATAAAATCTTCCGGTCCGATCCAAGGAAAAATTTACTTTTTATTTCAGATTTCGTCTCCTGGTTTAAAAACAAGTTTGAAACGTTAGTCTCCATTTTATTTTAAATAAAGTTTTTAAAAAATCTAAATCTATTTTTACTACTCGAACGTATAAAAATGGTCCCCAAAACTAACCGTCAATTTTACAGAAATATGCAAGCCCTTAAAAATTGAGTCTAATCCGAAATTTTTGGCCGTTTAAAAAAATTGTATATTCTAATTTTTGAAACAAGCTTAGGATAATTATTTTCATACATCCGAGTAGTAACAAAACGGTTTTATCCATTTGATTTAATCAAAGAAGCGGAAGCAAATTTTTTCAACAACTCTATGCATTATCCTAGAACTATATAATAGAGCGCCTAATCTAATCGTTACGTATCAATAATGTAAATTCTGTGTAAGAAAATTGGGACGAATTCGGCGGCGTCGGACCACGCTTTCGCTCCGATTAACAAATTGAGAGTTGCTTGAAAACAAAATCTTTTCTTGAATTCAATTTATTATAAAACGCGACCTATCTCGCAACCCGTCGGGAGCGAGATTTGAGTTCAAGAAGCGAGACGGCTTTAGTTTGAGAGAACGTTCTGCTGAGTTTTTCTACGTTTCAATCATTTTGTATTGGATTCTATCGAGCTCACATAAAACGGCGCTTGTTGTGAACATTTAAGACTCGATTTGATAGGAATGAGTAGTTTCACAAAAATGTTGGAACTCATACTTTTAGAATTTATTCGTAAAATCGTAATTTGCAGGAGTTCCCACATTTTAGGAATCAAAACACAACTTTTTTAGAAAAATGAACCATGGTTCCTTACGTCGAACTTACGTTATTTACATTGAAACCATCATCAAAAAGATATGAGTCTATCTCAAAATATAGAATTTGTCTGCAAAATTAGATTAAACTAGTAAATTAAAAAAATATAAAATACTTATAGACAAACTCGAATTTTAAAAAAAACATCTCCAATTCAAAAATCTTTTGAAGTTAGAAACGATTTCCGAAAATTATTGAATGATCTCTACTTGCTGAATCTTACCTGGAATGCAGATATTTTTATCAAAGTTACAGTAGTAAATCTTTCCTTGAATCTCCAATTCTCCTTTACCAGTCACAACAAGAGAAATCGGATCCACCGAGGCAAAATATTCTTTTTTCTTTTCTGAAATTTTTCCTTTTACTTTCAGATCCGCTTTTTCAACCTTTACTCCGTTCCTAGGATTTAAAATTATTTTATGAGGAGCGTCCTTTTGAACACCGAAGTTAGCCGGATGAATAATTTTTAAAATATACGCATTACCAAAACTTTTTTCCAGTTTGAACCTTACGGGACTTTCTTCTTCGGCAAAAACCCCAACAAAACATACTAAAACACAAACGAGTAATAACTTTTTCATACTATTTTGACAGGATTCCTTGCGGTTTTGTTTATGAAAAGAATTCTTCATTTTAGGAATTAGTAGTAAATGTAAGTTTATAACAAAAAGATCAATCTAAGAATTTCCGGCATTCTTAAACGTATTTGTAAAAAATGTCAACGATTCGAATCTATAACCTTCGTAAAGATAGAATCAATCTCTACTGAAAATCCATCTAACAGAGCTGATACGATTTTACCAGAGCTAACAGAAGATAACAATGTAAATCCAGATTCTCCATTACGATAAACTTCTACCGAACGTTCCCATTATTTGTAGTTTGTAAATTGAACGTCAAAAGGAAGATCCGAATTTTTCAAAAGATGAATTACTTCTTGAAGGTCGTCCTTTTTTTTACCAGTAATTCGAACACATTCACCCATAATCGTAGCGTTTACTTTCAGTTTGGATTCTTTAACGATACGAGTGACTTCTTTAGTCTGTTCTTTTTCCATTCCTTTACGGATTTTAACTTTCATACGAACGGTTCCACCGGTAGCAGGTTCAATTTTAGATTTAAAATCGAAATTTTTCAGACCTAAACCACGTTTTGCCATCTTAGAAACAAGAACGTCAATCACACTTTCCAGTTTCGCTTCGTTATCCGAGGTCAAGACGAGCTGTTCGTCTTCAAGTTGAATGTCCGACTTAGAACCTTTAAAATCAAAACGATTTTTAATTTCCCCAAGAGCCTGAGTCACCGCGTTGGTCAACTCAGGTCTACTGATCTCGGATACAACGTCAAAGGAAGGATCACTCATACTCTTTCTCCGGTTAGAATTTGTTTTGCTTCGTTGATTACACCTGCAATCGCGGATTCGAGATTTTGTTTTTCTTTACCACCGCCTTGCGCCATATCCGGTCGACCTCCGCCCTTTCCACCTAACAATTCACAGGCGGTTTTGATAAGATTACCACAGTGAATACCCTTCAAAGTCAGTTCAGAGGAACAAGTAATCACAATACTTGCATTCTCCGAGTTTCTACTTCCTAAAATAACAAGAAGATTTTTTTCTCTGACTTTTAAATTATCGGAAAGACCTTTTAAAGAATTCGGATCCTTATCTTCAAAGATTGCTGAGACAATTTTTCCAATCCCTGTATCCACGGAGGAAGCCAAAACATTTTCAATTACAGAAGTATTGTTTTCGAAATCTCTTTCGGCTAAATTCTTTTTTATTTTTAAAAAGGAAGAAGTGTTTTCTTCTATTTTTGTAGCAATGTTCTCGGAAAGATCTCGAAAAAACGAAACAGCAGAAGCGCCTTCCTTCTCGAGCTTTTCCCGGATTTCATCGGGTCCGGGTATGAAAGAAAGGATTAGAATTTTGGTTCCTTCTTCGCCTAACTCCGATTTGATTTTTAAATTTAAGTTCTGTACGGATTCGGTGAGTTCAGAAAAACGGTTTTGGAACGTTTCAATTACAGCAGGACCACACACACCTTCAATACGGCGATTCCCAGCTCCGGGAGAAGATTCTTTTTTAATAAAAAAATATCCGATCTCTCCAGTGCGACTAACATGTGTTCCACCACAAAATTCTATAGATGCGTCCCCCATCTGAACAACTCGTACTCGTTCACCGTATTTTTCTCCAAAGGTTGCAACGGCCCCAGTTTTTTTAGCGTCTTCGATGGAAAGTTCTTTGGTTTCAACGGGAAAGTTTTTACGAATCGACTCGTTCACCCAAGATTCGATTTGACGAATTTCTTCCGAAGTCAAAGAGGAAGGATGAGAAAAATCAAAACGAAGATATTCGGGAGAAACGATCGAACCTTTTTGTAAAACGTGATCGCCTAAAAGGGTTCGAAGAGCCCCATTTAAAAGGTGAGTTCCTGAATGATGAAATTTAAGTCTTTCTCTCCGGGTTATTTCCACTTCCGCTTCGAGTTCTTGAGAAACGATAAATTCTCCACTTAAGACTTCTCCAAAATGAATGATACTATCATTCTCTTTTTGAGTATCAAAAACTTTGAATACGTTTTTTCCCTGGCGAAGAAAACCAATATCACCTACCTGACCTCCTCCTTCTGGATAAAAAGGAGTTTTATTCAAAACGATAGCACCTGCTTGACCTTCTTTTAAAGAAGAGACTTGTTTACTATCATAAGAACCCGTTCCTGCCGGGGTGGAACTTTGCAACTTTGAATCCACTTGTGACAAAGAGTTCGAACTTTTTGGAGAATTATAAAATAAATGTGTAATATTCCCTTTTCCTGATACAGAAGAATATCCTAAAAATTCGGTTTTATCCACATTCAAACCGGTCATTAGGGAAACCTTATTAACCTTCCAGGACTCACGGGAAAATTGTCTGTCCTTTTCAAGTTCTTCCTGAAAACCTTTTTTATCGAAGTCCAGTCCTTGTTCGGCCACAATCTCTTCGGTCATCTCGGCGGGAAAACCGTAAGTTCCATAAAGTAAAAATGCATCCGCCCCGGAGAAAATCGTTTTACCTCCGGCTTTCGTTTTTTGCACGAGAGACTCTATCTTTTCGAGACCGAGTTCCAAAGTTTTTAAGAAAAGTTCTTCTTCGACTAGAATCGTCTTTGTGATCGCTGCGGCATTTCTCTGCAATTCCGGATAACGCGCCTTATAGATTTCGATCACTTTATCTACAAGTTTGTAAAGAAACGGCTCTTTAAAATTTAATTTCCTACCGAAAAGAGTTGCACGGCGAATCAAACGACGAATAACGTAACCTCTTCCGGTTCTGTCTGGATATATTCCATCTCCGATCGAAAACAAAACCGAACGAATATGATCGGTCACCACTCTAAACGCGGTTTTCCTGCTATCTTGAATTGATTTTGTTTCGTTTCGAACTTGTGATGAAATTTGCTGATTGTTATTTTTTTTCTCTGATATTTCGGATAACGTCTTGTCTTCGTAGGAAATACCAGACAATTCTTCGTAAAAGGAAATGATTTTACGAAGTTCATTCGTATCGTAAACGGAATCCACCTCTTGCAGCAGAAGAGCGACTCTTTCCAAACCGGAACCAGTGTCAATTCCGGTTTGTTTCAGAGGATGAAGATTTCCTTCCGTATCCTGGTTGAATTGATTAAAAACTATATTCCAAAATTCTAAAAAACGATCGCAGTCACAACCCGGTTTACAGGTTCCGCTAGTCGCACAATTGGGACCACCTTTTTCAATTCCACGATCTAAATAAAGTTCCGAACAAGGTCCACAAGCGCCACTATCCCCGGCGGGCCCCCAGAAGTTATCTTTTTTTCCAAGACGCGTTATGCGCTCCTTTGGAATTCCTTTAGACAACCAAATTTTTTCGGCTTCGTCATCGTCTGTGTAAACAGTGACCCAAATCTTATTCTTATCAAAACCAAAATGATTGACGGAACAATCCAGAGCATACTCAATCGCTTCTTCTTTGAAATAATTTCCAAAACTAAAGTTCCCGAGCATTTCGAAAAAGGTGCAATGACGTTCCGTTTTTCCGACCACTTCTAAGTCAGTAGTTCGTAAACATTTCTGACAGGAAGTCGCCCTCGTATACGGAAGTTCTACTGCACCTGTAAAAAGAGGTTTGAACTGAACCATTCCCGCCGTGGTAAAAAGCAAGGTCGGATCTCCAGCAGGCAGAAGAGACGAGGACGGAACAACGTTATGCGATTTGTCTTTAAAATAATTTAAAAAGATTTCTCGGATTTCCGATACGGATTTTGGTTTCATAGTGCCTCTAAAATCAAAAAATGCCTGAAACTCTCGGACGAAAGAGATTCAGGCATTTTATAAAAACGAAATGAAAAAGAAACTTAACGTTTGGAAAACTGAGTTCCTCTTCTCGCTTTGTGTAGACCGTATTTCTTTCTTTCGACCATTCTTGGATCTCTGGTTAAAAATCCTTCTTTTTTCACCGCAGGCCGGAATTCCGGTTTAATTCTGCAGATCGCTCTTGCAAGAGCATGACGAATTGCTCCGACTTGTCCCGTAGTTCCTCCTCCGGTTACGTTCAGATTGAGATCATATTTATCTTGAACATTTAAAAGAGAAAGTGGGCGGATCGCCTCTTCAATAATTGCTTTTCGATTTTGAAGATAATCTTTGATATCTTTGTGGTTTACGGTAATCTTACCGGAACCTTCTTTAATTTTTGCGCGTGCAACAGAAGTTTTTCTTCTTCCTACTGCCCAGATTTCTTTTGCAGGTGCCATATCTGATCTCCTAAATGTCAAGTTTCACAGGTTTTTGAGCCTGCAGATTGTGTTCAGCACCCGAAAATATTTTACAATGGGTGAGCATTTTATCTCCGAGTTTACTCTTAGGAAGCATTCCTTTTACGGCCTCGTAGATCACCTTTTCAGGTTGTTTTGCAATTAAGTCCTTGAAAACTGTTTCCGTCATCCCGCCCGGATAACGAGAGTGGTGATAATATTTCTTTTGAGTTTCTTTATTACCAGTTACTTTTACTTTGGAAGCATTGATAACGATGATATTGTCCCCACAATCTTGGTTGGGAGTAAAAGTTGCTTTGTGTTTTCCGCGAAGTCTTGCGGCAATTCCGGAAGCGAGTCTTCCTAGAGTTTTTCCTTCCGCATCTACTACAAACCAACCTTTTACGGCGTTTTCTTTTGTAAGAGAAGGAGTTTTATGTACTTTTGATAATACTGACATGAAAAATCGTCCTGTAGAGGCCAGAATTTCGTTTTAATCCCCAAAGTCAAGAAAAAAGAACCAGAGCATCTGGAAGAATAGATTTTACACATTGTATTTGGTTCTAATTTCGAAGGTCGTTTAATTCAATGCGAGCTCGACATAAGTAAATTTGAAAAACTTATCTTAAAAAGAACAAACTAAAATCTTTGTGCCTCGAGTTGATTTGTAGATAAAACCGAAAGTGTGAGTTACTACAATATTTCACAGAGAAATGCATTTCAAAATCGCACAGTGCTTCATCTGTGGGAACTAACACAGATTATAAGATCAGAGTGGTTTTCTGTCGCCGAACTCATGTTATTTAAGAAAATAAATTCGTGAATCCAAAATTGAAAACGTGGTAGTTCCCACATTTAATTTTTACGGAAAAATCAGGTTTTATAAAATGAATCGGGTTTACGTTATATTAACAATGTAACATAAACTGTGGGAACTACCACAAAAATTTAACTACATTAGAACTACTCGAAAGGTTCACAAATTGCCAAATGCAACTTAATTTGTAGGAACTAACTGTATTTTATTAAAAATTTCTAAAGAATGATCGTGTAAAATTAATTTTTTGAGGTTTTGAGACACGCCCTAAATCTATAACAATAGAATTACTTCGAATGTAATTAGAAATTTTAGAAAAGATTTTAAACATCTCGTTTTTGTTTTAGCCGCAGAACGTTGGAACCTTCATTTATTTTTTGTTAAACGTTTTCATTAGAGTTGTTGAAAAACTAATTCTCCATCTGCTTCCGTTGTATTAAAATGGACAATTGAAGCAGTTTTGCTAATTTTCGTTTACGGAATTTTCAACAACTCTAATAAAGTATCATAAATTCTAAGACAAATCTTCGTTTATCAGTAGAAATTTAGACACCCCATTATATAGTTTTGAGTAGAATAAACTCTTTAATAAAGATTCCAACAAACACAAATTCTTTGCAAAAGACTTATCATTTACAATCTAATTTGAGCTTTGTAGAAATGGTAAGCTCAACTTCTGGCCAAAGTTTGGAAGCCCCATCTTTTCCTTTATGCAGATCCATACAAACTTTGTTCAGAGAATCTAGAGCAGAAAGAGCTTTAAAATCTCCCAAATTTAAATTTGTTTTCGCGTCTAATTGAATTCCATTTTGTAGAGTGAAATTTAAGTCGATTTTTTTTGTAACACCGTTCAACGTAAGTCCTATAATTCCTTTCCCGGAAGTTTTGTCGGAACTTAACTCTACAGAAATTACCTTTCCTTCTATTTTTCCGTTCTTTTTCATTGGATAGAAAAATGCAGACTTGATCTTTGCATCTCGATCATTATTCCCTGAATTGACAGTATTTGGATCAATAGTAAATTTCATTCCTTTGAAGGTATTTTCAAAAGAATTTCCGGTCGTAGTTCCTACTACTTCGATTTTATCGAAAGAACCACCAACCCCGGTTTTTTCTGTAAACTTAAACGCTTTCCAACCAAACTTTGTATTTCCGTGATCATAAGAGTAGACGCAGGTTTTGTTTTTGTCAGTCTCTTGAGAAAATCCAGCGACAAAAGGAAGTAAGGTCAAACAATAGAATAGAATGATTCGTTTCATAGTCTCTCAGACTGACTTGAAAACGAAGAAAGTCAAGATTTTTGAAGGAAAATTTAATTTTGAAAGAATCGGAAGTCATTCGTATCCTTTATCCACCTGGAATCGTTCAGACTGACGACTGTTATCTGGACGAAGAAGGTCGGATCTACACAACCGATACGATCTGCGAAGGGACACATTTTAGAATCGAGTGGAGTGGTCCTAAAGAAATCGCTCAAAAACTCGTGGAAGTAAACGTCTCCGATATAGCTGCAGGAGGTGGAATTCCTACCAAAGCTTTTTTAAACCTCGGTCTTAGTACACAGTGTTCTAAAGAAGAATGGATCCTTCCTTTCTCTATTTCATTACAAGAATCTCTATCTTCCTATAACATAGAACTTTGTGGTGGAGACACGTATCGTTCTTCTTCTCTCAATCTAACTCTTACCTTGATCGGTGTAACTACCAAACCTTGGAAACGTTCCGGTGGAAAAGATGGAGACTTTCTTTATCTCACAGGTTCAGTTGGTCTTTCTTTGCTTGGATATAAAATATTGAAGGAGGGTCTAGATATTCCGGAACCACTTCGAAGTCTAGCTTTGGAAAGGCACCTCACACCTAAAGCACGATTGAAAGTTTCAAAAGAACTTTCAAAAAATTCTCCCGTTTCCTGTTGTATGGATCTAACCGACGGACTTTTATTGGATCTTCCAAAGTTAGCATCTTCTTCAAATCTTGGACTAAAAATCGATCTGGAAAAAATTCCAATCCTTTCTAATATTCTCACCTACTTAAGTTTAGGCGAAGTCCTATCTTCCGGCGAAGAGCTAGAACTTATCTTTTTAAGTCCGGTTGAACTACCAAAAACATTATGCGAAACATCCTTGACCAAAATCGGAAATACAACATCGGATTGGAAAGGTGTGAAGTTTTTCCAAGGAAACTCAGAAAAAACCTTTGAGCATCTAGGGTTTGAACATTTTTGAGTTTTTAAAATAACATGAGCTTGGGCTAAAGAGAGGGTAAAAGTTGAAAATTGTTTTTGGAAAAAAGGAAAATACAACTAAACCCTTAATAGATCAACGACCCAATTGAAAACTCCGATTGAATGTAGGCTCAGTGTAATAATTTTTATTTTCTGAAAGTTATTTTTTCGTAAGAGAAACTTGGCAGCACTGAGTGGAAACTCACACATTCGAAAACTTTTTTAATGTTCTCACGCAGAACTTACGTTGCGAAAACCATTCCTTTTACTCTACTTCTATCTAAAACGTAGGAACTCCTAAAAATTTTAGACTTTTTGAATCCACAACTTGTTCACTGCTACCATTTGAATGGGAAGTCCAAACTTTTACCGATTATCAAAAATTTGTTTATAAAATCAATTGTGGGAACTACCACAAACCTGAGATTTTACAGATAAATTCTAAAATTGTAGGAACACACGAATCTAAGATTTTAGGATAAAATCCTGAACCGTTTTAATTTTAAAATATCTATCGCTTGTTTTATTTACAAACTCTCAATTTTTAAAAGAATCTTAACATTTTTTCCCTTAATCCTTTCTCAGTCCATTTTTTTCAAACCCATATTAATTTCGAGATTTCATTGGAGGTTACGATGAAACCATATACAAAAAACGGACTGAGAAAGATATTTTCGATTCTTTCCACCGTCATACTTTCGATTTTATTCTGATTCATTGCAAAAAGGATAGCGACGATAATACGAATCTTTTACTTACTATGATGCTTATAGACAGAAATAAGGCAGAATTCAAACTTTCCAGCGCCAATTCTTTAGCCGCTGCACGAATCGCAAACTCAAGACAATCTAGAATTCAATCCTCTGGGGCCGGCCTTTTGGTCGATTTAGCGGGGAAAACCCTCTCAATTACGGAGACGGGGCTGAAGACGGTTTTACGGATCATTTTATCACTCCTGCTGCAACGGATATAGAAGTATGCCAAATGGTAGCTTATAAATCCGTAGCAAACGGCGGCCGGCAGTCGGAACGGAAACACTTGAAAATGCAAACTGGCATCTGCTTCATGGTGGAGGAGAATACGGACCTTGTAGTACGATGATGCCGGTGGACTCACAGGAGGAGAGGGTGCGTTTACAAATCTAGACCTGCATAATCCGATTTAAAAAATTACGATCGAATCGGAATCATCGCACATTCTCTCTTATATTACCTAAACCCCGATCAAACACCTGACAATTCTCATCGATATACCAGTTTTTTCTTAAACAATATGATCCATAACGGAATTCGAGTGGGAAACGTACGCAGAGGCGATGTAGGCTTTTCCAAAGGATGCCCAGAATCCTGGTTAACGTCTCCTGCTACATCTATATCAGTATGTTCAATATGTCGGAAATGGCGTTTAGTCCAAACTGTAAGCCCTGATCGATTCCACTACCGGGTTTTTTATGACTGGTTTTGATGATTATATCACCAAGCCGGATCAATTCTACAATCCACCGCCGGTGCCTTTGTGGATGGCAATCCACTCACATTCCAATTGCCCGCGATCGCGAATAGACTTGCTGAGACGGATGCATATGTTTTGGTCGTACCATTCGATTCGTCCAAAGGCGCGGGCAGAATGTTATTCGAAGTCTCGATCGATAACGTTTTGTTCTGGGATGCAAACGACGTATATTCTCCGCAGTTGAGTCCAGGCGACAGACCGAACGCAACGAGTGGGGGACGATAACTTAACGAATTCCACCAGAAAAAATCTGATTTTCCACGTGCCTACGATTGTCGGTTCTTTAAAATAAATTTCCGAGTAGAAACAACGAATACACATTTAATCTGTTAAAATAAAAAAGGAGAGGAAACCTCTCCTTTATGATCTGAAATCGACTTCGATTGCCGAAGCCTATAAAACTCTTTTTTACCAGCGATAGTGGCTAAACGCTTTGTTCGCTTCCGCCATTTTCCGAATATCTTCTTTCTTCTTAATAGCCGAACCAGTACCCTTTTGCGCTTCGATAAATTCGGCGGCTAATTTTGCAGCCATTCCTTTTTCGTTTCTGTCTCTAGAATAGCGGATCAACCAACGAATTCCAAGAGCAAGTCTTCTTTCAGGACGAACTTCGACAGGAACTTGATAAGTAACCCCACCCACTCTTCTAGATTTTACTTCCACTTGTGGTTTAGCATTTTCTAATGCTTCACGAAAAGTAGTATAAGGGTCGTTACCTGTTTTTTTCTGGATGATTTCTAACGCATCATAGAATAATTGCTCAGCTACGGATTTTTTGCCACTTAACATTAGGCAATTGATAAACTTCGCAACTTGCACGTCGTTGTAAACTGGATCCGGAGTAATTTTCCGGGGTTCAACTTTTCCTCTTCTTCTAGACATCGATTTAAATTCTCCCGATTATGCCTTTGGACGTTTCGCACCGTATTTGGAGCGACCGTTTCTTCTCTTATCCACACCCAAGGTGTCGAGAGTTCCACGAATGATATGATAACGAACCCCCGGAAGGTCTTTTACCCTTCCACCACGAATCAGAACCACGTTGTGTTCCTGAAGGTTATGTCCTTCCCCCGGAATGTATGCCGTAACTTCAATTCCTGTAGTCAAACGAACTCTTGCTACTTTTCTCAAAGCAGAGTTCGGTTTTTTAGGAGTAAATGTCATTACTCTTGTACAAACTCCTCTTCTCTGAGGAGAGCTTTTTAACGCAGGAGATTTTGTTCTTTTCTTCTGCTTTTGCCTGCCGTGGCGAATCAATTGACTGATTGTTGGCATGAATTATCCTTCTCTAAAAAAATTTCAGATCGTTTTTACCAAATCTTCAAGCATTTTCAATTTGTAAAGTGAATGACGATCATTCTTTCACAGACAGAGCCAATCTCTACTGTTTTATTATTCTAAATCGAACCTTTCAACTCTACTTTCTTAAGAAAGTTTACTCAAAAAATGGTCTTTCTTTCTAATTCTCTATTTCAATTGGTTTTGAAAGAGAAAATTCTTATTCAAAAGTCATCTCAAAAATGAATTAAGGGTTCGTCTTCATATTTGAAGACAAAGCAGAACATTTTTGAAACGACTTCATATTCACAAAAAGTTTCGCGGGAACGAAACACATTTTAAACATACAATTTATGTTTTCTAATACGTACGCCTTTTTAAGAAGCAAACATAACTATTCTTCCGCGTCTGATTCCTCAGCAATCGCTTGAGGAATTTCCTCTTCCTCTTCTTCCTCCAAAGGACGATCCAAATCTCCATAAGCAGATTTGAATACAGCAATATCCTTATACTTCTTCGTTCCAGTTCCAGCAGGAATCATATGACCGATGATGACGTTCTCTTTGAGACCCATCAAGTTATCAGTCTTACCTTTGATCGCCGCATCCGTAAGAACCTTGGTGGTTTCCTGGAAGGAAGCCGCCGAGAAGAAGGATTCCGTGTTCAAAGAAGCCTTTGTCAATCCAAGAAGAATCGGAACCGATTCCGCAGGAGAACCACCTTCCGCGATTACTCTCTTATTCTCTTCATTGAACACGAGTCTATCAATTTGCTGTTGGTTTACGAAACTAGTATCTCCCGAATCAGTAATCAGAACTTTTCTAAGCATCTGACGAACCACAACTTCGATGTGTTTATCGTTGATATGAACCCCTTGCAACCTATAAACCTCTTGGACTTCCTGAACGAGATACACTTGAAGTGCGGTAACACCTTTTACTCTGAGAATGTCGTGAGGATCAAGATTACCGTCGTCGATCTGGTCTCCTCTCTTGACAAAGTCTCCGTTACGAACCCGAATCTGTTTACCAATCGGAATTGTAACTTTCACTTTTTCCAGATCCGGATTGTCTGGATGGATATAAAGAACTCGTTTTTCTTTAACGATCTCACCGCTGATTTCAATCTTACCGTCAGTTTCGGCGAGAGTGGTCGCGTCTTTCGGTCTTCTTGCTTCAAAAAGTTCATCAACTCTTGGAAGACCGCCAGTAATATCCCGAGTTTTTTCAGCGACCGTAGGAATCTTAAAGAGAATGTCTCCAGCTTTCACCTTGTCTCCGTCTTGAACGGAAATGATTGCGTCCACTGGAACTGAATATTCTTCTCTGGAACCACCAGATATAACAGCGATCCTCGGATTGAGTTTTTCCCTTCTTTGTTCGATCACTTTCAGAAGAATATTAGAAGTTCTTAAATCTTCATCTCTTCTGACGTTCTTACCGATCTCGAGATCCATCCACTGAACGGTTCCGTCGATTTCGGAAATACCCACTTCGTTATAAGGGTCAAACTCGGCGAGAGGCTGGTTCGGTTGAGTGATGTCGTTTACTTTTACGTTTACGATCGTTCCGGTTTTTACTGGAATTACAGCCTCTTCTCCCAAGATGCGGAAGAGACCATTCTCGATATGAATAGTTCCCGGCATTTCAGAAGTGATGTTTTCCCCAGCCGGAGAAGTCGCCACCAACTCTCCCTTGTCCACTTTCTGTCCGTTTTCAACGCGTAAGTTGGAAAGTTCTTCGGTTTTGTATTGCTGGATCAATCTTTGAATTACAATCGAACCACGACGAGAGAACACACTCTGTGATTTTTCATTTGTAATCAAACGTCCATTGATATTGTTTACGATACCCGTGTAAGAAACCTTGTGTTCTTTTTCTTGAACTTTTGCGGACGCCGCACCACCAATGTGGAACGTTCTCATCGTCAACTGAGTTCCAGGCTGGCCAATGGACTGAGCCGCAATCGTTCCGACCGCTTCCCCGATTTCCGCAGGGATCAGTCTCGCCATGTCCATACCATAACAACGGATACAAACACCTTGTTTCGATTCGCAAGTCAGAGGAGAACGAACTCGGATCTTATCATAACCTAGGTTTTCTACTTTTTGCCCGACTTCTCTCGTGATCAAAGTGTTTCTCGGATATACGACTTGGTCGGTCACTGGATCGATCACGTCTTCCGCGGTATAACGTCCGAACACGCGGTCGTTCAAGGAAACGATCACGTTCTCCCCTTCTTTTACGACGCCAAGAGAAATAGATTCTTCCGTTCCACAATCATCTTCGGAGATAATCACGTCCTGAGAAATATCCACAAGACGACGAGTTAAGTAACCTGCATCCGCAGTTTTTAACGCAGTATCCGCGAGACCTTTTCTCGCACCGTGAGTAGAGATAAAGAATTCAAGAACCGAAAGTCCTTCGCGGAAGTTCGAACGAATTGCAAGCTCAATGATTTCACCGGAAGGTTTCGCCATCAGACCGCGCATTCCCGCGAGCTGGCGAATTTGTTGTTTCGATCCTCTCGCACCGGAAGCCGCCATAATAAACACGGGGTTGAATCCGCCTTTGTCTTTTTCGAGTTCCTTGAACATAGACTCGGTGATGAGATCGTTCGTTTTTGTCCAGATCTCGATTACCTTTTTACGACGTTCTTCGTTTGTAATGATCCCTTT
>NZ_FTNA01000036.1:35000-40313 GCF_900156205.1 Leptospira interrogans
TTCCATGTCCTAGGGATTTAACGAGAAGGGTGGCAGGAAATTTTTTCTTTCTATCGATCTTTGCGATCAAAATTCCCTTGTTATCCATCTCAAATTCCAACCAAGAACCTCTGTAAGGAATCACTCTGGCGGAGAAGACGTCCCTTTTCATATCATAAGAAAAGAATATACCAGGAGAACGATGAAGCTGAGAAACGACTACACGTTCCGCTCCATTGATGATAAAAGTACCTTGTTCGGTCATCACGGGAAGATCTCCCATGTAAACCGTTTGCTCTCGGATTTCTCCGGTTTCTTTGATGATCAATCGGATCACCGCTTTTAACGGCATCGCAAAAGTTGCGTCCGTGTCCTTACATTCTTGAGGAGAACGTTTCGGTTCTCCTAGAATATAATGACTATATTCCATGATCATGTCGTTATTCGGACTTTCAATGGGAAAGGTTTCCCGAAATACGGCTTCTAACCCTTGATGTCTTCTTTTAGTTTCGTCTTTGACATCTGCTTGAAGAAACCAGTCAAAAGAACGTTTTTGAATTTGAATCAAGTTAGGAAGGTAATCCAGATTCGTAATTTTTCCGAAATTTACCCGTTTTCTCTCTACTTGACCGTACATTCTGTGCTCCCTATCGATAAATGAAAAACAATGACCTGTATTAAACCGGTTAACGTTCGATTTTGTCGAACTTTAAAACCGACACTCCCAGCCTTTGGAAATGATACCAAATTTTTGAAAGGCTGTAAATACAACAGAGCAAGGGGACCATTAACTGAGTCTCCTTGCTTTGAGTGAAAGGATTTTTTGAAAGCTAGCGCTAACAGAGTTCTAACGAAACAATTAACTCGCTTTGAGTTCGATCTGTGCGCCGGCGCCCTCGAATTTCTTTTTGAGGTCGTCCGCTTCTGCTTTAGCAACGCCTTCTTTAACAGCCTTTCCACCAGCTTCAACAAGACCTTTTGCATCCGCCAATCCCAAACCTGTAATTTCTCTTACAAGTTTAATCACTTCGATCTTTTTAGCACTGTCAAATCCCTTCAGAATGACATTAAAAGTAGAAGCTTCTTCAGCAGCTCCAGCACCAGCAGGTGCTGCTCCAACGGCTGCTACTGCAACCGGTGCTGCAGCAGAAATACCGAATTTATCTTCCATTTTTTTCACGAGGTCTGCAGCCTCAACCAGTGTAAGCTTTCCAATTTGCTCTAATAGCGCTTCAGTAGACATTTATATGCTCCTTTGATTCCGTTTAGTCTTTTACTATATTAAAAATACGTTATGCGTTGTTCTTTTCTGCGGTTGCTTGAATCGCTCTTGCAAGAGACGCGATGATTTGGTTGATTCCAGATGCGATCGTTCTTGCAGGACCGTTGATTCCACCCGCAATTTGAGCGAGAAGTTGTTCCCTACTTGGAAGGCCAGCGATTGCATCCACTCCATTTGCATCGAGAACGGAACCGTCCATATAACCCGCTTTTACGATCAGGTTTTTGTTATTCTTCGCAAAGTCTTTGCAGACTTTTGCGATCGCCGGAAGATTATCCTTTGCAAAAATAGCAGCGAGAGGTCCTTGATACTCCGAACCGAAAGTAATATTTTTATCTTTGTGAGCGCCAGATTCCTTCAAAGCTCTTAAGAAAAGATTGTTCTTGAGAACTTTCATCTCAGAACCTTCTTTTCTCAACTGAGCTCGAAGACCAGTGATTTCTTCCACGGTTAAACCCGAGTAACAAGCGAGAATAAAGTTGTTCCTCGTTTCCAGTTTACCTTTGAGTAAAGCGACTGCTTCTATTTTTTCCTGATTCGCCATTTTCTAATACTCCAAATCTTATCTAGGTCAAATGGAAGTGTTGACCAGTTCTTTTACGTCTACTTTCACACCAACCCCCATCGTAGGAGAAATAGAGAAAGTTTTTAGGTATTCACCCTTTGCGTCGGAAGGTTTATCCCGCATCAGAGTTTGAACTACGGTGCGGATGTTTTCTATAAGTTTAGTATTGTCAAAAGAAACCTTTCCAACTCCAAGATGAACCACTCCGCCTTTGTCAGGACGATATTCAATTCGCCCTGCTTTGAGTTCGTTCACAGCCTTTGCAACGTCTGTGGTTACGGTTCCTGCCTTCGGCTTTGGCATAAGGCCTTTTCTACCAAGGATCGGACCAAGTTTCCCCACGTCTTTCATCATGTCTGGAGTTGCCACACAAGCATCAAAATCAGTCCAACCACCCGCCACCTTTTCGATGAGATCCGTATCTCCTACAAAATCAGCTCCGGCAGCTTTCGCATCGTTTTGTTTGTCTCCCTTGCAGAAAACAAGAACACGAATCTTTTTACCAGTTCCGTGTGGAAGTGAAATCGTCCCACGGATGTTCTGAAGAGATTTGTAATTTACTTTCGTAGCGATTTCAAGAGTTCCATCGAACTTAGTGTAAGAAGTGGACTTTGCCAATTCCACAGCCTTATCGATAGAAAAGAATTTAGTACTATCTACTTTCTCTTTGTGAGCTCTGTATTTTTTTCCACGTTGCATCTGATTCTAAGCCTCTACAGTGACGCCCATGGAGCGGCAAGTTCCCGCAATAATATTCACAGCAGCGTCTATGTCGTTTGCATTGAGATCTTCCATTTTAGTTTTAGCGATCTCTTCCAATTGTTTACGAGTGATCTTTCCAACCTTGTGTGTGTGAGGCGTCGCAGATCCGGTTTCCAAACCGATCGCCTTTTTAACCAGAAGGGCGGCCGGAGGTGATTTAGTAATGAATGTAAAACTACGATCTGAAAAAACAGTGATCACAACCGGAAGTTTGAGTCCAATTTGTGCTTTGGATCTTTCATTGAATTGTTTGCAGAATTCCATGATGTTCAAACCGGCCTGACCAAGAGCCGGACCAACGGGAGGTGCAGGATTCGCTTTTCCTGCTTCCACCTGAAGTTTGATCTGCTTTACTACTTTTTTTGCTGCCATGAATAGAACGTCCTTTGTTCTTTCTCTTAATTTTCAGTTTTTACCTGAAGATAATCCAGTTCAACGGGAGTGGATCTCCCGAAGATTTCTACTTTTACACGAAGTCTTCCTTTATCCGGAAAGATTTCGTCCACGAGCCCAGTGAAGTTCGCAAAAGGCCCATCGATGATTTTTAAAGAATCCCCCACTTTAAAGAGAATCTTAGGTGCAACTGGTTCCTCAGATGCGACATCACCCGATTCGGAAAATAAATTTTTTACTTCTTCCAAAGACAAAGGCTCGGGGCCTCCGTCTTTAGAGCCTACAAATGTAGAAACAGAAGGAAGTGATTGAATCAAAAATCGAGTATCATCATCCATTTCCATTTCAATTAGAACGTAACCTGGCATTAATTTTCGTTTAGTTACTTTCTTTTTGCCGTTTTTCATTTCGGCAACGTCCATGGTAGGTATCTTTACTTGAAAAATTTTCTCTTCCAACTTCTTTTGTTGAATGAGTTTTTCTATATTCTTCTGAACCTTATTCTCGTGTCCTGAATAGGTCTGAAGAGCGTACCATTTTTTTGTTCCCATGGAGATAACTTTAAGATTCCTTTTGATCTAACCAGCCAGTTCCCAAAACCAGGTCAGCAGTCTTACAAATGCCGAATCCGCAAAAAACAGGAAAATAGAAAAGAAAAATACGGTAACTAACACTACCACTGTTGAATAAACAACTTCTTCGCGGGTAGGCCATTGGACCTTTTCCAATTCTGCCTTACATTCCTGTATAAAAGTAGTTACTTTCACGATTTCCTGCCAGATATTTTGTAAGCCAACGCAGAGAGAGAAGTATCTTTCAGGCCCGGAGAGAATCGAACTCCCACCAAGGACTTTGGAGATCCTAGTTCTACCACTAAACTACAGGCCTGTTCATTTGTTAGCCCTCTACCAGGCTTGAACTGGTGACCCCTTCCTTACCATGGAAGTGCTCTACCGCTGAGCTAAGAGGGCAATATTCCTTCCGGCTCTCTGCTAAAGATGCCTAGGAATTCACAGTATTTTTAAGGTAGGCTAGACGTCAATCAAATCCGGCACGGAAATTGCTAAATACCTTTTTCCGATCTGGCTTAGAATAAAAACTTAGATCGTATTTCAATCATTCTGAGTATTCAAATTTTTCAAAAGCCGTGCCGCTTAAATTGAAAGTTTTTTTGTGAATTTTCTTTCTGAAAGTCAATTTTTCCGTAGAAAATAAAATGTAGGAACTCACACCATTTTTGCTAAATTGAGAACTCTCGCCAAACTTTTTTCTGTAAGGAACTACTCTATTTGAAAACCCCGGTTCTGGGAGCGAAAGCAGAGAGCAAAAAATTTCACGGAGTTTGCAACGAAACCCCCAGCTCCGGGGCCGGTGGCTTTCACCTAAACCAAGGATGTCTGAGAGAAAATTTAGTACAAGGAAAATCTTGTTTTTTAAAACTTAGATTTTGTATTTTTATAAAAACTTTTCAAACCAAAACCCTCAGTCTTTTAAATAACACGAGTTCAATATAAGAAACGCTTAATTCCCGTCGAGCGACCATAGAAGCGAGACGCTGAGTTTCTTCGAGCGACCGTAGATTAGTATGTTTCTTGAACGTAAGACAGTTCCGAATGTGATATTCTTGAATCGACGGAGTCAAGAAGGCCGGTGGCAGATTGATCGCTCTCTTGGGGCTTAGACCCCGATCCATAGATGAATCTAAATCGGCCACCGCAAACCCATGTGTGGCAACTTCACAAAGTTGACCACGAATAGGAGTGCTGGTATATCACAACTCGGGCTTGTTAAGACCTTCCGCTCCACTTAAAACTTTAGGAGAAAGAAATGAAAAGTCAAGAAATCAAATACGTAGGAATCGACTGTGGAAAAAAAACTTTAGAAGTCATACGGATCGGAGACAACTCTCTTCATCAAAGACAACAATTTTCAACAACAGAAATTGGAATTTCTAAATTGATAAATTGGCTCAATCCAAATGATGTAGTAGGCTTAGAAGCAGGCTCTCAATCTTTTAGAATTGCAAAATCAATATTAAACAAAGGGATTCAAGTGATCGTCTTGAATCCAGGAGACTTAGCAACAATCTATCAATCTTTAAAAAAAACAGATAAAGAAGACTCTCTCAAGATTGCGAGACTCATACAACGTTTTCCAATAGAAGAATTACCGGTCGTTCCGATTCCAAACGATGAAGAGGAGGACAATAGAAGACTATGCACGGAACAAGAGAACTGGACAAGGCAACTAACGCAAAGTAAGAATCGACTTCATAGTTTATTTACTCAAGCCGGTTTGACACATATCACTAAAAAGCATTTAAGAACAAAAG
>NZ_FTNA01000046.1:0-4632 GCF_900156205.1 Leptospira interrogans
CTTTTGTTCTTAAATGCTTTTTAGTGATATGTGTCAAACCGGCTTGAGTAAATAAACTATGAAGTCGATTCTTACTTTGCGTTAGTTGCCTTGTCCAGTTCTCTTGTTCCGTGCATAGTCTTCTATTGTCCTCCTCTTCATCGTTTGGAATCGGAACGACCGGTAATTCTTCTATTGGAAAACGTTGTATGAGTCTCGCAATCTTGAGAGAGTCTTCTTTATCTGTTTTTTTTAAAGATTGATAGATTGTTGCTAAGTCTCCTGGATTCAAGACGATCACTTGAATCCCTTTGTTTAATATTGATTTTGCAATTCTAAAAGATTGAGAGCCTGCTTCTAAGCCTACTACATCATTTGGATTGAGCCAATTTATCAATTTAGAAATTCCAATTTCTGTTGTTGAAAATTGTTGTCTTTGATGAAGAGAGTTGTCTCCGATCCGTATGACTTCTAAAGTTTTTTTTCCACAGTCGATTCCTACGTATTTGATTTCTTGACTTTTCATTTCTTTCTCCTAAAGTTTTAAGTGGAGCGGAAGGTCTTAACAAGCCCGAGTTGTGATATACCAGCACTCCTATTCGTGGTCAACTTTGTGAAGTTGCCACACATGGGTTTGCGGTGGCCGATTTAGATTCATCTATGGATCGGGGTCTAAGCCCCAAGAGAGCGATCAATCTGCCACCGGCCTTCTTGACTCCGTCGATTCAAGAATATCACATTCGGAACTGTCTTACGTTCAAGAAACATACTAATCTATGGATCGCAGCATAATAATCGCTTTCGCATTTGTTATACCGAGTTCACGTTAAATAACGTGAGTTTTACCTTTTTAAAGGTAACAAAACGTGTCTCCGTAAATTTTAGAGTCTTTAAATGGTAGGATTGAATGTTGGATTCAGATCACAAGCCACTACGAATTCTACGTTTGTTCTGGAAGTTCAACGCTTCTGATTGTTTTCGGAATACAATTTTGTAACTTATATATATTTTAAAAAAAATAACATATTCTAATATATAAGACAAGACTTTTTGTATTCTTGGATACAAATTGAGTCGGACTTGAGAAAATAGAAAAAAGGTTGGTTGACTATTTTTACTTCTATCTAAACTGATGACAAAAAAAATTTTTATTTGTTATACATACTATTTTTATAATATTCTAACTTATATATTTTAGTAAAGACTAAATCGAACTGGAATTAATACTTTAACTGTAATCGGTTTGCCTTCTAATATAGAAGGTGAGTATCTTTTTTTATAAAATGCTTCGATTGCTGCTTCGTCTAAACCGAACCCAAGAGATTTGCCTACAGAACGAACTCTTAGCACTTGTCCGTTTTCTGCAATGATTACTTCTAATGTGGAAGTACCAGTGATACCTGCAGATCTGGCTTCATCGGGATAGTCTGGAGTGATATTAGGGGTTAGATCCACTGGAGCGGTTGCACCGGAAATGATTGCGTCTTGTGCGCCTGCTATTCTAGGATCTTCCTTTTTTTTAATCGTATCGGTTACTTCAAATTCTCCGTCGTCTGCTGCTTCTCCAACGTTTGGTTCTTGGATGACTAAATTATCTACAAATGCAACTTCATCTACAAGTCGATCCAATCGATCGAATTGTATAGAAGGTGTGTACCAAAAAAACAGAATGAATATTTGTAGAAGAAAAGACACGGAAAGAAAAAATTCCATCCGATAACGATCAATCCATCTTCTGAGCCTGTTCTTTTTCACGATGGTAATTGTAGAGTTAGGTTGTTCCATCGATCAAAGACCTCCACCTTGAGTGGTTTTTGTAACGAGGGATATTTTCAATGCTCCTGCTTCTTTCAAAAGTTCGAATGTATTGTCTAGTTCTGCATAAGGTAAATTTTTATCTGCGTGGATCAGAACTTTAAGATCGGGAGTAGTGGTAAGTTTGGCTCTTACGTGATTGATCGCTTCGTTCAAAGGCATTCTTACTTGATTGAAATATACCGCTTTATCCGTGCCGAGATACAGGTTTGCTATTTTTTTATTTAACTGTTCTCCGCCTGGAACGTCTGGAAGAGCAATTGGTAGATCCGGATCTGTATCTAAAACGGAAGTTACCATAAAAAAAACCAAAAGTAAAAATGCGATGTCGGCCATAGAACTAACCGGAATCGAAGGTGGATTTTTTTTCTTTTTTAAACTCATATTTATTTCAGCCTTTTTACGGAGACCTGTTTAAATCCTCGAATTTGAACGGCGGATAACGCGTCTAACATGTTACCGTATTTTGTATCTCCGGTCGTTTTTATTAATGCGACTTTGTTTTCTATATCTGGGATTTCCATCAGATTGAGTTCTTGTCTAAAATCGATTAGGTTTCTATATTCTTTGGTTCCAATCGATTTGTTTTTCATCTTAATTAGGTCGCCCGCGATTAATATCTCATAGATATTTTCTCGCAGAATTAACGTAGGATTTGAGTTCTTTCTAGGAAGTTGAATGTTCAATCCTTCTTTTACAAAGAATACGGCGGTTACCATAAAAAACACCAATAATAGAAATGCAATATCCGACATTGAAGACGCGGATATTTCCTCTAAGGTGCGTTTCTTTTTGATTCGGATCATTAGGATACCTTCATTCAAAAAAACGATTATACTTTTTGGGAATTTCTCTTTAAGAATTCCTTATAAATTCTATTTGCTGCTTCTTCGATTTCGGAAGTAAAACCGTCGATTCTGGAAGTCAGGTACTGATGGAATGTCATCGCAGGAATCGCAACGATCAAACCTGCAGCGGTTGTAATTAATGCTTCTTTAATTCCACTCGCGACTACTTTTGCGTTTACTTGATCCGCGTTTGCGATTGCGTCAAATGCGTTGATCATACCAGAAACGGTTCCTAAAAATCCGATCAAAGGAGCGATCGTGGAAACCGCTGCAAGAATTACAAGTCCTCTTTCCAATACAGTAATTACTTCTGCTGCTTCTCTTTCTACACCCTTAGCAAAAATTTCTGCGTCTCCGGAAGATACTTCAATTCCACCTGCTAAAACTTGAGTGATTTTATAATCTTTTCTTTCGTCTAAAAATCCGCGAACCGCATCTAAACCTTTTGCATCCATGGTTTCGCCTAAGTCTATGTTATATCCTTTGGGAAGAAGTTTGGCGGTGGCTAGGAAATAAATTCTTTCAAATATGATTCCTAAGGCTACGATTGAAGAAAGAGCTAAGGGATACATGGTCCAGCCACCTAAAAGAAAAAGATCCACAAATCCCCAGCTTTTGTCTGCTTTGGTGGACGCAGGCGTTTCGGTTTTAGATGGTTCGGTTGTGGGGGTGGTTTGCGTTTGTTCTGGTGTTTTATCTTGTGCGAATATTACGGATGTGGAAATAGAAATCATTCCAGAAAGGATCAGTGCTACAAACACCCATTTGAATTCTTTTTTTATAGAGAAAAATTTCATCGATGTCTCCGATTAAAATGTCTCTGTAATATATCTTTGATTTATTACTAAGTGATTACAAAAGGATTACGGATCTAAGATTTGAGGTATAATCAATGCGAATTCGGCATCAGAAAATCCAGATGAATTCTGCCAATGAAGTTACAAGAGTTCGTTTGGATAGACAACGTGGGATCGGGTTTCAGTGGCGTTACTGAAAAGTGCTTTCGCTTTTCTTTGAAAAAAAGTCGTGGTGGAAAATTTAGAATATAAGAATATAATTATTTATTGTTTGTAGGAAATTTTGTTTTACAATTTTTTCTTGAAATTGTTTTCGTATTTGTTGTATTGAGCGCAGGTTCTTTTAATAGTCGTTCGGTATTACTACGAAGACGCATGAAAATAATATGGATGTTGGCTCGTCATTGGGTTTGGTTCGAATTGTAATTCTCTCGATATAAGATTTTGTCTCCTGTTTATCTTCCAAGTCATTTTGTAAGTCCAATGAAAGCTAGGAACTCCTCGGTTCAAAGTTTTCACAAAAAAATTCTCCTCCCCATCCAAGTCCTCCAACCAGAGCATGTAATTAAAAAGATAACACCTCGAAACTCCATGAGCCGCGGCCAACACACCCAAGGTCGCCCAAATCCCAGTATTCACACGAATGCTAAATTTTTTCATCTTGCCAACATCACGATTGTATTTGATTTTCCCCGCCTTATGATGAAGACGTTCCATCGAAGCGATCCGCTTAGAATACTTTCTCAATAAAATAGGAAGTTTCTTACGAAGGTCTTTTCTTTCTTGAGAATTCAAACGATTCCAATAATCATTTGGAACCAAGAGAGAATCCGTTCCAATAGAATCTTCAACCAAAGCAGATTCAATTTTTTGACTTTCATTGAATAAAAGAATATCCATACTAGAAAAGGTTCTTCGGTCTTTCTAAGTGGAACGGTTTAGAAAGATTTTTTTCGAACTAAACAAAATATTTTAACGTGAGTTTTACGTAAGAAAAACTGGGTGAATCAGGCTTGCCACAGGTTAATCGACTGGCTTTCAGTTCTGGTCAATAAACTACATACAGAAAATATTATACAATAATCGTCTTTATTATAGAACACGATCCGCCGAACGACCTAAAACGCGACCCATAGGAAAGCGTTTTACTGAGTTCAAGCGCGACCCATAGGAAAGCGTTTTGCTGAGTTCAA
>NZ_FTNA01000046.1:4767-22440 GCF_900156205.1 Leptospira interrogans
CTGAGTTCAAGCGCGACCCATAGGAAAGCGTTTTGCTGAGTTCAAACGCGACCCGTCGAGGACCATAGAAACGAGACGCTTTAGTTTGAAAGATGTTCTCTTGAGTTCTACTTTACATTGATCCCTTTTGTGTTAATTCACGTTATTCTAATTTAGAATCAGTCCTAAAACCTAAAGATTACTGGAAAGTTCGCAAATATCCCAAGATAACCGTTTTTGTGGGAGCTTCAGCAGTTTATTAGAAAATTATAAAGTATTTGCGTATGCATATAAAGATTTTGAATAGATTTTTACAATTCGAACGTATGAAAATAGTATTCGAAATGAACCGTCGATTTTACAAAAATACGGAAGTCCACAAAAATTGTGTCTAATCTGGGGATTATTGGCCGTTTTCAAAGGAGATTGTATATTCATCTTTTGAAACAAGCTCATGGTAGTATTTTTTTATACGTCTTAACTGTAAGTTGCTCGGAGCTAGATAACAGAGGAAAACTAAATATTTTATATTCAAATAGTTTTTTGTAGTAAAAATGAACGAAACTATTTTTATAAAAATAGTATATAAGAAAATTAGGAAGAATTAATATGAAACTAGCAGCTTCTAAATCGATTTAAAATAGAATTCCTTTGAAAACTATAGCTGCGAATACGATCAAAGAATTATGTTGCCTATGGTGTAAATAAAAAAGAGTTTCATGAATTTTTATTTTGAATATTTTTATATAATAAATTTATAATGTAATTAAATTGATATACAAGCTGCAGGGTTGTATCTTGGGTCGCAAGGGAAAGCTGCGACAGAATACGATTTCTCTCCGCATGCGCGAAGAGAAATTTGCGATTGTCTTTAATGAAATTTATAGTTTATACGTTGCAGAAAAAGAAACGTCCAAACCGGTCCTGTATTTTTGAAATACGTATTCTTGTCCTGTTAAAGGATCTGTTTGTGTAATTTTAAATTGTGTGTTCATGACGTTTCTGACAGAAGATCTAAAATCAAGACGATCGTTATGTCTGTAAGTGTAAACTACGTCCGAGGTTCCAGTTCCTTTTTGAATTGCGTTTGGAACTCCGTCCGATCCTACCAGCGCAATTCTGTCGCTAAAGTAATTATAGTAAAATCCTATATTATGTTTTTTGCTTTTACTTACGAACACATCTATTTTCAAGTTAGCTACAAAGTCTGATTGACCTTGTAGAGGTCTATTGAGAGTAGTCGGAAGTAGGCCGCGTATGTGGAAAGAGGGTCCACCTGTCCTGTGCTGATCAAACCGTAAATTTTAGAATCGATCACGTCCACTCTTGACTTAATAAAGAAAACGTTCGCTTCCACTCTAAGCCACCAAAGGAGTTCTTTGCGATAATCTAATTCGATTCCTCGGATCGTAGCTTGTTGAGCGTTAGCGTATTTATACACTAAACTCGCGCTTCCCGCAACTGGTAGACCGATTAACTCGATCGGATTGGAAAGATTTTTAAAAAAGGCTCCAACTCCGATATAATCTGTGTTTGTAATATAGTATTCCCATCTAAGATCATAGTTATGAATGTAAGTCCTTTGAAGACTTGCATTTCCGAAAATTCTGTCCGCTTGGAAGTAAGCGGCAAAACCGAAAGGAGAAAGTTCTCTTAGATCCGGTCTTGTAAGGGTTTGAGAATAACCTAATCTAAGATTCATATCTTTTGCAAATTCCCAGACCACGTTTGCGGAAGGAAGTTTATCTTTTGTTCTAAGTTCGCCAATCCCAACGTTAGTCGCGTCGCAAATATTGGCTCTGACTAACAATAGTCTTTCTTCTTCGGAATTAGTTTTACATCCGTAACTGGTATTAAAGCCGTTCCAACTGTTTTTAAGATCGTAGGTTTTAGTTTTTTGGTAACTATCTTCGTATCTAACTCCAACAATCGATTTTAATTTTGCAAGAATCGGAACTTCTAACTGAGCAAAAGCAGCGCGTAACGCTTGGGAAGCGTCGTAAGCGTTATTTCCAGAGGCTCGTTCGTAGATTTTTCTATTTCCATTAGCATAGGCCAAAGGATTATAAATCACTTCTCCAGGAATTGGATAAATCACGTCTCTATCGCTGCCTGTAAAATTTCTTTGTGCGATTTCCCTAAATTCAAAATGTTTAAAACGATCTAAATTGCTGATTCCGAACTTCAACTTACTTTGAAGTCCATCCCATTGATTGAAAGGAATTTCGTATTTTAGAGATTGGCTTCTGACAGTATCCGCAGTGCTCGAAAAATATCTGGTTCCGTCAGGATTGTTTCCTAATCTTCTATAACCGTTTGCAAGATCGGTTCCACCTTGAGACCAAGCTTGATTTCTTGCGTCTGGTTCGTCTCTTTCGGCTAACGCGTAATTGACGTTCCATTCCACTTTATGAGGTCTTGCGCTAAACGCTCTGACTTCGTGTTCTCCACCTAATGTGTTATTAAAGATTGTCCTACTGATGAAGTTTAGGTTTGTAGATTTAAAATTGAAATTGTCTATGTAATTAGCGCCGTCTCCTTCTCGGACGATTTTATCTGACTGCACTGAATATAATGTTTTTATAAAGAACTGTTGTCCGATTTTAGGTTCGTAAGCTAAATTTAAATTGTTACCCCAAAGAACTTCCTCACCGTAAATTTTGAGATTATTTTGGTTCAGAGGACGTAACATATTCGAATCTTTTAAATAAATAGAAATAGGATTGGAAGCTTGAAAACGTGCGTTTGCTTCTTCTCTATAGTTATAACTTCTATTATATGTAGTTCCCGCAAGGATTCCAAATCTTCCCCACTTTTCCGTTTTGAAAGAATTTCCTGCGGAAATACTAAAGGATTTGTTAAAAGGAGAATCTTCTTCTTTTGGAGACCATTCTTGGTTAAAAGATAAAGCTCCTACTTTCATCAGATTGGTAGGAATTCCGCCAAAACGATCTCCTTCTACAAAAGGAATTGCTTTTGGTAAACCAGAGATCATATCTGGAAGTTCTTGTTTTTTAGAAACCAAACCGAAGTTATTGTTCATTTCTCCGGTATCAAACGTTTTGAATTTATGACCGGCTACCTGAGTGTTCTTTCCCACACCTAAAGAAACTGAAAGAGAAAGAGTATCTGGATATTCTTTGGTTTCAATCTTAACGATACCGCCCGAAAATTCTGCCGAGTCTTCTGCGGAAGCCGTTTTAATAACTCGAATATTTTTAATTACACCCGCAGGAAATAAATCCAAAGGAACGATTCTTTTATCTGGTTCGGGAGAAGGTATTACGGAATCGTTTAAAATGGTATTTGAATATCTTTCTCCTAAACCTCGAACGAAAATAAATCTACCACCCACAAGAGTAATTCCAGTCACTCTTCTCAAAACGTCTCCAGCAGAAGAATCCGGACTTTTTTTAATCGCTTCTTCGCTGATCGCGTCGGAGACGACCCCACTTTTTCTTTGTAGAGCCAATAAGGCGGATTCAGAATTTTCTAGACCTCTACCTTTTACTTCTACTGTATCTAGAACCTGAGCTCCCATTACTACGTTCATAGAAACCCGAGCACCTGGAGAGATCGTAATTTTTTTAAATTGAGTGGCAAAACCAATCATTTGGAATTCAACTGAATGTTCGCCTGGTGGAAGGTTCAATTCGTATTTACCATCAAAGTCGCTTCGAGTAGCGGCTTTGATGGATCGAACGATGATCACGGTTCCAAAAACAGGATCCCCTGATTCCGAATCCACGATTTTACCAACCAGTTTACCGGTGGATTGACCTAATACCGGACTTGTTATTAGAGAGAGAAAAAAGAATAAACTTAGAATTTTATGTTTCATGTTCCGTACGTACAAACTTTAAATTGATTTTTATGTTCTATAACGAGTTTGATCTCTTCGATTCGGATCGTTTTTGATCCTACTTGAAGATCGAATTCACCAATGATATATCCATTGATATTGGTCAGCTTACGAATGTTATACGGCTGACTAAGTGGGAGAATTTTAAAATTCCCTTTTGTATTTTGAAATTGTTTTCTAATTTTATCTAAACCGGCGGTTCTTCTTAAAAGAATCAAATACATAGAATCTTCTATTTTAGAATTTGCTGTTATATTGTTTTGATTTACATTATTAGGAAGATAGATTTTTCTAATTTCTTCCGGGTTACAGGAATAACGAAGTAAATTATCCGGTCTGTTTGGATTGTCTCTAATTTCCGTCAGAGCGATTTGAATGGCTTTTTCAACCGAAGACGAAGAGTTTTGGATTTTATAAGATTCTTTGATTTCTGATTTTAGAGTTTCTTGATCTTTTTGAATTTCTAATGTATGTTTAGGGTCTGTAAGTTCTTTATTTAAGTCTGGTTTTGGATTATTCTTTTTGCAATTAAGCGTGAGGACTGATAAAAATATAAATATTAGAATATTAAATAAAACAAATTGATTTGGAATGAAAAAAGATGGGATTGTTTGATTTCTATAAAAAGTAGATTGATTGTATGTAATAATCTCGTTTACTTTTTTTGTCCGATAAAACGATTTTTGGAGAATTTTATTTTCGAATTTCTTTTGAGACATGTTCTAATGATTTTAAAATAGATTAAAAATTTTGAATTAGGATTCCCAAATTAGGGAATCCTAATATATAAATTTATCTCGCTCTATAAACGGTCCAACCGAAAGCCCAGTTCAAACCGCTTACCATACCGCCGTAAGTAGTGTTATCGATAAAAAACGAGTCTGAGGACTGTGCACTTAATGCGGAACCAGCTAAAGCCGCGGCTTCTCCGGAAGGTTGATAATCCGGTTTGGTCGCAAATTCGCAATTATCCGAATCTCCAGAACCTAAGGAAATTACAGGAGTAGAAGTAAGTCCATTTGTAGGTAAAACACAGGCCGCTGTGTTACCGTTTCCTTTGGAAGCTTCTACTAAGACGTTTGCAAAAGTAGGAGAGGTCACGGTTCCACCACCTCCATTGGCTACACAATCAATATTTCCGGATTGAAAACCGTAGATGACTCCGTTCGAAAATTTACCTTGAAGTCCTTCTCTTAGTCTTGCTCCAAATCCGTTGGATACATTTTTTCCAAGAAGAGTAAAGTTAGAAAGTTTTACGTTTGTAGTCGGTTTAGAAGTCACGGATGCAGTTCCACCGCTATGAGTTCCGTCCATTTCAAAACCGTGTGGATCTGTGGATGCGGTACCACCACAACTGGTAGGATATTTATGAGCGATTAAGAACTGAACTTTTCCAGTGAAAGCTTCATCTAAATCTAAGTCGTCGTCCATTCCACCAGTCATTAAAAGATATTTACCGGTCCAAGCGCCACCCCAAGCTTCGATACCGTCGTCTAAATGTCTATGAACTTGAATGTGATCTAAAGTAGTACCACTTCCTACCACATACATAGACAGTCCGTTTAATTCGTCACCGGTAGAAACTTCGTTTCCAGCAAACTCAACGATCGTATAAGTAAGGTTACCCGAACTTCCGTTATCATTGGCACCGCTATTGTATTGAAGACCGGTTCCACCTTCCGTGTTTTGTGCAGCGGCTCTAGAACCAATACCGTCTCCTACGATTAAAATACCACCCCAATCGCCCGGAGCTCTATTTCCAGAAACTTTAGAAGAAGTAAAACATACGGGTGCAGCAGCATCTCCGTTTGTAACGATCTTAGCTCCTTGTTCGATAACTAAAGCGGAACCAGCAGTACCGAAAATTACGGAACCTCTTTCAAAGGTAAGAGTGGCGCCACTTTTTACTCTTACGATTCCATTTAGCGAAGAAGAAGAGTAAGCAGGAAGACTCTGACTAGAAGTGATGTTACCCGAAAGGACTGTGTTTCCACCTTGAACGGAAGCACCGTCGCAGATAGCGGCTCCGGCGTCGCTATTTCCTCCCGCTAACAAAGCGAGAAGTAACAACATACTATTATCATTTTTGTCTTCTTTACAATTGATAAAAGAAGAAAGTAATAAGGCCGCACTTACGATTAAAAGTGAAGTCCTTTTTAAGAAAATTGATTTCATTTTATAACTCCTTGAAAAATAAACCGTAGAAGGTCTAAAACAAAGATAGAGGGAAGGAGTTACGTATAAGTTACAAACTGATATAATTCGCGTAACTTTCATCAAATTTAAAAAGAAGTTTTTTTGTAGAAAAAAAATGTAAAACAACATGGTTTTCTATGGAAGTATAAAGAATAAGATTAAAAGTAAGCCCATCGATCCTAAAGCAAGATAACGATCTGATTTGGTTTCCTCTTTCGATTCTTCTTCTTTTACCCAAGTAACTTCTTTTTTTTGAATTGTAACAGCTTCTTTTTTAAAACCTCTTCTTGTACCGTCTTGGTATTCTACGATGATCCCTTGTTCGTTTTCTGAAGTTTTAACGTTTTCAATTACTTCGTTTGTTTTAGAGTTTGTGACAGTGTCTGCGAAGAGTAAATTGAAAGAAAGTAATGCAAGTACACATAAGAATGGGAAGAATCTTGTAATCATATTGTAATCGTTATCCTTTGAGAATGATATTCGCTTCTCATTCGTATCCAATACTACAAGAGGAAAATCGTAAGAATTGTTACAATCGTATTAAAGATAACTTTAGAAAAGATTTTATAAATTAACGTGAGTTCGATGTAAGAATTTCATTTCTCTAAAAAAAGCTAGAATCTGAACTTTGCAGATCGATTCTAAAATGTGGGAACTCATACTTTTAGAGAATTCTTTCTCATTTTCTGAATCCAAGTCATGTTAAAATAGTTTTTCATTTTTTTGAAAACCGCAAAACGGCGATTTTATGTAAAGTTTAATTAGGCGAAAGTTCTTTTAGGATCTTTATATGAGGTCCTTGATTAGAATTGGTCTACCAGACAGTGTAAATTTAAAAATAAATTCTAATCGTTTAAACGTAAAAATACTATATATTCTATAGTTCTAATCAACCTGTGCTGTTACTGGCAGTTCAAGAGCAAAGTGTTATCTAAAAAACCAAATATAGTCAAAATGATTATGAAGACGAATAAAAATAATACTATAGGCTTGTTTCCAAGGTTAGAACTATGAGATCTCGCTCAAAAAAAGCCAATAATTCTTTGTTAGGTGCAATTTGTAAAAACTTCGACAACTTTGCGAAATCCATAGTTAATTTTTAGTAATTCGAGTATTAAAATAAAAACTCATTTTCTAAATATAAATTGGTAAAAATATTCGTCAAAAAATAAAGAAAGGTGTTTATTATAAAGTTTTAAAGTTCTTTTAGAACGATGAAAACGATCGGTAAAAAATTTGGATGTTGATGTATGAACAAATTGCGGTTGATTTCCACTCAACAAATAAATTTGTAGGTTTCGAAAACCGTTTTTTGAGATCGATAAATAGTGTCGTAATATTCACAAATTGGAAATAAATTTATGAATTCTAAATATAAACTAACAGAATTTTTCGTCAGTTATTATTCGAGTCGATAGGACTTAAATCTATAGAGTTTATTTGCTTTTGGCAGATTTTATGTAAGAAACTCTGAACAAAAAAAGGAAGATTTTACGATTTTAAATTAGAAAAATAAACAATTGAAAAAGTTTCGCTATACAACTGTTATCTGGGGATTTGTGATGTGTTCTTCCGACGTAAATTATGAGGTTGGATTGAAACGGCTTTAACTTTTTTAGAATGGAGGCGTAAAAAAATTTTCGTAGATTTGTGTTCGAAAGGAACTAATCTCATTGAAATCAGAAAAAATGAACGATTCGAAACCTTACGGAGCCGATCATTTTAAGAGAACTTTCTATAAAATCAATTTGTAAAATAGTGTTGTTTTATAAATTCAATTGAATGTAATAGACTCTTTGATCGGATAACAAAACTCGAACGGAAACGTTATGAATTCATTGCTCAATCTATATAACTGGAATATCCGCCAAAAATTAATGGTGATCATTTCGATTATCATTCTTATCTCTTTAGGAACAATCATCGCTCTCGCTACATATTTTTTCAAATCGGATAACGAAATTCGTGTTAAAGAAAATAACTTGAAACTGACGGACGTAATTAGTCAAAAAATACGTTCGGATATTGCCTCTTTGACAAAACGTTCTCTGCTTCTTGCTCGGTCTATGGCGGATTCGGAGGAATCTAGCGATATTTTACAAAACGACGACGATATTTTTTATCTGAAAATTTTCAGAAAAGAAGGTTCTGATTACGTAGGCGTAAAACGAATCATTGATGAACGTACTCTAAAAGACTTTAAAGTTAGTTCGGATAACGCGGATAAAATTGTACGTAAATATTTAAACGGACAAAAAAAGGCTCAGCTCGGAAAACCTCTCGTATTTAACGTATCACCCGATTTTCGTAGGCCGGTATTGTATCTTTCCATTTTTGTAGGAGACAAAAACAATTCGGCAATACTCGTTTCTTTGGTAAAAATGGATTCTATATTAGATTCTTTTAAAACATCCGGAATCACACAATTTTTTCTAGTAGGAAATGATGGAGCTCTAATCGCACATTCCGATTCTAAATTGATTTTACAACCTACCGATCTTAAAGACGAACCGATTGTTAAAAATTTATTAGAAAGTGCAATCAGTAATGGACAAACTCGCTACAAAGGAAAGGACGATCAATATTATTTAGGTTCTTTTAGAAGAATCGGATACGCTGGACTTGGAGTAATTTCTAGTACTTCTGAAAAGAAAGCGTTTGAAGAAGTTTATAATATTCAAAAAAGAAATATTTATCTGATGATCGTAGTGGTAAACGTTTCTATATTATTTGTATTTTTTTATGCAAGAAGACTGACAAGACCAATACTTAAACTTGTGGACGCTTCCAAACAAATCGAACAGGGAAACTTTCATATAGATCTCAAACCGGAGTCAGGAGACGAAATTGGAAGACTCACTTCTTCCTTTGTCGAAATGGGAAAAGGTTTATCCGATCGAGATAAAATGAAGGACGCATTCGGAAAATTTGTCAACAAAGACATTGCGGAAATGGTTCTACGAGGAGAAGTAAAACTAGGAGGAGATAAAAGGGAATGTGTGATTTTATTTTCTGATATTCGTAACTTCACTTCTATCTCGGAAAAAATTGAACCGGAATTAGTCGTAGAATTTTTAAATCAGTATTTTACTGCAATGGTAAAGTGTATTAACGAAAACGGAGGAAGCGTCAATAAATATATAGGAGACGCTATTATGGCCGTTTGGGGGGGAATTGGGACATACGAATTCCGACACGGAAAGATCGATTTTGGCCGCGTTGGATATGCGTAAGAGTTTGATACAATTCAACAAAGGAAGAGGGAGTGATAAAAAACCAAAAATATTTATCGGGATTGGAATCAATACGGGAGAAGTCATTGCGGGTCAAATCGGTTCGGAAGATAGGCTGGAATATACGGTCATAGGTGATACTGTCAATCTTGCTTCTAGAGTGGAATCTTTGACAAAAGTATTCGGTGCGGATATATTAATCACAGGAAATTCCTACGAAAAAGTAAAAGGAATTTTTAATGTAGAAAAACTAAAACCAATTCAAGTAAAAGGAAAAAAATCTCTACAGACTATCTATGCGGTTTTAGGGCATTCTAAAGATAAAAATTGTCCTAAAAATTTGAAGGAGCTTAGAAAACAAATTGGAATGGAATTCAAATCTGGCAGGTCTAAATAACGGGTATGAAAGATAAAATTCTTTCAGGTGATAAACCGATTTTATTTCTTCTTATATTTAATATCGTATTGTTTACGGGAGTATTTATATACGATTATACTCGATACGGATATCAAGGTTCTCAAAAAGTAATTGGAACCATTCTTTATAAATCAAATACAACTCGAAGAAAATATGACTCCGAAGTGGTCTGGAAAGAAATTGAAGTGGGAAATTCCGTTCAAAACAGAGATACAATTGTAACTTCGGAGGGTTCTCAGGCAAAGATCAGACTTTTGGATGGAAGCGAGATTATGATCGCTGAAAACTCAATGATCTTTATAGATTATTTGGACAATCGTGCTAATTTAGAAATCTCGGCAGGTGGTTTACAAGTTACAAGGAAATCGGATAATAAAGAAAATACTTCTTCTTTGGGAATTCGTTCCGGTGACGGGGTGTTAAAACTTGTAGAAGGGGTTGTAAACGTAGAAAAGAAAAAGGATCAAAGAACTCTGGATTACGCGATTCTTTCCGGAGCGGTTAAACCTGATCCTAGCAATCCTTTTCCCATGTCGCCTAAAAAATCTTTGGACGGATTTGAGAAGTTATTTCCTGGATCGGAGAATATTCAGACTATTAAATCCATTCAAGCCGCCACTTCTGCCGTAAATTCTAATTCGTCAGTTAACACAAATTCGGCGACTAATCCAGGTCCCCACGGTACTAATATTACCCCGTCTATAAAATCTGAAAATACCACGACAAAATCACAAAACACGGGAACCGATTCACAATCTAAACCTGGTTTAAAAACAGAACGAATTGGTTCATCGGGAAACAAAAATCAAAACGAAGTCAATTCGAAAGCAGATTATGATCCGGGAGATTATATTAAAAAACAAAAATATGAACATAAGGTTCAAGAGAAATCAGATTCTTCTGCAGTTCACCAAAATAAAACTGAGTTTAAACCTTCTGAGTCGACTCAGGCACCATCCAAAAGTGGTAGATCTTCTTATCCGGAAGTAAAAAAACAAAGACAAAATCGAGAATGGACTCCTGAAGAATTACTTCGGCAAGAAAAAGAAAAACGCAGAAGAGAAAGGGAAGATAAAGAGCAAAGAGAATTTTTGAGAATGTAAAAATTAACTTTCATCCACATAAATGAAGATTGTTTTATGGCGATTTCTGGAACTTATCTAACGTGGTTTGATGTAAAAAAACGATTTATGAAAAATATTATAAAATCCGCATAAACTTTTTTTCTATTATAGTCGTAGATAGATTTTTTTATATTAGAGTTGTTGAAAAATTCCATGGCGGTGATTAACAAAATTACTTCAACCGACCATTTCATGAAACAAAAACAAGATGGAGAATTCATTTTTTAACAACTCTATTTTAATAGAGTAAAAACTGCAAATAAAGTTATAGTTTCGTTCCTTTCTTTGAAAGGAGTGATACTCCCTTTTTTAAAAAAAACGCACTCGAAATAGAGTGCTCAATGTTAGGATTGTCTAGAAAAATTAAAATTACTTCGTAAAACGTTTAATGGATAAAAATTCATAATTGTGATTATATTGCTTTAAAGTATCACAAAATTTCTTTGAATTTAAATAACTATTATTGTAAAAAATCAGTCAATATAAATTCAATTGTGGTATAAATTTATTATACTAAGAGCTTATCCAAAATCCTAAACGGAGGCATCACCAACCCCATAAGTATTTGATCTCAATAAAATCTGTCGGAATTACGGCAAATCCTCTGTAAAACTTAGTTCCCACTCCACAACGCGATTCATAAAGAGCGTTGTGCTAAGTTTCCACCGACCTGCAAAGCGATCATAGAAGCGAGATTGAGTTTCACAAAAATGTAGGAACCTGCAAAAATTTAACGACATTAGAACTATTCGAAAGTTCGCAAATTGCCAAATGCAATCTAATTTATAGGAACTATATTGCATTTTATTAAAAATTTCTAAAGAATGATCGCGTAAAATTCTTTGAGGTTTTGGGCCAAGCTATTAGTTTTATTTTAAAATGAGACGAGAAGGTTCGTTTCTTCTGGAATCTTATAGTTAAAAAATAGATTTAATTTTAAAATTGAAGATATTGTATCTCAAAAAAGAAAAAACTTGTGATTTAGAAAATGATTTTGGTTAACATCTGGATAAAAATTAAAGAAAAACGTAGTAAGAAAAAAATTGTGTCACAAAATATCTAAGAACTTTAGAATTTAACGCTAGTTTGATGAAAAATATTGGAAAAATTTTTATAAAAGAGAAACCTACATAAAATTATATAAGGTTTTATCTCAATTGATTTTCAAGGAAGGATTTTGTTTAAACGGGTTTTAAGCAATTCTTGATAGGATATATTCTAATTGTTTTCGATTTCTTGTTTTTCCAGGCTAAAAATAAATCTTTGGGCGATTTCAAATTCTTTTTTTGGAAGTACTGTAAGTATTTCAATCATTTTAGGAAGGCCCTCCTTAGAAGTTATTTTTTTTAACAAAGTCTTTTCTAGTTCAAATTCTTTTGTTCTTGTTCGAGATGTTTGTATTCGTCTAGTTACTTTTTCTGGAAGTTCTCCTTCGAGAAGCCATTGTCTTCGGTATCCATGAACCATTTCTATTGTAATTGCAGCATCCTCTGGTATTGGAAATCTACCACTTAGCCAGCCACTGATTGTCTGTTTGGATTTGCCAATTGTGACTCCAAACTCCCTTTGATTTCCTTTGAAATCTAAAAGTATGGTTTTTAGTCTTTTTTTTTGCTCGCTCAAAATATATCCTGGAATAATACTTTTTAATTGACATTAGTATTAAAATAATACTAATCTGTCTTTAGAAAACCTATAAGTAGCATAACTTTCAAAAAATCAATTCAAATGTCAGTTCTATTGCAACTATGGGTCATAATCTTTAAAAAAATAATACTTTTAAGCTATAGAAATGGATTGGTTGTATAAAAACATGTTTTTGCCGTTGAAAAATAAAATGTTTTTGATCTTTCAATTCTTTTATCTCCAGAGTAAGTTTCCTTTCAAAAAATTACAATACGAGCGAAATCGGGGAAAATTACCGATGTCGTATCGAAGCGAAAAATAAAGTCGATGTAAAAGTTTTGTCGGAACAACACGCTCAACGGAAAAAGGACCTAAATCTTTTCCTCTTGAAGATAAATCTGAGTAAATCTTAGTCTGAATTTGAATCATAGATAAGGATTGACGGTTGAGATATATCATCGTGAATTTCAAAACAGGATCTGGTTACAGAGTCAAATTACTATCGATAAGTGAAGACAAATATTAAATTTAGCGAAGAATTAACGTATGAACAACCTTAACCATTTAATTCCAGTTTTAGCGGGATTTCTCCATTTGTTTTTTGGAATATATGTCTTTAGTTTAAAACCAAGACAAAAGTTACAAACTTTATTCCTGTTCATGAATATATGTATGGCTCTTTGGCTCTGCATGCAAGGTCTTAGAGGATTATTTCCTCTTGAATACCGTAATTTCGGATTAAACATAACGTTCCTCCCGATGTCCATTGCAACTTTTATCTATTATCTTCTTTGCAAGAAGATGGAAAATCCAGATCAGAAAATTTCGATTTGGATACAAGGTGCAGGTTTGATCGGGTTTCTGTATTTTACTTGGGCTTCTTTGAATCAGAAAATGGTTGTACTGGGAGATCCGGACACTTTCGTTTTCGATTTCAGTTTGAATTACCATTTGATCATTACCTTTTCGGCTTTTTGGGTTGTGTTGTCTGCTTGGACAATTTTAAAAAGAATGCTGGTTAAGAGGGGAAATGATAAGGTAAGGCTTTTTTTTATTTTACTTGGTTCCATGTTCGCCTATCCTATAACCTTGGTATTCATTTATTTTTTGCCTTTTTTAGGAATTTATAAAGCTTACTTATCTTCTTTAGGGCTTTCTATTGGATCAATTTGTTGGGCGGTTGCAATTTTGCACTATGACGCTTTTAAAATTAAAGCTGGTTTGATTCAAGGTCAGAGAGTTTCTTTTATTAACCGCCTGGCCTCCAAACCTTTTTTGACGTTGATGGGCAAGTTGGATCCAATGCGGTTTATTCAAAAAAGTTCTAAGGAAAAAGAAGAACTCACGAAGCAAATTCTCATACAAGACTTTTACCTTGCCGAAAATACTGGCGAAATATCGGTCGATGAAAGAGCTAAAATTCTCTCTAGACGATTTGGTAAATATTTTAAGTAAATTATCTAAAAACATTTAAAAACCCATCTGTGATAATATTGTTTGACTTAATATCACAGATGGATACCTTAGTGCTATCGGGTATATTTCGAATTAGAATCTGAGTCAACTTTTTTTGTAGTTTGAATTCGGATTTGTTTCGAAAGATCAATTTCTTTCAATCAATACTAAAATTGATTTTTAGTTACTCGTATGATAGCGGAGGTGAATATGTCGAAGTGGTATGATCCGGCAGAATTGGAGGATTTTTTAGGTTCATTACCTAAGTTTAGAGTGAGGCTTCGACTTGCGTCCGAATATAAAAATCGCCAAGAAAAAGTGCCAAAAGAACTCAGATATATGATTTTGATTCAAAGATTATATCTACAAAAAAAAATACTTTTAAGACGAAACGAGTGGATGAAAGGAGAATTAAGAAGTATTTTCTCGGAAAAGGTTCAAATAGAGAGTGAATTTAAGGTTCTGGAAAAACTATTAAAAGAAATTCGGAATGAAAACGCAGATTTGATCTGTGGTTGATTTTATACTACTTTATAAAAATCGAATATCTCTTCGTCACAATAAACTATTTTATTCGATCTTATTTTTAATGATTCATTATAAAATTTCCTATAATTTTTAAATGTTAGGAACGTCTAAACTCAATCGAACCCGGCACATATATAGATTATTGAGTATTTCCTTTGGAATTGTGTGGATGGAAAAAATCGTGGTTTACAAATTGGAGACAGATGTGTCTTTTCTTGACTTTGATCCTATCACAAAGAAAAAGTTCTTTGCGGAGATATTACGAATTCTGAAAAAAGAGAATTATATAAAAAAATTTTTATAAACTAAATTTCTAATTTAACGTGAATTTGGTGTGAGAGAGTTGTTTTATAAAAATCTAATTTTCCCATAAAAAATGAAAGTTTAAAAATTTATAATGTAATTAACGTGAGTTCGACGTAAGAATATTTGGGCGAATCGCTCGCAAATTTTATAGTATACAATGGCTCGCGACCGCGCTTGAACTCAATGTTACTCCTTGCTGTCGCAACATAATGCTGCAATTCCTTCGGAATTTTCGCTACAATCGCTTTCTCATACCGAACTCATGTTAATTAATTTGTGGGAACTCTCACAATTTATTAGAAACTTATAAAATGTTATTGTTTATAACTTTTGGAAAAAGTTATACGTAAAAATTTAATTTGAAACGTTATTTTTCAATTTTTTTGAAATTTTCACGAGATGAATTTAAAAGAAATCTATTTTTGAAAAATACAATTGTTTCCAGGAAGTTTAAATTTGGATTCCTCTTTTTTTGAGAATGTCTAAGGCGGTCTGTCTTAACAATGGATGAATTTGAAACTCAGAAGCGTCTGGAAAACTGGGAGTGGACGAAACTTCGGCGATCGGATCTGTAGGTTGGGTCTTGAATTTATCTGCACCGATCCATTGGCTAAAAGCCCAAATCATTCTTTGGAAAATTTCATCGATTCGTTTTTGATAACCTGCCTTTTTATAATAACCGTAGGCGAGTAGGGGCATTTTTTTTTCATACATAAAATGATCCCCTAAACGAATAAGTCCGTCTTTATATTCTGCTTTGATAAAAAGATCTCTGGCTTTTCGGATATTACCTTCGTTGAAGGCTCGATTGCCTTCTCGGATTGTTTCTGCCCTTTCTTTGGAATCCATACTTAAACAGTCGGACATTTTTCGGATTTACGCAAGTGAAAAATGGAAGAATAGCAGATGTTTCTTTTGAAGTTTTCGATTGAAATTAAGTTTCGTTTTTTGAAAACAACCGTGGCTTTTAATAGAAATAAGTTTAGGATCGGCGAAAATGTTCAAAGACGCTTTGATTATAAATTCGGAATGTTTTTGATTTCAATCGTATAAACGAATACACACGATTCGATATTCTTACACAAAAAAGTAAAATATCTGTCTCCTTCAATTTTAAATCCGTTTATAATTTTCTGAGTGAATTTTCAACTTCAAAACTTACTCAAGTTAAACTGATCAAAATAGGTTTATCATAAATCTTTCTAAAGTTCTGTTGGTTGAATTCCATTTTTAATGGGCCTTGGGTTCTACCACGATTCCTATAAAGTAGTACATTACCTAAATGTTTTATCGTAAGCGCCGTTTGACGTAAGTTCGTTAATCCAATGTGAAAGCGATTGAAGCCTAGCAGAACGCTCTTTTAAACGCAGTACTCGCTTCTTGAACTCAATAAGACGCTTCCTGAATGCCGCTTCTTAGAAAGGCTTTGTTGGGTTTTCTGGTTTGCTCTGCAGATTGTTCGATGGATTGCGTTCTATAATAAATTGTAACTTAAAACGAAATGTTGTATTGCATTTCTTTTATGCAATTTATTGATTGGAGCAGAAAGCACGGTTTAGTAATCTGGATTTGCTTCAATTTTTTTTTCTGGATTCACTGAATTGAAAATTAGTATTTTATAGTATATGTAAGTTTATTTGATTCGTAATTGAATATCAGATTATATATTTATTATAATAATATAAATAAATTATGTGATTTATTTTTAATAAGTTAAGTTTTTCTTATGCTTTTTGCAGGAACCCAGCTGAATATCATATTTAGAGTTTGTTCCAAAAACTCAAAGAATTTTATGCGATGATTCTTTAGAAATTTTTAATAAAATGAATTGGGTCGCATTTGGAAATTTGCGAACTTTAGGGCGTTCTAATCTTATTACATTTTCGTAGTAGTTCCTACATTGTGAGGTTTTGGAACAAGCTTTGATATTTTTTTCTGCTTTAGAAAGTATTTGGAAAGTTTTTTTAAAAAAAAATAAAGTTTCTGTATTTTATTTTTTATGAAAATATTAAACTATGAGATAAGCCTACATCAATCAGGTTACATAATGTAGTTACCGCCAATCTCTATCAAAAAAGCGTGTTTTTATTATTATTCGGATTACCAAAAATTAATGGTCGCTTTTCAAAGATACTGAAATTCTTAAAAATTGCACGTAACTCGGAATTGTTTTTTTAAGGAAATTCTACATTCTAAGTTTTGAAACAAGTTTACCATAATATTATTTGTATGTATTTGGGTGCTAAGTGTATATATTAGCTACTTTTTATATATCTATGGGTAATTGTAAAATTCAGATTTGTAATAGTTTCTACATTTTCAAAGTGTTACTGTAAAATTTTAATCTGTAGTAGTTCCTACAAATTAAGTCACATTACGAATTTTTAAACATTTGTTTGTGGTGTTAGAATTTGTAATAGTTACTACATTTTTTGAATTTATCTGTAAAACATAAACCCACGAAAGTAGTTTCTACAAATTAAGTCTCTTAAACAGTTTTTTTATCAATAGAGTTATTGAAAAATTCTATAGCAGGGGTTTACAAAATTGTTTCAATTGTTCATTTCAATACAACGGAAATAGATGAAGAATTCATTTTTAACTCTATTGAACTTTTATGTAATAGTTCCCACGTTTTATTTACAAAAAAATCAGGTTTTATAAAGCAAAGTTTGTAGACCGAACTTACGTTAAATCATGACAAAAATGATCTTAGCAATATTAGATAAGTATGAGAAAGCTTTTCGTTATATGTAATAAAAATAGTTTTTAGATTTAGAAGGAATTTTATTGGATAGGGAAGGATTCGCCGTTTCGCAGTCTCACATCGTGTTCGACTTAAGCTCCACGTCGTCTTTCTCGCACGCTCACCTTCCTGGTTCGCGTCGCGTTTTTTCGCTTTTTACGAAAGCTCAAAACGCTCTTGCTCGCAAGCTTCGAATCCTT
>NZ_FTNA01000039.1 GCF_900156205.1 Leptospira interrogans
CGTTAATTTTCAAATTTATCAAAAACTTTCTACTAATCAAAGAAACCGTTATGCGATATTTAAATTATTTTTGAGATAAATTTTAAAAAAAATCAAAGACATCTTTTATAAAAAAAATTTATTCGATGAGTATCGCATAATATTGATTTTAAGAATAAATTAAATCTCACAATAAACGAGACTTACTTATTTTAATTAATAAATAATCTAACGCTAATTTTCAAATTTATTTTGAAACATTCATAACTAAGACACAAAGACGCATAACGTTATTTCTTTAAATAAATATTTAAGGGATAATTTTTATAAATATTTTTATAAAAAAAATTTTTCTTTTATAAAAAGATAATAATTTTATTCACGGAAAAATATAAAAACTAAAAGGAAAAAGAATATAAAAATGATAACGAATATAAAGTATAAGCTAGCAATAACGTTAAGTGTTCTTGTAACCTTTTCGTTAGGATGTAATAGCCAAAATAATGGCTCTAAAAATGATCTTAGTTTGTTTGCAACAATGTTTGCTCAGGCTACACAACAAACTACAATGAGATCGACAACAGTAAGCGTTAGCTCGTTAAACGAACTGATAGGTTTTAAACCTATTCAAGTAGAAAATGAGCAAGACTTTGACAGAATCGCAGATGGAAAAAAAAGAATTCTTGTTCCGTCGGTTATGACTTTCGGACCAAGTAATTCTTATTCGAATGGAACTGCACAAAATATAACTTCAAATAATTGTAATGGAAGTTACGTTGCACGTTTAAAACCGAAAGAATTCGTCAGATTCTTGGAAACACATGATATAAATTGTGTGGATAAATTTGTTTGGAATTACGATCAGTATTCGGACTATATTTATTCACAAGAGAACATGCTTGAAGTAGTCAATCGACTAAACGATCTTGCTCCTTTTTACAACGGTAACAACGATTTGAACTTTATACAATTGTTCAGAATGTTTTGGGCCGGATATTATGTAAAACATTCTCACCCTTCCCTCCCATTTGATACAAACCAAATCTCTCAGGCTTTAGTTACTCCAATGCAGATTTTTGCAAGTAGTGCACACTTCTTAGATGGAACCAACGATGCCGGAAAAGTTTTAGAGTTCTTCTTTACAGTAGCGGATAGTACAAAAATTGGACATACGATTTATCCACGTATCCTTTCTTTTCTTGAAGCTACTATAAACGATCCACAAAGATTAAGAAACAATCTTTCTCAGGCCATCGCTTTGAATGCTGTTTTTAGATTGTTTCAACGTCATATCCATTCAAACAGCAACGAATTCCTTACAATGATCGATTATAGATTGATTAGTAAACTGAGAAGACTTGCTCTTGATACAAGTCTCAACACAGATTCTCAAGTCTGGATCATCAACAATGCGATATTTGGTTTGGATAGGATTTATGAATATCTTCCTAGCTTTCAACCAGTGATTGCTTCAGTTATGACTGATGTTTTAGAAACGTATCCATACATTTCTGAACCGTATCTTCTAGGAATCAAAGCGTTAACTCGACATTCGGACTGTGCGAATTTACGGATCGGACGAATTTGTTTGAGCGATATCAAAGAAACTGTGAAAAAGGCGGTTTTGTCAAATACATATTATTTTGACGATAAAACACAAATCGTACACACAGCTCTATCAATCGATGAAATTCAACCTCTATATCACGCTCTTAAACAGGTAGAATCTCAATTTTTCCGTTTGATAGGAATTCATGCTCCCGTGTCTGGAGATACGACGGATTCAATTACCATGTATGTGTATAAATCTAGAAAGGATTACGAAACTTTTCATCCTTTTCTATTCGATCTTTCTACAGATAATGGTGGGATCTACATAGAACGAGACAAAACGCTCTATACATATCAACGTACTCCTGCAGAAAGTATATATACTCTCGAAGAATTACTACGCCACGAATATAGTCATTATCTTGTAGGCAGATTTATAATTCCAGGTTTATGGTCTCAAACTTCTGCTCACGATAATGAAAGACTCACTTGGTTTGAAGAAGGAATTGCAGAATTTCTAACCGGTAGTTCTTCAAGAGAAATTCATCCGCGTAAAAGTTTAATTTCTGAAATTAAAAGAGACGGTTCTTCTAGAATGGACGTTTCAAAAATCCTAACGGCTCGTTATGGAGATTTCAAATTTTATAGATACTCGGGTAATTTCTTCAATTATCTTTACACCTATAAAAAAGATACCCTGAAAGATTTAATTAGTGCATTACGTGATTCTAATATTCAAACATTTGATTTTTTAATTGATCAAATGTCTCACGACACAGGGCTTAATACTTCGTTTCAGGCATATTTAGATTACCTAGTTAGCAACGTAGACAATCTTACAGATCCATCTACGCCTGCTCCGGATTTAGCAAATTTGTCTACCAATGATCCGAAAGTCATTCGATCTTTTTTTAGAAAGACCGAAACAGGACTTAAGGCAAAATGTACAACCGCCGCATTCGGACTCAACAGTCGTTTTTCTTGTAGAGGTTTGATATTTGGAAACGCTACCTATAGTCCAGACTGGAACTCTGCGTGGTCTGATTTCAATTCAAGGATCAACGATCTTATGTCTACCTTGGAAAGCAGCGGTGTGAATAACTTTCAGAGTATGAATTGTAGAATAGGAGAGATTCGTTTTGATAAACATTTAAATCTATTTCGACCTTTTACAATTTATTCTTGTGAAGGACCACTGGCATACCGTTCTCGAATTTCTTATAGACATCCACAACGGGGTCAAACTGATTTTCGAAACACAAGAATAGGTATACATTCTACTTGTTTTGCAACTCCATCTAATGGATCAAGCACAACTTGTAACACTCCAATAGTTACGAATGCATTTTCGAATACAGCTACTTATGAAGAAATGTATCAAAAACTAAACGGAGAATTGAATGAATTGAAGTCGGAAGTCTATACAATGAGACCTTCATTTTATAAAAAACTCGATTGCAATTTCGATTCTATTGATACAATCCATTTACCAGACGGTAGAAAGTATTTAGCTGCGAATTCAAGTTGTAATTTCTAAGTGACCTCGTCCAGTTCATCCAGTCCATTTCGTTTGGATGAACTGGACATATATTCTGTTTTTAGAATATACTAAATAACCGTCTTTGATACAATCTACACCTTCATTACTCAAAATCAACACGGGTTGGTGGAGAAATTTATTAGAGTTGTTGAAAAATTCCCTAGTTCCGATTAACAAAATTGCTTCAATTGCCCGTTTCCATAAAATAGAAACAGATGGAGAATTAATTTTTCAACAATTCTATTTTATAAAACCTGATTTTTCTGTAAAAATAAAATGTGGTGGAACTACCACAATATCTATGTTTTGCAATTAGATTTTGAAAACGTAGGAACTCATACGAATTTCATTCACGAAAAACGAATATTTAAAAATTCATAATGTGACTTAATTTGTAGGAACTCATACGAAAACTTAACGATATACAAACTGCTTTAAAATTCGCAAATATAAGGGTTTTTGTAGGAACTACTTTATTTTATTAAAAATTTCTAAAGAATTATCACGCAAATTCTTCGAGGTTTTAGGACACGCTCTTAATTTGTGGGAACTCTCACAAATCTAGATTTTACGATAAAACTTTGAAGTTTACACTTTTAGAAAAAATTTCCCAATTTCTCTTACGCTAAACTCACGTTAGAAATTAGAGCTGTTCAAAAAATCAAAATTTACTATTAAACCTTTTTATAATTCGTTTTTACTGATACTTATGGGACTGAGCACTGTAAATTTTACTACAAGATATTTAGAGACTCAGAACTATATCTCTGAGCAACGAAAAAGATAGAAGAAAATTAATTCTTGAGCACCTCTAATATAAGAAAGTGCTCAAAAATTCAAATTGGAAATTTCAGCCAATCGTATTTACAACCATCAAACTAAAAACTTTTTCGTAAAAGAAACCAGTCTCTTCACAAAATTAGTGTATGGTGGATACATTAAATCGATCGAACTCAAAGCAGCTTGACGTAAAACAGAACGCTCGTGCGAAAAGGCCTTAAATCCGAAATAACCGTGATAACTTCCATGACCAGAATGATTGATTCCTCCAAAAGGAAGATTTGGGTTGGCAAGATGTAAAATCACATCATTAACCGCAACTCCTCCAGAAGAAGTTTCCTTAAGAATCTTTTTGATCGAACGATCCTTTTTACCAAAAATATACAAAGCCAAAGGTTTTGGTTTGGAATTGATTTTTTCAATTGCCTCATCCAAGTTCGTGTAAGGAATCATAGGAAGCACTGGTCCAAAAATTTCATCTTCCATAATATTCGAATTTTCTGGTACGTTACTTAAAAGAGTAGGTTCAATATAATTCTGAGACGCATCCGTATCGCCTCCCATTTCAATCTTTGCACCTTTTTCCGCGGCTTCGTGTATATAACCAGAAACCCTATTGAAATTACGATCGTTTACGATCCTACAAAAATCTGAATTTTCCTTGAGAGAATTTCCATAAAATTCTTTGATCACTGTTTTTGCTTCTTCTACAAAAGGTTTAATCAGTTCATTCGGAATGAGTAAATAATCGGGAGCCACACAGGTTTGTCCTGCATTCAAAACTTTTCCCCAAATTAGTTTTTTGGCCGCCTTTTTAATATCTGCACTTTTATCTATGATTGCAGGAGATTTACCACCTAACTCAAGTGTAACGGTGGTTAGATGTTTCGCCGCAGCAGTCATCACTATCTTTCCTACGTGAGTACTTCCAGTAAAAAAGATATGGTCCAAAGGAAGTTCCATAAGAGCCCCAGAAACCTGATAGTCTCCTTCAAAAACTGCCACTTCTTCTTTAGGAAATACTTCGCTGATAATCTTTTGAATCAGATTAGAAGTCACTGGAGTAAACTCAGAAGGTTTGATCAAAACCGTATTTCCTGCCGCGATGGCCGCGGCAAGAGGTGCAAACGTAAGATAAAACGGATAATTCCAAGGACCTATGATCAAAACGACTCCTCTAGGTTCATAAATGATCTGGCTCTTAGAACCGAAAAGTGTCATCGGAGTTTTAACGTCCACAGGTTTCATCCATCTACGAACGTGTTTGATTGCGTCGTTGATTTCCGAAATAGAAGGCATAATTTCAGTGATATCCACCTCTCTTTCGCTTTTACGAAAATCAGAGTGAACTGCCTTTTCAATTTCAGGAGAATATTTAAAAATCGCCTCTTTTAACTTTTTCAAACGCTGAATCCGTTGACCAGCCGTGGTCAGTTTCATCACTTTATGAAAATGTTTTTTTTGAAGATTAAACACACGTTCAATTTCCGTCTTATTTACAGACGGAGGTTGATTAGAATTCGGTAATTTAACCGGAGATTCTTGTAAAGTTGGCATCGAAAGTGCTCCTCGGGTATAGTTCAAAAATTCGTTTTTGGGAACGGGCCCTCATTTTATCATCACAGATTCGGAAAGCAATTCTTTTTACAACCGATCTGAACTCCAAAATTTTACTACTTCAATTGTATTAAACCTGTTTCTAATTTCTTTAAGATTTCAGGAAAAATTCTTAATTCGAATTTGATTCAATGGTATTATTCTTATTTGCATACTTCATAAAAATAGATAAAAAGAATACCTCTCAGAGTTATAGAATCAAGTATCAATATTTTACGCTGAAACAGTGTTTTGCGATAAAAATTTAAGGTGCACAATTTTATAGAGATCCGATGAGTTTGTACAATTAAGTTAAGATGTAAGAACCAATCAATTCTTAGATAAACAGATTGTAAGAACTCTATATTCCGCAAGTCCATCGCTCATTTTTAGTTGCCATTTTTATAAATGGCTCATTCCAAAACTGGAACAAGTTCTTGCAGTTTGATCCTTTTGATAAAGTACAATAGAATAGTTGAAAAATTAATTCTCCATCTGTTTCTATTTCATGGAAACGGTCGATTAAAGCAATTTTGTTAATTGAACTATGGAATTTTTCAACAACTCTAATTAGGTTTTGAGACGGCCTGTAAGTCTTGATCGCAAAATCGTTAGTGATCTCTAATCATTGGTAACTCTAACTCAAACAAAAGTTAGCTAAACTTTTATCATTCGGGCACTTAAAAATAATAATACCATACGAAACTGGTTGCAAAACTTAGAATGTAAGATCTACTTCAAAAAAGTCAATAATGCCGGGTTAGGTACAATTTTTTGAAAACTTCAACATCTTTACAAAATCGACCGTTCATTTTTAATACCATGGAAGTCTATAAAATCGAATGTCTGAAATTTTCTTTATAAATAGCGATTTGAATACAAAATATTAGGTATTCTATTCTACAATTCTAAGTAATTCGAATAGTAAATAAAAAATCAACTTTACACTATTCTAAATACCAACACAGTTCAAACCACTCTATTCTAAAAAAAATCAATCCAGCATTTATCATTTAGAAAAGAGACAGAATAAAATAAAATTCTTAAATTAAGATTCGATTGATTAGATATAAAAGTGGAAAAGGATATGAAAAAAAATTTCAAGATTTTTATGATGAATTTCAGATAACTTGACAAAGAACGAACTCAAAAGGAAAAATTAAAGAATATGAATCAAACTAAAACCTTTGAATTCCATCACCATAGAGACCTAGGTCTTTATAGTAATCTTAAAGATCTCAATCATTCCGTTTTGGAAAATATTCCTGTTCATTATCGATTTCATAATCTTACGGAAAACGTAGACTCTACCATCAGCAGAACTTTAGATCGTTATCTAATTCAACTTGATATCATTTACGTGAGAGACTCGGTTCTCACAACTCTAAAAGAAACCATTGCCAATTCTATCAAAGCAAACATCAAAAGAATTTATTTTCAGGAATTGAAAGCAGACATCCACAATCCCGTAATCTACAAACAAAAAATTTCAGGTTTTAAAAAAGACTACTTAGATAATAAAGAAAAATATGAAGAACTTCTTTTTAAAAACAATTTCGTAGTCTTGGTATCTTTTATCTACAATAAGGATATGATTCGAATCAGAGTGATGAATAACGTAAAACTCAGTCCTACCGAAGTAGAAAGAATTAACCAAAGAATTGAAAAAGCAAGACTTTACAACGATCTCGCGGAGGCTTTTTTAGAAGCAGGAGACGAAACGGAAGGAGCAGGACTGGGACTTGTCATGTCTCTAATGATGTTAAAAAACGACGGACTTTCTGCAAGTTCTTATAAAATAGAAAGTCAAGGAAACAATACGAGCGTTATCATTGATATTCCTCTGAACATTTCAAAAGAAAATCTTCAACTTCAAAAAACTCAGGACATTTTAAAAAACATAGACGGACTTCCCACTTTTCCGAAATCGATCCAAGATATTCAGACGATGATCTCAAAACCAAACTCTTCCATCAATCAAATTGCGGAAGTAATTAAAAAGGATGTAGCACTTTCTGCGAATATTCTAAAACTTGCAAATTCGGCCGCTTTTATCCGGGCAAACAAAGTAGAGTCTTTAGACAGGGCTATTCAACTCATCGGTCTCAAAGAACTCAGTCAGCTTTTATATTCCCTTGGAACTAAACAAATTTTAGAAGGTAAATTTCCAGCCTTCCTTTCGATCTGGGAAAAATCCAATCAATGCGCTTTTTATTGTAAACTGATCGCGTCTAGAATCAATCTTCCTAAAGATACAATCAGCAATCTAGTATCCGCCGCTTTGTTACACGACATAGGAGAAATCATTCTACTTTCTCTGGAGGAAAAAACGATGAATAACATCGGTAAAATTTCCGCCTCTAAAGAGATCGCGTCTGCTGTTTCTATGGAAGAAGCTGCATTAGGAATTACTCATACAAAAGTAGGCTCATTGATAGCCGAAAAATGGAATTTCCCAGATCTATATTCAAAATCAATGGAATTTCATCACAGACCTTTGATCGTTGAAGAAGAATTCATTTCTTACATTTATCCGATCTATCTCGCAGATATGATGATCAAGATTAATAATGAAGAGGCAAAGTTTAGTGAAATTCCCGAAAAGATTCTTCAGTTCTGTAAATTTGAACACTCGGGAGAATTTCATTCTTTTAGAACCAAGGCTCTGGAAAGTTTTCTAGCCAGAGTTGAATAAAAGTTCAAAACACAATCACACTTTCAAAGAAACATCCTCTAATTTTGAACTTGTTTCAAAGTTATCAACGATGGTTCTTTATAAATTCCTAATAAACTACTAAAACCTACAACAAATTATGTTCGATCTGAACATTTGCAAAATTTCCAGTAGTTCTTTGTAATTTTCGGACTTCTAAATGAGTCTTTTACGCACAGATCATATCAAAGTAGTATTTTATAAAATAATAAATTTTTAAAAAATCCATTTATCGTTTTTCAGCATTATTTTTATTCGCACTAATACTGATACTTACCAAATTAGAGTATCCATAAATGCTGTGATAAAGTGCCTACTAGCGCGTTTTTGATATAATCCGATACAAAGCGATTGAGGCAGAACACACTTTCAAACCCAGCGTCTCGCTTCTATAACAAATTGAACTTATAAAAAGATTTTGTTTTCAAGTAAACTTTCAATTTGTGAATCAGTACGGAAAAACGCGGTCCAGCAATGCGATTCACTTCTATTTTTTTACGTAGAATTTCATATTGTTGAAATATAAAATATGAGGATTTTATCATATAGTTCTGAGTAGTCCTATAAAGCTGAGTATCTTTAATTTTGATCACAAAACACTATTTCAACGTGAACAGGAAACGTAAGAAAATTCGTTTTTATCCTAGAACAACTTTTTTGTAAAAAAAAGATGTGGGAACTCTCACAAATCGTGGGTTTACCAGTTACACTTTGAAAATTGTAGGAACTACCATGAAATACCAAAAGAATCATCTCTAATCAAATTTTTGCAGTTTTGCGACCATCATCAAAATTTAAATCCCATTTTAACTTGAGTTAGGCGTAAGAAAAATTTTTCTAAGAGTAGTAGTTCCTACAATTTTAGAATTTGTTCGTAAAATCGTGATTTGCTGTAGTTCCCACACCTGAATACGACAGATTCAATTGTTATAAACTTCTATGTTATCAATTGTGGTAGTTCCCACATTGAAAGAATCAATCTGCAAAATTCAGATTCCAATTTTTTCAGGATCATATTTTTTTTACGCAGAACTCACATTATTTCAATAAAAAATATTGAGCATTCGCCTCATAGTCCACAGTATATACAACTTTTTAAAATAGAATTGTTGAAAAATGAATTCTCTATCTTGTCTCTGTTTTATGAATTGGTCGATTGAATCGGTTTTGTTATTGTCGTTATGAAATTTTTCAAAAACTCTAATATATAAAAGTTATTAACTTTATATCAAAAAACAGAAACTACAAACGTATCCTCTTTTTCAAAAATTAATTCGGAACTTAGATTCGATTCAAAATAACGTATTTCTCTAATTTCTGGGATACTACGAAATAGGTTTAGAATTTTATCCGGTTCTTCAGTTCTAATTACGATCATAATTTTTTGGGATTCACCTTCAACATTTCGTCGCAACCGCCAATCCAACCAATCAATGGATTTACGAGATAGAATACCTATCATACGTAAAATTGTTCCAGAACCTTCTTCGGAAGAAATATCAAAAGTATAATATTTTGTTTTAAAATCCTCATACAACTTCATAAAATAAACTCCTATATTTTAATATATAAATATATTAATAAATCATTTCACGGTTTGCCTTTCCTGGAGGAACCATGGGAAGAACTTGTAGATCGGGCTCTACCTGAAGCAAAACAAAGGATGGTCCTTTTCGGATCAAAGCTTGTTCCAGAATTTCAACTTGAGAACATTCATTCGACAACTCAAAAGATGGAATTCCAAAAGAAGATGCAATTTTTATAAAGTTAGCGGGTATTACAAATTTGGATGCGGAAAATCTGGAGGAAAAAAACAATTCCTGCTGTTGTCTCACCAAACCAAGATGTCCGTTGTTTATCAAAAGAATAGTTACGTCTAAATTCAATTCTCTAAGAGTATCTAATTCCTGAATATTCATTAAAATCGATCCGTCTCCCGAAATACAAACGATTCTTTTTTCCGGAAAAACGAGCGCCGCCCCAATGGCGGCCGGTAATCCAAAACCCATTGTTCCTAAACCACCCGAAGTCAAAAAAGAACCTTGCTTTCGAAAAGGATAATATTGAGCCACCCACATTTGATGTTGACCTACGTCAGTAGTAATGATTGCCTTTTCACCTAGAATGTTCGAGATACTTTGTAAAATCGAAACCGGATGTAAAATTTGATTCTCTTTAGGTATAGAAAATCCATATAAAGTTTTGAGAGTTTGAACCTGATTCAACCATTCCTCCGAAGACAAGTGTTCAGAAGACAAGTCCTCTTCCAAAATCTGGGTGATAAAATTCTCAACGCCGTGTTTTAAAAAAAGATTAGGATTTTTTAATTTACCGATTTCTGTTGCGTCTATGTCTACATGGACTATCTTAGCATTAGGACAAAACTCATTCAATTTACCAGTGGCTCGATCATCAAAACGAACGCCCAAAGCAACCAATAAATCTGCTTCTTCCAAAACGAGATTGGCTGCTCTAGAGCCGTGCATCCCCAACATTCCTAAAAATCTAGGATGTTCATATGGACAAATCCCCAATCCCATTAACGTAGAAACGGTAGGAAAGTTTAGTTTTTCCAAAAGAATACAGAACAACTCTGCCGCCAAAGGACGGTTTAAACCTCCACCGATATAAAATACTGGTTTTTTAGCTTTCGATAATAGTTCCTTAAAAGTTTTTTTCCATTCTAGATCAATCGTATCTTTAAATTCTATTTTTTGAATATTCCAAATTTCTTTTTCTCTGGAAATATCCCAATCAATCTTAGCAGAAGCCACATCTTTAGGAACGTCAATCCAAACCGGACCTGGCCTACCTTCAATAGCAGTCTTCCAAGCCTGAGGAAGGATTTGAATCAAATCCTCAATTTTTTTCACTAGATAACTTCTTTTAGTAATCGGAACAGACAAACTGAAAGTATCAATTTCCTGAAATGCGTCGGTGCCGATCATAGAAACCGGAACCTGCCCGGTGATTACGATCAAAGGAATAGAATCCATTTTCGCGTCTGCAACCGCAGTAATTAAGTTAGTAACTCCTGGTCCCGAAGAAGCAAAACAAACTCCGGGTTTTCCGTTTGCTCTTGCCATCCCACCGGCTATAAAACCAGCACCTTGTTCGTGTCTAGCAAGAATATGTCGAATTTTACTTTCGTATAACGCATCGTAGATGGGAAGACTAGCTCCCCCTGGAATTCCGGAAACAATTTCGACTCCTGCAAATTCCAAAAACCGAATCATAAGTTCAGCTCCGTTTAAATTCATACGTGTTTCCTTAAATCGTCTTTAAAATCATTGATAAGCCCTAAAAATAAAAAAGCCTCCCCCGGCTTTACACCGGAGAAGGCTTTTCTTAGAATTGCGTCTTAAGTAAATCTCTACAGCGTAAAGCAATGTCCCGGTGTTCCAAAGACCACCACTAGCTCTAAGCTGTTTACAAACATGGATGCAATTACTTGATTGAGGTTCATAAAATGAATTCTACTACCAACAGAAACAAGAACCGTTTCACTTTACAAGCATTTTTTGGAAAGATCATTAAACCTAATTGGAAATTTGGATTCTCCTACTAGAACTACATAATAAAGTACCTATTTTTTACGCTGAAACATTGATTTACGATAAAAATTTACAGTACTCAATTTTATAAAGATCAGTAATTTAAAACCACAAAACAAATTTCCAACAATAACTTTAAAAACTAAACTATAAATGAACAAAATTGTTCTCAATAAATATAATACTACTTAGAGCAATATAAATAAGAGTATCGTAAATCTTTATCACAGAAATCCGTTTGAGTACAAAATATTAGGTATACGGTTATCAGTAAAAAATGTTTCGAAAAATTTAGAAAAAATCCTGCTTTCTCGGACATCGTCCTTAGATACAATGACGCTTTCGTATATTCTTTAATTCTAATTATAGGAAGGAAAATTCAAATGACAAAAGTTACTCTGAAAGGCAATCCAGTACAACTCGAAGGAAAAATTCCATCTCCAGGAGACAAGGCTCCCGATTTCAAAGCGATCAAACAAGATCTTTCCGAATTTAGTCTTAAAGATTATGCGGGCAAAGTAAAAATACTCGTAGCAGTTCCAAGTTTAGATACTTCCGTCTGTGCCCTCGAAACCAAAGCATTTAACGAAAAAGCAGCAGGAATTTCCGGCGTAACAACCCTAGTTATTTCTGGAGACCTACCTTTTGCAATGGGTCGTTTTTGTTCTACAGAAGGAATCAATTCTCCGAACCTAGTAACCGGATCCCAATACAGAGATTTTTCATTTTCAAAAGCTTACGGAACTCATATCGCAGACGGACCACTCAAAGGACTTTCTGCAAGAGCAGTCTTTGTATTAGATAAATCGGATACGGTTCGTTATGTGGAAATTGTACCTGAAATCACGACGGAACCGAACTACACAGCAGCAATCGCGGCTGCAAACGCAGCACTTTAAAAAAACCGAATATTCTTGGTTTGTTTTACTTATAGATCAAGCCAAGAATAATTCAAAAAAATACATTAGAATTGTTGAAAAATTAATTCTCTATCGGTTTTCGTTGTATGGAAACGGTCGATTGAAGCGTTTTGTTAATTGTTGCTATGGAATTTTTCAACAACTCTATTTTAATCTAACATGATGTAGATGTGAGACAAAATTTTTTAAAAGTATGAACTTTTAAAATTTATTTTTAAAATCGTGATTCATAGTAGTTCTCACATTTTAAGAATTCATTTCACAACTTTTTTCAGAAAAATGAATCATGACCGAGCTCACGTTAAGTTCTATTTGTAATTTTGAGACAAGTGTAAATTAAATACTGAAAATTCGAATTGCTTCGGAAAGATCAGGAGCAGTGCGAAAAAGAGCTTTGAGCCTAGTCAGCTCGAGCATTTTTTCTATCTGTTGTGGTAACGAATAAAGAGCAAGTCCAGCGCAAGGAATCTTATTTAATCGATTCTGGGCTCCGATAAAGGTGGCAATTCCAGAAGAATCCATAGTACGCACACCCGAAAGATCTACGAGAAGAAGATAAATCTTTTTTTCAATCAGTTCATTAAAAGTATCTTTTAGTTCTTTTGCAGAAAATAAATTGATGTCTCCTTGGACCTGGATGATAACAGCGGGACCTGGAAGAGTTCCAGAGGAAGAAATATTTTCAATCGAAATTTTCATCTCGTTATTTTTGTGGCTCATCGAATTGGGTTTAGTTTCCATAATCCATCTCCGAGAAAGTCTGGAACCTATTATCCATATCAATCCATAAATTCAATAACAAATGAGAAATAATTTTTTTATGAACTGTAAAAGAATCAAAATGTTTTGCGAATTTTAAGAACGCCATAAAAGTAAAACGGATTTTGAACATAGAAAATAGACCGAAAGAGATTTGAAAAATCAAACAAATAGAACTCAATTTTAAGAAACGAATACAAATTTTTCCCAATAAATCGACAATCTTATAGATTTTTTCTTTTAAAGTATGTAAGTTAAAAGCAAACTTTTTTCCTAAAAACTCAATTAAAGGGACAGATTTAAAGCAACAAAAGATTTAGTATTTTTAGACAACATCCAATAAAAATAAGTTACATTTAGAACCAAAACTTGTTATTACTCATCATATTAAAGAATAGAGTTGTTAAAAAATGAATTCTCCATCTTGTTTCTGCTTCATGAAATGGTCGATTGAAGCAGCTCTGTTAATCGCTGCTATGGAATTTTTCAACAACTCTAATATTTTGAAACAACCTCGAATTTTAGGTACTAGATGATTAAACTATAAATAGTTAAGGAAACGATTTCACTTAAAAAAAATACGTTATTCTTCTTTATAAACAAACTCTATAAAAATAATAGCCCAATCAAATTTCTACATGAAATCACCGTTTTGCAAAATTATTTATTAAAAATTCATTTTATAGATTCTTTTTGGAAAATCTAATTTTTCCTTATATTTGATCCGAGCCAATATTAATCCTTATAAAATTAAATACTGTAAATTTGTATTATAAAGCACTTGTTTGAGTGCAAAATATTGGAATCGATATAAAGCCACTGTTTGTTTAACGGTTTTAGCTCTTCAATTCTGTCTGCTTAAAGATAACTTTTATACTTGATAATGGTTTTATCGGAGCACGTCAGAGTTTCATTTTACCCGAATACTTTTTTTCAGAAAAATGAACTTTATAAAATCAACCTCTCAATTTGGCACCAAACAAGTGTTAAATTGAAAAGTATTAAAATTTATTTTTTAAATTTTGTAAAAACGGATTTTGATCCAACAAATCGTTCTTAAATTATGAACATAACCAATCAAAACGTAGTTACACAACGGGTCACCATATTGCCGGATTTATCATTTGCCAGAACGGCCCCCGTTGAAAAGAAAATACCAATTGCAAAACTTTTATTACTATCATATGTAGTAGAGGTCCAATATAAACCATTGGCTGTAAGTGGAAAAAAAGTTGAATCAATAGCGGGTAACATAAGGACAGCATTGCTATAATCTACAATACTTAAAAGTTCGTTTACATTCGGCAATCTCCAAACTCTTCCCGCCAAAACTTTACCATTACAATTGCCACGTGCAGCATTCCAATCCATAGAAGTCGGCGCAGTAAAAGCACACCCCGCACCCTGACCTTCTGTGCATTGAGACCAAAGAAGTCCAGTATTTAGATCTCGAATGGTTCCATCCGCTTGATCTACAAAAGAAGGCGCTGGCATCGCATTTCCAGAGACACAACGTAAAGCAAGAGGAGTAGCTTGCGCTATGCTAGAAATTCTTACGTTAGCAGGTGGTGTAATCGCCAAGTTTATTGCCCATTCGTTCGCTGCAATTTTAGCATCGGCTGTACTTGTCATATAAGATGTTCCGGTAAACGTTTTAGAAGGAAAAAATGCGTTATCAATATGAGGATTGTTTGTATAATGAACAATAGAAGCAAGTTCTCTTGCCGCGGGGATTCTCCAATTGGTTCTACCAGCATAACCTTCCCCACCGTTGAGAGTATTCAATTCGGCACAACTTCCAGGAAGTCCCGCATTTACATCTGCCCAGTTCATTGGAACTACAACACCACCAGCACAGTCTGAACCAGTCTGTCCTTGTGCACAAGCCTTCCAAGTAAGTCCATGTAGAGGATCAAATATAGTATAATCGGAAGTAAATTTACAGTGCTGAGTTGGTCCTACAAAATTACGAGCATTCGGTACATTACTGAAACTTCCATCAGAGCCTGGCAACACCAGCGCACAATCTTGCGCAAATCCAGCCCCATTCCAACAAAGAGTCTGACCCGTATCAAAAATTGCACCCGGATTAAAAGGACCAGCAGGTGCAGGACATTGCGGATTATTTCCCTGATCTTCTTGGCCCTGTCCAGAAGCAGAATTTATATTTTGTAAATACTGCAATATAACATAAGGCGGATCCAACTTAGTCGGAGCCTTTATACAGAAAAAGAATGAGAATATAAAAATAAAAAGAAAATATTTATACATATCTTTACCTGGTGCTCTCATTTTTTAAAACAGAATGGACTCTCGAAATTTCTTTCATTTTATAGCATGAACTATTTTATTTTAGATTCTTTTTAAATAAAAACATTCTAGAATGAATTATATTTTTATTTCGGATTTTTATGAAGCGAAATTTAAAATTTAAACATCCAGATTATATATTAAATTCAAATTTCTTTTGATTTTTTAATGAATAGGTCTTTAAAAACTAAAAGAGTTTTGTAATCGATCATTTAAAGTGCCTTCTTTTAATGAGAATAGGTCGTTAAACGCAAAAATCAGAACAATGATCTTTCCAAAAGCAACATTAATTCCAAAATATTGAACGTTGTTAAATTCAATATAAAACCGTTTGAAGCATTTATAAATCTGATGTTTATTAAAATTCATTCACATTAATTGGACCTATCCTTTTTCTAAACTTTTAGGCAATATGTCATTGGTCCTAATTTAGAAAGTTTTAGGGTAAAGAAATCCATAATTCATTTTTCTGAAAAAATTGGAATCTGGAATTTACAGATCTATTCTTAGCATGTGGGAACTACCATAAATTACGATTTTACAAATGAATTCTAAAATTGTAGGAACTTATACTTTTAGAAAATTTTTTCTCATTTTCTTACGTCCAACTCTCGTTAGTTTAGAAAGTTTTGGCGTTCATAAACGGTCTAAAGAAATTTTTAATTTAAAATAAGATCTGCAAGAGGTTCGTTTCATCAAATCCAATTTTTCCGCGAAAATAAAATGTGGGAACTCTTACAAATCTATGCTTTACAATTGATTTTGAAGATACAGAAACTCCATGCCTCTAATTACGAAAAATGAATAAAGTTGTTGAAAAATCATATTTAAAAAACGATTTTACTCATTCATTTTAATAAAAAAACGAAAGAAAATTAATTTTTCAACTACTCTATATTTAAAAGTTTAGAATATGCTTTAAAATGTGGGAACTCTTACAAATCTATGCTTTACATACAAGTTCAAAAAATGTAAGAGCTACTTTACCTTACATCGCGAATTTATGAAGGAAACTCATTTCACTGTGAAAAAATAACATGTGGGAACTACCACAAAATTTAGAAATTATAATTTCTAACTCCTGATTATAAAAATTTAGGAACTCATACTTTTAAAAAATTTTATAATTTTCTTATATAAGACTTACGTTAGTTTATAAAACAGATTTTGTTACATCGGCATTATACGAGCATAAGCCCAGCAGAATCCAGAAAAGTTCTATATAAAATTTCTGAAATCATTTGTGAAACCTTTACTTTATAAAATCCAAATAGAATGATCTTGAGAACTTGCCCAAAAACCTAAACACCGCCGACCTGCAGAAGACCATAGAAGCGATACACTGAGTTTCCACCGAACCGTGAGATTTAAGTTTCACAAAATGTGGGAACTACTAGAAAATTTAACAACATGCTCGAAAATTCACAAATTGTTAAATGCGACTTAATTTGTAGGAACTACTGCATTTGATTAAAAATTTCCAAAGAATTACGCGTAAAATTTCTTTGAGTTTTTGGGACAAGCTCGAAATCAAATTTCTACATAAAATTACCGTTTTGCGGTTATTGTAAAAATGAAAACCCATTTTATAGAGGCATGACGTGTATTGAAAATTTCCTAAATTCAAACTAAAAATTATCAATGAAAGTTAATATACTATTTCAAACAATGAAGTCTTATCGACTCATTTAGAATAAAGTTTATTTTTTAATATATAATCCAAAACTTTTTTTGAAATCAGATTTGGAACTTTAGACTGGAAAAAAGACTTTCTCAAATCCGTAGAAGTCACTGGAATTAAAGGGTTTTCCAAAAACTTAAATTCAAATAAAGAATTAAGATGAGAATTTAGCGGGACTTCTTTTGAGAATCTTCGAAACACAAAAATCGTTTCTACTTCGGTAAGAATTTTTTCCCAATCTTTCCATTTATGAAAGTTGGAATAATTATCTTCTCCAATCAAAAGTACAAACTTTCGATTTGGATATATGGTCTTTAACTCTTGAATCGTTTGAATTGTATAACTAGGACCACTACGTTTCAATTCCAAATCCAAAATTCGAATGGATTGCGAAAACTCGGAAACAAATAGATTCAACATTTCTAATATATTTTCGGATAAAGAAATTTTTTCTTCTTTAAGAGGATTCTGACGGTTTGGAATCACAAAAACCTCTTTACAATCCGGAACTTCCAAAAAAAAAGACTTTAAAATTTCTGAATGTCCTTCGTGAGGAGGATCAAAACTTCCTCCAAAAATTCCAGTAAGGATGGAAGAATTCAAAAATCAACCCCGGATCTGTCCATTCCCGGTGACATACGTTGTTGTGGTAGTAAGATGAACTAAACCCATCGGACCACGAACGTGTAATTTTCCAGTGGATATTCCTACTTCGGCTCCTAACCCAAATTCTCCACCGTCATGAAATCGAGTGGAACAATTAATAAATAAAGCCGCTGAATCCAAAGAGTTTGTAAAAATTCTGGCCGTGTTTAAATCTTCCGTGACAATCGCTTCCGTGTGACCCGAAGAAGTTTTTTCAATAAAGGCCAACGCTTCCTCTAAAGAAGATACCGTTTTGACGGAAAGACGAAGATCTAAAAATTCTTCTAGATAATCTTGTTGTTTAACCGGTTTTCCCTTTGGATACAAAGCGAGAGAGGAAGGATCTAGTAATAGTTCCACACCTTCTTTTGCAAGCGCCTCTAATAATTCCTTTCTAAATGGATAACCGTTATGAAGTATTAAATTCTCTGTAGAATTACATACCCCAGGCCTTTGCACCTTAGAATTGATTACGATTGGAATTACTTTTTCTGGATCTGCATCTTGGTCGATATAAAGATTACAAACTCCTTTATCATGTTTGACGACAGGAATTTTAGAATTTTCCGAAACAAACCGAATCAATCCCTCTCCTCCTCTAGGAACCACGATGTCTATTAAAGAAGTCTGCTGAAAAAAAGGAATCATAAAAGAACGATCCGTTTTATCCACAAAAACGACAGAGCCTATATCAATTTCTTCTTTTATTAGAATTTCATGAAATAACTTTATTAGGATTTCATTGGAATAAAACGCCTCACTTCCGCCTCTAAGAATACAAGCATTTCCCGATTTAAAAGAAAGCGCGCCTACGTCGATAGTTACGTTTGGACGAGATTCGTAGATGACCATCACTACCCCAAGCGGAACTCTCCGAGTTACGAGTTCTAGACCGTTTGGGAGGGTTATACCTCTCGTCACCTCTCCGATAGGATCTGGAAGCGCTGCGATCTCACGAACCGCAGAAGCCATAGAAAAAATTCTTTTTTCGTTCAAAAGCAAACGATCCATCAATGCAGAAGAAAGTTTTTTCTCCTTTCCATCCTTCAGGTCCAATTCATTAGCCAAAAGTATTTCCGCTTTACGTTTTTCTAATAGATCAGCTAAACTCAAAAGAATTTTATTTTTTTTGGAAGAAGAAAGTTGTTTCAGAACTTTTGAAGCCTTCTTGGCTCGAGAACATAAATCCTGTACATATTCAATTTCTTTCATAAACTATTTCCTCCGTTTCCGTTTCTATTTTTACGGATGATTTCTTTTACGTCCTCTTCAGAAAAAACGCGGTTTCCGGAAGGAGCAACTAATGTTCCTATTGAATTTTTTTCTAAAAATTCACGAATCACATGCATTTTTTTTCCGTTTAGGATCGCGGTCGGAATCCCAGCCTCAGATAATAAACCCGCAGATTTAAGTTTAGTGAACATTCCGCCTGTGCCAGGTCCACTAGGACCCCCAGCAAGACCTAAATCTTCTTTAGAAATTTTCTCCAGAAAAGGTACAACTTTCTCTTCTTTTAAAAAACCATCCACACCTGTAAGTATAATCAAAAGATCGGCTTCTACGATCAAACTCACCAAAGCGGAAAGCATATCGTTGTCTCCAAACTTTACTTCTTCGGTTGCAACGGAATCATTTTCGTTAACTACTGGAAGTATCCCCCATTCTACAAGTTGAGTAAACGTGTTCTTTAGATTTTTATAACCTTCTTTGGATTCCAAATCCAAAACACCAAAAAGGATCTGTGCGATGCTCAAATTGACTTTGGAAAAAAAACTATCGTAGAGATTGACAAGCCTATTTTGCCCCATTGCGGCTAACGCTTGTTTTTCGGCAAGTGAATCCCCCGAAGAAATTGTAGAGGGAAGTTCGCTTAACAAAAGTCTTCCTCTTGCAATCGCTCCTGAAGAGACTAAAATCACCTTTTTTCCTAAATCTCTAAGATGACGAATATCACTTACCAATTGAAATAGAAAATCGTTTACTTCCGACGGAAGTCCAGAAAGCCTTGCCGAACCTACTTTGATAACGATCTTTTCAGCGTTACGGATCTTTTCAGAAAGTGAGTTTCGTTCCGGTTTCATTCTACTTTATCCTTCAACTTTCGAAAATATCTGATTCATCCAAAGAGATAGGCTTTGTATCTTTGATTGGATTTAGAATTTTTTCGATTTCATTTTTGAAAAAAACTTCATCCATATTTTCTAAAAGCTCTTCTAAATTTACTTCTTGATCTGCCGAAATCGCAACTACCTTTCCTAAGTGTGATACCTTCGCGATCACATCCTTTGTAAATTCAGGATCGTTCCAAATATCAATCTTATTCAATACGATCAGATAGGGTCGATTTAATAATTCTGGATTATAAGTGGAAAGTTCGTTTCGAAGCATTTTAAGGTCCTCTTCAATATCAAGAGAAGATGCATCAAACAAATATAATATTCCTTTGACCCTTTCGATATGACGCAAAAAGGAGAGTCCAAGTCCGATCCCCATACTCGCGCCCTCGATAATCCCGGGAATATCAGCAATCGTAAAACGGAAAATATCTCCTCTTCGTTTAACAACGCCTAGGTTAGGAGAAAGTGTTGTAAATGCGTAGCCTGCTATTTTTGGATGTGCGTCTGTAATTTTAGAAATTAAAGTAGATTTACCTGCGTTTGGCAAACCTACAATTCCTACGTCCGCTAACAACTTAAGAGAAAGACGTAGGAATTTATATTCTCCTTCTTCGCCCGGTTGTGCAAAACGTGGGGTTTGATTGGTAGAAGTTTTAAAATGTGCGTTTCCCTTTCCTCCTCTACCTCCACGGGCTACTACAAATTCTTGGGAATCAGATACAAAATCGAATAGCAGATCCCCCGTTTCCTCGTCATAGATTTGTGTTCCGAGAGGAACAAACAAAACTAAGTCTTCTCCTTTTTTACCGGAACAGTTATCTCCTACTCCTGGAAATCCTGCCTGAGCTTTAAATTTCCTTTTAGATAGATATTTATCAAGGGTATACATAGAAAGATTGGGACGAATGACTACATTCCCCCCGATTCCTCCGTCTCCTCCGTCCGGACCTCCAAACTCGACGTATTTTTCTCTGCGAAAATGAACGGACCCAGCTCCGCCATGACCGGCGAATACTTCTATGGCGACTTCATCTACAAAGGATTCCATAATATTTGAATATTCTAAATTTTAAAACTGATTTAAAAACAAAAAACCGCAGAGTCCGGACCCAGAAACGGGCAGGAAACTGCGGTTCATCCGGTTCGAATTGAACTATGAAGGTTATTCCGGGTAAACGGAAACCTGCATTTTTAATTTGGTAACCATTTCGAACTTTACTTTTCCGGTCACAAGCGCGAATAACGTATGATCTTTACCGAGCCCTACATTGTTACCTGGACGGAATTTTGTTCCCCTTTGGCGAACTAAAATGTTTCCTGCGAGAACCGATTCTCCTCCGAAACGTTTTACCCCTAGTCTCTGGGAATTTGAATCCCTACCGTTTTTCGAGGATCCCCCACCTTTTTTATGTGCCATTTTCTGGTACTCCTATCAGTTCAATTTCTGTCGGATATTGGTTCTTTAGATTTTTTAATCCGGAAAGAACCAAATCAAAACTATTTTGTATCAATACATCTTGTTCAAGAACTTCAAACCGAAGATACCCATCCCGGACTTCAGCAGGTTTTGTTTTGCCGGATTGTAATAGATACAGATATAAAGTCTGAACCAATACAGAAACGGCAGAACAAAGAAGGTTCTCGCCTTTTTTTCCAAGGGAAACGGAGGAATGTCCCTCAGTTTCCAAGGAAGAATAAAATTCTCCAGTCCGAGTAATCCGAATTCGGATCAAACCGCAGAAAGAGAAACTACTTTTACTTTTTGGAGCTGTTGTCTGTGGCCCCAAGCTTTTTGATAGTTCTTTCTTCTCTTGTAAACGTATCCATGGATTTTATCTCCTTTTACGTCTTCGAGTACTTTTAAAGAAACCCGAGCAGTTTTTAATTCGGGCTGCCCGATATGAACTTTATTGTTGGATTCCGCGAAAAGTAATACTTTTGCGTCAAAGGATTCACCCGCGTTTTTGCCGGTTTTTTCGGTCAGAAATTCCTGATCCTGGGTTACCTTATATTGTCTGTTTCCAACTGAAATAATTGCGTACATTTCTTTCCGGCCTATTTTGGAGTCGTTTTCAACCAATTTGGCTGACAAGACTTGTCGGTCAAGGGGAAATTCGATCCTATGGAATTGGAAAGAAATACTTTTTAAAAACAATAATTTATAATGATGATATTTGAAATTCTATGTTTTATGAGTTCCTAGTTTCTTTACGATCTAATCAAAAATTGGTCCAATCGACTTAGAGTTTTTGTTTAAATTTAGGCATGCTCCTTATGTAGGAACTATTACAAAATACTGATATTATCTGCGAATTACTAAAACGTGAACCATTTCAAAACTCAAATTAGACTTTTACCCAAACCTTTTGGATATGTGGGAACTCATACATAAGTTTAGTAATAAAACGAGATTCGAAAACTCACCAAGTAGACGAAACACATAAGACAAAATGGCGCCCCTTCTGGGCTTGAAAACCGTGGGTTAGATGCAAGATTTGCATTTACCACAAAACAAGAAAACCGACAGAAGGAACGTAATGAAAAGAAAAGTATATGTAGGAATGGATGTCCACAAAGAAACGATTCAAATTGCATATTTAACGAGTAATACAAAGGAAATGGTGAAAGAACAACAGATAAAACATAATGAGGTTCATATCAAAAAATTCATCAACAAACTCAAAACAGAATGGAACGAAATTCATTGTTGTTACGAAGCGGGAGTAACCGGCTATCCACTTTACAGATATCTAAAGTCTTTGGGAGTGAACTGTATCCTTGTAGCACCCGGAAAGATTCCCAGACAAAGTTCTGATAAAATCAAAACGGATAAAAGAGATGCGATCAAGTTAGCGAGATTATTACGAAGTGGGGATTTAGAATCGATTCATGTTCCGAGTGAAGAAGACGAAGCAGTAAGGGATTATTTAAGATCCCGTGACAGTCTTCGTTTGGATTTAGGAAGGAATCGTCAGAGGTTGATGAAGTTTCTATTAAGAAAAGGGAATGTATATTCAACAACAAAGTATTGGACAGTCAGTCATTACAAATGGTTGAATAATCTTCATTTTGAAAATGAGATCCTTCATGAAACGTTTAACGACTATTACAGCCGAGTGAGAGTTCAAGAAGAGAATCTCAAAGCGATGGATCAAAAGATTCAAGAGATCGCGAAAAGTGAAGCTTTTAGAGAACGAGTGGGAATCTTAAGATGTTTTCGAGGAGTGGATTATCTAACCGCAATGTTCTTGCTCAGTGAGGTAAACGACTTTCGTAGATTCAAAACGGCAGGTTCTTTTATGAGCTTTTTAGGACTTGTTCCTGGAGAATATTCCAGCGGTTCGAAAAGAAAACAAACAGGGATTACAAAAACGGGAAGTCCGAGACTTAGAAGGATTTTGACGGAAGCTGCTTGGCAGCATCGCTTCCCCGGAACAGGAAGTAAGATCGTAGCCGCAAGAAGAACCGGACAACCTGCGTTAGTCGTTGCTTTAGCAGAAAAAGCTTCCTTAAGGTTACACAAGAAATTTCGTAACTTACAGCTAAGAGGAAAAACTCCTCAAGTAATGATAACCGCAGTTTCGAGAGAACTTTCCGGATTTCTTTGGGCAGCGATGAACTTGGTAGCTTAGAGTTAGAGTAATGTTTCATTCAATAGCTTAATTCGTTAGAGAAGATGTACGATAAAGGAGGAATACTTGTTAGTTCAGTGTTGAAGCAATCTGCTTTGCAGATTTGACCTACAACGCGACCCATAGGAAAGCGTTGTGCTGAGTTGTTTTTAGACTAAGAACAGCTCCCGATGTATAGATTATCCTGCGGTATCCAACCCGCGAATATCAGTCTGATCAATCGTCGCGAATGCTTTTCTCTAACGAGTTAAACTATTGAATGATTAAAAAAAATATTTACTGCTCAGCTTGGGTGCGCCATATCAGAACTACTACAAAAGAAATTATCGAAAACAACGAACGGCGTTGAAAAGAGGGTTTCTGTGGGAACTACCACATTTAACTGAAGATTCAAATATGATTTTTTTAAGTTTTTGAGGCAGACTCTAAATGCAAGCAAATTAGGCAAAGTAATAGTTCCTACAATTTTAGAATTTATTTGTAAAATCGTAATTTGCGGGAGTTCCCACAGATTTTGTCTCTTAAAACAAAATATAAACCTTTGAATATTTTTTTCACTATTATAACTTGTGAGAGTTCCCACAGATTTTAGAAATTAATCCGCAAAGTTCAGATCCCAACTTTTTTCAGAATTCTTCCACGAACTCACGTTATAATAAGTATTTCTTGTAAAACGAGTGCAAAAATTCCCACGACCTTTGTTGGAATTGCAGTTGTATTTTGAAATGTAAGAACCTTGATATTTGATTAGAAATTTCTAAAGGACCATTGTTTCATCTTTTTGAATATACTACATTCTTTTTTTTCCGTAAAAATTGAGTTTTATTAAAAGTTTAAAGACTTGCGTCAATTAGAATCATAGGCTCGTTTCAATTTAACAATGTCTATTTTATCCATTTGCAACATTGCCTGTAATACCCTCTGTGATTTTTTAGGATCTTTATCTTGTAAGTAGTCTCCTAAAATTGATGGAATGATCTGCCAACTTACTCCGAACTTATCCTTTACCCAACCGCATTTTTGTTTTTCTCCTTGGAAAGAAAGTTTTTCCCAATACTTGTCTATTTCTGCTTGTGTCTCGCACTTTATAAAAAACGAATATGCTTCACTGAACGTGAAAGCGTGATCCAAACCGCTATCCATTGCCATTAAATCTTGACCGGCAATTGAAAATACGGAACGTTGAACGGTTCCTTCTTTTTCGCTTTGATCTGTCGTATAACGTTGTATGTCGTTTATTTTAGAATTTGGAAATTGAGAAGTATAAAAACGAATTGCTTCTTCCGCCTTTCCGTGTTGTTTTCCTACAAACATTAAAAAGGTTACGAGATCGTTTCCTTCTTTCGACAAACAAACCTGCCAAGAAACTCCGAACTTATCCTGCACCCAACCAAACTTTTCGCTGAAAGGATACTCTTGAAGTTCCATCAACACAATTCCTTCTTGAGACAAAGAAGCCCATATCTTTTCTATTTCTTTGGAAGTTTGACAAGATAGAAAAAAGGAAATCGCAGGTGTAAATTTAAAATGAGGACCTCCGTTAAAAGATAAAATCTCTTTTCCGGAAATTGCAAACGTAGCGGACATTACCACGTCACCGGTTTGATTTTGACTCAGAAGCTTCCAATCAGAAAAAGTAGAAGCATAGAGTTTCAACGCTTCTCCTAAATTATTATCGAACATCAAAAATGGCGTTATCTTTTGCATTTGATTCTCCTTGGTTTGGATATATTCAGAAATTTTAAACTTCTTTTATTTTTTTAGTCAATAATTACTTTGAAAATCCTTCGTAAACTTTACAAATAGATCTGATACCGCAAGATTCACAAAGTTCTCGTAAATACTTTGATTTACATTTTTTTAAAATTCCCAAGCGGCTCAACGCAAAATCTGCTTTTACAGGATCGTCAGGAAAAATTGCACGAAAAAAATCGGTGACCTCTTCCGCTTTTTTCCAATCGGAACTACGACGAGAACTCAGATTTAAAACACTTGCAATTCTTTGAATATGAACGTCCAAAGGAAATTGTAATTCTGAAGGCGAAATCGAGGAATAGATTCCAAAATCAGGAAATTCTTTTCGAACCATCCATCTTAAAAACATAGAATATCTTTTTAAAGAAGTAGATCGGATTCCTTGACCAACTAAAAATTTATATCCGTAACTTTTAGTTTGTTTAGAATCAATTTTTGAAGATTCTTTCAAAAATCGGAGTTGAAACGATAAAATTCTACGCCTTAAAGAACCACCTTCTAAAAAAGATTTTTGATCTCTTGAAGAGAATTGAAATTCTCCTTCTTCAGGCAAAGAAAAAAGAGATTCAAGTCCATGGCCTTCGGTAGTCCTAAGTTTATTTTGAATTGTTTGCAAAAAAAGATATGTATCTTCAGGTTTTTGAAAACGATACGATTTGAGATTTTTTCGAATCGATTTAAGATCCTCGTTTAAAAGAAAACGATAAGGAGAATTCCCACAAATTGCAAAGATCCGTTTGAGATGATCCTTAATCGCAGTGATGTTTCCATAAGAAAACAATGCAGATATAAAACCGGAAATTTCTCGATCTCTCAAATCAGAGAACAAATGTGGAAACTCAACCGGATCAGATCTGAGATAATCCGATGTTTGGTATTCTAAAAATAAATTTTCTAATACTCTTTTGATTTTTTGAGAAGATCGATTCAAGACTCTCTTTTCTTTTTAGTCGCTAAAAAAGTTCTAGATTGTAATTCTCTCGAAAGAGACTTTTCCATAAATAAAGACGCTTCCCACAAAAGGTTTGGATCAATTCCAGTAGAAATACCAGACTTTTCTAAAAAATATACAAGATCATCTGTGGCTAAATTTCCCGCAGCACCTTTTGCGTAAGGACATCCACCTAAACCACCCGCAGAAGAATCAAAAGAACGAAGACCCATAGAATAGGCCTTTTCCACATTTGCAATCGCCATTCCGTATGTATCATGAAAATGACCTGCTAGTTTATTGGCAGGAATTTCTTTCAAAAGGACTTCTAAAAGTTTTTCTACTTCTGTAGGAACTCCAGTGCCTATAGTTTCTCCCAGAGAAATTTCATACGCACCTAAATCCAAAAGAATTTTAGAAACTTCTAATACTTTCTTTGGATTCATCTTACCTTCGTAAGGACAATCGATCACAGTAGAAACATAACCTCTTACTTGAATTCCATCTATTTTAGAAAAATTGAATATATCTTTAAACCCTTCTATAGATTCAGAAATTGTCCGATTGATGTTTTTTTTAGTAAACGATTCGGAAGCGGCTGTAAAAACCGCAACTTCTTTGTAACCTGCACTCTTTGCGGCTTCGTAACCTTTAAGATTTGGTGTCAGAGCAGAAAAAGAAACGGAACCGTTTAAATCCAGAAAGGCGGAGAGTTCGGTAGCATCCGCTAATTGAGGAATCGAATCTTTTTTAACAAAAGATGTCGCTTCTATATTTTTTAAACCAGCACGAACCAAACGTTGAATAAATTCCGCTTTGACCTCTGTAGAAACTGGAGATTTTTCATTTTGTAGCCCATCACGCGGCCCCACTTCTGTAATTTTTATTTCCATTTACTTCTTATTCAACCTTTATACTAAAAACCTGCAAGTCAAATAACAACTGAGGTGATTACGAAAATGCTATTTTACTCAGGGCTATAAAAGAGTATATAATTCAATAATTTAACATTCAAATAATGTGAATTCGACTTAATAAAATTGGGACACACCGATGTTGCCGGACGCACGATCAACAAATTGAGGATTTACTTGAAAACAAAATCTTTTACTGATTTCAATTTGTTATAGAACACGATCTGTCGAGTAACCATAGAAGTGAAACGCTTTAGTTGCTTCAAAAGACCCGGAAAATTGAGCGAATGCCTCTGGATTCAGGGAGTCGTTGCATTGAGTTTTTTATTCACCCAGATTTCCTTACGCCGAACTCACGTTATTATTAAATTGAGTACCATAAATTTTTATTGTAGAACACTGTTTCATTACAAAGAGCTAAGTACTTTATAACATAGTTATGAATACTAATTCCTATATAATAGATTACTATGAACTTTTATACAAACCGTATTTAAAAACTAAATCTCGGGTATCCTATTATATAACTCTAAATAACTTCTTTACAGAATAGAATATTAAAATTATTGAAAAATTAATTTTCTTCCATTTTGTTCATTAAAACGAATGGGGGAAAATCGGTTGTGTAAACATGATTTTTTTAATTATATTATAAATTTTTAATATAATTTACCAATTAGAATCAAAATTCCTAAGCCTGAGTAAAAATTTATCGTTTCTTTTGGATTCAAATAATAGACAAATACAATAGTAAAAATTAATTTTTAGGAAAATCTTTGAACCAACTAAATGGGAACAACTTAAATTGATCCTAGTCGCCAAACTACGATTTGATGAAAAAACTTGAGAAAAATTTTGGATTTTATAAAAGTTCTCTAATCCAGGAAAAGCAGTCCCCGGTTTTACCCAGGGACCAAAACCAAACCAGGCTCACAATTTAGCCTAATTCATTTTTCGGGAGAAACCTTAAAATTCCCCTCACCTTTTTTTTAAAACTTTCATTTTTTTTGAAAATCTTTTCGAGAGGCTCTCATTAAAATTACCTTACCTACGATCTGATCTCTATGAGACTTTAAAAAGAACTTACCTTCCGGTGTCGCTACCTTGTAAGAAGGAAATTCTTTAACTGTCTCAAACTGTAAGTTATTGCCAAAAAACTCTTCTAACTTAGGCAACCATTTATCTTGAACTATCAGATAACGTTGACCATCTTTTTGAACCGAATCAATTAAAACCGCCGGATCAAATAAGGTTCTCGAAATTCTTTTAGAATAATAAGCATACGATCTTTTAGAAGCAGGAACTCCAAAAAGAAACAACTTATCCTTGTTAGGTTCGTATTTACGAATCCAAATTCCAATTTCCTTAGAAGGTTGAAACGAAGTCAACATAGGATAGAGATATAAACTCACAATTGAAAAAAAGAGAGAAGCCGAAAAAATCCAAAACGCAAGTAATCTTCCAATTGTAGAAGACTTAAAAAACACCCAAAGAAAAACCCCTAAATAAGCCAAAGGAAGAATCAAATAACTCCAACCTACTTCAACGCTGATCCAAGGAATTACTAAAACAGCGATCAAAAAAACAACAGCGGTAACTAAAAGCAAACCTTGATTTAACTTATTGAACCAGCTTTTATTTTTTTGATCTTTGAGAGAAAGTAAAATCGATTCCAAAACCCCCGAACCAATTACAGCAGCAGCCGGTAAACACCAATAGATATATTGAGGAAGTTGATACCTGGAAAAACTGATCAAAAATAAAAACAAAAATAACCAAAAGCCTATAACAAAATCTAGATTAAAATATTTATTTTTTAGTATATTCTGAAATACTTCTTTACCTTTGTTTTGTTTCAAGAAAGTCACAATTCGATCAAATACAAACCCAAAAAATGGAAGTATAAAAACTCCGAAAGCCCAAGAAAAATTGGAATAAAAAAACAACGGATTGAATTTCTGATTGTACATCTTTACATAAAAACGACCAAATGACTGAATCCATAAAAAGAAATAAGGGCCATAAGTCTGAAACTCAAGATACAGTGGAATCGACCATAAAAGTGGAGGTAAAATGGCAAGTAAAACCCCTGGAAATAATTTCATTTCCAAAAGTCGCCTCCAATCCCTTCGAAATAAAATATCTCCTCCGATAGAAATACTTGGAATTACCATAGCGATCGGCCCTTTTGTGATAAAACCCAACCCCATGGCAAAGTACATTAGATAATAATAATTTTGATTTCTTTTAAAACCTAAATAATAAAAGGTATGAACTAAAATGAGATAGGGAGTTAGATAAACGTCTATCTTAGGATCCACTACCATAGAATAAAGCCCCGGAGAAAGTGCGTATAAAAACACAGAAATCCAAGCCCTAAGACGACTTTCGGAATAAAGTTCGGTAAGTTTGAAAATTCCCCAAAAAGAAAAAAAAGTGAACAAAAGAGCTGGAAGACGAAACGCAAAATTTTGATAACCAAAAATCAAAAAAGAAAGTGATATTTTCCAAAACGTAAGAATCGGTTTATCTAAATATCTTCTACCATTATCTCGGATAAAAAAAGGATTTCCTCCTTCTACCATCTCCCTGGAAATTTCCGCGTATTGAGAAGAATCTATATCAATCATATCTAAAGGAAGAGTAAGTATCAAAGGTAAAACGGAAACGATCAGAAATATAAAAAGAATCCAAACGGAGATTGGCTGTTTATTATCTACAGAAATTTGATTCATAAAAACCCCTTCTATTAATCCATAAATCCGGATTCCATCACGCAAGTATTAAAACCTTTGCATGTGGTTTCAGATTCAAAACAAGGAAGAACAAAACCCTGTTCACGGATACAACCACTTTCACAATCGATCATCATTTGATTTTTTTCCAACTCTGTAACTTTTACATGTTTAAAGTCGTTCATCGCACACTGAACAAAGAATTTACAAGCGGAATTACATTTTTGTTGAACATATTCCTGGCAGGAAACGAAAGGTAAAAGATATAAAAAAAGAATAATAGTTCTTTTTGGATTCATGGCCCCATTTTTCGGAAACGAAAGTGTAGGTCAACTTTTTGAAGCGAGCATTCCACAAGCTCCAAAAATATCTTTGCCAGGCGACCTTCTATTAAGTATAGGAACTCCGGCGGGTTCAAGAAGAGCAATAAACTCTGCGATTTCTTCTCGAGTAGGTCTTCTCCAACCGAAAAATTCGGTATTGAGAGGAATCACGTTAATTTTACAATCAAGTGACTTAGCAATTTTTACGAGTTTATTCGCGTTTTCAAACCCCATATTCACTCCAGGAATCATTACGTACTCGAAAGTGATTCTTCTTTTTAACTCTCTCGTAAAATCTTTGGCCGCTTGTAAAAGTTCGGGAAGAGAAAATTTCTCTTCGATATCCATGATTTGTAATCTGCCCTTTGGATCCGGATGATTGAGTGAAATTGCAAAATTATAAGGTTCTTTATTTTCTATAAAACGCCTGATCCCGTTTACTACTCCGGAAGTTGAGATCGTAATTCTTTTGGCTCCCAAATTGAGCGCATCCGGATCGTGAAAGATGGAGGCAGCACGAATCACGTTGAAATAATTATGAAGTGGTTCCCCCATTCCCATAAATACAACGTTAGTCGCTTTGTCTCCTACGATTTTTTCCACCTGTAATATCTGATCTACGATCTCATGTGCCTTTAGGTTTCCTTGAAATTCTAATTTTGCAGTTGCACAGAATTTACAATTGAGAGTACAACCTATCTGGGAAGAGATGCAGATCGTTTTTCTTCCACCGTCTCCAGATGGAATCCAAACCGCTTCGAATTCTTTTCCATTTCCTGATTCGGACGTGAACGTGAATTTTTGTGTTCCGTCCACGGATTTAAGTTGTTTTACAACTTGAAGATGAGTAAGAGAACAAAGTTCTTCGAGTTTTTCTTTGAAGATTTTAGAGAATGTAGTAAATTGGTCCCAGGTTTCGTAACGATTTACATACAAACCATGATAGATTTGTTTTGCTCGGAAAGGTTTTTCTCCCAGAGTAATCATGATTTCAGAAAGTTCTTTTAGAGTTCTTCCTTTTAACGGTATTTTTTCGGTTTGGTTTTCTCCAAGGTTTTCTGAAATCATAAACGACCTTCTTGGTAGATTTTTTTTCAGCTCCCTGGAACGGATACTCTTTTCAAACTATAAGTTCATCACAAAAAATAATCTTTCGTTACAAATTTACGTATTCTGTGCATCTAATGTTAGTTCAAAATTAGAACTCAGATACACAAATTTTATTGAAAAAAGGTTATTTTACTTAGAACTAAAAGTGATTAAGCGTCTACAAATCTGGGCTAAAATCAGGAAACTTATCTGACAAATTCTAAGTTGTAAGAGTTCCCACAAATTCAAAACCTGGATGTAGTTCCGACCCAAAGTTCAACTGACAAATTCTAAGTTGTGAGAGTTCCCACATTTATAGAAACAATTAATACTTAAACGTATAAAATCGTAGCAGAGAAAGGGTTCGCGTAGACATAAAATTTCTGATATTACATCTACTCAATCTCTGGTACCATAAATTTTTATTGTAAACTTTGTTTCAGCGTAAAACACGGGGACCTGATTATAGTTCTGAGTAATTCCAAAAAATGAACAGATTTTTTGAGGCAAATATTATATTTTTAGACAAAACTCATATCATAGTATTATTTTTATACATCTTAATAGTAATTTTTTAGTTTCTAAAAAACGAAAAAGTTTCCGCATTTTAAACAACATCGTCCAATCTTTGTAAAAATAAAATCCAAAGATATATAAGAATATAATTAATAACTTAAATTCCCGCTTAATTTTGAGCTTGTTCCAAAACCGTCCAATGGGAACTACTACAAAAATTTAACAACAGTAGAACTGCTTAAAGGTTCGCAAATTACCAAATGTGACCTGTAGAGCCACCATAGAAGCCGATGCATTGAGTTTCACAAAAATGTAGATACTGTATTTTATTAAAAATTTCCAAAGAATTACGTGTAAAATTTCTTTGAGTTTTTGGGACAAGCTCTTTATAAGAATGTATTGCAACAAATTTAGATTTCATTCAATCTTAGATTATATCTTCGAAAAATCGAAAGAAATATTACATAAAAATCCATTACTTTTATATAAGAAACTTTGCTTTGATTTATATACAAAAAAATTCCCAAAAAGAGAATTATAATATAAGAATATTCTAAAATAAATTCAACCAGGCTTTTCGAATATCTTGTTTTTCCATAAAATAGGTCCCGATCAAAGCCGCGTCCACTAATTTACGAAAAGTGTCCAAGTCGGAACGTTTTTTTATACCGGATTCACCTACTTTTACTATGTTAGGTGGTAAGAAGGCGGATACTTCTTCTACCAGATTCTGATGAATTTGAAACGTATCTAAATCTCTCGTATTGATTCCAATAATTTCCGCACCACAATCCAGAGCAAGTTTCGCCTCATCCGAAGTATGAACTTCAACCAAACAATCCATTCCCAAAGAAGAAGCTAACTTTAAAAAAGACTTAATCTGTTCCGGAGTCAAAATTCTGACGATCAATAAAATTGCGGATGCACCGAAAGCCCTTGCTTCCCGAATCTGAATTTCATCCAGAATAAAATCTTTTCTTAAAACTGGAATTTTCAATTCTGAAGAGACGTCCTTCAGATCTTCCAAAGAACCTCCAAAGTAATTCTGATCCGTAAGTACAGAAATAGCAGAAGCGCCTAACTCTTCGTATGTTTTAGCGATTTGAACCGGACGATAATCCGCACGAAGTTCACCGGCCGATGGACTCTTTCGTTTACACTCTGCAATAATGGAAAAGGTTCTACTTTTTAAAGAATCACGAAGACTGAGACCACGATGTGGAAGAGGGTCCCAGGCTGAAATTTTTTTGATTTCATTTTGTTTTGTAGAAATGATTTCCCGGAGAACCCGGTGAGGTTGAGAAGAAGACATTCAGTTTTAAAAGGACTTTAAAGCCTCGTCTTCGGTTTCGCAAATATCGAAAAGAGAAGTTAACTCGATTACATCAAAGATTCTTTTGACTGCAGGTTTAATATTACTAATTTTTAATGCACCTTCTTTAGAATTCAACTTTCTTAAAGTGGAAATACATGCTCTAAAACCGGAAGAGGACATATAATCCACTTCTTGCATATTCAAAATTACTTTTTTATGGCCTTGATTGTCGATCAGGTCATTTAGATTTTCCTCTACCTCGTTGGCGATGGAAACATCCAAACGTCCTTTGAGATAAACAATCAAAACACCGTCGCGTACTTTATGATCGAGCAAGGGAATAATCCTTATAGTTTTTTGCTACTGACAACTATCGGGGGCGAAAATAACCTGTCAATCACTGTTCAACGATTTAAAAATGAAATTTCCAGAGTCCTTAAAAGGCCTAAAAATTCTCGTTTTAGGGGGAGGAATCTCCGGAAACTCGGCTCTTAATTTTTTAATTTCCGAAAAAGCCCAGCCGATTCTTTGCGATCGAAATCAACCAGAAAGAACCGTTGTTCCCTTTTTTCCAGATAATATTCCCCCTCAGTCTCTTCCTGAAGTTTCATTGGTTATTAAATCTCCTGGAATTTTACCAACTCATCCAATTCTTTCTTATGCTGCGGATAAAAAAATTCCGGTTGTATCTGAGATTGATTTAGGAAGATATTTTTTTAAAGGAAAAATTATAGGCATTACCGGAACCGACGGTAAATCTACTACAACTTCTTTAATTGCGCACCTTTTGAAAGAAAGTTTTCCCGATCTAAAAGAAGGTGGAAATTTAGGAATTCCTTTTACCTCTTTTTGTAAAGAATCCATTTCCCTGGCCGTTCTAGAACTCTCTAGTTATCAACTTGAAGATTCATCTCCTCTTCATCTGGATGTGTCCGTTTTTCTGAATCTTGCTTCTGATCATTTAGAAAGACACAAAACGATGGAAAATTATTTCCAAGCTAAACTTAAAATTGCGGATCTATCTAATTCAAATCATACTTTGATAGTTTCTGAAAAAATCAAAGAAAGAATTTTAAATTCTATTTCTTATCAGTGTAAACTTCTTAGTTTCGGAAAAACTTCCGATTCAAATGCATTTTTAGACGAAAACTCTTTGAAAATCAAAACTTCAAAGTTTGTATACGACATCTCTAAGTTTTATCTTCCAGGAACTCATAATAGAGAAAATCTCGCTGCGTCCATTCTCGCTGCAGAAGAAATTGGTGGAAAACCAGAATCAATCCAAACTAGGATTCCTCTTTTTAGAGGTTTACCTCATCGTTTTCAAATCGCTGGAGAAAAATTAGGAATTTCGTTTATTAACGATTCTAAATCAACGAACTTACATAGTATGCTCGCGGGAATGGCTACTTGGAAAAATATAGATCAGACTTGTTTAATTTTAGGCGGTAGACCTAAGCAAGAAGACTTAAAACCACTTTACAATTTTCTAATCAAAGGAATTGGCTGTGTAGTTTTATTTGGAGAGGCCAGGGCCACTTGGGAAAGTGGAATTAAAAATATAATCGGAGAAAAGCTCTACTGCGTTGAAAATCTAAATGATACTTTTGAAATATTCAAAAAAGGAAATATATTTCCCGTCCCCGGTTTAAACAAAGATATAATAATTCGTCTTTCCGATAGCATTTCAATTTCCTCTTTTGTTTTTTCTCCGGCTTGTGCAAGTTTTGATCAATATAAGAATTTCGAAGAAAGGGGAAATCATTTTCTTTCCCTAGTGAATGATTTTCTAGACCAAATTGATTCTTAAAATTTTATCTATTGAGTTATAAATATTAACGTTTTCTATCTTTAGTTGGGGGCTTACGGGGAATTTTTACATTTTCGAAATTTTACAGTAAAATCTAAATTTGTAATAGTTCCCACATTTTTCAAATTTGGCTGTAGTTATGACCCAAGATTCAAAGATAAAATATAGTGGTTTGTAATAGTTCCTACATTTTAAATTCAATCACGTTCAACGTTCAAACAACAAAAAATATACTTTTCAAACGATTAATCCATTCTGTTAATCAGAGCATCATACAGTAAAACCACACTACTATGAGCTTGTCCCAAAATCGTCCAATGTGGCAGCTACTAGGAAAATTTAACAACATTAGAATTGTTTGAAAGTTCCCAAATTGCCAAATGCGACCTAACTTGTAGGAACTATTATACTTTATTAAGAATTTCTAAATAATGATCGCATAAAATTCTTTGAGATTTTGGGACAAGCTTTAAATTCAGACACGGTCCTACATTCGCCCAAACCTTATTACCATAACCAACCTCACAAGTTGAATAGGATTTTAGAATCAAAATGAACTCAACAGAACGGGCTTTCTATGGATCGCCGTTCTGGACTCAAAAAGGCACATTTTTCAAGTGTTCCGACAAGAATGAGTCTTTTTACTTGCAAAAAGTATGTTTTTCTGATAGAGAAAAATTTTCCGAACCACCCAAAAATAGGGAAAACTCAACACAACGCTCTTTATGAATCGCGTTGTGGAGTGGGAACTAAGTTTTACAGAGGATTTGTCGTAACTCCGGCAGATTTATATTGAGATCAAATACTTGGTTATGCCTTCTTACCGCCAACTTCGCTTCTAAATTAACGTGAGTTCGGTGTAAAAAATCTATTTTATAAAACCTGATTTTTCCGTAAAAATAAAATGTGGCAACTATTACAAATCCAGGTTTTATTTTACAGTTGATTTTGAAAATGTAAGGGCTCTTAAAGATAATTCTAAAAACGTGGGAACTCAATATTTAAAAATTTATAATGTAACTTAATCTCTGGGAACTATATAATTTTTAAAGAATATATAAAAAAATCAATTCTCCATCTCGTTTCTGTTTCATGAAATAGTCAATTGAAGCAATTTTATTAATCGCGCTATGAATTTTTTTCAACAACTCTAATTAATCAGAAAAAGATCTAATATTTCCGATGAATTTTATATTTACCGATGAGCGCGAATCATAATTACCTACAAAAATTTGATTCTTGTCCTTCCTGACCCCTATAAAATTGAACACTGTAATCTTTTATTACAAAGCTCTATTTCAGTAAAAAATATTCGGTACTTTATTATATAATTCTGAATAGAATTTTATAAAAGTTCTCTAAACTGGCAAATATGCCAAAAAAGATCTCATTGATACTTAACTAAAACTGAATAAACATTCAGAATTGGAAAAGATTACAGATCAAAACCCAAATATAATTCATATATATGTTCAAAATAAACAGATAATCATTTATCTTCATTAATATCCCTAGCAGTGAAAAGTTTTGTTTTCACTGAGAAGCAAAAAGAATGAAAGAAGGTGAAAATGATGAATATAATTTTAATAGGTTTCTTTTTATTAGAAACATTAGAAAATCTATATACAGCTTATGTAGAATATTTTCTAAAACAGACCTTTTTAGATAGCATACAAAAAATTTCTAAAACGGATCGAAAGCAAAATGAAATACCAGTTCTCCCAATTTTTAAAATTCTGATCTTTCAAGTTATATCTAGTAAGGGAATCTTCTTAAGTTTATCTGATAATAAGATCAATCAGAGATACAAATTATAAAGATTCGTGTTGTTTAAAGATATTAATAACAATAGA
>NZ_FTNA01000027.1:0-49737 GCF_900156205.1 Leptospira interrogans
TTTTATAAAAGATGTTTCTGATTTTTTTTAAAATTTATCTCAAAAATAATTTAAATATCGCATAACGGTTTACTTTGATTAGTAAAAAGTTTTTAATAAATTTTAATTTATAGAAAATGAAACTAAGTTTGTAGAAACTTAAAAGAAATCTGCGAAAGGTAGTGACAAGTTGGTAATAAATAACTTTTAGAAATCTATAAATTGGACTTTAATATGGTGAGTATCACTTAATAAAGATTGGATATAAGATTTAGATCTTAGAGTTGTTACTCTGAGTTTATGTTTCCTCTTGCACAAATTTATGTTTAAGAGAAATTATCTAAACGGAGAAAACGTATTTCATGCAAAAATTCAAACTAAAAATTTATTCTACTATAACTATAGAATAAAATACGCAAATTTTTATTTGAGTATAAAATATTTGATACTTTGTTATAACATTATCAGTGAAACTTAAAAGACTTTGGTAGTAAGTAAAATAGTTCCAAAGTGTATATTACTGATCCTTATAAGATATGCCTAAAGTTTTATCTCTCAACTCACATCTGTCTACAACTCGATAAGGTTTATAGTCTGGGAGAAATACTCAATTCTATCTGTTTAAAGAAGAAGTTTAATACTTGCTAATGGTCCCGAAAATCAGGGCAGCCAAAAGTTACGTAATTTGTGAGGACTAATTCAAAAAGGTCACATAAATTTTCTAGGAGATTGATTCTTTCAAAAATATTTAAGGTGTTTTACTTAAGTGGATTTTACACACTGCAATAGTTTTCAATTTCGGGAACATATCAGGATAGACTTTAATTTTAAAACGGGAAATATCGGCGTATGAATTATAGATTTACAAACATCCTAAAGGTTATAATTTTCTTTTGTTTTATTTTCGAAATACAATCAGAAGAAATACAAAAACCTTATAAAAATTTAGCAAAGGCTCTTCAAAATCCAGCAGACGTTCGGAACTTAGATTTGAGTTTCCAAGGGTTGAAGACGTTGCCAAATAAAATAGGACAACTTAAGAATTTACAAAAATTGGATTTAGGCGGAAACGAACCTACGATTTTGTCTAAAGAAATCTGGCAGTTAAAAGATCTGCAAAAATTGAATTTGAACAATAACAAACTTACGGTTCTCCCTAAGGAAATCGGACAATTACAAAACTTGCAAGAATTAAGTTTGCATAGCAATGAGCTCGTAAATCTTCCGAAAGAAATTGGACAGTTTAAGAATTTGCAAAAACTAAATTTGGACAATAATAAACTTACGGTTCTCCCTAAGGAAATCGGACAATTACAAAACTTGCAAGAATTGAGTTTACTTAGTAACAAACTCATAAGTCTTCCCACAGAAATTGAACAACTTAAAAGTCTGAAGAATCTAGATTTGAATCACAATGAATTTACTACTGTTTCGAAAGAAGTTATGCTACTTGAAACTTTAGAAAATTTAGATCTAAGATCCAACAAACTGAAAACAATTCCTAAAGAGATAAGACAACTTAAAAGTTTGAAAGTGTTGATGTTAACTGGCAATCAACTTACCTCTTTGCCGAAAGAAATCGAACAACTCCAAAATCTAAAAACATTAAATTTGGGAGAAAATCGTTTTCAAATATTTCCCGTAGAAATTTTAGAACTTAAGAATTTACTGGAATTGAATTTGTATTATAACCAACTTGTAGAGTTTCCGAAGGAAGTTGGACAACTTAAAAGTTTAAAGTATTTGAGTTTGTATCACAATCAAATTACAACTCTTCCGGTAGAAGTTACACAATTGCCGGATTTGCAAGAGCTGCATTTGTCTGGGAATAAAATTACGATTCTTCCAAAAGAGATTCTACAACTTAAAAATTTAGAATGGCTGTCATTGAGTAACAATAAACTCAATGCGCTTCCGAAAGAAATCGGACAGTTGAAAAAATTACAAAGGTTGGAATTAGGAAACAATCAGCTTACGACCCTTCCGAAAGAAATAGAACAACTTAAAAATTTACAAAGATTAGAATTAGATTCCAATCCCATTTCTCCAAAAGAAAAAGAAAGAATCCGAAAACTTCTTCCTAAATGTGAAATCGATTTTGAAGGAGGGGGAGGAGAATAGTCGGGGCCTTCCGAACTTTTGAAAGATTGGAATTGTATTTACCTGAGAAATTTTAAACTTGTTGTAAATCTCTAAAATCAATCATCTTTGAATTTTTAACTGTGGTTTGAGTTCCCAAAGTTTTAAATAGAATTATAGATTTTGAATATTTATTTTTTTGATTCGATTTATGGTGGTTTTTACATTTATTTTTATGGAAAAGTAAGTTTTTTATAAATGAATTTCTTGCGCCGAACTCAGGTTACTCGGAACTATAAAATAGAATTCCCACATTTTGCACTGAAACAGGATTTTATAATAAAAATTTACAGTACCTAATTTGATAGTATAACCAACCCACAAGTTGATTAGGATTTTAGAATCAAAATGAACTCAACAGAACGGGCTTTCTATGGATCGCCGTTCTGGGCTCAAAAAGGCACATTTTTCAAGTATTCCGATAAGAATGAGTCTTTGTACTTGCAAAAAGTATGTTTTTCTGATAGAGAAAAATTTTCCAAACCTTATCGCCTTACCCAAAAATAGGGAAAACTCAGCACAACGCTTTCCTCAAACTCAATGCATCGCTCCCTAAGGGTCGCTCTGCAGGTTGCGTTGGAAAACTCAACACAACGCTCTTTATGAATCGCGTTGTGGAGTGGGAACTAAGTTTTACAGAGGATTTGTCGTAATTCCGACAGATTTATATTGAGATCAAATATTTGTAGGGTTGGTGATGATTTGATAGGAATCAGTGATCTATAAATTTTAAAATAAGTTCTAAATTTGATGAAGGTAGATTAAAATATCAATCGGATATAGAAATTTGATTTAAGAATTGTTAATCTTGGATCTTTATAAAGGGAAAATTAAAACCGAATGGTTACACCGCCTGAAACTTCCTTATCTCGATAAGAAACGTTTACGTTAGGCACAATTTCCCAGTTTTCAAATTTATATCCTAGAAACGCATCTAAAATTAAAATTAAAATAAGACCACGAGTAAATCCTTCTTTTTCATAAGCATAACGGTCCTTAGTTAACAGTTGACCATCCGAAAGTACAACTTGGCCAGATTTTTCAGCTAAGCTATAACTAGCAGCTATATTCATTAGATTGTGATCCTGTGATGTAATAGCGATTAAATCCAAAGGAGTAGCCGGTTGGTTTGTTTCAATCGCTTGTTTTACAGGACTTAAATATATATAACTTTTATAGACAAAGAATAGTTCTACAAAGACGAAAAAGACTCCTAATCCTTTTACGTAATAAGAATCATTTCTAAGTAATCTAGACCAACCTGGTATTAATCCTTCGGCAAAAACTCCAATCCCTGATTTTTTTTCTCGATTTTTCGGAATATTTTCTTCTTTTACGGTTTCTAAATTGGGGACTGAGTTCGTTTTTGTGGTCTCTTGATTTTTTACTGTTTCTTGGTTTTTGACTGGAATCGGTGCTCGATCAGAAATAAAAACTTTTTGTACTTCTGTGAGAGGGATTTTTTCCACTTTCCCACTTTTATGAGTAATTTCAAAACCGTTGGAAACGGTTTTAACGCTCACATTATTGATCGTCCTACCGTTTTTGAGTAGGATTGACTTTGCATCTAAGTTTGTAAAAAGAGAAATCCATAAGAAAAGAAATGATACACCTTTCATAAAAAGTGATTTGTTTTGGTTTTGGAATAAAATATCTGATTTTGCAATTTTAGATTTCTGGATCTTGGAGAATTTAAGTTGGAAAAATTTTTGAAACGTCGCAAGCATTCGAATTTTTTTGATTTTTAGTGACACTTTTTGGAAAGTCGGCTCGTTATTGAATATTAGATGAGCCAAAATTCCGAAAGTCAAATTTTTGATTTTGACGGTTTATATTCTAGAAATTATGAGAAAATTTATCGGTTTCTTCTTAGTAAAGGGGCTTCCAAAGAAGAGGCAGAAGAAATTTGCCAGGAAACTTTTATCAAGGTCTTGAGACATTGGGAAAAATTTGATCCTTCCAAGGGAAATGAAACCTCTTGGATGCTTACGATCGCAAAAAACCAATTCTTAGATATGATAAAAAAGAAAGATACGGTTGAAAAGAGAGAATTGGGAGATTCTCAGAAAGTTTTAGAGATTATTTCAAAAAAGGAAACAGAATACGAGGAAGATAGATATCAGTTGGATCTTTTAAACGCAAGTGTAGAAAGTCTACCTCAGTTGGAAAAAAATATAATTGTACTGCGTTTTTTAAGGAAATATACGATCAAAGAGACCGCCGATAAATTGGGAATATCAGTGAGAACGGTAAATAGAAAAACATTCGCCACACTCACCGTTTTACGTAAGAAATTGGAAGCATTGAATTTCGACTTTGAGAGTATATAGGAGATAAAATATGGAACCTAATTCAGATTCAAATCGAAGGTCAAATATGGAACGAGCAATTTCAAACGAAATGACACGGCTAGAACTCAGTGAATTTTTATCGGATCCAAGATCTAGAAAAGAATTTTTTGAGTTGATGAAATTAAAGAATAAAATCGGACATTTAGAAATGAATCTAAAGTTAGGATCCGATGAAAACAAAAGTAGAACTTTCTATATTAGAAATTCATTATTAGCTGCTGCTTGTGTTCTTTTGCTTTCAGCTCTAGCTTTTTATTTCAGATTTTTTTCTTCGGAACAAAACGAATTTGAAATTACAAAATCAGTAACTACTGGTCAGTGTAATGTTTCTATTAATAAAGAAAACATTATTCTGAAATCGGGTAAGGATTCTTATTGTGATTATACAATTTCGGGAGAATTAGGACTAACGTTGAGGATTTTACCAGAATCCATTTTTTCAGCTTCTAAAAAAGGAGATGAAGTAAATCTAAGTTTAAGTTCCGGAAAAGTTTTATTCACTACGAACAAAAAAAAAATATCTTTAAAAATTCGGTCGAAAGTAGATACTTTATCTTCCGAACTTTTGGGAACAACTCTCGTTTTGATCGCAGATCAACATTCTAAAAAATATCAAATTATGGTTTTGGAAGGAGCTATACGAGTCGATTCTACAAAATCAAAAATGGATATTTTACCTGGTTATTCGGTTTTGAAGGATGGATCTTCTGAAAGTTCTACTCAATCCTCTGGGCAAGAAGTCGAGGTTATGAAAATTGAGCCAAAAGAATTTACAAAATACCAAGCGCTTTCGGAGAATTCTAAAAAGGTCTTAAATGAAAACTTTACTCATCACAATCGGGAAACGGATTTTTTAATCAAATCCGAAATAGAAGAGAATTCGTATCCTATATATCGTATCACTCTTAAAAACAAACAAGTTGTTTCTGGAACGATCGAAGAGACTGAAAAATTTTATCTACTTAAAGATAAAGATGGGAATATCAAAGAAATTGAAAAAGAGGATATAATCGAATTAGAACTTGTTCAACCAAAGAACTAACACGTGTTAGATTTTTTTTCAATACAGTATTTCCATTTAATATTCTTCTAATACAAGGTTTCACAAACTTTTACCTTGTCAATTTAGCCCTTCTTTAAACGTGGGAATTATTTGAAACCGAGATTTTATAGTCGGTTCTTAAATTAACTTTCTATCGATTTTAAATTTTAGACTCTTAGTATTTGGGCCAATCGATCTGATCATCTTTAAATAATGGACTAAACCCGAAAAAGACTAGTTCATCTTCTTCAAATTGAAAGACCGCGTTGATTTTATCGGAGAAAGCAGTGACTCCAGTATGATCATGATCTTCTTCCTGGTCGTGTTCCTCTTCGTCATCTTCTTCGAGATCGTCGATTCCGTTTTGATTGAGAAGCTCTCGGATCGTTTCGATGGATTCTCCAATGATTGGTTTTCCGAAAAGCTGAATTGACGGATTTGAAGTTGTAATCGAATATAATTTGTTATCTTCTTCTTGATCAAATTCGTATTCGGATTCTTCGGAAAAATATTCATATCCGGTGGATTGTGTGCCTTCGTAGTCGTAGTCGTAAATTTCGTCTGGTTCTCCTAATTTTGATTTTACTTCGTCTATAGACATTCCGAAATAAATTCCGTTTAATCCTTTTCCGATTTCTATGTTCATTTTTTTCTCCTTCCGATAGAATCACAGACTTTTAAATCTCTGTGACTTGACAATCTCTTAAAATTCTTCTCTTGGTTATTTATCTACAACTTTATGTTTTTAAATTTGGCGGAATCAATTCCCTGGGTATAAGAAAACCAGAATGGATTTTTTGTTTTAATCTTTGGAAATCCAATACTTGAATATGTTTACTACTGAAACATTCGTTGTGGTATTTTGGTTAATTTTAGAATTGTATGATTCGTTTATATAAATTTGAAGATATTGGATGTTGAAAAATTCCATAATGGAAGATTAATAAAACGCTTCAACCGATCGTTTTTATACAATGGAGACCGATGGAGAGTTAATTTTTCAACAACTCTATTTATTTTAATGTCGTTTATCAATACTGATTCTAGATAAAGTTTTATAGATTGGTTTTCATTTTTAAAAATTAAAGTTTGTGGGGTTTTAACCAATTCTATTTTTTGCTATAAGTAGAGTTGAAAATTAATTTTCTTTTTACTATTACTTTGGCACATAAAAATAATATTGGAAACTTTTTTTAAAGGTTTAGATGTGGAATCTGCTTCGAAAAAAGTCATAAGATAGTATAATTTGTAAACTTTTATTCTTCGTAAAATCCACGATTCATTTTGAACACTATTTTTTTGTGTCTGAGTAGTTAAAGGAATGGAGTAAGATATAGAACTTTTCAATAACTTTAATATAAGAAATATTTAGATTGAGATTTTTTCTTGAATGAATTTTTCAAAATAATTGAAGCAATGTAATAAAGATACTGAGAGCCTTGTCGCAAAAGTTTGTTTGAGTGCAAAATATTGGATACTTTGTCATATAGTTATCAATAAAAAAGTTTGAAACTTAACTGAAGTAAATAATAAATCGTAAAATTCGCTTTTCAAGAAAACGCTATCTGGTATTAGATATGTATGTGGAATTCCATTCCCAATAACGTTAGAATTAGTTTTTTCATTTTTATAATCTTAGCATTTTTAGGATTTTTTTCGCTGGGAGCCGTAGGTTTTGGATTGTATTATTTGATTTTCCCGGTTGCTGGGTTTTTATTTCCACATCCTGATTCCTTACACGGCGATTGGGTTTGGCCTTCTGCGATTTGGGTAGGTATATTATGGCCTTTGGGTTTTATATTTGCGTCTATTCTATTTAATTTTCTTAAGAAAAGAAACTGGCCTAAAAGTATATTATATTTTTTATATATTCCTTTATTATGGCTTTGGGTAGCTCTTCTTTGGCTTTATTTTATCAATAATAAAATGTAATCAATGACAAAAGTAACGTGTTGTTTGTTATATTTGAATTTAGGTAAAGCTCTATGAAAACAGGAAAATCGTGGATTGCAGTTTTATGGATCATGCTGTGTTTATTTGTCTACGACTGTGAGGAAATCAATACGAACGATCCAGTTTCCGCATATTTATATTGGTCCGGTGATAGCTCCTTGCCCAAAGATTTGGAAGTAATTCACGGTAAATATTGGGAATCCCCTCATATTACTCATGAACACATTTTATTTTTAGAGATCAAGGCGCCCTTACAATGGAGAAAAGAATTTAAAGAATTGAATCAATTAAAAGAAGTGAAAAGAAAGTCGAGTAAAAATAAGTATTTCGACCAAAATGCTGAGTATCCGGTTTGGTTTAAACCTCCGAAATATTTTAAAGTGTTTATTCCAAAAAGTGAATATATCAAAGGATCTACCTACTTTGAAAACCCCGTGGATGGACATATGTTTCTTTATGAAGTTCATTTATAATTGGAATACTACGTTTTAAATTCATGATTTATTTGTTTAAAATCTAATTTGAGGTTTTGGTATCTTGTACGTTTAAGTCGTGTTATAGCAGAATTCGAGTTGTTTCAGAACTTGAATTTGTGGGGACTAGTATAAAATACAAAAAGAATCATCGTCCATCCGATTTCTGCGCAAAATCGCTGTTTTGCGGTCATTATTAAAATTTAAATTTTATTTTTTACTCGGACGCATGAAAGATACCCGAAATGAACCGTCTATTTTTACAAAAATAAGGAAGTCCTCAAAAACTCGGAATTGTTGGTTGTTTTTTAAAGGAGGTCGTATATTCTAACTTTTGAAACAAGCTTTGGTAGTATTATTTTCATGCGTTCGAGTAGTAACGTGAGTTCGACTGAGTAAAAATTTTCTAAAAATATGAGTCTTACAAGTTTAGAATTTGTTCGTAAAATCGTCGATTTGTAATAGTTCCCACATCATTTTACAGACAAACTTAAGTTTTGTGGTAGTTCCTACAGATTACGTCTCTTTTTATCTTTTTTGTGATTTTAAATCATACTTTTTTCGAACGAAATCTTGCAGTAGTTCCCACATTTAAAAAATCAGTCTGTAAAGTTCAGATTCTAACTTTTTTCAGAATCATGGTTTTCTTACGCCGAACTCATGTTAAATAATAACTGTTAAAAACTATAGCTTTGAAAGAGTTCCCGCACATTTAAAAACGGTAAAATCAAGTTATCGATTGGTTTTAAAATTGGACTTTTGGATCGAATTATATTCCAGTGGTTGTAAATTGTGGTGTTTGTTCTTAAATTCAACGAAAGATGGAACTTGATAACCGCAATTCACCTAACGCTAGTAAGTTGCCTGGAACTAACAAAAACCATCCTACCGAGACCATTAAAAGACAAAATAATACGACCCCGGTTACTCCTACGCTGTAAGGCGCTGCGTGGTTCCTGGATATTTCTCCTTCGTCGCTACTCATAAAAGTTGCGATTCCAATTCTTAGATAATAATAAAGTGCTAATGCTGAATTAGTTACCCCACCGATGAGTAATATCCGATTCATGAGTGTTTCCGATTCTGCGAGTTTTTGAAATAAGAATAACTTTGCCCAAAAACCTCCAAAGGGAGGAACTCCCGCTAAAGACATGAAGAAAATGTTAATTGCTATTGCAGTTAAAGGTTTTACTCCAGATAAGGATTGAACGGAAAAGAAAGTCACTTGTCTGGTTCCTTCTTCCAAATATGCGAGGATCGCAAACGCTCCCAAACTCATAAATGAATATACGATTAGATAAAATAATACTTCCTCTTTGATCCCTGCAGAAATTCCTGCTACTACATAACCTGCGTGTGCAATCGAAGAATACGCAAGCATTCGTTTTAAATTTTCTTGTTTTAATGCGAGTAGGTTTCCGTAGATCATAGAACATAATGCAAGAATTCCGGGCAACCACGCCCAGGTACTATTCTCAAGTGGAAGTGGTAATTTTGTATAAAGTATTAAAAGTAGCCCGATCGACGCAGCTTTTGCTGCAGTGGACATATAACCTGTAACAGGTGTTAAAGCGCCTTCATATGCATCCGGGGTCCAAGCGTGATATGGAAACAATGCTATCTTAAACGCAACTCCTGTGATGAACAATACTAAACCTATCTTGGCAAAGTTTCCTTGATAACCGGCGATGGTCAGTGGTTTTAAAGCCTCGGTAATATTTGTAGACCCGCTTCCTCCGAATAAAAAAGCAATACCCATCAACATAAATCCGGAAGAAAAACTTCCTAATAGAAAATATTTCAATGTGGCTTCTAAAGAAAACAGATCACTTCTTGCCATCCCTATCAATATATATAAACAGATGCTCATTAGTTCTAAAGCCACGAACACTAGTATAAAATCTTGTCCCGTAGTCATTAGAGTCATTCCACAAGTTGCAAATAGAAGTAGTGGATAAAATTCAGGGAATTCTATTTTATGATTTTTTAATATTCTCGGAACTATTGCAGCGGTTCCAATTGCCATAGAAATATAAATTAAATTTAGCCAAAAAGATAATACGGAATTTTCAATTTGCCCACTAAAGTGAAATCCGTTTCCTGGAAATCGAAACGAAGTATAAAATACGGCCGCAAATGCCAAAAGTAAAATCAGTCCCGAAACGTATCTTACGATTATAAATTCTTTCGTTTTAAATAATACGGATAAACAAATCAAAAATACTCCGCCTGTCGCCAAGACGAGCGCAGGTAAAACGGAAAGTAAGTCTGGCACGTTCGGAACCCTACTTTCATTAACGACCTGTGCAAGATTTAAAAATGGTAAAATAGATAAATCAAATAGATTCATTTTTGTGTCTCCTCATCGGAATTTTTTCGAATTGGTTCCGGTAAGGAATATTTGCTTGGATATCTTTGCAGACGTTCCGCATATTTAGACGGTTCTACTCCCAGGGATTTATAAGAAGTGAATTTTCTTAGATGTTCCACGTCCTTATGATACGGATCGTTTAGCTCCGCGCTTTTAAACGTTTTTTTAGATCGATCTTCTATAACTTTGGCAGATGCAGAGTTTAATGCTACTTTTACGGAAGGTTCTAATACTTTTAAAAATGGTTTCGGATAAATTCCGATCCAAAAAATCATAATTACGGTCGGTACTAAAATTACCCATTCTTTTAAATTAAGATCATTGTGTTCGATTAAGTTTTTAGTCGGTTCTCCAAAGATCATCCTTTTTGCAAATAACAAAAGATAACCCGCTGCGAATACAACTCCCGTTGCAGCTAACGCGCCGTATACGACATTTGCTTTGATACTTCCGAGTATGATTAAAAATTCTCCTATAAAACTGTTGGTTCCTGGCACTCCAAGAGAAGAAAAAATTGCGATCGCAAAAAATACTGAAAATACTGGCAGCAGTTTTGACAATCCGCCTGCTTTGGATATGTCGTTGTTTCCGATTCTTTCGTGTAACATTCCAAGCATAAAGAATAACATTCCCGCGGTAAATCCGTGGTTGAGCATCTGCAACATTCCACCGGCCATCCCTTCTTCGGTGAAACTTAAAATTCCCAACATACAAAAACTCATGTGAGAAAGGGAAGAAAATGCCACGACTCGTTTTGAATTTTCCTGTGCCATCGCGATTACTGCCCCGTAGATAATTCCTGCGATACAAAGGGCGCCTAAAAGTTCTCGGTACTCGAGCATTTCTTCCGGAAAAAGTGGAATCGCCAATCGTATAAATCCATACAATCCGATTTTTAATAATATTCCGGAAAGGTCCACTGAACCCACGGTTGGAGCTTGTGAATGTACGTCCGGCATCCATGTATGTAGAGGGAACAATGGAACCTTGATCGCAAACGCAAGTACAAATGCAAAAAACATAAACAATCGTATGTTTTTAGGAATTTCCGGTAATAAACCTGTGGATAATTCTTCTATTACGATCGTTCCTGTTTTAAAATATAATATTAGAATTCCTGCAAGCATCAATACCGATCCGGTAAAAGAAAAGATCAGATACTTAATCGCTGCCTTGACCCTTTGATCTTCTCCCCAGATTCCCACCATAAGAACCATCGGGGACACCATTGCTTCCCAGAAGATGTAGAATAATACTAGGTTTCCGGATAAGAACACTCCATGCACGCTCATTTCTACGATCATTAGATAAACATAAAATTCGCGAATTCGATTTGTGATGCTCGTCCAAGTTGCTAACGTGGAAAGAAAAAACAATAAAGAAGACATTCCACAAAGTAAAAGACTAAATCCGTCCAGTCCTATATGGTAATCTACTTTTAGATTTCCGGAAACGATGATTCCCCATATCCGATCTACAAATTGAAGTGAAGAGTTCGTAGGATCGTATTTGAAATATAATCCTACAATAATTAAAAAGGGAAGGAGTGTAAACGATCCTGCTATGAATCTTAACCAATTTACTTTGTTGGATAAAAATAAAAGTGGAACCCCAATGAACGGTAAAAATAAAAAAACACTCAGTATATACGGTGGGAAATCCAAGTTATAGCCCCCTCAATAGAAAAAAGGAAAGAATGACCACGGTTCCTAATACAATCAAAATTGCGTAGTCCACTACGATTCCGGTTTGAGCCCTTCTTAAAACCAAAGAAATCGCAACCGCCACTCTTCCCGTGCCGCGTAACATTAGATCTAGGAAATTTCTTTCCACGTGATCTGCTAAAAATTTTCCGAGCAGTAGGATCGGTTCCACGATGAAGTTATGATAAAACTCATCCACGTAGTATTTTTTAGTAAGTATTCTTTTGATTCCGGTATGGGATTCTTCCGAGTCTGGAACTTTTTTCCCGTTTAAAAAGATCATCCTTGCGATGAATATTCCGGAAATTGCAACTGCAATCGATACCGCTATCAAACTCAACTCGACAGTGGTTGTTGTTCCGACCTCGCGAGCGTCTAATGGTTGTTTTACGATCCTTTCCGAAATTTCAATTCCTCGGATAAAAACCGGACCGAAGTAACTTGTAAGTATTCTGACTCCTCCGTAAAAAAGATGAGGAACTTCCAAAAATCCGGTGACCGTCGCTCCGATGGATAAAATGATAAGGGGAATCGTCATCACAAGTGGGGATTCGTGCAGATGCGAAGCCTTTTCGGAAGATACTCTGGATTCTCCGTAAAACGTTAGATACGTCATTCGAAACATATAAAACGCCGTCAAAAGCGCGGTTATAATTCCGAGTCCGTAAAACAAGGTTCCATAAGCATAAGCTTTTTCTAATATTAGATCTTTGGAAAAAAATCCGCTAAACGGTGGTATTCCTGAAATTGCAAGCGACCCAATCAAAAAAGTAATCCATGTTATTTTCATCTGTTTCTTAAGTCCGCCCATGTTACGTAGATCCTGTTCGTGATGTAACGCGTGGATTACCGATCCGGACCCCAAAAATAGAAGAGCCTTAAAAAAAGCGTGAGTCATTAAATGAAAGAGCCCTGCGACATACGCTCCGGCTCCCATCGCCACAAACATATATCCGAGTTGTGAAACGGTAGAATAGGCCAGGACTTTTTTGATGTCGTTTTGAAATAAGCCTACGGTCGCTGCAAAAAAAGCGGTGATCGATCCTATAACTACGATCCAATGTCCGACTTGTGGAGCGGATAAAAAAATAGGATTTAATCTTGCGATTAAAAAGATTCCCGCCGTTACCATCGTCGCCGCGTGAATGAGCGCGGAAACGGGAGTTGGGCCAGCCATCGCGTCCGGAAGCCATACGTGTAATGGAAGTTGTGCGGATTTTCCGATCGCTCCGATAAAAAAACAAGCCGCGGCTAACGGTAGTATATAACGAAAAGATGGTATTTCTAAAATTGCTTCTTCGATTACGGTAAAGGATACGGAACCCGTGTACCAAAACACGAACGCAATTCCGAGCAACATCCCTAAATCTCCGATTCGGTTTACGATAAACGCCTTCATCCCGGCGTTGGCGGCCGTTTCTTTATGATAGTCAAACCCTATCAATAAATACGAACAAAGTCCTACTCCTTCCCATCCTAAAAATAGAAGTATTAGGTTTTCTGCAAGTACCAGATTGAGCATCGAAAATATGAACAGATTTAAATAGGCGAAGTAACGCGCAAAACCGGGATCGCCTTTCATATAACCGATGCTGTATAAATGGATGAGAGATCCGATTCCGGTGATGATCAGAACCATATAAAGGGAAAGTTGATCCACTTGATAGGCGAGGGATACGTTTAAACCTCCCGTAGTAATCCAAGGAAATAAGGTGACGATTTTCGGAATTCCGTTTCTCATCGGATGAAACCGGTCAACAAAAGACAAAAGCGCCAACGCAAAGGATACGAACACGGTCGCTGTCGAAAATATTCCCGTAAATCCTTTCAACCATTTGCCGAAAATTCCGGAAACTAAAAAGCCGATCAAAGGAAGGGCGACTAACGTGGGTATGAGTACAGATATTTCCATTCTTCTACCATTTCATCAGATTCATTTCGTCTACATAACTAGTCTTTTTGATCCTATGGATTGCGATGACAATGGCCAGTCCGATCGCCGCCTCTGCCGCCGCAATCGCCATCACAAAAAACACCACCACTTCTCCGTCTATTTGATGCAGAGCTTTTGAAAATGTTACGAATACTAGATTTACCGAGTTTAAGATCAATTCTACCGACATAAAAATCAGAACCGCGCTTCTTCTTACCATCACTCCCGCGACTCCGATTGTGAAAATGATCATCGCAAGTATGAGGTAGTAGTGGATCGGAATTCCGGATATAAAGTGGTTCATAAGGTTTCTCCTTCCGTGTTCCTTCCTAAATTCTTTTTTCCGAGTACTACCGCGCCAAGCACCGCCGCAAGTAGCAATACGGAGATGAGCTCAAAAGGAAGTAGATAACGTAAAAACATCGCGCTTCCTACGGCTGCGGTATTTCCGGAAGTGAGAATGATTTGGTCCGTATCTTTCTCGTGTACATGGTTCTGATTTTCGGAAGTAGTCTTCGGAGTTTCCAAAGTTGATTTTGTGTTCGTTTGTTTTATGTTTTTAGAAATCTGAAACGAATAACCTACAAATTTTCCGTCTTTATTTTGAGCATACCCGATCGGAACCGTGGTTTCGGATGGAATTCCATCTTGAACCGCGGTGATTAAAAGTACACCTAAAAACATTACCAATCCCAAATATAAGAGTTTTTTAATTGGTTTTTCGAAGATAAAAAACCGAGGTGCATCGTCCCGAAGCGACAGTAACATCAACACAAATACTACCAAAACCATAATCGCCCCGGCGTAAACCAGTAGCTGCATCGTGGCGATAAAGATCGCGTTCATCACCGCGTAGATCGCCGCTAGTGAAAAAAAACTGAGCACTAAAAGCACCGCGGCAGTGATTGGGTTCGGATGAAAAATCACTCCCAACGAACTGAGTATCATCACCGAAGCGAATAGAAAAAACAAAAGCAGTTGAGGTTGATCTGTAAATGACATATTTCTTATATTCTTAAAATTGTATATAGATACTCGCGATTAGTATGTTCAAAATCGCCCAAGGAATGAGTTTTTTCCATCCCAAAGACATCAGTTGATCATAACGGAAACGGGGGAGGGTCCATCGTACCCATAAAAACAAAAAGGTGAAAAATAATACCTTTCCTAAAAAGAAGACAAGTCCGAATAACGGTTGTAATACGTGCCCTTCTAAAATTCCGAACGGAACCTGATATCCTCCAAAAAAAAGAAGCGTTACTACACAACTCATTGTGATCATGTTCATATATTCCGCGATAAAAAAGAGTGCGAACTTAAAGGCTCCGTATTCTGTGTGGAATCCCACAACCAGTTCCGATTCCGCCTCCGCCAAATCAAAAGGTAAGCGGTTTGTTTCTGCAAACATGGCTACTACAAACAGACAAAACGCGATGAACCCCGGAAGTTTGAAAATGTTCCAAAGACCTACCTGAGACGCGCTGATGTCGGTAAGTCTTAAAGAACCAGATAAAATCACGATCGAAACCACGCTCATTCCGAGAGGAAGTTCATAGCTGATCATCTGTGCCGTAGAACGAACCGCACCTAACAACGAATATTTGTTATTACTCGCCCAACCCGCTATGATAATTCCATAAACCGCTAAAGAGGAAATCGCAAATAAAAATAAAATTCCCGTATCCGGATTGGCGATTTGTAGATCTAAAAAAGTAAGACCGGTTTTTTCCTGAAGCCAAGAAGGAAGTGGAATTTGTCCTCCCAGTGGAACTACGGACCAAGCCATAATCGCGCAAGTCATGGAAATCGCTGGAGCGATTAGATACATTACCTTATTTACTTGAACGGGAAACACTTCCTCTTTAGTCAAAAATTTAATTCCATCCGCGAGAGGTTGTAACAAGCCCCAAAAACCGGCGCGGTTCGGACCTTTGCGATCTTGGATAAAACCTGCGACCTTTCTTTCTGCGAGAGTATAGTATGCGCATGCAGTGATGAGTATAAAAAAGAAAAGCCCGCTTTTTAAAAGCCAAAATAGAATTTCGTTCCAGTTCATGGACTTGTCTTTTCTCCTGCAGTCGACTCGATCTTATCTTCTTTTCTTCTTCGAGGATGATCGGGTACGATCGGTTTTACTTTCAATTTTGCGTCAAACTCGGAGCGGAACTTTTGTAACGCTGGTCGGACCGCTCCTACACAAGCGTCTGAAAGTGGACAGATCGTGGTTCCTCCTTCCATATTTCTGGATAAAGAAAAAATCAGATCTATGTCTTCGGTTGTTCCTTCTCCTTCTCTAATTTTATAGAGAATGTCCCTGACCCAATGTGTTCCTTCTCTACAAGGAGTGCACTGACCGCAGGATTCGTGTGCGTAAAAACGGGCGAATCGATACGTGGTTTCTACAATGTCAGTTCCTTCCGCAAGAACGATTACCGCTCCAGAGCCGAGCATGGTTTTATGAGCGGCCATGGATTCAAAATCCATATTTGCGGTTTTACATTCTTCCGCGGTGAGAATCGGAACGGAGGATCCTCCCGGAATGATCGCCTTGAGAGGTTTATCGTCTATGATTCCACCACAAAGATCATTCACTAATTCTAATAAAGGAGTTCCTAATTCGATTTCGTAAACGCCCGGTTTTTTTACGTGACCGGATACGCTGAATAATCTCGTGCCCGGAGATTTTTCCGTTCCTATTTTAGAATACCAATCCGCTCCCTTATCTAAAATATGAGGAATCGCCGAAAAAGTTTCTACGTTATTGACTACGGTCGGAGAACGATAAAGTCCCGACACGGCGGGGAAGGGGGGTTTTAATCTAGGATGGCCCCTTCTTCCTTCGAGTGAATTGATCAGCGCGGTTTCTTCTCCACAGATATAAGCGCCCGCTCCTTCGTAAAGAATCAGATCAAAATCAAAACCGCTTCCTAAAATATTCTTTCCTAAATATCCTTTGGAGTAGGCTTCGTCGATCGCCGCCTGTATGGCTTTTGCGCCTTTTTGGAATTCTCCTCGAATATAAAAAAATCCTTTGTTGGAACCGATCGCGCGCGCTCCTATGATCATCCCTTCTATAATCTGATGTGGAAGATTCTCAATCAGTTTACGATCTTTGAATGTTCCCGGTTCTCCTTCGTCCGCGTTACAAATGATATATTTCGGTTTTGGAATGTCTTTGGGAATAAACGACCATTTAAGACCGGTCGGAAAACCGGCTCCACCCCTTCCTCTCAGTCCGGATTTTTTGACTTCTGCGATGATGTCGTCTGGTTTCATCTGAAGCGCTTTTTTCATTCCATCGTATCCGTGTACGGATTCGTAAAACTCCAGTTTGGTGGACTGAGGATTGTCGATGTATTTCGTAAGAAGTTTCATTTCTGCCATAAGGATTTCCTTTTGTCAGTTCAGATCGTCTAAAATCTGATCTACTTTTTCGGGAGTCAGATGTTCGTAAAAGTCGTCGTTAATTTGCACCATAGGAGCGTATCCACAGGCGCCTAAACATTCTACTTCTTCTAAGGTGAATTTTTGATCAGACGTAGTTTGTCCGGTATGAATTCCGAGACGTTTACAAATATGTTCTTCGATTTCGTCGCTTCCACGCAGATAACAGCTAGACGTTCCGCAAATCTGTATATGATATTTACCGACCGGTTTTTTATTGTAGAGGGTATAAAACGTGGCGACCCCGTAGACTTGCGCCAGAGAAATCGGATCTCCTATACGTTCTGCAATGTAGTTCATTCCTTCTTGATCCACAAATCCGTTTTCTCTTTGTAGAATATACAAACAAGGAAGAATCAGGGAACGTTTGTCCGGAAACGCTTCCAGCATTTTTTGAAATCTTTTTTCGGAAGTTTCGCTGAACTTATAACCCATCAGCAATCCAACTCCCCTGCGATCACATTTAAGGAACTCATGGTCGCGACCGAATCCGCTAAAAGTCCGCCACGGACCAGTTCTGCAAAAGATTGATAATACCAAAAACAAGGGCGTCTAACGTGTACTCTCCAAGGTGATTTTTCCCCTTCGGATACGATGTAAAATCCTAACTCTCCGTTGGCTGCTTCCGTTGCCATGTAGTATTCTCCCGGAGGTACTTTTACGCCGTGCATAATGATCTTAAAATGATAGATCAATTCTTCCATGTTGTTGTAGACTTTGTGTTTTTCGGGAAGATAGGCGTGAGGAAGATCTGCGTGCCAAGGTCCGCTTGGAATTCCGTCTACGAGCTGTTCGATGATCCGGATCGACTGACGCATTTCTTCCATTCTCACTAAACTTCTGTGAAGAACGCTTCCGTCTTCTCCAATTGGAATGTCAAAATCGACTTTGTCGTAAAATAGATACGGTTCGTCTTTACGAACGTCCCAGTCCACCCCAGCCGCTCTGAGGTTGGGTCCGGTATAACCATAGGCGATTGCGTTTTCTGCGGAAATTCCTCCAATCCCTTCCGTGCGTCCCAGAAAAATTTTATTTTTTAAAAGAAGACTGTTGAATTCTTCAATTGCAGGTTTGAGTCCTTTACAGACCAGTTTGACCTCTTTTACAAAGTCTGGATAAATATCTTTTTCAAGACCTCCGATTCTACAAAACGTAGTGGTGAGTCTAGCGCCTGTTAGTTTTTCGATGATTTGATAGATGTTTTCTCTATGATGAAATAGATGTAACATCCCCGAGAATGCGCCTAAATCCACACCTAAAATTCCGGTGCAGATGATATGATCTATGATCCTGGAAAGTTCGGAGATGATCATTCTAACATACGTTACACGATCCGGAACTTCTATCTGCATCATTTTTTCCACGGCCAAAATCCAGCCAATATTATTGAGTGGAGTGGAAACATAGTTCATCCGATCGGTGCAAACTAAGAATTGATTGTAAGTATAACGTTCTCCTAATTTTTCAAAACAACGGTGTACGTATCCGATCACCGATTCCGCTTCTACGATTCTTTCTCCGTCGATTTGGATCACGTTTTGTAGAATTCCGTGTGTGGCCGGATGGGACGGTCCCAAGTTTACGAGTAGATGACCTTCGGGAAGATTTTTATATTTTTGTTCGAAGTGTTCTGCGGTTTTTTCGTACATCATACTATTTCTTCCCTCCTTCTTTTGTAATGTCTTCGTTTACGTGAATGTGTAAAAGGTCTTCGATCAGATAATCTTGACCAAAACCTTCCAAAGGAAAGTCCTTCCGCAAAGGATGTCCTTGAAAATTATCGGGCATTAAAATCCGATCTAAATTAGGATGACCGATAAAAGAGATTCCAAAAAGATCATATACTTCTCTTTCCGGCCAGTTCGCTCCTTTAAATACAGAAGTAATACTTGGAACCGATTCTCCGTCTTCCAGTCTAACCTTGATACGAATTTTACTGGAAGCTTTATTTTCAGAACGAAGTAGATAATTGACTTCGAAACGAGGCTCTTTTTTACCCAGCCAGTCTACTGCGGTTAAATCATTTAGAAAATTATAATGAAGTGTTGGATCGTTTTTAAGAGCGGTTAGTACGGGAACTATACCTTCCACTTTGAGAAAAAAAACGGGAACGTTGGATATTACTTCTTCCTGAAAATCTAAAAAATGAGGGAATTTTTCTTTGAGAAAACTTTCTACTTTTTCTTTCATCGCACAACCAGGGGCTTATTTCTTTCGTTGAGTTCCTGGATCTTTTGCATTACTTCTTGACGTCTTGCTTCCAAGCCCTGGGTTTTTAATTTAGTTTGTAATTTTAAAAGTGCGTCTAAAATTGCTTCGGGTCTGGGAGGACATCCTGGAACGTATACATCCACGGGTAGAATCCGGTCTACTCCCTGTAACACGCCGTAAGTGTGAAACATTCCTCCGGAAGAAGCGCAGGCGCCTACACTGATTACAAACTTAGGTTCTGCCATTTGATCGTAGATCTGTCTTAAAACCGGAGCCATCTTGTAGGTGATGGTTCCCAAAACAAGAATCATATCCGCTTGCCGAGGTGAAAATGAAGGTCGTTCCGCACCAAAACGTGCGATGTCATAATCGGAGCAGGCGGTGCTCATATACTCGATACCACAACAGGCGGTAGCGAAAGGATAAGGCCAAAGGGAATAGCTTCTTCCCCATTGGATTACGGATTCCACGTTTCCAAGTTGAACCATATCCCCCAGTGCCTGGCCCGGGGTTTTACTCAAATCACTTAGTCCCATTCCAGCGCTCCTTTCTTCCAGATATAGTATAAACCTACCACTAAGGTTAGAACAAACACAAACATCTCGAAGAATAGAAAAAAACCAAGACCAGCGTTCTTAAACCCGATCAAATTGACCGCGTAGGGAAATAAAAAAACCGCTTCGATGTCGAACAGTATAAAAAGGACGGCAACTAAGTAAAACTTGATGTTAAAAAGTCCTCTCGCGTCTCCGTAATACTGTACCCCGCATTCGAAGGTATCTTGAGGTTTGGATTTCTTCTTAGGACCTATGAGTATGGCAAGGGTAAGAATCAGAGCGGAGAAACCTACTCCAAGTAAGAATTGAATTAATAAAGGGCCAAGATGTTCAGGAGCGTTATTCATTGAATCGTATAGACCGGCATTTTGTTTACCACATGCTATTATTAGAACCGGATTCATAGCACCGATTAGACTCTCGTTTGTATATAGCCTGTCAACCTGAAATTCAAACAGATCTTATTTCGGCTTTCAGGTCCTTTCATTTTTTTAAAAATGGAACTCAACTGAAAAGGATCGGTTTTGATCCAGTAATATTTCAAAAATAAAAAATAGAATTTTTTTCAAAACAATTCTAAAAACTTTCTCGGCAAAAACGAAAGCAAGTCAAAACTAAAATATCCTAAATTAGAATTTAGAATCAGAACGCCAAAAGCTATCAATCCGTTTGATAAAAAACGGATGGACAAATGATTCATCTAACAACTGGTAGTAATGAATTTGAAAAGAGAAAACGATTTGTATTCCTCTCGTATCCCACTCTACTTTTTCGGGAAGAGAATTCTCACGTCCCAAAGTCTTTTTTACGTTCTATTTATATTCTTTGTTATATTTGTTCAATGTTCTCCTCAATATTCTATTTTAGGAAATGTATTCGTTCGAAAAGGTTTTGCTCCCGAGAAAAAAGTTCGTCACGTAGTTTTTCCGGTTCGAATCCGATCTGCTTGGTTATTAAAAAGTCAAAATGTGGAACAAAAGAAATTTTTTGAATCTAGAAGTTACGAAAAGTTAGAATTAGCCATTCTTGGATACGGCGGTAAGATCCAGGAAAAATATAAATTGGAAAAGTTATTTCGTTCCGAAATCGAGTCCGAAAATTCATTGAACGAAGAAAAAGGGATTCAGATCGCCAAACAACTCAATGGTGATGTGGCAGTTTTTACTGATATTACGGACTATGGAACCGCTTCTGGAAATTCGGTTTTGGAAGTTACTGTAAAAGCGATAGAAGTAGATAGCGGGGAAGTTGTATGGAAAGCAATCTATTCTGGAAAAGCATTGGGGCTTCAGGACAATATCGATTTGTCCATTTTAGAATCTGAAATTTTTGAACATCTTACGGAAAAATTAAAAAACAAAACGGAGTAAAGGAGAAAAAACATGGCTAAGGTAGTATTGTCCAGTTTTGCAGAATTGGCAGCGTATGCCGGAAAGGAGATCGGAGTTTCCGATTATCACACTGTGACTCAGGAGCAAGTGAAAAAATTTGCGGACGCGACTCTGGATCATCAGTGGATTCATACTGACCCGGATAAAGCGGCAAAGGAATCCCCTTTTGGAGGAACGATTGCTCACGGTTATCTTACCTTATCTATGGCGCCTTATCTCTTATCTCAAATATTAGAATTAAAGAATATTAAGATGGGGATAAATTACGGAATGGAAAAACTTAGGTTTTTAGAACCCGTAAAAGTAGGAAGCAAATTGAGACTGAAAGCAGAGTTGATCGAGCTAAAGGACCTAAGAGGTACGGCTAGAATGACTCTGAAGATGACTTTTGAAACCGAAGGTTCCACAAAAGCAGCTGCGGTAGGAGAGGTTATCTATCTGTATCAATTTGCCTGATTGAAAAATAAATTTAAAATTAGGTAAAATATGAGTCCTAGAATGGTCATTTATTTGATCTCGAGAATCCGAGACGAATTTCACAAGCATCTCAATCAGGAGTTAAAGGAAAAAAATTTAAGTCCATTAACGACCTCCCACGCGGATATTTTGTTTGCGCTCGTAAAAAAGAACAAAGCACAGATGCAGGATATCGCAAAGATGATCAATCGAGACAAATCCACGTTAACCGCTCTTGTGGATAAATTGGAAGTGTTAGGGCTTGTAGCTAGAACAAAAGATTCTGAAGATCAAAGAATCATTCATTTGGAACTTACCCCTAAAGCGGATTCTGTTCGTCCTGTTTTACTTGGAATTTCAAGGTCTCTTCTGGGAAATTTATATAGGGGTTTTACGGAAAATGAAAAGAAAGAATTGGTCCGTTTATTGATGAAATTATACCAAAATCAAAATCCGGAGTCTGTTACTGTAGATCTTCTTCAGTAGATTCTTTTTTTATTTTGAGTTGATATGGCTTTTCAAGTTTAGCACCTGCGAATCTTTAATTAAAGGTTTATCAACTACTAAAAAATTGAATTTGTGGTAATTATAATAAGAACCTAATCATCCAAAGGGAAGTTAAAAATTTTTATATTACTGATTCTTATAAAATTGAGTACTTAGGTTTTTTATTCCAAAGTCTGTCGAACGCCCTAAAGGGAGAGATGTATTGAGTTTAGGAAGTGTTTTGCTGAGTTTAAAAGCGACCGAAAACCCAGCGAATGCCTCTCTAAGGACCGGTATTCAGGAAGAATTTTATTGAGTTCAAGAAGTTACGTTTTAGTTTCACAAAAATGTGGAAAGTATAATATTAGAGAGTCATAAATCATACAATGTAAAGGTATATTTTATGATAACTAATAAGTTTTGTAAGGCCTACAAGGATAGAATTTTTGAAAAATTCATATTACTTTTTGATAAAATGGATTTGATCTATTTGTTTTTATGAAAAACCGAAAAAACTTAAAATTTCAAAAACTTGAAAAACTGATTTTGAATTTTATGGAAATATGAAAATTTAATTAGTATTATATGATAATATTAAAATTTATTTAATTGTCTAATCTTTCTCGAACTGAAGATGGTGAATGATTATTTTACTTATTATCTAACGATGTTATGAGTTTGTTTCAAGAATTAGAATGATGGATTTTTTGCGAAAGAAACTATAAAATAGATACAATTCAATAGTTTTCGGAAATTCAAAGTTTAAACGGATTATTTGTCTAAAAATTTATTTTAAAGTGATTTTCTTAAATAAATTGATACTTAAGAGATATTTTTAACTAAGAATTCTGTTCATAAGCATATTGTTTTTGGAGTAACGGTTAAATTGTATTTTTATTCTCAACTCAATCTAAATCGTTTCGGAACTGGTAAAAGAACTGACTAAGTTTCTTTTTAATTTTGGATAAAACCTTCTCTACTTCAATTTAAAGTATGATGTTTTTTGATCTGAAATTTTAAACGTTTTTAAATAAGAATCTAAAATATAAAAAAACTCAACTCCTGCTGGAAAAATTTTATTAACCAATCCAAGGAATCAAAAAAAGATAAATAAAAATTCTATCGATTATAAAGTGTTTAAGAATAAAAAAAATAAAACGTAAATTTTAAAATAACGAAAGAAAGATATTTGTTTCAAAAATAACTTCATTTTTTAAATCTTAACGAATCAACATTTTTAGAAATCTAAAGAATAAGAACTGAGTTGAATTTTAATTCGAAGTCTGTTTATAAAAATTTTCAATAATATAGATGTATACATCATTATTCTCATGTCCGTTTAAAAAGATTTCTAATGTAGAAATGTTCAATAGGTAGTATACTGGTAAGTCGTATAACAATACTAAGTTTAGTTAAATAATTTACTGGTTGTTAGGTTCTGAAACTTTTGTCTTTGACTGTTATAGGCTTTCGAATATAGAAGAGCATAAAAATATGATTTTGTTCGAAGTTACGAATGAATGATTGGAAATACACGGTATAGATGTCTCAAGAGGTAAATCGAAAAAATAAATTTCTAGGACAGTTTTTTACACCTGAAAGAGTCGCACATTTCCTAGTAGATTGGGTTTTAGGTGCAGAACGAATTACTTCTTCAGAAGGTTTAAAACGTATCCTGGACCCAGCGATCGGGAACGGAGTTTTTTTCGAAAGTGTGCTGAATAGACTTCCAGATCTCAATGCTGAATGGGTCGGTTTTGATTTGGATATAGAATGTTTAAGTTCAAGTCGCGCTGTACTAGAAAATAGAATTTCTGATTCTAGTATACTTAGTTTTTATGATCGGGATTTTTTATTACAGGAAGAAAATCAAAAATTCGACGTTATTCTATGTAATCCTCTCTATAGAAAGATTAACGATAAAAATTATTCAAAAGAGTTAATTCAACAATTTGAAGGAAAGTCGGATAGAAAACTTCCTGGAACCGCAAATCTTTACGTCTTCTTTTTATTAAAATGTTTGAATCTAATCCATGTAGGAGGTAGGGCCGCTTTTCTTGTACCTCAGGATTTTTTCAATTCAGGTTATGGGGTTTTTATCAAATCTGTTCTGCAAGAATCCGGATTGTTACATTCTTTATTTTTATTTTCTCCTCAAGATATCCTTTTTGACGAAGCAATTACGAGTTCTTGTATTTTATTATTTGAAAATTCCGAAAGAGAAAAAAAGTCCGGATTTTATTGGACGAGATTGAAACCGGGATTTTTTTCCGAAGAATCTAAACTTCCTCTTTGTTCTGTAGAATCTATTCAAACGGATTGGATTTCTTTTCCTGATCCAGAGGCAAAGTGGAGCCCCATTTTTCATCGGCTTGAAAAGAAAACGTATCAGAGCGATAAAAAGGCCGATTTTGAAAAAGAAAGATTAGGTCATTTTGTTCCGTTGACTGAGTTTGGGAAATTTACCCGAGGAATTGCGACCGGAGACAACGACTTTTTTCTATTTACAAAAGAAATGGTAGAAACTTCTGGAATTCCTGAAAAACATTTTAAAACTTGTATTCCAAAATCTCAATATGCAAGAAATAGAATATTCTTACACTCTGATTGGGAAGAGTTAAGCCAAAAAGGCGCCAAAGTATGGTTATTGGATGTAAAACTTGAATTTGATCTGAAGGATTCTCTTGCTTTGCGAAATCACTTACAATTTGGAATTACAAGAGGAGTCCATCAGAGATTTTTACCTTCGAGAAGAAAAAATTGGTATACTCAAGAATCTAAGTCCCCTTGTCCTATTCTTGCTTCCAGTTTTCATAGAACTGAAATTAGAATTGTCAGAAATTTTAGCAACGTAGTTCACTTAACTTGTTTTCACGGGTTTAATCCAGTCGCCAACATGGAAGAATGGGTAGATCCTCTTTATGCGTATCTTATCTCTTCGGTTTCTAAAAAGGATTTGGAAACTAGAAGAAGAGAATACGCGAGAGGTCTTTGGAAAGCCGAGCCGGGAGATTTAAATTCTCTTTGGGTTCCTGATTTTAGAAAATTAGATCCTCAAATTCAAAACGAATTGAAGGATTTAGTTTTAGATTTAAAACAAGCTCGATTTTCTTCTGAAAAGGAATCGTTCATTCTGAATCGGATCGACTCGATTTTTAAAGAATGGTCTGTTTGATTAGTTCTAAAAATACATTTTATTATCCAGAACTATATAACACTATCCAACATTTTGTTTTGAAACAGTACTTATAATTAAAATTTATACTACTCAGTTTTGCAAAGATTACTAAAAGATTTTGTTTATATACTAAGAGCCGTTTCAAAACTTCAAAGGATTTTACGCGATAATTCTTTAGAAATTTTTAATATACAGTAGTTCCTACAGATTAGGTTGTATTTGTCAATTTGCGAACTTTCGAGTAGATCTAATGTAGTTAAATTTGTAATAGTTTCCACATTTTGATGCCAGCTCTTAATTGAAATGTTTTGTGGGATATATAAAAGTATTTAAATATTATAAAATACAAAATTATAAGCATTAAGAAAATTTCGTTCTATGGACAAAGTTTAAAACTGTGATAAGTGGGTAATTTTCTTTTTAAGTTTGTATATATAAAAAAATAAGATCGATTTTAAATACTTTGTTTAAATGTTTAAAAATGGAGTAAAGTTACAAAAATTTCATAGTTTTGAAGAAAAATTTAAAATAGAGACTAAAATCTTTTTGAAAGTATATTTATTTTTAGAAAAAAGCGTATTTCAAAAATCGTAAAGCGGGCAAAAGAGACAGAATCTGGGAATCACAGATTGTAAAGACGACTGAATTCACAAAACATACGCATTGGTTTTCAGGATTTAAATCTTATTTTTAAATTTTTTCGTGGCACAAAAAAATTCTGAGTTCGTTGGCTTAATTGAATCAACTTTGGAGGATTCGATTATGTTTCAAAAAAAAATAGCAGTTGCACTGCTCTTAACTTTGTTCTTTGCAAACTGTAACAGTAAAAAGGATGACGATTCAACTACCAATCTGCTTTTATTAGCAGCAGTTCAGTCTCAAAAACCCAATGCTTCCGGAGTATATGCGGCTTTAAGTATGTTGAATGGGAGTAACAATCCTGGACAACAAGGAGCCTATTCCAATGGAAAAGCGTCTCCTTTTTTAACAGGTCCGGAGACGACTAAGGATTGTTCTTTAGGCGGAAGTATGAAAATGTCGTTAGGAAATCTAACCGAGGGACAAGGTGCCAATGGATCAATGATTTTGAATTATACAGGTTCAAAACTTATCTTTCAAAATTGTAAAGAAAATGTTCCTTCGGCGGAAAAGGGAGGAAGTTCTGAGGTCACTACATTTAACGGAGAGATTTCAAGAGACGGTAGCTTAGAAGCTATTATTGATATAAATAGTTTCGATCAAAATACCGGTTCATTTACGTATACCATGAATAGCACTCAAAAAATGTATTCGGATTCTTATTCGGTCAACGGTTCTGTATACCCTAAAGTAGATCTTACTTTTAAAGTCAGTAATGGGAAGTATGCGGCATCGAACATGAATGATGTAGATAAAGCTACTCTGTCTGTTGAAGAAACAGTAGAAGTTACTGGAACTATTGGAGAAGAAAAAATAAAAGAATCTTATACTACTAAATATACAATTAGTTTTAAGTAAGTTTTTATCAGTACCGCCGAGTGAATGTCTCGGCGGTTTTCTCTAAAATTATCGATTTTATCTGATCAAATATAGATCTCAATTTTCATAAAAAAGATTTTTATATTATTAAAATTTAATGTGGCCGCTTTTACCTTACTGCTGAAAGACCTTTATCAGAAATCATCGGCAAATTTTTTGAGCCTGTCTCAAAACCTGAAAAGAAAATCAGTTATAATCATTAGAGTTGTTGAAAAATTCCCTAACTCTGATTAACAAAACTGCTTCAATTGCCCATTTCCATAAAATAGAAACAAATGGAGAATTAATTTTTCAACAATTCTATTTTATAGAAATTTCATTTTCATCAAATAAAGTAATTCTCATAGAATATACTATTACTCAGAATTACATAATAAAATACACAATGTTTATTCTGAGATAGAGTTTTTGCGATAAAGATTCATGGAGCTTGATTTTATAGAGAGCAGTCAAACTCATAGTCTTTTTCGTATTTTATAGAGATTAAAACATTCTCCAGTATTAAAATATTGTAATATATAGCTAAGAAAGTATTTTATAATATTTAAATGTACTAGAAGCTTATTTGTAGGTTATTTTCAGAAGAAGTATAAATCATTTTAAATACTTCTTGCCAACTTTTTTCCACTTCGTGAGAATACCAAGGACCGAGCCACTCTTCTAACGCAAATAGCCAGGCTTTTTCAAGAATAGGAATTTCTTCTGCCTGATTGCAGATTTTAATACATTCCGTGCCGAAATTTTGGATTGCCTTTTCTAATTGTGAGTATTGAACACTGGAGAGGGAAATGTTTCGAGCAGAGTTCATAAAATGTTTAACGTCTTCTAGTTGAATTCTGGAAAATATGTTCTCGTATTTTGTATGATTTTCTTTGAGATAGATAAAAAATAATTCCGCGAATTTAATTCTATCCAAATTGACTATATCAAGAGATTCATTTAAACTTCGAATTTGATTTTCTGAAATATTCATTTTTAGCTTATTCTCCCAAATACAATCAATCTAAAGGGATCTATAGAAGGATATTCGATTTTGATCTGTAGATCTTTTGAATTATAATACGATGTGTTATAATCGTATCGAATATGAATTCGCTGTAAGAAAATCTTGGCAAAAAAACTTAGTAGATCAGCAGGAGGTATTTGTTGAGTTTTATACTTATAAATCGTGGTGAAATTCAAACACACGGATTGCAGCATGATGCTCCAATTCCTTTAGAATTTCAAAAATCGATTACGTGGGAACTCACGTTATTCTAATAGTTCTGGATAAAACTATACTTGCATTTTTATAAAACTAAAAAGTCTTGTTGCTATTGGTTGTTCGAAAGATTTTTGGCAGACCCTAAATAATTAATCAAGAATTCTTGTTTAGTCTTTAAAAAGTTCTTTGGAAAATTCAAGATAATCCGAAGAGTTTTTTCCAAATTTGAACTCAGCGTATAAAAGTCCGTGTTTTTTTCGGAGAATGTCGTATTTTTCTCGCGCTATATCGTCTCGATTTTTTTTAGAAAGTCGATAGGCCCTTTCGTAACAATTAGCAAGAAAACCTTGAGCTTCGGAATCTTCGTAGTATTTATTTCCGATTTGGATATATCTTTCTAAAATATCCATAGCTTGCAGAAAATTTTTTAAAGCAAGTTGATGTTTGATATATTCTCTATAAATGTTAGCTTGTAGATCTCGAAACGTATCTGTGTCTTTAACTTTTTGATTTTGAATTCTTTCCAAAAAATTCATGGAAGAAACTAAAAGATGAATAGAATCGGATCTGGATTTATTTAAGTCTCTGGTAATTGCTCTTTCAAAATTTTCGCGGCGACTTTTTTTTTGCCATTCGTAACGATCCGCCTCAAAGCTTAAGCTATCAAATTCTTTTCGTTTAAGATTCATTAATTCGTTCGTTTTCCTAAAACGATCTACGGACTGTAAAAAGTTTTCTTTCGCTTTTTCAAAAAGGTTTTTGGAATTTTCTTCGCTCGCGTCGCCTAATAGATCCAGATCTTCGAATTGAAGAAAATCCTTTCCCCAGTCGGAATCACCGCTACTTCCGTCCGGAATTAAAATTTCGATTTTCTTTTCGTTGGAAGTTGATTCACTCCAGAGTAATAGAGGAAAAATAAATAAGATCGTAAGAAATGTAAGATAAAAAGAAGAATGCTTCATTGGAAATCTGTTCGAATCTAAGACAAGTCTAAGAATCGATTTGAAAAAAAATATTTTAAGTCAATTTAGGATTGGTTTGAAATTTGCGTCATCAAAAAATTAGATTCAAAATAAACGAGAAAGAGTAATAAAATGAAAGAAGTTTCCGTTCCGGCAATCAAAAGAATCGTATTGATTGCCCATGATAATCGTAAAGAAGATTTAGTAAACTGGGTAAAAACTCACAGAGAAATCCTTTCAAAACATCAGCTATATGGAACTGGAACGACTGGAAAATTGATAAGCGAAGAAACCGAACTTCCGGTTTACAGATTTCTTTCTGGGCCGTTGGGAGGAGATCAGCAAATTGGTGCTAAGATTGCTGAAGGAGATTTAGATATAGTAATTTTTTTCTGGGATCCACTAACAGCTCAACCCCATGATCCGGATGTAAAAGCTTTGCTTAGAATTGCGGTTTTATACAACGTTCCTATGGCTTGTAACCGATCCACTGCCGATTATATGATCAGTTCTCCTCAATTTACAAAAACTTATAAAAAGATCCTTTTGAGTTACAATACTAAAGTAAAAAAGGACTGATTAAAATAAGATTTATATTCAAAAGAAAATTTGAATATAGTAGGTTTTTAAAAAAAACAGATGCAGAATTCTAAAATGTTTATATTTACGGTATCGGTTATTGTAAACTATCTTAAAGATACATTATTCTTTGTCTGCTATTCGGACGCATGAAAATAATAATACGTTGAGCTTGTTTAACGTGAGTAGGGTGTAGAAAAATCAGGGCGAATCCGACTGGCTGTAGTAGCCAGTCGGACCGGGCTCTCAGCTTGGGTCAATAAATTACATGCAAGAAACGTTATATAAAATATCATCTTCAGTTGTAATTTATTGACCTCGCATCGATCCCTTTCGCGTTATGTCAAATTCACGATTGTAAAAACTGAAAATGTAGGAACTTCTTTAAAAAAGCCAACAAATTCGGGAAATACATTTGAAAACATTCATATCATTGGTAAATCGCCTATTCAATTTAGAGCCTGCCTCAAAACACCGTTTCAATGCAAAATATGGGTGTTTTATTAGAGTTGTTGAAAAATTCCATAGTGGCGATTAACAAAACTGCTTTAATTGCCGATTTGCATAAAATAGAAACAGATGGAGAATTCATTTTTCAACAACTCTATTATATAATTTAAAATAAATGTAGCGCAATCAAGTGATCAAAATGTTTGAGTTAAATGTCAATTTGTTTAAAAAATATTTGGGTGAAGAATGGAGTTTTGTTGAAAAATTAATTTTCTTCCTTAACTTTTTCATTACTAATCTCTATAAAATCGAGTGCCGTTAATTTTATCACAAAACACTGATTCTATGTAAAATAGAGTTGTTGAAAAATTCCATAGTGGTGTTTAACAAAATTATTTCAATTGCTCGTTTCTATGAAATAGAAACAGATGGAGAATTCATTTTTCAACAACTCTAATATAAAAGAATAATTTATGAATTTTAAGAATTCGCTTTCCATGTCGATCCAAAACATATTTTATATATTAAAAAACCGTCGAAACACGATTTATCCTTTGCGATTTTCGGAAGAAGCCGTCACGACTATTCGAACTCATCTTCTAGATCGATTTGAAACGGCGTTTCAAGTGAAACTAGAAAGAAAACACGAACATACAAAAGTTCAAGTAGGTTATGATAGAAAAAAAGGAATAAAAACCATACATACTTACCCGGTCGAGCTGGAAATTGCAAAAGAAGATGAGATTTGTTTGGAAGGTTCTATGATTGACTGGGATTCTGAAAAACATGAATTTAAAATTTATCCAGACGTAGATGTGGAAATAGAATATAATGGTATTCTAAATCATTTTGAGATGCAAGTAAATCGAAACGTATTCTCAAACGATAAAGTGAGAGTTTATACAAAAACTACGGGATTTCCGAGTTGGTTTCCAGTTAGAGAGAATATATTAGAAATTAATAAAGTAAAAATTAAAGGAAGAATTTGGAAATTGACTTTGGAGGACTGGTGCCAACCGGAAGAAATTATGAAAATCGAAAGTTCAATAGCTAACGAAGTATTGGATTATTTTAGCGATTTTCCTAAGCGTCAAAGTTAACGTTTCCAAAATATCCTATCTCCTTCTGAAATCGTTTTTAAACCGTTAATTCCATTATCGGGAACGGCTCTGGAAAGAAAGTAATCGATTTCTTCTATCGTAGCTTCTCCGGATTTTCCGGAGCTGTTGTAGATCTGGATTTTGCTTCCTTTTTTGAGGCCGTCAAGGGCTCCTACGTTGACTATCAGATCTTCATCCTTCACTTTTAATACGGAACCACTCGGAGGTATAGAAGCTAAAATTTTAGAAACAGATCTAACAACCGCTTCCGGTATAAAATCTCTACCTTTTGAAAATATTCTAAATGTCGAAAGCACTTTCTCGTGTTTGGAATCTTTGATTGTCCAATCTATGTGCAAAGAATGGTTTTCGTATTTTAGAGAACCATAAATTAGAAATCTAGGTTTGATGCTTTTTTTTGAAGAGTCTTTAATTTTAAGATATGTAGATTCGGTATAAGGTAGGGTTTCAGTATAAGGAGCTGCTTTGATTTCAAAAGATGGGTTGTTACGAGCAGATTCTAACACTTCTGAAAGAGTGATCGTAGGATTTAAAGAAAGATTTTTACGTACGGAAGAAGAAATTAAAAGTGCCAGATCTGGATAATCTCCTAAAAAGGATTTATCTAAAAGATCAAACATCAAAAGAACGGGTGGTGTTCTTCCATAATTTTCAACAAGATTGTCTCCTGTAATTTCTATTAAACCTTCTCTATAAGCGATTGATTGTTTGGTGGAGCTCAGAAGATTTTCGATTTCATATTGATATTTTTGATTTTCAGGATATTTCTTTCTCAAAAATAAAAGAAGGTTGAGATAACGCGGAAAAAATCCAGTTCGTTTATATTCTGATAAAGTTTGAAACTGAACTTCTGGTTGACCCGGAATGAGTTCTCTCGCACAAGAAAGATGATGAGAAGCCATATCATAGAGAAGAGAATTTTTAGAAGAACGAAAACGTTGCATTCTATATTCTCCTAACTTTCTTCTGAAAGAATGATTTTCTGGAAAATGATCGAGTGCAACCGATTCTGCTTTTTGTCTTGAAATGGAGTCTAAGTCGTCTAACTTTAATATTTCGATTAAATCGTTTTTAAGTATATCTTTGGAAGAACTATTTGCGTTTTTTTCTTCCGCAAAAGCTTTTAGATAAAGATATAAAGGGTTTTGAGGATAAATAGAAACGAGTTTGCGAGAAAGTGATTCTGCAGATTGAAAGTCTCCTTGCCATATTCTGATTTTTGCAAGTGAATCGATTGCTTCTTCAAAATCCGGATATAAAGAAATTGCTCTTTCCAATTTTTCGGAAGCGATTTCTAGTTTTTGTTTTTTTTCTGGATCGGAACTTTTTTCGGACCAATCCATTAATAACAAAGCCATATTAAAGAATAAATCCGGATCGTCTGAAGATGACGCAAGCGCCGCATTCCAAAGATGATAGGATTTAGAAAAGTTGCCGGTTTTGCCATTTACCTTCGCTTCTAAAATTTGAACTTCCTTAGAATTTTGGAGTCTGGATTTTGATGCTTCCAGTTTTTTAAGGGCGGATTCGTAATTTCCCATTTCTAAAAGAATCTGAATTTGAATTGGGGCCAGAACTGGATCAAACGGATCTGTTTCTAGAGAAGGTTTAAGGAGGTTTAGAGAATTATGATATTCTTTTTTTCGAATGTATCCTAAGGCGGCTCCTTTGATTGCAGCTTTGTTTTCCGGCTCTAATTCTAATACTTTGTTATAAGCGTCTAGGGATTCCTTATCCTTGTGAAGATGTTGTGCCGCTTCGGCAAATCCAAGTAAAGAACGGATGGACATAGGATTTAAACGAGAGGCTTCGGAAAAAGATTGATAAGCAGCCGTGTAATTACGGTCTTTAAGAAAAGATTCTCCTTCTTGGATTTTTCGAACTGTATCTTGCGAATGAGTTGATCCGATGGATAAGTATAAAATCAGAAATAATAGATATAGAAAAGGTTTTTGTAAAAAACTTAAAATCATTTCGTAAAAAATCCAGCTTCCGTTTTTCCGGATGTGTTTCTAAAATTCGCTTCTATAACTAAGGGGATATAAAAATCTTTCTTATCCGCGTCGATTCTACTTTTGAAGGATACAATATAACGTCTGTCTTTATGAGATAAAAAAGAATTATAAAGATTTTTTTCTGATCCTTCGCCTGGGATTAAGATAAACTTTCCTCCGGTAGAAGCGGCGATCATTTTATAGGTTTCGACTGCCGATCCCGAATCTGAAAGTGATAAGAAATAGATTGGAATTGAATGTGCTTTAGAATAGCGTATGATTTTTTCCGATGAGATTTGGGTAAAAGAATCCGGATACGAATTTCCTGAAACTAAAACTAATACGATTCTAGGTCCTAGGCGTCCAAGCAAATCGGATATTCCTCTATAGATTGCTTTTCCTGTTTTAGAACTAGTATCACTAGGAGAAGTTCTTAATATTCTAAAAATTTCATGCATAGAGTAGTTGAAATCAGAAGCTTTGATCAATTCCGTTCCCGAACGCAATACTTCAATTCCATCGTATTGTCGAAGTGAAGTTAATAGTGGTCTTAAGGACTTTTCAAATACAGGATAAGCTGCTTTAACTTCGGAAGTATTTTCATAAACGAGGGATAAAGAAATTCGATTGTTAAATTGTCGCATGTCCGTAAGGCCGATCAACGGAGAAAGATTTCCGTATTCATAAACCTTAAATGAATTTCTTGGAATTGTTTTGATGTCTCTGCCCGATCGGTCTCTTACACGTAGAAATACAGAAATATCCGGATAGTCATGATTTAAAACTTTTTCCAATACTACGTCCATGTTAGAAGACAATTGATTGGAAGGGCTGAAAATTTCTACTCGATGCCGATTGAAATCTGCAATGAACTGTGTTCCGGTATAGTCAAAGGTGGAAGAGAATGGTTGATTCAGTTTTCGGACAACATTTTTAGAATCTCGAAAAGAATCTAATAATCTCCAAGTATTGTCTATGGTATTATAAATGACGAGTCCCGACTTTTCATCGGAAATGTAAATTTCGTTTTTTCGAATTGTTAGATTGCGGGGCGAAGATAGTATGTTTGGATTGGTAATTTCTCGAAGAAAATTCCCTTCCGGATCGAATACCGCGATTCGGGAATTACCTCGATCAGCTACGTAGATTTCTCCTTTGGAATTGATTTTTAGCCCAGATGGGTTGCGTAGAATTCCGACCCCAATTTCTTGTACAAAGGTACCGTCTGATTTTAATTTCTGGATTCGATTGTTTCCGGAGTCTGAGACATAAAGATAACCGTTTTTTGTATAAAATATGCCGGTCGGTCCATGAAATGCACCATTCGTTTTTCCAGAACTTCCGAATCGGTTGATATATTCGCCTCTTGTATTGAATTCGTAAATTTTATCAGCTTTAAAATCAGCCACAAAGATTGAATTTGCTCTTAATGAAAAGAATAGGGGACCCGTTAAATTCCGACCTAAAGATCCTTTAAAGTTATCTATAGGATTACCGTTTGGGTCAAATTTTACAATATTTGCTGTATCAAAGGAGAGGACATAAAGAAATCCATCGTCATCAACGGCTACATCAGATGGATTTCGAAATCTAAAACGTCTGAGTTTATCACCTAAAATTGCAGAGTAGTACCGGACTGTTAAATCTTGACTTCCACCAGCTAGATTAATTCTTAGGGCGTCTAATCGTGCTTTTTGGATTTGATTCAGTCCTATCGTACCTTCAATTTGTTCTAATTCCGACATACTTTCAGGCCAATCCCCAGAGAGGTAGTATGAGTTTGAAAGTAGGAGCCGAGCTAATGTAAAATCATTTTTAATTGAAAGCGCTTTTAAAAAATTCTCTCTTGCGGATGAATACTGAGAATTATTAAAATAAGAGAACCCTCTTGTAAATTGAGTTCTTGCTTCTTTTTCTTGAATAGAGAAATTGGGAAGTCCGTCAGAACTCAAGGATAACGTAGCTGAGGTAAAGACTAAAATAATAAAAAGTCTGTGAAAATGCATGGATGCTTATTTTTGCCTCTATCTCTATGAGTCACTTGAAGAGACATAATTTCAAGAATTTTTTATTGAAGCTCCTACAATAGGATCTTCATCATATTTAACGTGAATTTGTTGAGTGATAGAGAAATCTATTTTGTAAAAGGGAGCCCTCTATAAATTTAAAAAGAATGATTTTAAAATCAACTTTTTGCATAAAATTGCCTTTTGATAACGATTACAAAATTAAAGTCTATTTTTATAGAGATATAGATTCTCTAAAGATTAATTTTTAATCTAATGATGATCTCTAAAAGCTACGATTTATACGAAAATTTGAAATGTGAAGTCACTTTACCCTCTGAATTTTACAAGCTTTTTCCTAAGCACCTTTGTTGTATTGAAAAATAGTCGGAACTTCTCTTGACTCCAGATTTTACAGAAAAATAGAGCGATGTGCAATTAATTCAAACTCAAATTTGATTAAATGATAAGAATTGAACCGTTAATAAAAATTATCTTGGTTTTAAAAAAGGAGATTTTACGAAGACTTTACGACTTTGTTTCCAATTTTGGTGATGTTTTTGCCAAATCTCTCTTTTTGCTCGGTTCTCGGAAAGTTCTGATTTAGTTTCTCGAATCAGAAAATCCAAAATCAAGATATAATTTCTAAAACGTACTTCAAAATGATTTAGTTTTTCTTCCAAGGAAATTTCCATTTCTTGTTTAAATATCGGATCTTACCTATAAAAAATAGAAAAAATTATGCGCTGTTCAATTCGAAATTTTTTCCAAGTAACATTTTCTTTGAAATTATTTTAGAATTAGAAAAGATTTTAAAGTAAAAATGAAAATGAATTTTTTGTTTTCCTAATTTTATAAGCTCTTCTGCTAAATTTATAATTTGCAAGTCTTCTTCTCGGTCTAAATCGACAAGCCGAGAAAACAACCTGCATACGGATAGGCTAAAGTAAAATCCTATAAATTTTGCTTTATACCAATCTTGGTAATCTGGACGAAAAGAATATCGAATCAGTTGTTGGTTTTTAGATTGATAAAGTGTTTTTCTAAAAGCAGCATCTGGGAATTTAGAAGATAAATCTCTTTTTTGAAACTTCAGAATCAAATAATGAAAATAATTCTTTAAATTTTTATGTTTTTTAATCTGTTTATGTAAATAATTTTCTAAGTGTATTGGAACCAATAAATCAGAAGGCCCCGAATCCTTTTTTGATTTTCCTTTAAATTCAGTGAACTTTTTTAGATGGTGTTTTAGCATTTTTATCTCCTCTTTAAATGCAGTTCCAGGAGATATAAAAAAGATCATATCAAGTGAAAAAAATTTCAAGAAAACCTCTATAAAATGAATTTTTAGTTTTGTGATGTTCGTAAAAAAACTGAATTCGTGCAGAAATTTGATTGGGCGATTATTCTTTTGAGACTTATAAGATTTTTTAAAAAAATATCTGTATTACTTGAAAATATGAAAATGATATCGAAGATGAATGGTCAATTTTTGAAGATGTAGGAAGTTCCATAGATTGAGTCTAATCTGAAATTGTTAGCTTTTTTGGAAGGGATTCTACATTTTAACGTTTAGAAAAACGATAGTTTATTTTCACGTGTTAAAGTCATAAATTTAAAAATAATAACAGTAATCAATTCAAGAAAGATTATTGCTGAAGTTACGATAATTTAAGAATCTGTTTCAAAACTTTAAAATTCACCATTTTTTAATCTTCAAAAAATATATATGGTAGTTCCTACAGAAACCGTCATATTGTATGACTTACGGCTTTTCGTATTTTTTTGTTATTTATAGTTTTTATATGAGTTCCTACATTTTTAGAATTTGTCCGTAAAATCGTGATTTGCAGTAATTACTACATTTAAAGAATCGATCTGTAAAGTTCAGATTCCAACTTTTTTCAGAATCATGGGTTCCTTAGTCGAACTCATGCTATTTGAAACTTAGAGCGTCTTGTTTCATAGGTTAGATAGGTTTTATTAGGCAGATTCTTAATAAAGACTTTTTTCAAAGATTTACATGTCGTAACTGCTATAGAAATTTAGAATCTATTCTACTTAAAAACTATATAAAAGAATACCAATGTTTTGTTCCGGAAATAGGATTTTGTGACAAAAAATTTAAGGTACTCAATTTTATAAAAATCTGTATTGTTGAACTCTGTTGCATAGTTTTAAGTAAAGTTTTATTTGAGATTTCTACTAAGGTTTTGGAATAATTCTTAAGAAAAAGAATTTAAAGCTGCTACGTGAACCTCTACGGATTCTGATAACGCAGCCAAGTCGTAACCCCCTTCTAAAAAGGATAGAACCTTGCCACTACAAATTTTATCTGCGCTTTCTAAAATGATACGGGTGAGGTCTTCGAATCCTTTTGTTGTTATATTCATTCCTCCGAGAGGATCGTTTTTATGTGCGTCAAAACCTGCAGAAATCAAAACTATATCTGGCTCAAAACGTTCCATTGTAGGAACAATGATCTCTTTGAATTTCTGAATATAGGCTTGGTCTCCAGAATTTACTTGCATAGGGATATTTTTTGTAGTTCCAATACCTTTTCCTTTGCCGGTTTCCGTTGCTAAACCGGTCATTGGATAAAATGGGAATTGATGAATCGATAGATAAAAAATATTTGGGTCTTCATAAAAGATTTCTTGTGTTCCATTTCCGTGATGGACATCCCAATCAATAATAAAGATTTTTTTAAATCCATTGTTTTGTAAATATCGGGCAGTAATGGCCACATTGTTTAACATACAAAAACCCATGATACGATTATGCTCCGCATGATGGCCTGGAGGTCTAAGAAGAGAGAAACCATTTTTGATTGTTCCCGAAATTAAGAATTCCGACAATATTATTCCAGAATTTGCTGCGGAGTAGGCTGATATCCACGATTTTTCCGTAAAAGGAGTATCTGAATCAAAATAACCTCTTTTTCCTTTAGAGTTTTCAATTTTTTGAATGTGATTTTGAGAATGGATTTCGTTGAGAAATTCATTAGGAAGCTTTTTCATTTCAGGAAAAAATAAAGAATTAAAATAGCTACTTTGATGCAATCTATTCAAACACGCAAGTAGTCTGTCGGAATTCTCATAATGTGGAATTGTAGAATTCGCATTGTGATAAAGAAAATCTTGAGAGTAGATAAAACCTGTCGGCATTTTATTTTTCTGTTTTTCTATTACGGATAGTTAAAAATTTATATCATTCATAAAATAAAAACTCAAATTTTTCAATGTAAAGAAACAAAAAAATTAATTTACCATGAAAGTGAATGAAAATAAAAGATGAATTCTTGTAAAAAATGTATTGGTTCCTAAATTTATGTTTTTTTGAAAGGAAAGTTATATTCTAATTTTTGAATAAACTTCATTGTTTTATTTCATATATTTTTGTAGTAATTAAATTGCCTTATCCGAAATTTGAAAAGTAATCTAAATTTTATTTCGAAATTGAATTTATTTTTTAGTTAAACATACTTAATTCCGACATTTAATAAAGGTTAGAGTTTTTATTAGACACATTATGTCCGATAAAAGTATTATTCTAAGATCAAATATAGGATTCTTGTGATAGGTTCTAAAAAGATTTTTTGATTTTTTTTAACTTTTTAATCTCTATGTATTATATTATCCTATTTATTATTTGTTTTGCTTGGACTTCATCTGCGTTTCCCGATTTTGATTTTCCTTTTCCAATAAAAAATACTAAAAAACATTCAATTGAGACGATTCTTTCTGAATCTCGCAAACAAGAAGTCGGATCTTCTGAAAATTTAAAAAACAATGAAAATCCTAAATCTTTTTTAGGAACACAAGTTGAGTCCGCTAAGACCGAATCGAAAATAGAATCTTTCAAATTTAAATCACCTAAAAAAAACAAAATCTTCAAAATAGAAGTCGTGAAAGCCCAGAATGAGGAAAATTTTTTAAAAAATTCCGACTTAGAAACTGTTTCTAATGTCAAAGTTCCGGAATTTTCCAGGGGGATTTATATTTCGCAGAAAACCTTAAAGAAAGAGAGAAAATTTGATGATCTTAGAAAAAAAGGGAAACAGCATGGGATTAATTTTCTCGTAATCGATATTCAACCTTCAGTTCCGTCTAAGGAAATTGTAGAAACTTTGATAACAGAAGGATTTTATCCTGTTGCTAGAATTGTGAATTTTGACGGGGGACTTCCGACAGAAAAACCATCTATCCAAAGAATCAATTCAATACATAAATCGATTCAAGCTGCTTGTAAATCCGGTTTTCCAGAAATTCAATTGGATTACATTCGTTATGCAGATAATCTTAACTTAAAACTAACTTACGAAATGCGATATAAAAATATCGCTGAAATTATTAAGGGTATCAGAAAGGAGACTCTTAGGTGTAATAATCTTCCTTATATTGGGGCAGATATTTTTGGTCGGATCCCATTTAACAAAAACGATATGATCGGACAGAAAGTAGAAATCTTTGCTCAACTTGTCGATGTACTTTATCCAATGCTTTACCCATCTCATTTTTACGGTATGTCCGATAAAATCAAAAATCCGTATCAGACTGTGTATGACGGAACTCTTTTTACGATTAAGAGATCTCTAAAAACGACAAGAGTTATTCCTTACATTCAAGGTTTTAATATGTCTGTAGGGAAGTCGGGACTCACACTTTCAAATTATATCAAAGCTCAAATAAAGGCCTCTTATGATAGCGGAGGGCATGGATTTGTAGTTTGGAATGCCTGGAATGATTACGAACCTACTTTTCAGGCCTTGAAAGACTACGAGAAAGAGTTGAAAAAGGACTAATTATAATTTTTTCAAGTGTGAGGTTTCTATATTTTTACGATTTTACTGACTCTTACGTAATAAATTAACATGAGTTTGGCTAACCAATAAGCAATGCAAAAGAGCGATAGCGATTGTAGCGAAAAGCGTGGTCGCGAGCGATTTGCCAAGATTTTCCTACACCAAATTCACATGAATTTTAAGATAATTTCCGTTTTAAAAACAGAGTTTCATATTCTATTGTTGAAGTACGAATAAGGCTAAATGAATTTGATATGAAGTTAATCTATTGAATTTTAATCAATAAAATGTAGGAACTATTATCTTTAGAAGAATTTTTATTATATTAACGTGAGTTTGGCGTAAGAAACCCATGATTCTGAAAAAAGTTGAATCTTAGCTTTATAGATCGATTCCTTAAATGTGGGAGCTATTACAAACCACGATTTTACAAACAAATCCTAAAATTGTAGGAACTCGATACCTTTAGAAAAATCTTTCTCTGTCGAACTTATGCTAAAATGGGATTAAAATTTTGATGACAGCCGTAAAACAGCGGTTTTGTGCAAAAATCTGATGGACGATGATTCTTTCTATATTTTCCCACAATTTTCAAAGTTTAACTGTGAAATCTACGATTTGTGAGAGTTAAGTCGCATTACAAATTTTTAAACATTTATTTTTTACGGAAAATCAGGTTTTTATAAAACGAATCTCTTACGCCGGACTCACGTTATATTAGAGTTATTGAAAAAATTCCATACCGGCGATTAACAAAACCGCTGCAATCGACTATTTCATGAAACAAAAACGAGACGGAGAATTAATTTTTCAACAATTCTAATATAATCTATAATCATTCAAACAATGAATTTCATGTAGGAATTTGATTTTACTCAGAGATAGATAATAAAGGTAGTTCGGTATAAAAATTAAATATTTCCGTAAATGTAGGAACTTCTATTTTAAAAAAATTTTATACTTAATTTTGACATTATTTCTAGAAATGTAGAAATTTACTGTATTCTTTTAATTTAAAAACAAAGTTCGGAATTGAAATTATTCAAAAATTTCGAGCATAAATTTTAAAATGAGGTGTAATGTCGGAATTACTATGCTTTATAGTCCTTTGAAAATTGGTTTTCTTTTTTGTTCGATCGCTTTAATTGTTTCTTTGAAATCAGAAGAAATAAAATTTCTTGCCTGGGACTCAGCTTCTTTTCTAAGAGCGGCTTCTAATTTTTCCTTATCGTAAGTGTTCTTTTTTAATTCACTAAGCGCTAAAGGGGCACTTTCAGATAATGCAATTGCAATTTCAGTAGCTCTTCCTAGGACTTCTTTTTGAGGAACTGAATCGTTACAGAGTCCAAGTCGGAACGCTTCTTCACCATTTAATGTTTCTGCTAAAAATAAAAGTCGATTTGCAATATGAGTTCCGAACAATTCTTTTACGATATAACTTGAACCCATACCAGGATGAATTCCGAGTTTAACAAAGTTGAATTGATATTTGGCTTCATTGGCAAAAATACGAATATCGCATGCGAATGTAAGTGAAAATCCCGCTCCAATTGCATGGCCGTTTGCAGCACAAATTACTGGAATATCCAAACGTCTTACGGATAGGAATAGATTGTAAAATTCGAACATTGTCTTTTTGTTCGTTTCATAGTCTTTAGTCGAAAAAGACTTTAATAGTTCGAAATTACCGCCTGCTGAAAAAATATCGTTTTTTCCCGTTAAAATTACAACCCTTGGTTTATTTTGTTCTGGAGTTTCTAGCAAACCTTCGATAATTTTTTTGAATTCTAAACCCATTTCGCGAGTCATAGAATTTCTGGTTTCAGGATTGTTGAAGCTTAAAGTCAGGATTTTGTTTCCTGAACCCAGATCGATTGTGTCTCGGTCTATGAATCCCATTAAACTGCTTTTTTCTCCAATTCGAAACTTTCATACCAGATTCGGTCGGATATGGTCAACGGTTTTTCTCCAATTCCCATCTGAGTATAATATTCGAGAAGTGTTTCCAGATGAATTGCTTCTTCATCTTCCAAAGTCCAAAAAGTAGAGTCAATGGATTTTGAAATCAGAGCTTGGCCTCTAATGGAATCTTGAAAGTATTCTGGTTTTCCGGAAAAAATTAAATGTGCGGAAATAAGATCGAATCGAATCGTTTCCAAGATTTTTTTGAATTCGAATTCCGACTTTTCGAAATATCTGGATGCGATTTCGGTTTGAAAATAGTCTCCCCACGTTAGAATGTCCGGTTCTACACCTGTTTTCTCTTTGATTTGCTCAAGCTTATCTTTCTCAATAAAAGGAGTAACCGCAAATCTATCTACAAGTTCTTTCAGAGCAATCAGATTCAGAATTTTTCCGGCTGATAGCTTTCCTTGTTTCATCATATCAAACAATTCCGGATTGAGTTCCGACTTTCTTGTGTCCATACATTCTTTTTCGGGATATTTTCAAACCTTCCCTTGGATTTTTTCTAGATCTATCTAAAAACTATTTCAGTAGTGCAGATTTGATTTTCTCTAAGTTGGGGCTAAGTTTTTAATTCATAATTTTCAAGTTTAGAAAGATGGCATTTATTTTGAGGCCAAAATTTTTTAAAAACAAGTCGAGTCTGAAATCTCCTCTATAAAATTCGAAAGTAACATCTCGATGTCAGTTTTCTTCGTGAAATCATCGCTTCACAATCTCCGTTCAATCAAAAATTCATTTTATAAGGGTTCCATATTTTTATCTGAGATAATAACTTATTTGAGTTTAGGCTGTTATGTCTCTTATGATTTATGCACAATGAAACTGCTCTTGATAGAGAATTCTAACACTTACTGATCATAAAATTGAGCACCTTAAATTTTATCGTAAAATAGAATTATTAAAAAATGAATTCTCCATTTGTTTCTATTTCATGGAAACGGTTAATTGAAGTAGTTTTGTTAATCTGGACTATGGAATTTTTTAACAATTCTAGTTCCAAAGTAAAATATTGGGACTCTTTTATATAGTTCTAAGTAGTAACTGAATTCCGACCTATAGAAGGTCGATATTCAAGATAGAAGTTTAAGCTCATGGCAGTCGGAAGATCGGACAGTTTACAGGAACTCATTACAATTCTGGAAACAATGTTCGGAGAAACGATCATTGGAACCGACATCAATCTTGTAAAACATCTGTTTTATTATCTCAAGGCGGATGAGGTAGAATTCCCGTTTGATTACGACGGACAAAGATTTTTTGCCGTCGTGGAAAATATAGAAGAAACTACTGTAAACCTAAGAATTTCGGGTGCGACACAAGGACTAACTTTAAGAGCTAAAATCAGTTTTGAAATCATGAATATTCTTTATCAATTCGAAGTAATAATACTCGAATTTATGGAAGATTCGATTGTCCAAATCCGAATTCCGTCGGAACTACAAGCTGCTTCCTTTAGAAAAAATGTCCGTGTGGCCGTAGACGATCTATTTATGAACTATGTAATACTTTTCAGATCGCTTTCCGGTGGAGGAAGAGAAATCGGCAGAAACATACAAGTGGAGCAAAGATTCAATAGTCTCATGAGGGAAATCAAAAAGGATAATCCCGATTTAAGATTAATAAATATTATAATATCTGAATATATTTCGAACATTTCGAGGGAATACGAAATTGTATTTTTTTCTCAGCATAGGGAAGAGACATTTTTAGACTCTTTTGTTCGTAGACACGACCGGCCTGTATTTATACCGGATACTTCCTTGATCATTAACTATATACGTGAAGATGATGGTTCTGAATCAATTGGTGGAAATTACCGCGAAGAATATATGAGAATGGTTCTTGAAAATGGACAGGATTATGCAGATAATTTTTTTAGAGAGCTTCAAAAAAAAGAGATCAGGGAATTCGTGATTTCTTATATAGTATTGCCGATTCGATTGTTCAATGATGTAGTAGGTTACATTCGAGTTTATACTTCGGCCATGGATCGTTTTTCTATTACCCCTTTTCAAGTTGGTTATTTAATCGAACTTGCAGAAATTTTCAGTTACTCAATTACTAAAATTTTTATTCGAGAAAATAACTACGGAAATGCGAAATCAGGGACCAGGGTGGTTGATATTAGTATAAACGGGCTTTTGTTCGAAATCGAAGAAAAAAGAATTTTTCAGTATTTAAAAAAACATAATATTATAAAAATATTTATTCCGGTTTCAGAAAAAATCCTAATTTTAAGAGGCGAAGTGGTTCGATATATTGTCGTCGATGAAGATAGATATCATCTCGGGGTGAATTTTTTTGATTCTAATCCGGATGACATGTTAATTCTACAAAAGTATATCTTTACTAGGACTAGACGAATCCTTTCGGAATAAAATGGATTTTAAGGTTCGCCCTGTTCAGGATTAAATAATGCGGGCGCTCAAGTTTTTTATTAGTCTTTTCTAATTTCATTGAATCAAGAATGTCTTATTCTAAACTACCTTACGTTCAAGAAATATATCTTTCTATCGATCGGCATTTGGAAACGTTTTGCTCTACGAAGAAATAAAAAAGATAGTTCTGTGAAAAATGAAAAGAACCGAAAAAGATTCAAAGATTTAGAGAGAAAAAGGCTGAATGGAATCATTTACTTGAGAAGAGTTATACATGTTTAGAATAGCCTAAAAACTTGAAGTCAGTGATGCCTTGGTGTGATTAGTATGAAAAGTAACGGTAATAAGTTATCTTTTCTAGCTTTTCCTTACGGTTCGTAATAATTGCAACTAATAAGAATATAACAAATATTTTTCTTTGAATTATAATCAATCCTTGGTGAATGATACTTTATCTATTTTGCATATTTAGAACCTGTTCCAAAACCGTCCTATGTGGGAACTACCGCGAAAATTTAACAAGATTAGAACTGCTGGAAAGTTCGTAAATTGCCAAATGCGACCTGTAGAGCGACCATAGAAGCGATGCATTGAGTTTCACAAAAATGTAGGAACTACTAACTTTATTAAAAATTTCTAAAGAATTATAATGTAAAATTCTTTGAAGTTTTGGTACAAGCTCTGATATGGCGCCCCAACCAGAGCCGTAAATATATTTTTTTAATCACCCAATAATTTAGCTCGTTAGAGAAAAGCATTTGCGACGATTGATCAGACGGATATTCGCGGGTTATACATTGGGAGCTGTTCTTAGTCTAAAAACAACTTAGCACAATGCTTTCCTATCATAACCAACCCCACAAATATTTGATCTCAATATAAATCTGTCGGAGTTACGACAAATCCTCTGTAAAACTTGGTTCCCACCCTTTTATTTTTGGGTGGGGTGGTAAGGTTCGGAAAATTTTTCTCTATCAGAAAAACATACTTTTTGCAAGTAAAAAGACTCATTCTTGTCGGAGCACTTGAAAAATGTGCCTTTTTGAGCCTTCTGATTCTAAAATCCTATTCAACTTGTGGGTAAGGTTATGGCTTTCCTATGGGTCGCGTTGTAGATCAAATCTGAAATTCATCAGATTTGCTTCAACACTGAGTCAACAAATATTCCTCCTTTATCGTACATCTTCTCTAACGAGTTCGTATTGGATGAATTTTCATTTCTCTTTAAAACTACTTTAAGCTGCCAGATTCATCGCCGCCCAAATAAATCCGGATAGTTCTCTTGAAACTGCGGTTATCATTACCTGAGGGCTTTTTCCTCTTAGCTGTAAGTTACGAAATTTCTTGTGTAACCTTAAGGAAGCTTTTTCTGCTAAAGCAACGACTAATGCAGGTTGTCCGGTCCTTCTTGCGGCTACGATCTTACGGGGAAGCAATGCTGCCAAGCAGCTTCCGTCAAAATGTCTGGGACTTCCAGTTTTTGTAATCCCTGTTTGTTTTCTTTTGGAACCGCTAGAATATTCTCCGGGAACAAGTCCAAGAAAACTCATGAAAGAACCCGCTGTTTTAAATCTCTTAAAGTCGCAGACTTCACAGAGTAAGAACATGGCCGTTAAATAATCCACTCCTCGAAAACATCTTAAGATCCCCACTCGTTCTCTAAAAGCTTCACTCTTGATCCATCGCTTTGAGATTCTCTTCCTGAACTCTCACTCGGCTGTAATAGTCGTTAAACGTTTCCTGAAGGATCTCATTTTCAAAATGAAGATTATTCAACCATTTGTAATGACTCGTGGTCCAATATTTCGTGGCCGAATATACATTCCCTTTTCGTAATAGAGACTTCATCAATCTTTGATGATTCCTTCCTAAATCCAAACGAAGACTGTCACGCGATCTTAAATAATCTTTGACTACTTCGTTCTCTTCAGTTGGAACATGTATCGATTCTAAATCCCCACTTCGTAATAATCTAGCTAACTTGATCGCATCTCTTTTATCCGTTTTGATTTTGTCTTGGAATCTTTCCTGGCGCTACAAGGATACAGTTCACTCCCAAAGACTTTAGATATCTGTAAAGTGGATAACTGGTTACTCCTGCTTCGTAGCAGCAATGGATTTCATTCCATTCCGATTTGAGTTTATTGATGAATTTTTTGATCTGAACTTCATTATGCTTTATCTGTTCTTCTTTCACTACATCTTTCGATTTGCTCGTTAAATAAGCCAAACTGATCGTTTCTCTGTGGACATCCATCCATTATACTACATACCTTTCTTTTCACTTTAGTTCCTTCTGTTGGTTTTCTTGTTTTGTGGTAAATGCTTCGCATCTAACCCACGTTTTTCAAGCCCAGAAGGGGCGCCATTTTGTCTTAGTTTTATGCCACCTTGGTAATGAAATTGGCGTAATTTTTTAGTCCTGGAAATTTTTTTAAAGCCCATCGTAATGTGACCTTGACTTAAGTCAATGTGGTAAGTTCTATCTCGGATTAAGGAGTTAATGATCCCATAAGATTAATACCGTAAATTTCTATTGCAAAATTCTGTTTCAATACAAAATACTGAGGACTTTATTATATAGTTCTAATTAAAAATTCATTTGTAGAGGTTTATCAGTAAGATTGTTATTGTTATATTTTATAGAGTTTCTATTTAAACTTATCTAAAAACATGAAAAGAAATTTAGACCGCAATAAGCAAATCATTCCCAACAAATTATAGTGTCTATATTCATTTATAAAAATGATTCATCTTAGTTTTTTAGTTTCTAAAGATTAAAAATAATGAGGTTCCCATACTTTTTAAAGTTTGGGAATAAATTTATGGTCTGAGAATGCGCGCAAAGTTTTAAAATGCATAAATGAAATAGGATCAGTTTAAGGATTTTAAAACATAAGGGTCACCCGGAACAGAAGCTGGTTTAAATACTTTATATTTTTCTAATGAATCTGCAAATTTGTTTTTTAAAATTCCTATTTCTTCTGATTCACCTAAACCACTTTGACCCGTATCAGAGGTCAATTCGGAGATTTTATCTATATAGAGTTTAGAAGCCAAAAGATAATTTCTATAATCCGAAGGATTGAGTTGGATTGCGTTTTTTATAAGTTTTTCGGAAATTTCAAAATATGAATCTGATTTTTTTCGATCCATGGAGGAAGGGCCAGACTTAGATTTTTCTTTATAAAGATAATAGTAAGTCAATGCAGAATGGGTAAGAAGTTCGGAATCGGATCGAGTAAGTTTGAAAGCTTCTTGAATCACTTCCATTGATTTAGAAAGAATAGACTGATTTTTAAAACCTTCCGTGTCATATTTATGATTTAAGTAATCAATGTATTCGGTGTAAAACTCAAGTTCTTCTTGAGAATTTTCAAAACGTTTGCGGTTATTCCAAGCCATAGAAAATTCCGATCCGGCTGAAATGTAGGCTTCTCCCGTTTTTTTATAAAGAAGACCTAAACGGAAATGTCCCATAGGAGAAGAAGGATCCAGGCTGATGGTATGTTTATACGACCGAATTGCTTCTGCAATTTCGTTTCTAGAAAAATGATAGTCTCCCATTTTTCTTTCCACGATTGCAGGTTCGGCTTTTTCGGAAGCTAAGGGAGCAGCCACCATTAGATTTCTATTTTTAACAAGACTAAGATTTCCAATTCCTCTTGCCCTTTTGCCAATAAAAGAGGTTTGAAAGATGGATTTGATTTCGATTTGTGCGACTATATTACCATTTTTATAATTTTTATGATCAAAGTCTTTTTCGATGAGATATAAAGTCTGACCGACCCTAAGACCCGGATCAAAGTTAATTTTGATTGTGACTAGATCTGCCCTTGTATCAACTCCTATGTCAAGGTGTTTGTTTTTTCCTTTTTCTTCAATCGGTTTGACCTTATCATACAAAACGGTTTCTCCTACAAGAATCATCTTTTCCTTTTCCGGTTTCCCAGGATCTCTGAAAGCATAGACAAGTTCTCTAGAGACAAGATTTCCAAAGGAAGAGATAAGAAGGAAAGTTGAAAAAAAAGAACAAAAGAATCTCACTTTATAAAGATCGGCGAATTTTACGAACTTGCCTCTAAAAAAGAACCGATTCAAAGAAGAGAAAACCATTTCAAAAGATAAAAATTTAACGGATCGAAATATAAAAGCTGAACTTGAGATTTGTTAGACGGTGTTCGCTTATGAATTATTTTTTAGTGTGATTCTGTAAAATTTATGGCGCCTCCTTTCGATCTATGATCGAAAGGATCGCGCTCTGTCGCGACTACGCTTCGCTTCGGTCCGTTTCCGTTGGAAACGTGACCGCGTTCGCGTCGCTTGGATCGCTGGCGCTTGCAATCTACTATAAAATTTAAAAAGAATGATTATCCAATCAAGTTTCTGTGTGAAGCTGCCGTTCTTACGACCGAAGATTCAATGAATAAACTCATTAAGAACTTTTATCCTAAAATCTCAAAACCAATATTAAAATCGAGAAAAGATATTTAACATAAGTTCAGCATAATCCAATGCTAAATCGATTGGGGTATAGAACGCTCTTTCAAACTCAGTAAAACGCTTTCCTGAACTCAAATCTCGCGCGTCCTATGGTCCGAGATAGGTCGCGTTAACTCAGCAAAACGCTTTCCTGAACTCAAATCTCGCGCTTCCTATGGTCCGCGAGATAGGTCGTGTTAACTCAGTAAACGCTTTCCTGAACTCAAATCTCGCGCTTCCTATGGTCCGCGAGATAGGTCGTGTTAACTCAGTAAAACGCTTTCCTGAACTCAAATCTCGCGCGTCCTATGGGTCCGCGAGATAGGTCGCGTTAACTCAGCAAAACGCTTTCCTATGGGTCGCGTTTTAGGTTGTTCGATGATCGTGTTCGATAACAAATTGAAATCAGGAAAAGATTTTGTTTTCAATTGAATCCTCAATTTGTTGATTGGAGCCGAAAGCACGGTTGCCCCATCTTTCTTACGTTGAATTCATGTTATTTAAAGGTTTGTGGGAACTCCCACCAAACTTTGATTTTACGGACAAATCTTGAAAATGTGGGAACTCCCACCCAACTTTGATTTTACGGACAAATGCTGAAAAT
>NZ_FTNA01000027.1:49987-55462 GCF_900156205.1 Leptospira interrogans
TGAAAATGTGGGAACTCCCACCAAACTTTGATTTTACGGACAAATCTTGAAAATGTGGGAAAAATCCATTCTGTTATTAAGGATTCAAACCTTCAAAAGAAGAAATTTTAAAATGAGAGTGTTGCGGTTGAGGATAATTACCGGGACGTTCTAAAATTGCGGAGTGAAGTTTTGCTTCTTTGGCGGCGTCCGCTTCTTCTTTAATATCCGTGAAAAATAGAATTTTCTCTGGTGCAACTCCTAATTGTTCTGAAATTTTAGAGTAACTGGAAGATTCTCTTTTTCCTCCGACTCCAGTGTCGAAGTAAGCGTAAAAAAAATGGGTTAAGTTGCCAAAATCTGAATATTCAAAAATTAACTTTTGCGCTTGAATACTGCCAGAAGAATAAACCGCAGACTTTTTTTTAGAAGCTTGGATTTTTTTTAAAAAAGAGGGAACGTCTGAAAACATTGAACTTTTTAGTTCTCCATTTTCATAACCTGATTTCCAAATTCTACCTTGAATCTCTTTCAAAATACCACTTTTGCGATCCAACGAAACGAGATGTTTACAATATTCACTCAGATCGAAAGCGGAATCCGAAAGTTTTCCAGAATAGGTAGTATCGTTTTTACCTTCTAAGATTAATTTTTCGATCCATTCTTTTTCAAGTAAGTTCGATTGAAAAAAAGAATCAAACTTTTCCACAGAGTAAGGAAAAAGAATTTTGTGAACGAATTCGATCGGAGTTGTAGTTCCTTCAATATCGAATAAATAGAATTCGAAAGTTTTTATATTCAATTAGGCTACCCTTTGATTTTTTCGGCTTCTAAAACCAAATATTCATGTACGTCTTTTTCGTCCTTTTCAAAATTTTTCAAGACAATCAACCAAGATAAAGCACAAGGAATCCAAAAAAGAACAGAAATGGAAAGTCCAAGAGAACGATCTCCCGGAGTCAGACCTAAAATTAAGGCGCTCATCGCGGGCCCTAACCCTTTCCCCAGATCATCCGTAAGGTTATAGAGCGCAAACATGCTACTTCTATTTTTTGGAATATTCACATTAATTAATGTAGCTCTTACGTTAGGGCCGGTAACGGAGATTATAAAACCGGCCACAACGTTGATTAAAATAAAAAGCCCTGAGTCAGCAATATTTTCCGCTTTTAAAAGATAGATACAAGGCAAAATTCCGATTAAAATGCTAGACATACAAAAAATGGGAAGAAGACGCTTTTTATAGTTATAAATTTTTTGTCCGATGATTCCTCCAAAAAACGTGCCTGCAAAAACACCAATTGCAGCATAAGTTAAAAGCATCGTTGCAGTTGCTTTGTCTAAATGATAAGAAGTTTCGTAGTAATCCACTAAAAAGACAAAAAACACTCCCCAAGGAACACAACCAGGAATCCCTTGAAGGAAAATTCCTATATTTGTTTTATTCTTAAAGAGTAGTCTAACGTCGCTCCAACGAAGATGAAAACTTTCTTCTGAAAATTTTTCTGCAATTCCGGACCATTCCGATTCTCCTCCTCCTCGAATTGGCTCTTTGCAAAAAATCCAATAAATGATCGCAAAAAAGAAAGAAGGAATGGAAAGATAGATAAAACTTGTTCTCCAACCGTTAGCCGGATCTGCACTTCCTAAAATTCCTCCTAAAAGTTGTCCTACTCCAAGGCCAATCCCCATCGAAAGTGAAACATAAGCCGCTGCGGTGGATCTAGATTTGTCAGAAAAGTAATCACCTAATACCGTAAAAAGAAGAGGAAAAATTCCTCCTAGACCAAACCCGGTAAGAGTTCTATAAAATACAAACTCAGGATAACTGGTTGCAAAACCGGAAAGAAAACAAGGAACTTCTCCTAGAAATACTGAGAATATAATCAATGTTTTGCGAGAATATTTTTGGGATAGGTAACCCATACTTACGGAAACTGCGCCACCTAAGATAAAAAACAAAATCGGGATTACTCCACCGATGTACCAATCTACATCTTCTTGATTATTTAAACCGAAGGAAGCACCTATGTTTTTTAAGTTAGGAGCAATTAGATTTTGATCTGCAAAGAGGAAGAAGGCCATTCCCATAATCATCCAGAAAGCTAAGATAGCATTCCAGCCGTGATTGACCAATTCTCCTAACCCGAAAAAGCGAAGAAGACTTTTGTCCGAGGGGCTTTTTTCCATATTTACTCCGTTCATTTTAGGTTTTCATTTCTTTCGTTTTTAGGAAAGAAATTCAAACCGTGAGTAAAACTCAAGGAAACTTTAAATTCGTTTTTGGACTTCAATACACAACGAGACATAGAAGATTATCGATTGGTTTTGAAAGAAAACTAGTATAGAATGAAAAAAGTCCCTTTTTAAACGGTTTTATAATATTTAGTTGACCAGTATTGTTTTCATGATTCTTTTCTTCCAAATAAAATCGGTTTAAGCAATGACCTTTCATCATAAAGAATTTCATATTCTATCCAGTTCCGATAAATCTAAATTATATTGTCAATCTTGGACGAAGTCTAACTCCAATCGATTGTTGATCTTTCATCACGGTTTTGGAGAACATAGTGGACGTTATACGAATTTGATTCGTTATTTTTCGAAAAGTGATATTAATTTCTATTCTTTTGATATGAGAGGTCATGGAAATTCGGATGGAAAAAGAGGTCATTCGGATTCTTTTGATTTATATGTAAGGGATCTTGCCGATTTTGTTTCAGAAGTTCTTAAAAGAGAACAAAAGGAACGTTTTTTTCTATTGGGACATTCTCTGGGAGGAGCGATTACTCTTCGATATTCTCAGGAAGGAATCAATCAGGATAATATTCTAGGTTTGATTCTTGGTTCTCCTGCGCTTAGGGTAAGAATGGATTTTAGAAAGAAGTTAAAAAAATTTGCTGCTGGTATTTTAAGTAAAATTTCTCCTTCTTCTGTTGTGGACGCGGAGTTGGATCTTCAATATCTTTCTCATGATCCAGAGGTGATCGAATCTTATAAACAAGATCCTCTTGTTCACGGTAAAGTTTCCCTAAAAATGGGGACCGAACTTTTGGAGATCGGACCCCAATTGATCAAAAAGGCGAATGTACTTCGTTGTCCTGTATTGATTTTGCACGGTCAAGAAGATGGACTTGTGGATGTAAATGGTTCTACAGAACTTTATAAAAATCTAATTTATAGAAATAAAAGAATTAAAATTTACCCCGGTTTTTATCATGAACTGATGAATGAATTTCCAGAACATAGGGAAATAGTGTTAAATGATATTCAAACTTTTTTAGAAACCATTCAGAGGGAAAAAATCGATTTTGAGTCTTTAAAATTACAAAGAAAAGAAGTGGTTTCAAGGAAAAAAAGAAATCCGGTTTCTAATCCTTAACTTTCTGTAATTGGAAGAAATTCTTGATAGTGAATTTTCGAACTCATTGAGTATCATAAATTTATCATAAACCCTGTTTTAATGTCAGAAATTTGGTACTTGGCTACTATCAGTTCTGAGTAATTTTTTAAATCAACAGTAGCTATTTTGTTCTTTTGTAGTTCCGACTTTTTTATGAGATTGTAATGAATTTTTTCTTTGCATATATATAAATGAGGCGTAATTTTATAGGAACTACTACAGTTGATTAAAAATTTTTAAAGGATTGATCTTTTATGTTTTTGAGATTTGGGAACAAGTTAGGATGTAAATTTGATTAAGAGATTTATTTTGTAAAATCTGATTTTTCTGTAAAAGTAAAATGTGGGAACTCTCACAAACCGCGATTTTACGGACAAAATTCTAAAATTGTAGGAACTACTACTTTTAGAAAATTTTTATTCGTTTTCTCCACGAACTCACGTCAATATAAAACGCAAAAGACTAAAACCTATTTTAATCTTAACACTTTTTCGATGTAGGAACTCACATAAAACTTCAAAATTACCACAGCTTTTAACATTTCACTAAAAGCTTGTCCTAAAACCTCAAAGAATTTACACGATAATTCTTTAGAAATTTCTAATAAAATGCAGTAGTTCCTACATTGGACGGTTTTGGGACAAGTTCTAAGAATGTAGTAACTATAATAGGTATGGGTTTTATAGATCGATTTTAAAAATATAGAAAGTTGTATTTCATTAAGAATTTTTCAAAGATTATGGATAATTTTTTGTACTACTTTATTCATAATTATGTAATAAAGCGCCTAGTATTTTGCGATAAAAATTAGAATAGTTGAAAAATTAATTCTCCATCTGTTTCTATTTCATGGAAACGGTCGATTAAAGCAATTTTGTTAATTGAACTATGGAACTTTTCAACAACTCTATTAAAGATATCAATTTCATCAAGATCAGTAAACGCAGACAAAAGACAACAAAAGCAAAATTTATAATATCTATCTCCAAAAGTCGAATGTGTCTCAAGTGGTAAAAATTATAAAAGAAACGCATTCAGTTATAGCTTCAGTATTCCCTTTAAGTTTTCTTTAAAAAAAACGGATTTAAATTCATATATAATTCAAATTTAAGCTTAAAGTAAGTAAATTATATATTCAGTTTATTTTAATATTCTAAATAATTAAATATATTATTTATAGGTAGAAATGCTAGAAAGTAAAAAGATTTTGATGATTTGTGCCCGTTTTTTATGTTGCTGGCCCTGGAAAATTTGAATGTCAAAAATTAAGGGTTGATCTGCGAAGATGTAAAAGTTCTCACAAATTGAATCTAACCTGTATGTTGGCTTTTTGAAGTGGGTTTCACATTTAATACTCAGACGTAACTATAGAATCCTTTGATTCAATTTTTTTAATAATTAAAATATTCTAATGTATCTATAAAAGTGGGTTCGGACCATTTTATTAAAGACGCGTTATTTTAGAGAACTTGGTCGTTTATCATTTTTATACATCCAAATAGTAATGATAAAAAGCTCATATCATCTAATTGACAGTAGAGGTTTTAGAATTCAAACAAATTTTCAAATTTAATAAACAGTCTTTATTTAATTTATATAAGTTAGATAAATCCGTTTTCTTTTTGAACCTGGACTAAGAAGCGTTTATAAGTAATTTAGTATATTTGTTTAATTTAAAAAATAGGATTTGAAAGATGTGTAATTGGAAGAAAATATTCATAGTAGTTCTGTTAGTCTTGATTGGATTTGGCTTCGAGTATGGAATAAATCCTACTCCAGTAGATGCTTCATCAAAAATTGAATACTTGGTTATTCAAAAACCTACCGATCCACCAAAAGACCAACCAATCAAAGTAATTGTAAGCGGTGAAGGAAAGTTTTGTTACGGTCCTGATTTTAGCGGAGGTGAAAGTTACATTATAATTGAACAGTGTTGGCAAATGCACGTTATGAATGCAAGATACGACGTGTTTCAAAGAATTTCGTATAACATCAATAATACGTGGTTATGTATTACTGCTCCAGAGAAAGTAATTAAGGCAGAGAAAAACTGGGACTATGTTCACCTCAGACCTTGTACGATCAACGATCCT
>NZ_FTNA01000042.1 GCF_900156205.1 Leptospira interrogans
ACAGATCTCATTCGTCATTAGACTTTGTGAGTCCTGTGCAATTTGAAGTAAATGCTGCGTAAAAATGTGTCCAATAATTCGTCACTAGGTTAGAAATTAAAGTATCTGAGTACTTAGAGCCTTTATAAACTGAGCTTATCTCGATAACAAGAAATGATAAAACTTCATCGCTAAAATTACAAAATGATTCACCTTTTCCTTTGGAAACTAGTTCATCTTTAGTATTATAGTATTTTTTTAATATAGAATCAGAAATTGTCAATGGTTGATAACTATTTTTATCACTCAATTCATATTCATAAGAATCCATATATCTAAAACAAGAATAGGAGGCAAAGCTCATTGCCGCTGGAGAGCAATCTAATGCTACGAACCCATAAATTTTAATTTTTTTAGGGCGGTTATTCTCCTTGTATAGCTTTTCATTTCTTCCAAACCCGTTCCAAATTTTGATAGGCTTCGTTATATCAATTCGAACAATAACAACTTCTCCAATTCCATCACCAGGGGCTCCTTCTGACCAAGCTGTTCTAGGATCCTTATCTATTAGCGAAGACGGTGAATATTGACAGCTCCATTTTACATATTCCGGATTTAGCAATTTCGGATTACCTTCACCTTGACTGAAGCCTTTATATTTTTGCGGAGATTTAGTATCAGCTTTTAAAATTGAGGATGCCCAGCTGTTATAGTAATTTGGATAATCTTCAGAAACCGGTTCATACAATTCTAATTTCTCAGAATTTTTTATTAAAAACTCCGAATATACAGTTCCATATTTTGGCCTACCAATTAATGATAAGCCAGAATAACACCGACTCGCATCATATTCCTGGGACTCGATATTCATTACCATTAAGAGTAATATTAGCAATATAATTTTCTTCAAGGTTTGCCTCGATTATTTTTTTAATATCTGTAAATTGGTCACATTGTCGCCTAACGAAAGAGTCTCTTCGACGTTGCGTCCGCGAACGAGGAAGCGAAGTTAGCCGCTGTAGCAAAATAAATTCGAACTCTATGCTGCATTTTTCTTACCAAAAAAATAACCAATCAAAGTTCCAAAAAGAATACCAATCGTGGGTGTGAATTTGTCATTTATCGCTAAACAGATCGATGATACGACAATGGTAACGAATACAATTGTTTGCTGGATGATCAGATATGTTCTTTGCTTATGATGATTCCCTACATTAATCTTAGCCATTTCGACATTCTTATCTAAGGTTGATTTTTTAATTTCTTCAAATAAAGAAATAATTCTTGTCGCAACTTCGTGGCCTGGTTGAGAAGTCAGATAATCTATTAATGAGTTATATTCGATTTCTTCGAGATTTTTACTTTCGTTTTCCATTTAATAAATCCCTAAAATGTTCCTTAATTTTTGATTCGGCATCCTGATCTCGATAATTTTCAAGCCATTCCCACCATTGAAACTGAGGAAATGATTTGCTATTGGTTAAGATTCTTCGTTCTTTATTCTCTTTAATTACTTTCTGTTCAGAAAATTCGAAGTAATCAATCTTAGCCACTTTGTCCGGGATCAAATCCTTACCTAAATATAGACAGTATAACAGATTCCAATCGGGAGAATCTGTATTTATCTGAGCCCCTTTTCCATTCTTTGACCAAGTAGTTATCGTTTTAACTGATATTTTCTCCTTAGTCGAATTATTTTCTAAATCATATAATGAATTTCTTTTCCCCGAAATAATAACATCTTCACCGACACTTTTCAAATACCAAAGAATATAGTATTCTCCTACATCGCCAATGTGATTGTCATTACCGCTTATTATTTTCAGGTTAGCCAATTCGGCAAAACCAGCTCGTGCTTTGTAAAGATTGCGAACTGCAGAAATAAATATTATATCTTCTTTCAAATTGTTATTCCTTGGCGATGGCGTCTACTAAAATCATCGAACGTCATATAAAATACATTAAAATAACCGAATATACGAATATACGAATATCATAAAGACGCGTTATTCCATCAATCCAAATAAGCGTAAAAAACAGAATATAACGTATTAGTTTTATTTCCATATTATAATCTCTTAAAAATCAAGATTTCAGAAGTTTGAAGTATGTTGACTTTATAAATAGATGAATGTCTTTGAAAACTTGAAGTTCATATTATAAGAAACGTGTCTCAAAATTCAAAATGTAGGAACTACTGCGAAAATTGAACGAGATTCAAACCGATTGAAAATGTCGGATGTGACGGTTTTGTAGGAACTCTTACATGGATAAAATTGCTAAGAGATAAAATCTGTAGGAGCCTACTACAATTTTTTTTAGGTTTTGGACACATTCTAAATATTTTAGGATCATTAAATGGGTAGGTTATAACATAATGGCTTTATAATTCCTAGAAAAATGAAAAAAGTCGCCTTCCTAGAAAATCGTTAGTTAATATAGTTATGGCAAAAATATTACAAATCAAAAGAAATTGTTAGGTGAAATATAGCTAACAAAGGATTACGATTTGCGAATAAAAGAACCGGGGAATATTAAATGAAATGTTATGTGTGGTTTATTTCTTTATTAAAAGTTAGGCGTTATCAATACAAAGCGATTGAGTCTATGACACTCAGAGTCCCACTCCCTGAATGCCTCTGTCGGCATTGGGAGTTTTACGGGTTATTTGACTATTACATTCTGTAAGTTTTCAAATTTAACTTAGGATTCAAATTTCCTCGGAAACGTTTTTCTTCTTTTTATTTCCTTTAGTTTCATTGTGAGGGATCAGAATTTTTCTAGCAATTTCCCAGGTTTGAATTTGACCGCTGCTACTTGAGATTTGGCCGGGAGTGGAAGTATTTCCCGCTCTGGTTCCAGGCATATACTGTATGGAAGTTACAATACCAGAATCAGCTAGTATGATTACATCGGCTCCTTGTTCTCTTGCTTTTTCTTTAACATATTCGATACAATGATTTAGTTGTCCACAACGAACTTCTACGATTCCAATTTGTTCTACTTGATAATCCGGGACCGCTCTCATAATCACATCAATAGGTTCTGTTTCGGCAAGAGGCGGATAACTTCTTCCGGTAATCGTAAGACTTCCCATTGCACAATCTGTTAAACCAAATACGGTTAAACAATTTATAACAAATATTTTTCCAAAGTTAAGACGGTAAGTTATCATTTAAAAAGTGGGTTCTCCTTTATGAATTTGGATCGTTTTTTAAAAAGCTGTTATAGGTCAAATCAATTTTATAATTTAATTGCAAAATTAGGAATATAGATTTTTTGTTTTTTAAAAATTTTAACTGAACATGCATTTGGTTTAAAGGACCTATGATTCTAAAAAAAATCGAAATCTGAAAATATAGATCGATTTCTCAAATGTGGGAACTACAACAAACCACGATTTACGAACAAATTCTAAAATTGTAAGAACTACTACTTTTAGAAAAGCCTTTCTCATTTTCTTACGCAGAGAATTTACGTTACTGCAAAACCAAAAGGGTAGGGAGTTGGAATAATCAGTAAAATGGTATTTACATTGATGCTTTAAAAATGTATTAGTGGGCTTATGGTATTTTGGGCAAATCGCCAACAGAAATTCATTATTTCTTAAAATGTGAAAATTTAATATTCATATTCGAAAATTATTAAAAACTTAAAGAGTAAAAAAGAAGTTGTATTTGAAATTAAATAATTGATCATTAAATTATTCTAAAGCACGATGATAGTAAAATTACATAATAAGTTAATAAATTATGAGTAGAATCCAGAATATTGAGACTAATTTAACTTCTATAAATGATGCCGCATTTCAGGAGCTTTGTGACAGGTTAATCTACTTTAAATACAAGAATCCATCAGCATTTGCAAGAATAGGAAGTGTTACCGGGAAACAAAAAACTAAAAAGGGAACTCCAGATTCTTTTCTTTTAATGTCAGATGGAGAGTATATTTTCACAGAAATCACTACAAATATTTCTGATAAAGATAAACTGTTAAAAGATATCATTGCGTGTTTTGACTATAAGAAAACCAATATAAGTTCAGATAAAGTTAAAGAAATTAATTTATTTTTTAATTTCAACATAGATAACGCCTATATAGAAAAATTGAAGAGTGTTGCTACATCTTTTAATCCAAAAACTGAAATAATATTTTGGTCTCTTAATTTATTGACCTCCGTATTATCGACAAATCATCATGATCTTGTTTCGGATTATTTAGGACTTTCATATGACACAGGACAAATTGTTTCGATCGAAAAATTTATTTCAGAATATAATCGATCATCTCACGGTATCGCAACTCCTTTAGATAATGAATTTGTTCAACGAAGACAAGAAATGGATGAGTTGAAAAGAAAAATAGCAGAAAAAGATTTCATTATAGTAACGGGGGCTGCCGGAGTTGGAAAAACAAAATTAGTATTGGAATCTATCCGCGAATTTATACAAGAAAACAAAACATACAAATCATACTGCATATCATATAAATATGATTCAATTTTAAACGATATTTATCAGTATGTAAGCGACGGAGATGATTATATCTTGTTTGCAGATGATGCCAATAGAATAGATCATTTCAATCAGCTCATCGCATATTACCAATCCAAACAATTTGGTAAGCTCAAAATTCTTATAACAGCGCGTGATTATGCATATTCAGATTTATATTTAAACTGTCCTGCAGAATTAACGGAAGTCATAAAATTGAAAAAGTTATCAGATAATCAATTAATTGATATTGTGAAGGGGGAGCCATTCGGAATAACAAATCCAAATTATCAAGATGTTATAACTAGGATCTCGGATGGAAACCCAAGGTTGGCGGTCATGCTTTCTCGTTTAGCAGTTGAAAAGCAAGACATAGCTGTTTTGTCTGATGTTTCAAATTTGTTTGAAACATATTTTAATACATTTATTAAGGATCAGAAAGAGTTAGCAAACCCGATTAATATAAAATCACTTGGGGTGATATCTTTCTTTAACGCTATTAACATTAGAAATAAGGAAAGGCTTCTTGAAATTCTTAAAAATTTTGATATTCCCTACGAAGATTTTTTGGAAGCAGTCCAAAAATTAAATAGTTTCGAGGTAGTTGGGATAAACTACGACTATGTAAAGATTTCTGAACAAAATTTATCTACATTCTTTTTCTATTTAGCATTTATCAAAAATAAACAGCTCTCTTTCGGTACTCTTTTGACTCATTATTATGCTGACTATATGAGTAGGTTTTCTGATTGTATTATCCCGGCAAATAATACTTTCGGATCGGAGAAAGTAATGGATGTCGTCCTACCCGATTTGAAAAAGCATTTTGATACAATCTATGATGATAGCGAAAGGTCCTATAAATTTTTATCAATATTTTGGTTCTATTTACGAAGTGAAACTTTGGAATATTTATATAATGAAATTAATACATATTCTGAACATGAAAGTATTAACACGAAAAGAATGATATTAGAAAAAAAATCAACACTATCTGGCAAGGACCAGACATTGGAATTGCTTGGAAAGTTTTATGTTGGATGCCCTGAATTGAAAGATGCGATCGAATTATCATTCGAATATATAGAAAAATGTCCTTTTCTCACGCATAAGCTTATCTCTCAATTCAAAGAATTAATTAATTTTGAAGCAAAAGATCAACACAATAACTTTCGAAGGCAGACGATACTGTTAAAAACTTTAATTGATAAAATAGAAAAAGGCAGTTGTTCGTGTTTACAGGTATTCCATGGAATTGCTAAATTATTTCTAAAATTTAAATTTCAATATGTAAATGGTTATAAGGATCGAACTATTCATTTTCATACTTATACAATTCCTTTGTCGAAAAAAATTAAAGATATTCGAAAAATGATATGGGATACGTTGGATCTTTATTTTTTAGAAAATCAAGATGAATGTTTTCAAGTATTAAAAGATTATTCGGCGGTTGGGGGAGAAATATCAAAGGAAATTTTAGAATACGATTTATTATTTATTTTTAACATAATAGATAATCATTTAAAGAATGAGTTCTTTGAACATTGTCTTTATGTTCAGAAACTAATTAGATGGTTGCAAAGACATAATATTCAGTCTTCAAAATTTGAACGTTATCGGAACGATTTTATAAATCCAATGTATGACTTGTTCACTAAGGTTAATATGTATGGCTATGGGCATAAGGAAGATTATGAATTTGATGATTATGGCGAATTTTTAAGACTCAAAGAATTAGAAATTAGATCTGCGTATATTTTTAAAGATCAAGCGGATATGGATAGTTTTCATTCAATGTTTACAGATATAGTAAATGTTCATAAGCCAGAAACAATTCATTTGGAATCTTTAGATTTCATACTTGAAGAAAACTTCAAAAGGGATTATAACATCGGATTTAAGTTTTTAGAACTTTTAGCGAAAAGAAATGATAAGCTATTGTTTATTCCAACTAGGTCTTTAAAACAAATTTTAGTCATTGAAGAGAATGTTTGTTTAGTATGGGAACTGATTGAAAAGATTTCATTTAGAAGTAAACCCTTGTGGAAGATATCTTTCTTTACGGAAATAGATAGCGCTTTAATTAAAAATGAACATATCGATATGATTCTCGAAATTTTCAGAGAAATTGAAAATTTAAAGTTCATGTCTTTGGATTGGGCTGAGAGATATCTTAACTTCGATTATGAGCTTTATGATAAAATACTTACAATAGTAACGGAGAGGAACCGAGAGCCGAATGTTAAAATCGGTTTACAGATTCATTATTTTGAGAAAACTTTCAAGATGCTAAGTAAGAACATGCCATTAATTCAAGAAGCGTATTTGCAGCAGGTTAAGATTGATAGTCATTTCGACTATAACAAGAACGGATTATTCCGAATTATAGAAATGAATCCAGGTTTTTTAAAAGATTATTTCGATTACTTTTATTTTTCAGATGATATTGAATTTACTGAAAGAAAGGCCGACTGGGGTTTTATTTGGGAGATTGAGGGAATGGGACCAGTGTTTTCAGAGATTTTCAAGCGTATTACTGAGAAAAATGTATTCTCAGGTTTTTCTAGTCATTTTCTGAATAATTTTTTTAGTAATTTAAAAGAAGATAAAAAAGCTAAAGCAAATGAATTTCTTTTTGAGTTATTGAAAGCAAATTATAAGGATATTAGGATTGTTAATCTTATTGTCAACATTGCAAGGTATGCTAGAAAAGAAATTTATGAAAATATTCTATTATTGTATATTTCTTTAAATCAAGCCCCCGATGTTTTTGGTAAAATATGGTGGAGAGGAAACGGAGGAGAGTATAACGGTGGCGACATTTCAGGCGAAATTGAAGCAAATGATTGGAAGAAAATATTATCAATCATTGAAAGATCAGAACATGGTACAAATCTAATTCCAATAAAAAAAGTTATTAAAGACAGAATATATTCATGTTTAAGGTTTGCTGAAAGTGAAAAGACTAATTTATTTTTAGATAGATGACAGATTAAAATTTATCAAAAAATAAGTATTTATTTAAAGTTTTATATTAATGAATTGTAATAGTTAGAACTTGATTTTACACTCCTAAGAAAGGATAATTAAAAACAAGGTTAGACTTTTGAAGTAGGTGTTTTATATTGAATGCCAAAGCTATGTTCCCTATGGCTTTTTTTAACTTAAAATGCTCTTAATTTTTATGACTGTTAGAAGATAATGAATAGCTTTCAGCACTAGTAGAAAAACTTGAATATTCCGTCTTCTGAGTTTTTGAAACTGTCTTGTACTTGCCCAGCTATGACATTTTCTCACTGATCCCAAAAGGTCCAGATGTCGTTCAGTCGATTTGCATTATAATCGAACCCACCTAACATCCAAATCTTTCCATTGAAGACAGTGGATGCTGAAGTATCTCTTGGTGTCCATAGCGGCGTTATTTTTTCCCATTGGATACCATCAGAAGATTGAAAAATATAGTTTTGAACAGCGGTATTACTAAATCCGTTGATTACCCACATCTTGTTATTAAAAACGACAGCATTGTGTGAGGAGAGACCTGAGACTGAGAAATTAGCATTTGAAGTAACTCTTGACCATGTAACTCCATCTGGACTAGACCAAACATCTTGATATTTACCAATGGCTGTGCCTCCGAAACCTCCGATCAGCCAGAGTTTATTATTATAAACAAGAACTTTATGTGCATCTCTTGGTTCCCATCCTGCATTTGCAGTTGCCTGTGTCCAAGTGATTCCATCGCTACTATACCATACGTCGTTTAACATGGGTCCATTCGAAGATCGACCTCCGAAAATCCAAATTTTATTATTAAAAGTGGCAGTAGCAAAGAATGTTCTCGCAGCCCAACCTCCATTCGTAGTTACTTGTGTCCATGTAATACCATCCGTGCTATTCCAAACATCGTTACGGCCGACGTAAACGGAGGATCCAGTATCTTCTGATCCTCCTAAGACCCACATCTTTCCGTTGAAAACTTCCCCGGAAAAATTAGTTCTTTTACCCCAAGCTGCATTTAAAGTTTTTGTAGACCATGTTAAACCGTCGTTAGATGAGTAAACGTCTTTTGTTACTCCCGATGAACTTCCACCTAATATCCAAAGAGTATTATTATAGTTTAACAATACGTGATCTCTTCGTGCAGACCAAGAAGAAGTATCTGCAACTTTCGTATCGGAGAATCCGATTCCAGAAAACATTATTGTATAAGGATTTTCATCGCAATCGTCGTTTGGAATCGAGATCGTTGAAGTTTTCAGACCGACACTAGAGAATCTTTTAATGAGATTGAAAAAGGTAGCCGTTGAACTGATAATCGAGTTTGAAGGTTGAAGAATGCCATAGTTGTTGGTGTCTCCACCTAACGTGATGGAAGGAGATCCGCTTAGAATTAGATTTCCTGAACCTGTGTTTTCAATTTTAAAGGAAAGGTTAAAATTTCCTGAATTGATGCGAGTATACCCCACGTATTGATTATTGCCAGATGCAACCGTATTTGAATTGAAAGAAAGATTAATTTCAGGATTGGTTTCTAATGCCGTAAGATTGAACGCGAATCCACTATTGGAGCTATCATTATTTTGTATTAAGAATCCTGCATTCCTTGTACCAGGCCGGATGGGGTAAAACGTATTTTAAAATCCGTCTCCGATTCCGGGGTTAGAATTGTGGTCGGTAGTTGAGAGATACTGAAAAGGTTCGCATTGGTTCCAGAAATTTGTATGATAGGTGCACCGGTTAAATTCAAATCTGCCGTTCCATAATTTTTAATTTTAAATGAGTAATCTTTTCCAGAGGAACAAGTGCTGAGGCCGCCGATGTCAATTGAATTGCCGGACTGAAGAATGTCTTGACCCATAGTAATCATAATGGAAGGAGCTGGAGTCAATTGTGCCGTTCCTTGCAATGAGAAATTAAAATTTTTGTTTTTCTGATCATTACTAGAAATAAATAGAAAGACTGCTTTGTTACCATAGGTAGTCGGTGCAAGAGCAATCGAGAAAGAAGAATTTGCGGAAGGTTTGATTTTTTTAACAAATGTAGAAGTATTCATAGAGAATTGACTTGTGTCACCATTTGATAAGAAGACGGAATTGATTTCTAGATCCGTAGTGCCACTATTGAAAACTTCTATGTTTAAGGACGTTCCATGGGTATTGATGACTGCACTAGGAATCGTTACTGTATTGCCTTCTGAGATTAAAGATGAATTTATTTTGACAACAAGATTTGGTGACTCTGTAGGTTTCACTGGGTTTGTCGGTCCATTTGCTTGATTGAAAGAATTCAAAGCGAATAAGCCAAGAAGGTTGCTAGAATCGCCTGAACTGGGAGCTTTACATGTAATTAAAAATAAGAATGTTAGAAAAAAAAGTTTCGAATGAATTTGTAATGTTTTAGACTGCTTCACGGAGCCAGAATTATTTTTGATTTCCTTGAGTCAAGGGAATCAAAGAAAGATATGTGAATAGTCTTTAATTTATAAGTGATTTCTTTTTCACTTTTGTTTTCATATGTTCTTAAAAATATCTCAATTTAAGTTTTGTATGGCTCAATTTTATATCACATTTATTCTTACAAAAACATAGTCTAACGCGTTTTATATTGCCGTCTTTTCGAGAAAAGGCTCTATTTTTTCGTCAATATAATGTGTATAGCTCTTCTCAAATAAACGATGCATTCCTCATCTATAGAATATTAAACTCACAGTTTCAGTGTTCAAAACCAAAAAAATTAAACAAAGACCAAACGAAACAAAAATAAACGCATTCTTAGTTATAACATGAATTTAAATAAGAATCAAAGACGTGAAAAACATATTCGATTTTGTGCAACTTAAAAACAAAAAAACTTTAGTATCCATAACGAACGTTTGGCGATTCTCGAATAGAATCAAAAAATATGATATATTTTTGGTAAGAGTATCACAAAAAAACCATTTTTTTCGAAATGCTGTAGCCACAATAGACCTCATTTTTTTCATAGTCGAAAAGAAACTTTTGAAAAACGACGTTATCAACTTTAACAAAACAAAATGAAGGCATAACAAACGTAAGATGAACAAAGAACGAATGTATGGCTGATGAAAGACGTAATAGATCAAAAGTGAAAATAAAGAGGTGAAAAAATGATAAACGTTCTAAGGAAAATACATCTAAGTATATTCCATATTATAATATTCTTAACCATACCATTTCTTGCAACGTGTAGTTTGTTTGAGAAGGATCAGAACACGATGGAAAACGTGGATCTAGCAGGAGCGATTTGGTTGGCCGCAGAACCTGTAAAAACTCAGGTAAACAACGAAGGAATACCGGTAAAACCAGGAAACTCTGGAGCTGGAGGAGCGGGTTCCACACCAGTAACACCCGTAGACGCAATCTTTAACCTACCTCCAGGTAGGACCGTAAATGCAAATGCTTTGATGGGAACGATCGATCCCACGGGAACGAATATAGTAAACGACTTTGACGGAGACGGGATCTTAAATCAGAACGAAACACTGACTAACGTATGGATAGCGGATTATCCACAGATAGAAACAACGATCGCACCTCCTGTCACTTTAAAGATACAGATCTTAAAAAATTCAAGTAACCAAAGTGATCAGATCGTAAGTGAGATCAACTCAAACGACTTTGAAGCCTCTAAAAACGAAGGATCTGAAAAAATACACCAGAACGAGTTAAATGAAAGAACCGTACAGTTTCAAGATTCATTTAGTACGGAAACAGAAATGGGACAGTCTCATGAAAAAAGTATGTCCGCGGGAATGACCGCCGGTTTTGGAATGGGACTTGTATCCACTGGGATGAACTACAGCAACAGTAGTCGAGACAGTTGGAACGCAAAAAATGCTACATCCGCAACTACAACCAAATGGGCGGATAGACCTTTTAAAAACAACATAGATAGAGACGCTTGGAATTTAAAATCGGATTCATCCACAAACAAAGCTAGAAAGTATCGATCCGATAAATCTACAAAGATTAACGAAACGTCTACGGTAGAACCAAACGCGGGAGTAGTCAGAGCCGCTTTGTATATCAAAAATTTGTCAGTCAACATGCCGGTCAAAATATCAAACATACTCTGTTCTTTGATGTTTGAAACACCTGGAGGAGAACTGGTTCCCATGTCTTCTTTTAGACTGAGAAACGACGACTATAGTCTTTTTGAAGTGGAAGTATATGGAGGATCTGATTTTGGACCGTATGTAGTAGAATTAACAAATTTGAATACAGCGGAAGTAGAAAAGGCGATCGCAGCCGGATATACACCCAAGATCATGATCGTGGACTATACCATGACTCACGTAGCGGATTCTAATTACAAATCATCTCTACTCAGTTTTACCGGAAACAATCTAAAGATCATAGAAGAAAACGCAAAAGGAAGAACCGCACTCGTAAAAGTGTATGGACCAGGAGTCAGAGAAATGTATCGTGTGACCGCATTTGATACACCGAACGTATCCAATCCGTGTAACACAAAAACGGCGGACGTATTTTCTCCCGGGATCAGTTTAAAAAAAGCTTTAGAAAGAATTTCTTGTTCCGGGGACAATATTACATTTAAGGATTATGTAATAGATTTGTCTGAATCGGCTCCTAAGTTAGGAGAGTCCAGAGTTTACTTAAAAGGAATCCAATCGTTTGGAGGAGTGAGTACCAACATTCCTTGTGAGGATGAAACTAGTACTGGATCGGATGGTGTGAGTAGAACCGCTTGTGTTCAAAAACCATATAGCCAATGGACAGAATCAGAAAAAATGAATTCTGGAGTTTGGGCGATTTATTCCAAAGGAAAATTTTATTCTCCAACCGAATACTGGACCGACTCTGGAAGTGTTCGTAGATTTGATCCTTGGAGAGGTGTAGTTGCGGCTCCAATTTTAAAAGGTGTGGATTCTATCATCTGGGCGGGTGATAGCTACGACTTAGTTTACATTTCTTTTAAGGACTTTATCAAAGTAGAACAAAAGTTTGGAACCAATCCTTTAGAAACCGGAAACGGTTATCCTCTCAATACAAAATGGGATCTTAAAACTCTCGGAAATCATCCTTATTATCCGGATACAAATTCACTTTATTTGGGTGAAGTAGGTTTTGGAGAAAGGGTAGAACTAAAAATTAAGTTGGACAAGACGAAATACCTTTCGCCTAACTTTGGTACTGCGGTGGACACGGGTCCTTATCAGTATTTTACAAACTTTACTTACAACCCTCAAGTTTCTTCGGATCGTTACAATATCAATCAAGCGGCCGATTTTGAGATCAGTCTTGGATTTGGTGGAAACCGGACGGATTGGTTTCATGTAGTTAAGGATTTGAGTTCAAGTGATCCTTGCAAACTAAAAAACTGTGGAACGACTCTGGACTTTATCAGTCAGACGTATACACTTTGTGTTCAACTTCCAACACTCAGTACTAGCGTAGATCCTGCGATTAGTTTAGTAAAATTGTATATTCGACCTTCTTTGAATAGTGCGTATCGTAAAACGATCTGGCCTTTACACTTTTCTCAGGTTCGTAAATTAAAAGGAGAAGCGGGGGTTCCGATTGTAAAGGGTACAAGTCTTGTGAAGGTGGCGAACTCTTACGGTTCTGTAAACGTAGGTGACAACTTTTTTATCCAAGGAGATTCTACAAACTACAAAGTAGTTCAGGTTTTACCGGTTGCACAGGACGGTTCTTTTGACGTTCAGTTAGATCGTCTGATTCAAATAGACGCTCCAAAAACAACTTCTATGTATGTGCCTGGAACTTTGACTTCTCCGGATGTCAGGCTTTCCATGGATACAGGGTTTACAACCGACTGGAACAACTTTGTGAATTCTTCTTTTAACTCTACCTCTTTTGATCAGATTCAATACAAACCTTTTGTTTCGAGCGGGAACGTGAGTTGTTCTTCGATTCCATTTCATCCCGGTTCTTGTTTGGGTTTTACTCCAGAGTTAAACTCTCTTAACTGGATGGGAATCTACAACGAAGGTGTGGCTCTTTGGAATTCCTGGGCGGACGGTGGAGACTTTAGCAATTTCTTGTATTCTGGTTTGGTTCGTTTGACGGCTCCGAGTGGTAAGTCGTATCGTCTGGAAAGTACAAACACAGATTTTCCGATTAGCGCGGATGTAAACGCTCCGAGTTTAGATCATCCATCTGTAGTGAACCACGGGGACGTTGCTTTGACTGTTTGGAAACAAGGCACGACTCTGATTGGAAGATACAATCAGATTAGTACAGGTCAAGCGCTCGGAAATCCGTTTAACATCAATTCGGCGGCTTCTACTGGAAGTTATATCGTCAAAGCAAAGAATGGGAAAGCGGTGATTGTATGGGATAACGGGGACAATCTCTACGTATCGGTGAGGGATCTGACTAACTTATCAACGATTGTAAGTGAAGCTCTGATTGCAAATCGTCCTCAAATGGTTTTTATGCCTGGAGCAGGTTATGTTCCTTTTTACTATTCATATGATGTAGCTATTGGAAATGACCGGGCCGCGATCGTTTGGAATCATTTTGTGGGTTCGGCAACTTTAATGTCTAGTAGTTATCCAAATGGTTTTCCTGCAGGTGGAGCAATGGGCTTTCCAAATATTGAAAGTTACTGTGCGAGTATGTGGGGTGGATATGGGTCTTGTTATTATGTAGAAACAAAAACATATCAAGCCAATGCTCGAATTTTACGTTTAGACACAGGTGCATTTCAAGGAGGGAATATTACCATTTGGAGTTTTGTGGGAAATCAAAATTTAATCGGTTATCCTTATTTTTACATTCCTACTTATCAAATCGACATTGCAGCAAATGCAAATGACAACAATCACCTTGTGTATGCTTGGAATGTTCGACTACCATCCGGTGGCGATTCTCATACCGTTTACAGTTCGGTATACAACCTGACTACAGGAACTAAAATCGGTTCCGATCAAACTCTAATCAGCGAAGCCACAAGACCTGTAGATACGTTGCAAGTAGCAGCTGCTACGGGAAGAGGAATGGTGCTTTGGAGAAGAAACGACGGAGTAATTTTAGGAAGAGGGATCGATACTTCCAATTCTAATTTATTAGGAACTTCGAATATTGAAATCGAATCGGGAAGTGTGGATTCACTGAAACTTACCTCCTCTGGAGATAGAGGACTTCTGACATATAGAAAGAATAATGGTAAGGACATCTTTTTAAAAGTTTTAGATCTACAAGCAGGACAGTTGTTGTATCCGAATGGATTGTTATTGTCTCAGGGACAGATGACCGCAGATTACAGAAACATGAGTTTTTCAGGTTCCATCTTATCAGGAAATAAGATTTTAACTACTTGGGATCTAGTGCTCGGAACAAGGCGTACTATCTGGGGAAGGGTCAGCGACATATCCACATTTACGGTAGATGGTCCAAAAGAGTTTCAGATTAGTACCACCAACGAAGGAGTTCAATACAGGGGAACTGCTGTTGTAGACAACGGGTTTGGACTTGTGACTTGGCTTTCTCAGGACAAAACACAACAAAGAATACGAGGTTACAAAGTAGATCTTGCTAATCCAGGCTCGTTGAAATACGGACTGAATAACTTCTTTGTGTCTCCTTTGATCGAAAGGGATTATACCATCCGAGCTAAGATCAAGTATTAAAGAACCATCAAGGAAAGCAAATCGGTAAGACTCTTTGTCGCTACTCTTGCTTTCCTTCAAAAAACGGTTGTGGATCGGTATTTAAGAGTATTAGAAAATACTGATCCACAATATTATTCTCTAAAGTTTAAAAGCTACTTTTGTAGTTTTTAACAAAAAACGAAAAGAAAAAGCAAACAAGATGAACGAAGAAAAAACAAATAGAAAGACAGAGAAAAAACAGCACGCGCTTGCAAAAAAGGCTTCGCCTCAAAAGAAAGGAGGAAGTTTCTTTTTCCATTCTTTAGAAATATTTTTAAAACCATATTGCACTCATACATTCAAATATATCAATATACTACTGTTCTTTTGTTTTTTGTTTACTACAACTACGTGTGGAATTTTACCTGGAAAAAAAGGAAAGTCCAATAACTGGTGGGCTTTACTCGGAATCCCGAACGGAGCGAGTTTTCCCTCGTCTGGAAGTGGGGTAGGTGGTAGTCCTGGTTCTGGAAACGGATCCCCTGGATCAGCACCCGCACCGGAAGGAAGTGATCTATTCTCCATATCGACTAACTACGCACAAGCGATAGACGATCCCGAAACAAAAGCAGAACCGGTCGCTGGAGCTTCTTTTGTAGCATCCCCGGAACCAAATCACTACGGAAATATCAGCCTAACATATCCCATCCAAACACCTGCGGGAAGAGCAGGAGTAGAACCTAAGCTCAGTCTTTCGTATTCTTCTACAGGAGGAGATGGATGGTTAGGAATAGGATGGAGTCTAGGACTTGGAAGTATAACAAGAACCCCAGAATACGGAGCGCTTTACTACGACACAAGAGACAGTTTTAGCTGGAACGGAACAAGACTTGTCAAAGTGAGCGGAAACAATACAAACGAAAACGGAGTCTACCGAGCAGAAATTACAAGTGAAGACTTCCTAATATTCAAACTTTCTCAAATAGAAAGTGGGGGAGTCTGGGAAGTATTGGATGCTTCCGGAACTAAAACCATCTACGGAGAAAGTTTAGAAAGTAGGATCTACAATCCTGCGCTTTCAAACCAAACGTATAGCTGGTATTTGACAAAAACAGAAGACAAAAACGGAAACTATCTACAGGCAAATTACGATAATTCGGAATATTCAAAAAATAGAAATCTCTATTTAAAAGAAATACGATATACAGGGAACTCTAAAAGTGGGCTATCCGCCAAACAATACGTAAGGTTTGTTACAAAACAAAGAGAAGATTTTTACGTTTCTAATACACCTGGTTTCCTCATGAAAATGGACAGAATCCTTGAAAGAATCGAAGTAGGTTGGGACGGGGGAGGAAAATTGTATGAGTATATACCGGAATACGAAATTTCTACGGATTCGGGAAGACCTAGAATTAAAAATATACAATCGAGTAAACACACAACCAAACCAGAGTTTTTTTATCAAACTTCCAGCAGACTACTTACCTGGCAGAATATAGTCAATCAAACCTCCAGTGAGTTAGAAGACAATCCGGAAGCGACCCAATACTTTGAAGGAGACTTTAACGGGGATGGGATTTCTGATTTACTCTTTTTTAATCCGAAGTCAGGGAATTGGAAGGCCGCCGAAGGAAGAAAAGAAGGCGGGTATAACTTCAAACTGTATGCAAACCGTTATCAAGGATACGGAAATGACGAAAAGATAAAATTCTTCAAAGGAAACGTAAGTGGAGACTACAACGCAGACGGAAGAAGCGATATTGCATTTTACTTACCCGAAACCAGAGACTTTGTAGTAGCAGAACACGACGGAAGAGTTCTGCAGTTTAAAAGTTATGGAAGACTGATGAATTCCGTTCCCGATATTTTTAGAATGGAATGGTTCCCAGGAGACTATGACGGAAACGGACTGAGTGATAGTGTTCTTTTTGACGAACCTACGGGTCAGTGGACTTTGATGCTCAATAAAGGGGGAAGTTTTGAGTTTTTAAGGTTTAGTAAAAAGTTTCAAAACGTATTCAGAAATGATTATACACCAGATTCTAATTTAGATAGTTCGAATACAAATGATTTGACAAAACCAGGAAAGGATCACGACAAAGTAAACTTTCTTGTAGGAGACTACAACGGAGACGGAAGAACGGACATTTCTTTGTATGACTCTAGATCGGGAAAGTGGTTTGTGGGTGAAAATCATCGTAATCCAAACAAAAATGATTCCGTAACCTTCCAAATGCAGTGGAAACTCTACAAAGTCTTTACAGCACCCGAACAGTCGTTATTTGGACACGACCGGTTTAGTGGTGATTTTAACGGAGATGGTTTTTCAGATTTTCTCATATTTGATCGAAGTAATGGAGAATGGACATTAGGCGAAACAGGGGATGGAACGATCAACTTTAAGATTTGGTCTAGAACTCCTCAGTTTAAAACAGTAACTCGTTGGCTCCAAGGTGATTTTAACGGAGACGGAAGAACAGACATAGGGTTTTACTCTGCAAGTGACGGAAAGTTTTGGATTGGAGAAGCGACACAAAGCGGATTTAGATACAAAATCTATAGCGATCTAAGCTATGGACCTGATCCGGACAGAATCCTCAAAACTCCTCTTCCTAAAGACGAGGTAAAAATAGAATCGGGTAAAACGAGTTTAAGTGTATCGAGCAATACAAAGACGATTTTACTTTCTTACAAATATGACGGAAATCTAAACTCTGGAAAAGGAGAACTTGTATTTGGGGGATGTTTTACTCAGGATGATTGTTCTTCTTCTCCTGAACTTTTGATCTTTGACAGAAAGGCAAACGTATGGGATCTAAAACGGGGAAATAACTTTACAGAAAGAGTCAATACTTCTTTGAACCCGGAAGCTTCTGGGATTACCACCCTTTTGGGTGGAAAACCGGACCGTTATACAAACAATTTAAAAGACGAAGTCCTATTTTACAAAAAACAGGGAACTACCAATCAGTTTTTTAGTTTTAAAAATACAAACGGAACTACATTCGATATTTTGAATTTAGCTACCTTTACGGATACGGACGTATCTAAGTTTGATCCGTTAAATAGCGGTTATGCGGTAGATCATTTTGAAAACAATACTTCTCAGTCGGTTCTCATCTTGGATGATCAGACTTCCAGTGGAAACGCAAGATTTGTTCTGAGTGGTCTAGGTGGAACCAAAGTTTTAACTCCCAGTGGGGATCTTACCCCGACCGATTTAAATGATTTTTTTCAAGCGGGGACAAACGAGAATCGCCAGAGAAGAAAAGAATTTAGTTTTTTTTCAGGCAAGTTTACCACAACACAAGCACAACTTGTAATCGTAGATAGAAGGACTACCACACACAAATGGTATTTAGGAACGATTTCTTCTAACGCCATCCAGTTTAAACGTTTAACGGGGGAGTTTGTACTTCCGATTACTACCACGGACTACAATTCAAAAAACCCGGCGGGGATCGTATATGCTCTTACGAACACGGGCGAGATCGTGTTTGGGAAAAATTTAGACAACGGAACTTCATTTACCAAAGTTAAAATCAATTCTACGAATATTCAAAAAAACGTATATAATGCGGGTATGATCGGTTTTAGTGACCAGTTTGACAATGGCGGAAACCCGATTGTGGTCTCGGGTGGGGAAGACAAAATTTACGATCTTACACAGAGTAGGATCGTTTCTTTGCCGGCGAGTGTAGTTACAAAAAATTTAGACAGACCTGACTTAATCGCGCAAGTCTATGTATTTCGTTGGATCCAAGGAGACTATAACGGGGATGGACTGACAGACATTGGGATCTTTCACTTAAAAGAACCAACTTGGTATTTTGCACTTTCGACTGGAAGTATTCCCGATATCATCGAAAGGGTCAAAAACGGGATTGGAGGTATTTATGATTTTGAATATACCAATTCTACGAAGTTTGACAATACAGGGGAAGACGATATCCCAGACCTGCCTACAAACTATCGTGTCTGCACAAAAGTTACGTTAGACGATGGATTTTCCAACGTCATCACAAAAGATTTTGAATACAAAAACGGATTTGCATTCTCTACATTTTTAAATGGCAAAAAAGAATCTGACTATTTTGGGTTTAGTGAGTTTACCGTTCACGAAGCCTACGGAGAAAAAACGATACATCTGTATCATACTACACCTTACGCCGATTATATGATGAACCGCGCGCTTTCCGGAGCAGAAAAAGAAACCCGTATTGTAGGAAATGACAATAACGACTACGGAACCATCCAGACAACACACGATGTAAAACCAATTGTCAGTGCACCGGGTGTGACCAGTTACCTTCCTGTTACGACCAAAATCGAAAAGTATTTAAGCGGTCAAAGAACTACGACACAAACCTACGACGTGGTGATCAACGGAACGAAGATCAGTCGGAAGACCGAGTCCACAACGGATCATTTTAGTGATACTGTGCACGGTGTTACGACCACAACTTCCATCACCGATTTTGAAACCGATGATACTACCAACCAAAGAAGGGCGACTCGAAGTGTGGGTTTGAGTGGTAGTTCCCACGAGATTACGTCCCTACTTTCGTATGACACAAGAGGAAATCTAATCAAACGTGCGAGTTCCTATACTGGAAGTGGGCTTTCTCCTGTGGGAACTCATACAACTGAGTATGAATATGACAATCACGGGAATCAGACAACTGAAAGAGACACAAGTTCTAGTCCTGCGCGTGGGAACTCTTACGTGTATGACAATGAGCTTCAACAGTTTGTAACCCAAGAGACAAAATGGGGGGGAAGTATTACACTAACAACCACACATCAAATGGGATATGGAAGCGCGTTTGGAGTTCCGACCACAACCACGGATCCAAATGGAAACAAAAGCTATTTTGAATATGACAATTTTGGAAGACTGACAAAAACGAGTTCTGACACGGATGTGGGAACTCTCACAACCGCCAGTTACAGCTATGATTCCAGTTTTCCACTGAGTGCAAAGACAACGTTTGTGACGGGAACGGGAGATCCGGACTTTGTGTCCCGTACCTACACAGACGGAATGGGTCGTAACATCTACACGGTCAAATCAGCGTCTAACGGTAATTTTGCGATTACGGGAAGGCTTGTGTATGATGGAACCGGAAAACTCGTCCGTAAAGGACAATCGAGCTGGGCGAGTTCCGGAGAAATTGACCGGTTTGTATTGCACTTAGAAGAAAGAAATCCAACTTCTTTTGAATACGATCCGATTGGAAGAATCAAAAAAACGATTCTACCACTTGCCCAAGGGGAAACTTCTCCTGTGGTCGTAACTACAGCCTACAACAGTGCGTTTGAAACGACAGAAACTCACAGTACTGGAACAAGCAAGCGCACTGTTAAAAATGCGAGTGGGGAAGTATTGTATGTAGAAGACTTTGCCAGTGACGGAACAGGGGCCAAGATCGGATTTTGTTACGACATCGCCGGGAACCGAACAAAGAAAAGTGATTTAAATGACTCAAGTTTGATGAGTTGCCCCAATCCAAGCGCGGGAGTTCCCACAAAAGACGTTTCCGAAAGAAACCAGACCTATTGGAGTTACGACGCATTTGGAAAGTTAAAAGCTCAAAGTGATCCTGACTTAGGAGTAAGTTCCTACAACTACAATGCGTTTGGGGATTTAACTTCGACCACAAACGCAAAAGGGGTGACTACGACTTTCACGTATGACGGTGTCGGTAGAATCCTGACTAAAAATATCCCAGAAGGGAATATTCAATATACGTATGATTCTTTTTCGGGGAGTGAAAACGCATTAGGAAGACTGGTACGGATTGAAGACTCCAGCCAAAACAAAACCTTTAGTTACGACAAATTAGGTCGTGTTAAAAAAGAAACGAGAGTGATTTTAGCGACTACAGAAGGAAATCCTCTTCCTTCTGAAACCGCCGGACCGTATATTACAGAAACTAGATATGATCTTTTAGGTCGTGTGACTCGTATCGACTATCCAGAACATCCGATTTCTCACGGAAGAATGCGTGCTTGTTACAACTACGGAACCGCCGGGTATATCTCTGGGATTTCTGTTCAAGTCAATACAAACGGAATCTTTCCGGGATATTGTAACAAGGACATCGTTGAAAACATTACCTACAACGAGTTTGGTCAGACGTCGAGTCTTACGCTTGGAAACGGAATTACAACCAGTTACGGATATGACGTAAAGGGGAGAATGGTTCGTCTCAATTCTTCTGGGGATGTGGGTGGAAGTAACAAGGTTTTACAAGACGTCTTATATACATTTAATCCGAACAACAACATTACGAATGTTGCAAATACAACCACCGACTTCAATACTCAATACGTTTATGACTACGATGGTCTGGGTCGTCTTACATCGGCTAACGGATCGTATATTGAACCTTTTAATTCCAACTTTACACAGAGATTTCAGCAGTCTTTTGTTTATGCGAAGAATGGGAATTTATCTTCTAAGAGATTTCACGATCCTCTGAGTGGTTCTGTTCAAGACGTTTGGAGTTATCAATACACAAACCATCAAGTGACGAATATTGATTCTTCTAAATCGGGTGCGGATGCTCTTACGATGTCGTATGACGCCAATGGGAACTTAACTCGTCAAAGAGACAACGTTAAAGATCTTACCAAACGGATCAGTATTGATTCTCAAGACAGGATTACTCAGATTCAGGATGGGAACAATGCAATCCTCGGTAGTTACTGGTATGACGAGAGTGGTTTTCGGATCCGAAAGTCTTCTTTAGAACCGAAAAACAATGTTTTTTCTAACGTTGAGATTTTGTATCCGAGTAAGTTCTTTGGCCTTGAGTTTATCGAATCCGAAAACGTGATCTCTTCGGTTAACAATGTTTATCTGAATGGGGTTCGTATTGCTGCGTTAAACGAAGCGGGTGCTCTTGCTTATTACCTAACCGATCAGGTAGATTCCGTCTCAACTGTGTTAGACGATGAGGGGAACACTCTTTCTTTGATGCAGTATCTTCCTTATGGTGATACGTTTGTGCAACGGGGGGATTTGAACTTTTCTCCTAAGTTTAATTCGCAAGAATTAGACAGAGAGTCTGGGTTTTATTTTTTCAATGCGAGATACTATGATCCGGGGATTGCGAGGTTTACCAGTGCGGATACTTTAATTGACGGTGAGTTTGATACGCAAGGTTGGAATCGTTTCTCGTATGTGAAAGGAAATCCGATTGGGGCGAAAGATCCGACGGGGCATGAAGCGAATGGTGGTATTGGGATTATGATGAATTCCCAATGCAAAGGCAATGCAGGTTGTAACTCCGCTGGTTTGAATGCCGTTTCAGAAGGTGCTAAAAAAGCTGTCGTTGGCACCGCCGTTGTCGGCGCTACCGCTGCAACTGGTTATGCTGCTGCGGCTGAAGTTGGTTCCGCTGCTCTTCCATCTGCTATTTATTTAAGTAGTAGACTAGGTAGTTCTAATATTACAAATTCTTTATTAAATAGGCTCCCTCAATCGCAAAGTGCAGTTGCAAATTCTGTAAATGCTACGAAAGAAGCGTCTAAATATGGTAAAATTGTTCCAACGAAGGACTTGGCTATGATCGAAGATAAAGGTCTTCCAAAAAGAGGATGGCCTACAATTGGTAAACTAGAAGATCTAAAAAAAGTGAATTTGAATAATCCTAAAGAAATTTCTTCTACATTATACAATAAAGAACTTCAAAAAAATCCATATTATACGGATCGATTTAAAGGTGGAGCTACTTTGTTAGAGTTAACAATTCCTAAAAATACAACGGTAAGAGCAGCTGGTATAACGAACAAAGGTCCATACGGAATTCCTCAATATAAAGTTGATGGAGCAATTCCAAAAGAAAATATAAATTACGACGGGAAAACGAAATGAATTCTGTTAATTTTGAAAAAACGATTTTGGAGCTTCGGAAAATAGCAAAAAGAAATACTCGAGATAAATCTAAGAAACAATTTGATGAAGAACTATTTGAAGGCCAGTTTTTTAACTACATTAAAGAAAAAAAAATAGATTCAAATTCTTTATATAATATTGCATCTTCGTTGATGCAAGGGAAAGATAACTTTGATAAAGATATGGCGATTTTTATTATAAGCTTCTCTGATTTTCCTCAAAATTTAATTTCCAATTTTTTAGAAAAAAATTTAACATCAATGAACGAAGAACAAACTAGTTCAGGAATGTTTTTAATCAATAAATATCAATTAAAAGATTTATATTATCCACTTGTTAATCACCTCAAGCTCAATTTATTTTTCAATTCTGAAAGTTTCAAAGAACGTTTAACGTATAGCGGCATTCTTTTTGATAAAGAAGAAGGTTACAAAGAATTTCAAAAAGCATTGGAAAAAGATTTATTAGATGAAAATAAAGATTATGAAAGTATTTTAAAATATACAGGAAATATCTTATCATCATTTTTATTTAACAAAAATTATGAAAAAATTCAAGCTATTTTCCAACGTTATAGCGACCAAAAAACAAAAGATTTTTTAGAACAGCAGGCTTTCCTAGCGGTGAAACGATGGAATGCAGGCTTTAAAGAAAAATTCATGATTAAAAAAGCGATTATCATAGCGCAAATTAAAAATCTTGTTAAACTGACCTGAGTCTCGCAAAAACTAAAAAAGCAGAGGAATGAAAATAGTATAACTGATAGGAAAAAATTAAAATCGTATTCTAAAACTAGAATATAACGAAAATAAAGTTTAATGACCTAAAGATCTTTGAAAACGATTTGCTTTTATTAGGAGAGATCTGAAAGAAGAAAAGAAATATTAAGATTTACAGCGCGTTAGGGATGGATGCGTGGTCAAGTTATTGTAATGAAAGCAGAATATATTATTTTTTAAAAATTCCTCAATAACTTGACCGAAGCGGAGAGCCCGGTCCGAGCGTATGCGAAGGAAACGCTTCAATATGACGCAAACGGAAATCTCACAAGACAAAGAGACAACGTTAAAGATCTTACCAAACGGATCAGTATTGATTCTCAAGACAGGATTACTCAGATTCAGGATGGGAACAATGCGGTCCTCGGTAGTTACTGGTATGACGAGAGTGGTTTTAGAATTCGGAAGTCTTCTTTAGAACCGAAGAACAATGTTTTTTCTAATTGATTATCCAATCCGTTGGAATTGTTTAAGTGTAATAGTTAGAAGTTGATCTTACACAGATCACACTATCATCTGGTCAATGCTGTCAATTTAAGAAAAAAGACTAAAGACTAAAGAATTTAGTACAACAAAACGACATGGGCAAGAAAGAATAACAGTCATAGGCGAATTAGAAGTTTAGATATATTCCAGAAAGATCCTGGAAATGGCGCGATTGAAACCGAGTGCTTTTACTCGGAATCGCGAACTAACCCTTCCGAGGTTTCTGATAGCAATGATAAACTTATTAAACAAAAGCTTAGCGGTCGAGTTATATAGATATTTTAAGAATTTAGGAAAGAAAGCTGTAACGAAATAAGCGTTTTCCTATGCGCGGGAGAAATTAAATCCGCAAGTGTTCGAATCGTTAAACGAAAAATTTGTAAACAGCTATTACAAAAATGTAACGAATTGCAAAACGCATAAAGGCTATATAGTTGCAGCTTGCGACGCGACAGGAATAAGCCTACCTAAAACGAAGGAGTTTGTGAAGGATTTTGGCTGTGTAAAAAATCAACTGGGAGAATCAGAAGCACCGAATGCCAATAGTTCGATTATATTTGATATTTATAATGATATAATATTAAGTTCTACTATTGGACCGCATAGAACGGGTAAAAGGTCAATGGCATTGGATCATATCGAGAAACTTAGATCGCTCTCGGTTCTTCAAAATAAGAAATTGATTCTTCTTTTCGACAGGGGCTATCCATCGATGGAACTAATCGGAAAGTTAATGGCGAACGGCATCCATTTTATCATTAGAAGCAATACTCGTTGGCTCAAGAAAGCAAAAATTGCAGGAAAATACAAAAGAGTTGTTGAAAAATCAATTCTCCATCTGTTTTCTATTTCATGGAAACGGTCGATTGAAGCAGTTTTGTTAATTGAACTATGAAGTTTTTCAACAATTCTAAAGAATACGACAAAGTTAAAAACATTCTTATCACTAAAAATATACAAAAGAAGAAGGAATGGCTTAAAGAATATGCGAATACAAAAGGAAATCTGTTTTCATTACGTTTTGTCTGCTCAAGATATAAAGACGGACAAGTCGGAATTTTTGTCACCGATCTTCCCGGTTCAGAATTTCCAAGAGAGGATATTGTTTTTCTCTACGGCAAACGTTGGAATATAGAAACTCATTTTAGTTTCGAAAAATATTCTCTTGAATTGGAGAATGTAGCATCCAAAACTTCAATCCGATTTCTTCAAGAATATTATGCAAAAATCTTAACATTTAATCTTACCTCTCTTTAATCCAAGAAGCGCAAGAAGAATACGATCAATCGATTCAAAACAAAATATGATTATAAAATTAATAGAAATATCGCTATCGGCATTCTGAAAGGAGAACTTCCAAAGTTACTTTCCGGAGCTGAACCTATGAACTCCGTTTTTGATGAAATGAAAGCCGGAACTTATAAAACATCGGCTACCTGTTGTTCCAAATAGAACCTTCAAAAGAAAACACAAGATTCGAAAACGTAAGTTTGAAATCTATTACGGCAGGGTCTCTTAAATTGACAGCACTATCGTCTAGTCGCGTGTTGAGAATGATAAATTGGCGGTCTTACTTGACAATGGAGATATGCTTTCTACGAACTTCCCAAAAAGCTTCTGACATCCGACAATGGAGCTGGAACAATGAGGCACCTTCGCAATTTCAGCGTTTATACGAAATTCATCAGTCATTTGTTTTTTGTTGTTTATACAATATTCGGTGATTTATAGTTAGGCGAAAGGTGGTGCGAATTCCCTGTAAAATGACATTTAAGATATGAAAAATTATAAACAGGCTAAATTATTCTTGTCTTATGCACATACGAAATTTAGAGGAATTGCCTATGATTTTCGTTTGCAACTGATTATTGGGATTATTCTATTTATTACCTAGAATTAAAAAGTTGTCTTAAAATTTCATTCGACTTAAAACAATGTATAGAATTACTAAATCAAATATTACAGTTAATTGGAATTATTGCGGGTGTTTTATTAATATTTTTTATTTTCTATTGTCAATCAATTGAAACGCAAAAACAAAACTACTTTTCAAACATTTTGCAGATTATTGATAAATTGAAAGAACATCTACTACATTTGCCGAATAAATATAAATTTATAAAATTTGAATTAGCTTCTATTATTGATAGTTATAATTTTAAGACATTTAAAGAAATTAATTTTTTTGATTCGGCTTTCGATAAAGCGCATGCTGAATTTGTAATTAAGCTGAAGGAAAATAAAGTCAGATATACTAGCTTAATGGGTAACACTCATTTAATTAATAATATTGCTTCCATGATATTAAGAATTATAGAAAACCGCATAATTTTGTTAGAATTGTTAGTTGAATCTATAAAAAAACTCTTTATAACAATATTATTCTCAATGTTAGTTATTTACTTTTCACAAATCGTACCATTGAATAATATTCTGCATTTATTATTTTCTTTATTTTTAATATATTTGATGATTTTCAGTTTGTATGTAATCTTTAGCTTCATTCGCTCTTATTACAGCAGCTTAAGCAGAAATAATACTATGAAATTATCGCATTTCCCTTCGCCTAACTTCGTCTCCTCGCTCCGTTCGAGATCACTAATGCGACTCTCACTCCGGGCTAAAGCCACATTGCTTTGTCACTTCGGTTCGCGAGACGCGACTAAGGTCGCTCGAATCTCGTGTCAACCGCATCGCGCTAATGCGCTTGCGGCCGCAACGTCGAGGAGACTCTTTCGTTAAGCGAAATACTCCAAAGTTGATTTTATACATTATTCAATGAAAGTAGCCTTCTTACTTGGAGCAGGATTCTCATATGATTTGGGAATGCCATTAGGAATTGATTTAACGAATTACTTTCTTAATCTATTTTCAGGAATCGATGAGTCACAATTAATTGAAGTATTATTATCTCTTGAAGAAGAGGTTCCATTTAGTAAGAGGGCAATTTCTAAAGGAATAAAGCTTCTTTATCATCATAAAAAAAGAAAAGTAAAAAATTATGAATACCTTTTGGCTCAAATTGAAGAATTGGCATCAATTTCAAAAGAGGGTGGAGTTATTAAAACTTCTTATCGTTATTTACTAAATCTATTTTATGGAACGATTTATTCAAATTTAATGCTTTATCAAAATATTTCATACAATCAGATTTATAAAACCAATTTTGATTTGTACGCAGGCTTGAAACACGTGCTTAATGAAAATGAAACCTGGTTCTTTACGCTAAATCACGATATTTATCTTGAACTATTGTGCATAGATTACGACATACCTGCTACCTATGGGGATACGGAAGTCATTAAGTTTCCGATAGATAACAATTGCATGACCGATAAAATAAATTTTACTTGCAAAAAAAGAAAAGAATTCAATATCAAAAACAAAGCATATTTTAAAAACAAGTTTGGAGCTAATATTGTAAAACTTCATGGAGGTCTTGGCGAGCTTGATTATAGTAAAAGACACATGGTATGCAATTTTCCACTTACTTTCAGTAGCTCCATCGATCTTATTAATCAATTTAATAAAATTCATAAGATGGCTTTCTTCTTTGATGAGGATAGCAAGATTAAACTACCGAATAACCGTCGTCATATATTTGTTGCAGATGAAGATGATGATCTTGTAGTTTTGACGAAGTCTGTTTTAATCGGAGGGAATAAATACAGTAAAACGGCAAAAATAAAGCAAGGTGAGGAGAAACTAAAGCTATTTGAGGATGTCATGAAAAGCGTCGATAAACTAATTATTATTGGTTATGGTTTTGGAGATCAGCACATCAATTTTCGGATCAATCATCAATTGGTGAAAAATGAAAAATTTACAATTGAAATTGTTGATCCAAATTTTAAAAAAGTGCCAAGCTTTGTAGAGCAATTCGACTATGATAATAGAATAAAGGGGACTGCATTAAATACAACTGATTGGATTAATCAATTTTATCGAGGTAATAAACGTAACCGATCACCAAATATGAAGAAGATATATTCCCAACGAGAAAAGATAAGATCTACTGTTCGCAAGAGTTACTTTAAGTGAAGTAGTAACATAAAAGTGGATAGTCTTATGAACAATCCTGAAGAATCTCAAAAAGTAATTGAAACATTTATGCAAATGACTAAATTTGACATTCAAAAATTGATTAACGCTTAAAAATAAAAATTATGGCACTTATTAATCCTCATATTAACTTCAACGGAAATGCCGAAGAAGCATTTACATTTTATAAATCAGTATTTGGCGGAGAGTTTGCAAAAATTATACGTTTCAAAGATCTTGCAAGTCCTGAATTTCCAGTAGCAAAAAAAGAAGAAAATAAAATTATGCACATTGCTTTGCCTATTGGTAAATATAATATGTTGATGGCAAATGATGTCCCGGAAGCTATGGGGCGAACAAATGAAAATGAGAACAGAAGTAAAATTGTAATCAGTGCAGAAAGTAAAGAAGAAGCAGACAAGTTATTTAATGGGCTATCAGCAGGTGGACAAATTGAAATGTCTATTGCCGACAGTCCTTGGGGTTCTTACTTTGGAATGTTTAGAGACAAATATGGGATTGAATGGATGGTTGATTTTGACCCAAAATATAAAGGACAAATATAAGCGGACAAAACAACGAACGCCCAACGTCGCAGATCGCAACCGTTAAGCTGTAATAGCCAAAATAAGATCTTACACTCTTTTAAAGTTCATTACGAAAACTGTAAGTTATCGAGATATTTTTTCTTCTCAAGCTCCTTCGTGCCGAGGAAATTCTGGAATGGAGTTTTACCAAAACAATGCTTGCCTTGATGTGTCCTGTTCGTAGTTATACCGTAAGATTTGGTGAGATAAAAAGTTATTTTATTTCTTGTTTCAGCTTATTCGGTACATCCCATTTCCGTTTTCAGGAATGGGAATTAGAATGATAAAAGGTTCGAAAAAGAATTCAAGATCCGAAAGAAAACGGCCTGTTAGGAGCCATCTTAAAAAATCTTGGAAATAATCGAATTGGCATTTTAAGTAAAGATAAAAGTATTTTTGAGATGTCTTTTAATTTCTTTGTTCAATTGATTCAAATTCTACTTTTTAATTTCGACTAACGTTTATGATCTCGTAAGGAATCTTAATTTCCAAGAATCGGATTTGATTTTTGAATCCTTCTTTCATGTTTTTGGTTCTTAGGCTTTTGTTATACGTGAGCAGGACCGTAAGAAAATCTGGGCGAATCGCTCGCAGATTTCGTAGTGGACTTTGGCTCGCGACCGCGCTTTTCGCTCCAATTCCTTCGGAATTTCCACTACAATCGCTTTCGCATTTGTCATACCGAATTCGTTCACGTTTGTTCTTGAGAAAACAAAATCATAGAAAAAATTCCTTGTTTTTAAAGTTGGTATCGAGCTTTGCTTTTGTTCATAAAAAATTATGCAAGCTGCTCTCAAAACTGAAGTAGTCACATAAAAGTGGACAGCCATTTAAGCAATATTTGTCTCAAATTCTTCAGGGCTGATATAACCTAATGTAGAATGAAACCTGAATCTATTGTAATACACTTCGATAAAATCGAATAGAAGATGTTCCGCTTCTTCAATGTTATAGAATGTATTGTATTCGATTTCTCTTTTTAGATAACTAAAGAAAGACTCTGCCACCGCATTGTCCCAACAATTTCCTTTTCTGCTGTTGCTTCGTCTGATACCGTTGGCAATTAGTAGTCTGCGTGTTTCTTTAGAACAGAAATTAGAACCCCGATCCGAATGAAAGATCAATCCTTTCCGAGGGTTT
>NZ_FTNA01000043.1 GCF_900156205.1 Leptospira interrogans
AAACTTTTTTAAGATCGCGTTCTCATCCTTTAATCTCAGATTCTCTTTACGAAGTCTTTTCAACTCTTCGCTTTCCTTTAGCTGTTTATCCGGAAGTGGTTGCTCTGTTTCCTTCTTTTTCAAATGCTCGGCCTTCCATTGTCTCAATACAAAGTAGCTAACTCCTAAGGACTCTGCTACTTCTTTTATTGTAAACGATCCGTTTAACGTCCGGTTTACCGCTTGTTCCCGAAACTCCGGCGAATATTTTCTTCTTCCTTTCATTCTCACCTTTTACCTCTATTCTTGGAAAAAAAGGTGTCTACTTTTATGTTACTAGGTCATAATGGGGATCAACAAAATTACTTCAATTGTCCATTTCAATGCAACAGAAACGGATGGAAAATTTATTTTTCAACAACTCTATTTCCTATCATGATCACAAAACTACGATTTTATACTTTCTTTGGGATTTTATAAAAATTTTTTAAATATAAAAAATTAAAAAAGTTTACACTTGAATTAACTACTCAAACGCATAAAAATAATACTGCTTTATGTGTTCGAGTAGTAATAAACTTCCAATACAAATTGTAAAAATTCGAAATCAATTAATGTATTAATAATTTATTATATAAAACGATTATTTTTAAATAGAGACACGAATTGTTAATTACCTTAGTAATCAAAACAATCAATATATAACGAAAAACTAAAACACAAGTATGTTCAACATTTTGAATTTTTCTAACTCCAAAACAAAAATAGTTGAAAAGTATTTGTTATAAATCTGAAATCAGACCATGGAAATTGTATCTATCCTAAAAGGATTTTTTAGAAAGAATTCAAAAATTTACATTTTATTATTCGGTTTTTATGGAAGCGCTTTTTTAGTATTATTCTTAAACGAGGAATTTGGATTTCCGCTTATCACTTCAAAAAACTTCTGGATAAAAACAATAAGTACATTAGTATTATATGGAATATTAATGTTATCTTTCTATCTTCACCTTCCTAAAAGCAGGAAAATCCGATTTCGTAACGCAAAGATCATAGGATTTTTTTTCGTTTTCTGGATTAGTTTGATTGTTCTCAATCTATCAAGTTTTCCTTATGAAAGATTTTTATCCTATCTTCCTAAAGAATGGATTTTTTGGTCCTGGAAAGTTGTAAAACAATTTACCCACACTCTACCTTTATTAGTTTTTCCGTTGTTATACGATTTTTACAGATACAAAACAAATCCTGTTCCGTTTGAAAAAAAGAAAAATCCTTCTTATTATCCGATTTTAATTCTAGCATTGATCATTTCTGCGATTGGTTCTTTTATTCCAGGTTTCAAAGAGTTTTATCCGAGAGCTCCAACTACAGACGAACGGCTCCTATATCATGCGACTTGGATCACTACTCTCGTTTTTGAAATCGTATATCTTTATACTTTTTATTTTACAGAATTCTTTTTTAGGAAATTCCTGATTCGGTATTTGAAAGTGGTAGGTCGTTATCACGCAGTTGGAATGGCTGCTTTAATTTATGGTATGGTACATTTTCAAAAACCAAGGGGAGAAATTTTAAGTTCTTTTTTTGGTGGTCTATTGATGGGTGCTTTGAGTCTTAGAACTCATTCAATTCGAGGCGGGCTTTATGCACATATCATACTCGCTGCTGGTATGGAATTTTTTGCGGGGATTTATATTTGGGATAAATTATTCTAAGAAAATAATATATACGTATAGCTCAATATTCTAAAAAATTAAATCATCATAAATTTAGAGTAAGAGCTTGTTCAAAAATCTCAAAGAATTTTACACGATAGTTCTTTAGAAATTTTTAATAAAATGCAGTAGTTCCTACAAATTAGTTTGCTTGGCAATTTACGAACTTTCGAGCAGTTCTAATCTTTGTTAAATTTTCGTAGTAGTTCCCCGATTTTTGTGAAACTCAATCTCATAAGTCATTCGAAAAACCCAGCAAACACCTCCTTAAAGGCTGGTGTTTAGGATTTGCGACAAGTTCTAAATAAAACTAATCTTACTCTTATAATTTCAGCGCAAATCGAAAACTACTTAGAACTATATAATAAGGTTGTTGAAAAATTCCATAGTGACGATTAACAAAACTGCTTCAATTGCCGGTTTCCATAAAATAGAAACAGATGGAGAAGTAATTTTTCAACAATTCTAATAAAGTACCTAATCTTTGTTAAAACGAAATAAAATCCAGGGAATGATCAAAAAAAGTAAAACCAATTTTATAAATGTAAAGATAGAAACAAGAGTTTCGCCCGGACTCAATAAAAGTACAATTAGAGCTTCCGGAAAATTTCTCGGAACGAGTCAAGTAGGAGAATCAAAAGTTAATCCAAGAATTTTAATCAAATCCAAAGATCTAAACGTTTTTGCAGATCGAAATGATTAGAGTTGTTGAAAAATTCCATAGTAACAATTAACAAAACGCTTCAATCGACCGTTTCCATACAACGAAAACCGATAGAGAATTAATTTTTCAACAATTCTATTAGTCTTACGTTTGAATCCTAAGTTAAAAAATTTTTGATACGACAAAAAGATAAAAATTTCAAATAAAGTTTATATAAAATAGATTCCTAAAATAACGAACTAAAATAAAAAAAGGATTAAAAGAAACAAATTATAAAAATGTACATTATCGAAAAATCTCATGACTTTCCAAAAAAATCACTATAATTTATTTTCAGTTAAGTACAAGTATTCGATTGGAATTTATTTTTTACTTTCGGTCTTTTTCTCCGTTGGAGCCGAGAATCATCCTTTCGTTTTTCCAAAAGATCATTCCTTTCACCCTCATTACAAAGTAGAATGGTGCTATTTCGTTGGTATTCTTCGATCCGCAGAAGGAAAACAATACGGTTACGAACTCAGTTTTTTTAAAGGAATTTTCGGCAAAAATAGGGAAGCCTTTCCAGTTCACTTTGCAATCTCTGATTTGGAAAATAAAACACATACGATCTCACAAACCGTAGAACGCAGATTAGGTGGAATGGCTGGTTATGATTCGAAACAAATTTTCAGCGGAGACTTTATTCTTAAAATTGAAAGTAACTCAAAATTTCACCTAATTGCAAAACCAAAACATTCTCCAGAACTTTCTTTAGATCTAATCTTAAACGGAGATAATTCTGAAATACTTTTACACGGCAACAAAGGTAAATCAGTCAAAAGTAGAACCGATCCGAATTTTTATTCTTACTATTATAGCATTCCACGTCTTTCCACTCGGGGAGAACTGACTTTAAACGGAAAGAAAATTCAAATCGAAAGCGGAAATTCTTGGATGGATCATGAATGGAGTACCCCTTTTTATTCGAATCTAAAAACGACTCTTTCTCATCCATCCAACTCTTGGGATTGGGTTTGCATTCAACTCGAAGACGGAAGCGACATTATGGCTTTTAACTTTAGAAAAACAATACATTCAAACTCTGAAAGTTTTGGCACCATTCGTTTTAGTTCCGGAAAAAAAATTTACTTTGAACAAGAAGGCGAAATTCGACTCGTTCCTAATTCTTCCTTTTGGACCAGTCCAAGAACAAACCAAAAATATCCACTTATGTGGAATCTTTCCACTCATGTTACTTCTCAAAAAGATTCAGAGCTTTATCTTATGATCGAACCTTTTTTTGAAGATCAAGAATTTGATTCGCGTTTTACTACTGGTTTTAGTTACTGGGAAGGTGCAGTAAAAGTCAAAGGCACTCGCGCAGGAAAGCCAGTTCAAGGCATCGGTTATTTAGAATTAAAAGGAAGCAGAAATTTAAATTGAAAACAAATCGATTGAATTCTCTTAACAATTAAGATTCTTTTTTGAAAAAGGCTTTGTCTTAGGATCCGATTTCTTAAAACTGTTTTCCTGGAAATAAAATAATGAAAAAATATTTCCTTAAACGATTCCTTCTAATCATTCCTACACTATTGGGAATGACTTTTATCGTCTTTTTAATTTCTCATTTTGCGCCAGGTGGTCCACTTGAAACCGAAATCGCAAAAATCAGAGGTTATGCAAGTTCTCAAGGAGGAAGCGCTAAAACAATTTCAGAAGAAGAAATAAATATAATTAAAAAAAGATTACATTTAGATAAACCAGTTGGAATCGCTTATCTTTATTGGCTCAAAGAAATTTTGACTTTCAATTTGGGAGAATCCAGACTTCATACTCGACCGGTATCCGAACTGATCTTGGAAAAACTTCCGGTATCTCTCACGTTCGGTCTTTCTGGATTTTTACTTTCATATCTGATTTGTATCCCTTTAGGAATTACTAAAGCACTTCGAAACGGAGAACGTTTCGACATAACATCCAGCGGAATCATTTTAATCACGTATTCAATTCCGGTATTTGCACTTTCGGTTCTACTTCTTTATACATTCGCTTCGGGTGAACTATTATCTATCTTTCCTTTAGGTCACGAGGTTTCGGACGAATATGAATCTCTATCTTCTTGGGAAAAAGTAATCGATCGAATCGAACACATGTTTCTTCCAGTAATCTGTTACGTTTCCGGTTCGTTTGCAGTTCTCACCTTGCTTATGAAAAACTCACTTTTAGATCAAATTTCGAAAGAATATGTTCGTACGGCTCTTTCCAAAGGTTTTAGTTTTCAAGAAGCCATCTTTAAACACGCACTTCGTAATTCTTTAATTCCTATCGCGACAGGTTTTGGAAACAACCTCAGTTTGATTTTTGCGGGATCTTTGGTTATAGAGCTCGTATTTAATATAGACGGAATGGGACTTTTAAGTTTTCAAGCAGTTACCGAAAGGGATACGGATTTGATGATGGGGCTTTTATTTGTACAAAGCCTTCTTTCTTTAGTCGGAAACATTCTATCAGACTTTTGTTATGTACTCATAGATCCGAGGATTCAGTTCGAATGATATTAAGTCCGATTTTAAAAAAAAGATTCCAAAAATTTAGAACAAACAAAAGAGCTTGGTATTCTTTAAACATATTAATAATTTCTTATATAATTTCTTTATTTGCGCCACTCATAACCACCAACCAACCTTTGATCGTAAGTTATCAAAACAAATTATATTTTCCTATTTTTTCTTTTTACCCCGAAACAACATTTGGAGGAGAAAATCTAACCTCACCAAACTATAAAAAACTTTCTAAAAGGGAAGATTTTAAATCCAGTTCCAATTGGATTATTTTCGCTCCGATTCCGTACGGTTATAATGAAGACAATTTGGAAAGTTTAGAAGAAGGAGAAACACCTCCATCTTCTCCAAACCGTAAACACTGGCTTGGAACCGACGATCGAGGAAGGGACGTTTTTACTAGAATTTTTTATGCTTATAGAAACGCTTTGAGTTTTGGACTTATATTAGTGTTTCTTGAACTATCAATGGGCACTTTGATCGGAGGAATACAAGGATATTTCGGAGGAAAAACTGACATTCTAATGCAGAGAATTATCGAAATTCTTTCTGCAATTCCTTTTTTATATTTAATCTTGATTGTAGGAGCGTTTTTCGGAAGAGGATTTACGGTTCTTCTAATCACTTATGGCGCGCTCAGTTGGATTGGAATTTCGTATTACATGAGAGGGGAATTTTACAAACTCAAACAATTGACGTATGTGGATTCTGCAAAAGCACTAGGAGTTGGTTCGTTTCGAATTATGCTTCGACATATTCTCCCAAACGCAATCACACCATTAGTTACATTTTTACCTTTCACTTTAATAGGCTCCATTTCTATTTTAAGCGCGTTAGACTTCCTTGGCTATGGAATCCCCGCTCCAAATCCGTCTTGGGGTGAAATGATAGGGCAAGGAAGAGAACGTCTTAGCGCTTGGTGGTTGATTACATTTCCGTCTACGGCGCTTTTTCTAACAATATTACTGACTTCGTTTATCGGAGAAGGTTTACGAGATTCCTTCGATTCTAGAGAAAAGGCAGTGTATAAATGACCGTTTCTTCTCTTCTCCAAGTTAAAAATTTTTCACTCGATCTTCTTTCCGAAAATCAATGGCTTCCCGTATTACAAAATTTAAATTTCGAAGTAAAATCTGGAGAAATTTTATCTTTGATTGGGGAATCCGGTTGTGGTAAATCTCTCACTTCACTTGCACTAACTAAATTAGTTCCTTCTAATATTTCTAAAGTAAAGTCCGGAGAAATTTTATATCAAGGAAAAGATCTTTTAAAACTTTCTTCGGAAGAATTAAGAAAACTCAGAGGAAAAGAAATCGCGTACATCTTTCAAGAACCTTTTGCCGCTCTCAATCCTTTACTAAAAATCCAAGATCAGATGATCGAAGCATATCTGATGCACGTTTCGCAAAATCGAAAAGAAGCTATTGAAAAAGCCGAGTTTCTACTCGCCTCAGTTGGAATTACGGATATTCAACAAAGATTAGGTTCTTACCCAAATCAGATGAGCGGTGGAATCTTACAAAGAATCAGCATTGCTATGGCGCTTATGTGTGATCCGTCTCTTCTAATTGCGGACGAGCCCACGAGTGCAATCGACGTAACCATCCAGGCACAACTGGTTGAACTTCTTTTAAATCTTCAAAAACAAAATCGCATGTCTATACTATTTATCTCACATGACTTCGGGCTTGTAGGAACGATCGCAGACAGAATCGTAGTAATGTATGCGGGAAGAATCGCTGAAATCGGAGACACGGATTCAGTCATTGATTCACCTAATCATCCTTATACGAAAGATCTACTAAAATCAATTCCATCTCTTGCAAAGTCTGTAGAAGATCTACAACCAATTCAGGGAATTGTTCCTTCTCCGAATCAATATCCCTTAGGATGTCATTATTCCACTCGTTGCCAAATAGCAATCGATTCGTGCAAAGAAAGTAAACCTGACTTATTTCCCATACTACAATCCGATCTAAAACCACATCTTTCGGCTTGTTTTCTGGCAAAAGACCCGGATAAAAGTTCATGATTCGAATTGAAAATCTTACAATCAGTTATTATACAAAGTCTGGCTTCGGTTTAAAAAAAAGTCGAATCGTAGCAGTAGACGGCGTTAATCTTGAAATCGGAAAAAACGAAATTATAGGGCTCGTAGGAGAATCTGGTTGCGGCAAATCCACGTTAGGAAGAGGTCTTGTAAAATTATTAAAACCAGAATTTGGATCGATTTATTTTGAAAGTAAGGAAATCACTTCCTTATCTTCCTCCGAATTTTTTCCTTTTAGAAAAAATATTCAGATTATATTTCAAGACCCTTATTCATCTCTTAATCCTAGAATGACGATTGCAGAAATTCTAATGGAAGGTTTAGAGATTCACGAAAAAACATCCAGAGAAGAAGCAGAAACTAAGATCAAAAAAATTTTAGAAAAAGTGAATTTATCCTCCGATATTCTTTCTAGATTTCCACACGAATTTTCAGGAGGACAAAGACAAAGAATCGCGATCGCACGTGCCCTCGTTTTAAAACCTAAGTTTGTCATTTGTGACGAATCGGTTTCTGCTTTAGACGTTTCTACAGGTACACAAGTATTAAAACTTTTAGTCGAATTAAAAAACGAATTCGGCCTTTCCTATTTATTCATTTCTCACGATTTAGGTGTGGTAAAATCAATTTCAGATAGGATTGCGGTTATGTATTTGGGAAAAATAGTCGAACTCGGTAATACAAAAAACATCATATCTTCTCCCGCACATCCTTATACAAAGGCACTTTTTCAATCTACGTTTGACGTATATGATCGAAAAAAAAATAGAATTCCTCTCAAAGGAGAAATTCCAAGTATAGTCAATAAACCTACGGGTTGCCATTTCCATACTCGGTGTCCAATCGCTCGGGATTTATGTAAATCTGAGGTTCCAGTTTGGAAAGAAATTAGAAATGGTCAAAAAGTATTGTGCCATTTTCCAATAGATTAGATTTGATGAAATTTTTCAAACGAATTCAAGAATTCTTATATACTTATCGAATTAGATTTCTTGCAATAATTTTGATTCAAATTATTGCGGTTATATCCTTCACGTTAGTTCCTCTTCTAATTCGTGAGGACTTTTACAAAGATTTCATTCTCACTGCAATCGAGCAAAAGACAGGTTTAGAAGTCAAAGTAGGTTCTTCAGATTTAGTTCTGTTTCCGTTTCCAGGAATCGAATTGAAAGAAGTTCAGATTCGTAAAGAGGAATTGGTCATTGGGATCAGCGATCGTATTAAGGTAGACATTTCTTGGTTTGGTTTGTTAGGTCAGAAAGTAGAAATCAGAGACGTTTATATTTCAGGTGGAAAAATCAATCTTCATAAAAACAAAGACGGCTCTGTGGATCTAATTGAGTTCTTTCAGCAAGATACAGAAGATTCCGAAAACTCAAACCATAATCATACGATCAGAATTTTTGATCCCTCTTCCACTGTCGAAAGTTCTTCGTTTATCAGCCCCAAAGAAATTTTTAAAGTTGGATTAAAAAACGTTGAGATTGAAAATTTTTACATTCACTATCAAGACGATACTCATCGAAAAACGTATGAAATTTATCTTTCAAATTCTGCATTGAACATTTCTTTTTACGGAAACAATTTTGTTCTAACCTTACAAGGTAAATTGGATGGTCAGAGTTTTCAAATTTATGGAAGTACTAACTTAGACGAGTTTCCTACAACTTACGAAAATTCTAAATTTCAATCTACGATTAGTTTAGATAAATGTTCTCTTTCGATTTTTAGGGATTTATTGACAATTTTTCCAAACGCCGATTTTTCAAAGACAATCCTAAATGGAACAATCAAAATCGATAAAGTTCCTAATCGATCGATTAACTTTAACGTTATTGCACAAGCAAAAAATTTTGCTTACAAAGGAGGGAATCCGTTCGGAGACATTAAAGTAAATATGGAATTCAGATTGGATCTTCCAAATAAAAAACTGGAATTTCCTTACATCTCAATTCTTTGGCCTGGAATTGCGGAAGGAAATGCAAAAGGAACGGTTTTATGGAATTACAAAACGAACGTTTCCTTTCAAGTCACGGCAAATTATTTAGATTATCACAGCGCACTTCGATTAGGAAAACTTTTTGAGTTCACTAAAAAATTTGACGACCCAAATAGACCTAATGGAGTTTTTTATTTCAGTGTAGACCTCAAAAACGTATACGCATTGAAACATAGAATCCCAGTTTTAAAAGCAGAATTGAAATATAGCTATCCTTGGATTCACATACCTAGTTTTCATGCCTATATATACAACGGAGAAATATTAGGAAAATCTAAAATTGACCCTTTCAAATCCAAGTTCGAAGTGCAAGGTGAAGCTTATAGAATTCAATCCGATCGAATTCTAATGCCTTACGTAAACGATCCAATCATCAATGGAGATATGTTTAGTAGGTTCAACTTCGTTACGGAAGTACATAACCGTTCTTCCGATTTTACTACCGAGTTTTTCAGAAATATGGAAGGTTCTGGAAATCTTCAAGTTCTCAATGGAGAATTACTCGGTTATGCAAATTTCATGATTCCGGTTTTAAACACTCTTGGAAAGATCATCTCATTTAACGGAATCGATGGTAGAAAAGTAGAATTTTCTTCTTTAAAATCGGATTTTACAATCGAAAATAATCACCTTCACTTTCAGAATCTAAAACTGCAGGGCAAGGGTTTAGAAGCAGATGGAAAAGGAAATATCAGTTTTGAAAAAAATATAGATGTACTTATCAATTTAAGACTTGGTGGAAATATAGTTGGTAGGGTTTTAAAAATTCCTATCATTTACAAAGGAGTTTTTAAACAATCGATTCCTTATATAGATCCGATCTGGTTGGGTTCAGTTTTTGCGGGAAGTACAATTCTTGCTCCGTTTTTTACTTTCGCAGGTGGACCATACGGAGGAGGAATCGCTGGTTCGGTCGTATCGGAATACGTTAGAGATGCTTGGGAAGGACTAAAAGGTTTATTTTCATCTAAAGAAGATAAAAAAAAGAAATAATCTAAAAAACCGCAGGAAATTTTATGAAAGCAAAATTATTCATTCGGATTGCATCGGCCTTGATGCTCGTTTTTACTTTGGGTCATTCATTCGGTCATTTTACAAGATACGAAACTTCTGATCCTCAAGCCTTAAGTACAATTTCTATAATGCAACAAACTAAAATTCCTATGGAAGGAGTTACAAAAACATATGATCAATTTTATACCGGAATGAGTTTGAATTTGAGTATCGTATTAATTTCATTGACCGTACTTCTTTGGATTTTATCCAATTTTTCGGAATCGAATCCTCAGGCCGTGCGGAAACTTTTGATTCCGACTTTATTTTGTATTTCCTGTTTTGGTATCACTGGATTTATCTATTTCTTTTTGATACCTGCCGTAGTGGCATCGTTAGGCGCTCTTTCTATTTTAGCTGGGATTGTTCTTTTAGGAAAAAATTAACTTAGACAAAATGGCGCCCCTTCTGGGCTTGAAAAACGTGGGAACTACTACTAAAATTTAACGAGATTAAAACTACTCGAAAGTTCGTAAATTACCAAGCAACCTAATTTGTAGGAACTACTGCATTTTATTAAAAACTTCTAAAGAGCTATCTTGTAAAATTCTTTGAGGTTTTGGGGTAAGCTCTTAGAATTTTCACATTTATAGTTTTTTAGAAGATTCAATTTTATTACCTATAAAATCGAATTGTGTTCCTTACCACCAAACTCACGTTAAATTACAACAGGAAATACCAAATTCATATTCGATTTTTTGTTTTCTTTCAAAAAATTTTTTCTATAAATCATTCCGTTTAGAATGTTCGAAGAACCGTTTCTGGTATGGATATTCTCTTATTTGATGACGGTCAAAAAATTGAGTCTGCTTTGGTTGAAGGTTCCATTGGAACGGACTCCCTTTTGGTTCCGAATAATTATTGGAATTGTCTGAACTTTCAAGAAAGAAAAGCACTTCGGGGTAAACTTCCCATTTTACTGAGAAAATATTCTAAACAGATTGCTTCGATGAAGCGTCTTCATTATAAGGCAGGTAAAATCAAATACAATAGGGACGTTGGTAAGATGAAGAAGTTTAGCGTTCGGGTTCATACTGGGGTTTGGGCGACTTTGGGTGTGTTGGCCGCGGCTCATGGGGTTTCAAGGTGTTATCTTTTTAATTATATGCTCTGGTTGGAGGAGCTTGGTGAAGAGGAGAATTTTTTTGTGAAAACTTTGAACCAAGGAGTTCCTAGTTTTCATTGGACTTACAAAATGATCTGGAAAATTGACAGGAGACAAAATCTCATTTCGAGAGAACTAAAATTCGAACCCAACCCAATGACAAACCAATACCCATATTATTTAAGGTCGTGAATTTGGTATAACCAATATAAAGTGGTTGTAGTGGAAATACTACAGGAATTGAAATATTACGCGATCATCATTGGCAGTATCAAATTTTTTACGTGAAATCTAGATCCAATCCTTCTTGAACTAAAATACGAAGAGCATTGCTAGTTTCTACTAGTCCTTCTCGGATTTTATAATCGAAATACATGGTTCCATCTAAAACTTCCTCTTGAAAATGTTTTAAGATAACACCTTCCACTTTCGCAAGTTCAAGATCATGACTCGTTACAAAAACGATTGTACGATTTTTTTTGAGCTCTTTTAAAATTCCCTTACAAGCAAGAGAACGCTCTCTTGTATTAGTTCCTTTTAAAATCTCATCGAGTAAAACAAGATGAGATGAATTTTTATCCCTGATTTTTTTTACAATTTCAGAAAGTCTTCTCACTTCTGCATAAAAGAAAGAAATTCCTTCTTCTAAGTTATCTTCATTTCTCATACTCGTATGAATTTTTAAAACAGGTAATGAAAATTTGGACGCGGGAACCGGACCACCCGCCATAGAAAGAATAGAAGCTACACCGATCGTACGTAGATAAGTGGTTTTTCCAGACATATTCGAACCCGTAATCAGAACTACATTTTGTTCTTCAATAAAATCTAATGGATTAGAAACTCTGGAGTCAGAAGGAATCAAAGGATGAAAAAGACCCTTACCTGAAATTCCTTCTTTAGAATTTTCAGAAAGAATTTCCGGAAAACAATAATCGGGAAACATCCATTTCAAATTCGCAAAGGAAAATAGAGAATCGAATAAGGTCAGATCCTCGATCGATTTTTCCAACAGTACAGAATGTTTTTCTTTCCATTTCGAAATTTTCTGTAAAACCCAAAGATCGTAAAGAAACAAATTATTTAAGATCAGGTGTAAGAGAGGAGCTTCAGTTAGAGAAACACGTTTTAAAATCAGATCCAAATCCTTATAAGCAGATCTTAATTCATCCTTGGAAGTATCCTCTAAAAGAAATCTACCGTTTTTATCTTTAATTTTCAATCCCTTTAAATATATTAGAATTTTCTGAAGTCCTGAAATACTTCCGGAAATAGAGTAATACTGTCTAAAAATATCCAAAGAACGAGAACGGTACAATCCAAATAGGATCAAATTTAAAAACAAAACGGAAGCAGGAAAGGAACTCCCAAAAACACGTTTGCAGGAATGAATGCAAGCACCAAAATCGTAATCGGTCTATATATCTTTTTCAACCAAGGGTAACTTTCCCAAAATTTGGATGTATTTTCATCCCGGATCGACTTTGTTTCGGTTTTAGTACGAGCTTGAAAAACGTCCTGATTTTCTTTTAGATAAGAGGCGAGTCTAAGTATTTTAGGAATTGCTAATGTTTTTTCAGAAATCGATCGAACAATAGACTGGCGTAAAAGCACATTCTCTCTATTATTATATGAAGAAGAATCTTCCAAATCTAAAAGAGCAATCAACTTTTGTTCGGCATTGGAGGTAAAGGTAGTATCTAACCAGGAAAATAAACCGTTTTCTCGAAATAGATCCAAATCTCTGGCTAAAGGAGAAACTTTTTCTAAAACGATTTGAGTTCCAAATTTTTTACCAAAACCTTTGATTGAAATTCTTGCGGATTCCCTCTCCAAAACGAAAATCCAAAGTTGAATTTTTTTCCGAGTTAAAAGAGTTTTTTTATATCTTCGAACAAAAAAGAAAAAAAGAAAAAGAAAAACCAGAGAAGGAAGATGATAAAAAATTGAAGAATGTAAATAGTAGAAAATAGAAATCCAAAGTAAAAAGACGGAAAAAAAAATAAGACGAAATAACGAAAGCCTAGAAAGAAGAACGGAAATTTTATCGTGAAGTTTATTTAACTTTTCAGCTCTGCGTTTAAGCCGATCGATCCGAGTAAAAGAAGTCATCCAATAACGGAACTTATATTTTCGTAGTGTTCATTCTCTCGTTTATAAATTTCAAAATCCAACAAACGAACTAATGATCCTAGGTCCGGCATTACCCAACGTGAAACCAATTTACCCCGATCCTTACCTTTGATCTTATCCACGTATACATAACCGAATAAATCCGTGCCGTATTCATAAGTAACGAATCTTCCAGTCCTTCTACCCGTATTATTAATCATTCGGATCTGCATTTTTTTGCAATTTTATAGTTTTGAGAAAATTAGTACAAGAAAAAAAATACTCAAGGATTTTCCAATTTCTTCGATAGATAGTTCTGGGGGTCAATTGCTTTCTCAAGGATGAGAACAGGCTGGATTCCTAATAAAAAACAAAACTTAATCCAAACCAGAAAGTCGCACGGAGGCGCATATGTTTTATCCAGAAATGGACCCGGATCTAAAAAGTTCCTTTCTTTCAATCGACAAAACGGTAGCAAACCTAATCAACAACACCATTCTTCCAGAAGCCGGTCTAAAGGCAGGGAATCTTCTCAACGCAAATCAGATGAAAAAATTAAAAGAAATACGCAAACGTAGATTTAGATCCAACGAATGGAAAAACTTTTTGAAAGACTAAACATACATTAGAGTTGTTGAGAAATTCCGTAGTGAAGATTCGCAAAATTGCTTCCATTGTCCATTTCAATACAACGGAAACAGATCAAGAATTAATTTTTTGACAACTCTATTATAAAAAGTTAAATTTTTAAAAATAAATTTTAAAACAAAAAGCCCGCTGTGTTGGCGGGCTTTTTCATTTCACTTAAAAACGAAATACCAATACTTTAGTATTTCGTTTTAGTGGAAGGCATCTTTACATTCAAAATGACGTCCACCTTAGTTACGTCCCCTTCTCTTACGTTGATCATTGAATTGTTGAGATTCAAATCCTCTGCAAAAGAAGCCTTGATTTCATAATCTCCTGGCTTGAGATTTGTGAACCAGAAATTTCCTTCACTGTCTGTATTCAATTTTTGAATTCCAGTAACGCTCGAAATCGTAGGCATAAAAATCGGCTGATTGCTTACAGGATTATCTAAGGTTTTGTAAAAAACTTTTCCTTGAATAGCTCCAAAACCACTCATAGAAACATTGATTGGAAGTTCGTTTTTCTTATTTGGAAGAACCGCAAACGTTTCTTGAATTTCTGGATAATCGTCCGCCTTAATCGTAATTTTATGAACTCCGGCCGGAACCTTGCTCAGCGTGATCGTGTAGATATTACCAGGAATCAACTGCCCTTGTCTTTTAACAGCGCCCCAAAAATTAGAAGAAGTAGCGGTTACAGTAGAAGAAAATTCTTGATCGTCTATATAAACCTTAACGTTTCGATTCCCTTTTCTTTTCTTTTTAGCGAAAATTAAAATATCGGGAGGAAGATCCGAAAGACCGTAAGCACGATCCTGAATAATCGTTGTTTTTAAAACTAAATCCCCTCTTTCATTTGTAGGAACCACAGGAGGTTCTTCCGGAGTTACCACCGGCTGCGAAGGATCTGGTTTGACTGGGTCTGGTTCAGGTTCTGCAGAAGGAGCAGGAGGTTTTGGAGGATCCACTGGTTTAGGAGGTTCCGGATTTTTTTTGCCCGAAAGAAAAATACCGGAAGCATTTCCTGAAATTTGAGGCACTTGTTCATGCTGGAATTTCTTTGCCATCTGAACGGTTTCTTCTTTTGATTTGAAAAATGCTTCCAGAGCCGTAACTACGTTATCTTTATTTAAATCTGCAGAACCAAGTGCCCTACCAAAGTTATAAGTAAAAATCCCGTGATTGATACTTCCACCAACTTCAATCGCAGTTTGGTTATCGTCTGCAGAAGAAATGATCGCTTTATCTTGAAAGAAAAAATCTTCTGCGTCTTGTTTTACAGTCCCGTTACTTCCTTCGGGAATCGGAACATCAGCAGAACCTCGAGTTGATTTTCCTTTTTTAGCGATCCCGCCAGAAAAACAACAATCGAAGATAAACACTGTCTTAGGAGATTTTATTTTTTCTAAGTATTTATTCAGTTCATCATCCGGAAGGTGAGGTCTGTCATAACAAATAATAAGATTTCTCATCCCATTTTTTGCAGAAGCGTCTCTTTGAAAAGCACCGTGTCCGGAAAAATAAAGCAGAACGGTATCGTTATCACCCGCTTTTTTTGCTAAGGCCTTAATTTCTTTTTCTATGTTATCTTTTGTAACTTCTTTTCCGAGAACGATTTTAACTTCGTCGAAGTTTCCCACTTTTCGAATTTCATCATTCAGATAACTTGCATCTGCTTCACAAAGATTGAGTTCTGGAATTCCGGCCTTATTACCCGTATAGTTAGTTCCGAAAATAAGTCCGTATCTCTTTTGTGCAAACGCATCCGTTGCAAAAAATAAAATCGAACAGATGACGATTGCCGATAACTTGGATTTCAAACCTGGCCTCCTAAGGATTCATTTAGAATGGAATCAAGGTAACAAAAGAAATCCTTTTGTCATTATTTTTTTAAGTTAAGAATCGAGACTCTTAAATTTAAGAAAGAATTATCCAAAATTTATTTGGCCGAATTAGAACCGAAAAGGATATACTTTACGATAATTCATAAATGATATCATAGAATTTAAATCCTAACGTTTTTACTTTCGCACTTTCTTCGCAAATGCTTTTATAAGACAGTTTGCTGTGAGATCATCGCTCTTCTCGGCGTAACCTCTAATTTGTGTTTCCATATCATAATAATTTACGGAATTCAAAACTGTATTTGATTTTATAAAACGAATCTTACACCGAACTCACGTTAATTAACGTGGACTCCACGTAAGAAAACGAGAAAGAATTTTCTAAAAGTATGAGTGCCCACATTTTAGGAATCGAAATCACAACTTTTTTTAGAAAATGAACCATGAATTCTTTATACTGAATTCACGTTCATTAAAACTTTTTCCATTTCAATCGCTGAATCGAGAAAAAATAAAAAACCCGGAAGACTTAGAAATCCGCCGGGTCTTGTTGATTCAAAGAAGATTTAAAATTGGAATCAGTTTACTTAGATAACCATTTCATCATACTTCTTAATTTTTTACCTACAGACTCGATCGGATGAGATGCATTTTTGTCTCTCATATTCTTAAAGTTCGGATAGCCCGCCTTCGTTTCGGCCATCCAGTTGGTGGCAAATTTTGCCCCTTTATCTTTTTGAATATCGTTGAGAACTTCTTTCATTCTCTGTTTTACGCCTGGATCGATCACACGAGGACCACTTACATAATCTCCGTATTCCGCAGTATCAGAGATGGAAAATCTCATTCTTGCCAATCCACCTTCGTAAATTAGATCTGTAATCAGCTTCACTTCGTGAAGGCATTCAAAATACGCGATTTCAGGATCATATCCTGCTTCGGTCAAGGTTTCAAAACCAGCCATGATTAAATTGGAGAGCCCCCCGCAAAGAACGACTTGTTCTCCAAAAAGATCCGTTTCGGTTTCCTCACGGAAAGAAGTTTCCAAAATTCCAGCACGACCTCCACCGACTCCAGCTGCGTGAGCAAGCGCTCTTTTTTTTGCTTCGCCGGATGAATCTTGATAGATCGCAATCAAACAGGGAACTCCCCCTCCTTCCGTATAAACTCTACGAACTAGATGGCCTGGGCCTTTAGGAGCAACCATATACACATCTACTTCTTTTGGAGGTTTTATAAAATCGTAATGAATGTTAAACCCATGAGAAAAAACGAGCGCATCTCCTTTTTTAAGATTCGGTTCAATATCTTTTTTATAAAGATCCGCTTGAATCGTATCGGGCGCTAGAATTTGTATGATGTCCGCTTTCTGTGATGCTTCTGAAACGCTATACACTTCAAAACCAGCATTCTTTGCGTCTTGAATGGATTTAGATCCTTCTTTTAAACCAATAATTACTTTCAGTCCGGAATCTTTCATATTTTGAGCCTGGGCATGTCCCTGGCTTCCATAACCGATTACTGCGATGGTTTTACCTTTTAGCGAGTTTAAATCACAATCGGAGTCGTAATAGATATTTGCCATTTTCTCTTTCCTCGAATGTTTCCTTTTTACTAAACATTTGAAAAAGGATAGAATGACAACTGAAATAACCCTGGAAAAGTTCACCAGGTGCTTTGTAATTTGAACTTTGCAAATTTTAAGCAATCATTTCTTATCTCAAACACGATCATAAAATACTCAGAATTTTCTCAAAGGCAAGAAAGGATCATATCAATTGCGATCTTATCCACCGCTGCCTATAATTTGAGTAAACTCGTTTGAGCTTTTTTATCCTCATTTTCGCAATTCGCTTTTTTGCACTTTTTCAGGAACAACTATATAATAAAGTACCAATATTGCACTCAAATAGGATTTTGCGATAAAAACTTATGATACTTAGTTTTGTTGAAAATAGTAACTTGCTTCAATACTTCTAAAGGAATAAAACGATAATTCTTTAAAAGTTTCTAATAAATGCTGGAGTTCCCACAGAAACCGTGTCAATAATTGCGAACTTTCTGGTAGCTCTTTAACGTGAACTCAGCATAAGAAATGTCATAATTCATTTTTCTGAAAAAATTTGAACTTTGCAGATTTATTTCTAAAATGTGGGAACTCATACTTTTAGAAAATTCTTCTCAGTCAAGCTCGCGTTAAAATAGGCTTTCAATTTTGATAATGGTGGCAAAACCAGATTTATCCAATTTGGTTCCTTTAGAATTTTATAAATAGAATTGTTGAAAAATTAATTCTCCATCTTGTTTCTATTTTATGAAATAATTGATTGAAGCAGTTTTGTTAACCAATCGCTATGGAATTTTTCAACAATTCTAATTTGTTCTTAATGTATAATTTTTTCCGGGAAGGCCCTGGCTTATCAATTTACATTCATGAGTGAGGTTATATAGAAAAATACTTACGGTATTTCAATAGGATCAATAATCGACATGAATCAACAAAATCAAATTCTCCATAAAATCACTACTATACAACCATCATAGAATTAAAATTTTTTACAGAAGCTATTTTAAAAAATATATAACACCTTTTCACCGTTAGGTGTTTGTTTCTGCAAGGATAAGCGTATCTGATTGTGTTTCTAATTCTCTGACGACCACGCTTAAGTTTTCACTTTTTGTAACCAAAGATTCCATAGAATTTTGAAGTAAGGAAATCGCTTCTACAATTCCTTGTAATCCCATTTTTTGTTCAGAGGAAGCAAGTTCGATCTCCGAAGATAAAGAACGCAAACGATCTAAGGTAGAAAAAAATTCGGAATTAATTTTCCTTTGTTCGTAGAATAAATTTGAAAACTCATCAAATCGAACAAACAAATCTTGAATTAGAGTATCTTGTTCTTTCACGTGACCTGCAGTAGTTTCAGCAGACTCCCGACCCATTTGCACATGGTTAGAAGAGTCCCGAATAATTTTTGAAATTAAATCCGCATTTCCAGCACTACTTTCCGCAAGTTTAGAAACTTCTTGTGCAACAACCGCAAAACCTCTACCAGCTTCTCCGGCTCTAGCCGCTTCAATAGACGCATTCAAAGAAAGTAAATTAGTCCTATCCGCAACCTCGGACATAATTCGATTCACTTCTCCCACACTTCTAAAAGAATCTCCCAAAGAAGAAAGAGAACCTGACAACTCTTCCACAAACTTAGTGACCATTGTCCCAGACTTACGAACTTTATCCATACTTTGGTCCAAGGTTTGGTTGAAGTTAGAAATTTTTTCTATAATCGATTTTAAATTATTACTATGAAGAATTAAACTTTCAATATTTCTAAACTGATTTTTTACGTTATACGAAGAATTCTCAGTTTGAGATTGAAATTGTTCCACTGTGGAGCTGATTTCTTCAAAAGAAGAAGCTTGTGTAGAAACTAAAACAGAAAGATCATCCATAAAACTCTTTAAATTTTTAGAGGAATCTTTCAGATATTGCGCGGATTCTTTCATCTTAGAACTTCTTTGAGCAATTAGTTTATGAGATTCTTCTAATGCTTCTTGTCTATACCTAGAATTTTCTCTCAATCGCATAAACAGTTTTACAAGGATTCTAACAATTACTGCACAGGCAAATACGAATAAGATTTTTGTAATTTGTTCCGAAACAGAAGCATACCCCAACGAATTGGCAAGTTTCTTTTGTTCCGTTAAAATCAAGCCATATCGTGTCGCAGTAAAAATCGCCAAAGCCTGTGCTCCCCCAGACAAAAATCCGATCCAAAGCACAAAATTAGGAACCAACAAAAGTCCGGAGGAAACTATGTACATATAACTGATCCCGTATAAGATAGGACTTTTTACCACACCAGTGGTAAAATCGGGATGATCCATAGTGGCACCCATCATAACCACAAGCTGGACTAAAACATCCACAAGTAGAAATACTTTACTGAGAGTATGAGATATACTACCTGTCTTTCGAATTTTATAAAAGCTATAGATAAAATTAAGAAACATAGCAGTCGTGCCGCTCAAATATAAAATATTTTGAATTGAGTTGGTCCGTTTCCAGTTAATTAAAATTGAAGTATAAAAAAGCAAAATCAACCCAAACCGAATCCAATTGATATAGGTGGGACCCGAGGCGATGATTTCCTCGTCGGTTTTTCTTTTTGTTTCTTTTTTTAAGGGCATAGACTAATAGTGTTACGTACTTTGAAAAATCAATGGTTTTTCTAAAAACCTAGAGCAAGAAGTACATTAAATATTCATTTTATCAAAATTTCTGAAACAACTATCAATTGTCTCAGAAACATACTATAGATTATTAATAATTCCCACATACAAAATTAAGAATCATCTTTAAGACAACCTCTATACAAAACACAGACATCTCCTAAAACGAAATCCATTTCCAAACCGTTTAATAAAAAATTAAAAACGAAGATCAAATTTATTTTTTGTAGTGAACAAAAAAAATTTCCTTTTTATACAAATAGGATCTGAATCTTCATTCCATATCTTTACAATCATAACCTTTATCAGTACATAAATTTTTCAGATTTTTTTATTTTTTTCTAAAAACTTCCGTAAGTTTATTTCGAAAAAAAGAATGCGATATTCAATTGCAAAAAATCTGACCAATGAAACAAGCTTCGATTGTTTTAAGGAATCTCTATAAAGCGAATTTTTAATTAAATAATGGTAGCAAAATAGAGATTTCATATAGAAATTAAATGTTGTAAATTTAGTTTCAAATCGCTAAAAATATAAAAATTCTAAGATTTATTTTTTAAGAGAAATAAATTTTTAAAAAACAGATTTTGGACATCAAAGTTATATTAATAATTATGAATCTTACAAGTATTCAAATTGTGCTATGAGGAAAACAAAATGTCTAAACATAAAATCAGTTTATCTTGGAAAAAAGGACTCGAAGATTTTAAATACGATTCCTTTGATAGAACACATTCAATTCAGTACGAAGGTGGTCAAAAGTTACATGGTTCATCCACACCGGAAACTTACGGAAAAGCAGAACATACAAATCCAGAAGAATTATTAGCTTCTTCTGTATGTAGTTGTCATTTTTTGACCTTCCTTGCAATTGCTTCAAAAAGTAGACACATTGTTTCCAGTTATGAGGATAACGCAATTGCGACTTTAGAAAAAAACGAAGAAGGAAAAATGGTCGTAACTAAAATAGAACTTTATCCTAAAGTAACTTTTGAAGGTGATAAAATTCCGGACTTAGATACTTTAGTTGATCTTCATGAAAAAGCTCATAAAAATTGTTTTATTGCAAATTCAATCAAGTCTAAAGTAATAATCCAACCCAGATAAAACATATTTTTATAATATTTTGTTTTAAAAATTTTATTCTATTTTAATTTTTTAATATGATTTCTTGTTTTAAACCTACGAAAAAAAATCTTGATCATCTTCATAAGATTTACAAAATCTAATCTGTCTCAAAATTCAAAATATTTTATTATACAGGAATAGCAACCCACAGGCATTTATAAATATTATAATTTCCGCAAATATTACCCAAGGGATGATTCATAATAATCTTATCTTAATTCCACAAGTATTAAGTAATCATAAACAGTCATATATTTTACTCGAAACTTTTTCATTGACTATATTATAATTTCAAAACATTTATCATATATCTTAACTACTTATCATTTATAGAATTAGGAGAGAAATGTCTTTATTACCTACCGTATGTATTATCGGTGCAGGTCCCAGTGGAATCGCTGTATGCAAAGCGCTTAAAGATAAAGGAATTCCGTTTGAATGTTACGAAGCGGGAAGTGAGGTCGGTGGAAACTGGAAATTCAAGAACGATAATAAAATGAGTAGCATCTATAAGTCTTTGCATACCAACACTCATAAAGATAAAATGCAATACAAAGACTATCCTATGCCAAATTCTTACGCCGCTTATCCCGATCATCAAAAAATCTCAGAATACTTCATAAACTACGTTAATCATTTCGGATTTCGAGATCATATTTTTTTTAAAACTCCAGTAACTCACGTAAAACATGAAGAAGACGGAACATGGTCAATATTAACTCAAGATGGAAAACAAAAATATTATGATGTACTCATAGTATCCAATGGGCATCACTGGTCTCAAAGATGGCCCAAACCGGATTTTCCGGGAAAATTTACGGGAGATATCATTCATTCTCATTCGTATATAGATCCAAATAAGCCAATCCAATTAACTGGAAAACGTGTTGTAATTCTCGGAATGGGAAACAGCGCTATGGATATTGCAGTCGAGCTCTGCCGTCCAGGAATTTCATCCAAAGTTTTTTTAGCGGCAAGAAGGGGGGCTTATATTATTCCCAACTACCTCTTTGGAAAACCCCTAGATAAAATCGCTACTCTCTTTCCTGTTCATACTCCATTTTGGTTAAAAAGTCTTATTATAAAATTTGCATTAAAATTAGGAGTAGGAAATGTTGAAGATTTCGGTCTTCAAAAGCCAGATCATAAACCAGGAGCTGCTCACTTTACAATTTCGCAGGATATTCTCGTTCGATTAGGCAGAGGAGATATAATTCCAAAACCAAATATAGAGTCGTATAACGGTAATAAGGTGAAATTTGTAGATGGCAGTGAAGAAGAAATAGACGTAATCATTTATTGTACCGGTTATGACGTAAAATTTCCGTTTTTTGACGAAAACTTCCTCTCAGCAAAAGACAACCATCTGCCTCTATTTCATAGGATGGTAAAACCAGAATTTAAAAATCTTTTTTTTGTAGGGTTATTTCAACCTCTTGGACCAATTGCTCCTTTATCCGAGTTTCAAGGAAAATGGATTTCTGAATATCTAGTCGGAAATTATGAATTTCCATCTGAAGAAAAAATGAATCAATCAATTGAAAAATATGAATCCAAAATGAAAAGACGTTATATAACATCTGCAAGACATACGATGCAGGTGGATTTTGAAGTTTTTTTGTATGATATGAAATCCGAATTGAAAAAAGGCATCAAAAGAGCGGCTAAAAATGGAAATAAACTTCCAGTCCCCGCCCTTGCTCGAAACAAATCTATTTTGTCTAATGACATCCCTGTAAAACGATTTAAAAACAAAACTGAGTTATTCTCAGAAATTTAAATTCGTTTTCTATGGAAAATATTTTAAAGAAAACCCAAGGCGCTTTTAATATACGTCCTTAGATTTTTGCAAATTTTACGATCTAACGAGCAGAAGGAGATTTATTTATGAAATTCCAAATTTCAAAATATAAGACAATTTTTTATTTTTTCTCTCTATTCTTCAATTATATACTCAACGCAGAATCAGCAAAAATCGTTTCGGGACCTATTTTAGGATATTCCACTTTAAAAGAAGTATTGGTTTGGGTTCAAACAGATCAAAAGTCTAACGTTAAATTAGAATATTCTGAAATTGGAAATTCAAAAAATAAATTTTTTTCCGAAGAAATTCAAACAAAGTCAAAGCAGGGTTTTATTGCAAAATTGATTGCAAATCAAGTTGAACCAGGTAAAAAATATAATTATAATATACTTATAGATGGAAAAAAAATTCCAGCAAAACATTCGCAAGTATTTCAAACCCAACCTTTTTTCGCCTATGCCTCTAATGAAGACCCTCCCTCTTTCTCCTTTGCCCTTGGAAGTTGTTCTTATATAAACGAACCAGAATTTGAGGTTCCAGGAAAAACTTATGGAGGAGAATATTTTATTTTTAATTCAATTCTTTCTAAAAAACCCAATTTTATGCTTTGGTTAGGGGACAACATTTATTTGAGAGAACCAGATTGGGATTCAAGAACTGGGTTTTTTCATCGTTACAGACAACAAAGGGGAATTCCAGAACTTGCCCCACTTTTTGCATCGGTTCATCATTACGCAATTTGGGATGACCACGATTTTGGTCCAAACGATGCAGACTCTTCTTATTGGATGAGAGAAACTTCCGAAGAAATGTTCAAACTCCACTGGGGAAATCCAAATTATGCAAAAGAAGGTATTTACGGTTCTTTTATATGGGGTGACGTTCAATTTTTTCTTTTAGACAATAGGACATTTAGAACAGCTAACAACAATAAGATGATAAGCCCGAGACAAATTTTAGGTGAAAAACAATTTCAGTGGCTCGTAAATTCACTGGCTTATTCAAAAGCTACTTTTAAGTTTATAGCTATGGGAGGACAATTTTTAAATCCGAATCCAATTTTTGAAAATTACGCAACTTATCTAGAAGAAAAAAATAAAATACTTTCCGCAATTCAAGATTTAAAAGTTAAAAATATAATTTTCTTAACGGGTGACCGCCATTTTACAGAATTGAATTTTCTAAAAGAAAAAGATATATCTATCTACGATCTTACAGTTTCTCCTCTAACATCCAAGCCTTATTCTCCAGATTCGGAAAAGAATCCTTTGCGTGTGGAAAAAACTCTCGTTGATAAAAGGAATTTCGGAACCATTTCCATAAGTGGAAAACGGAATGAAAGAAAACTAGTTCTACAGATTTTTGACGTTTATGGAAAAGAACTTTGGAAAAAAGAAATCCTTTCAAATCCTTGATTTAGTATGAAACGATCCATGAGCTTTATTATTACATTTTTATTATCTTTTATTTTTTTAATTTTATTTCTAATTTGGTGGAATCAAGAAAGGCTGATTTTTTTTCCAGAAAAACTTTCTGAAAATTTTATATTCCATTTTCCGAATGAATTCAAAGAAATCAAACTGACCACTCCTGATGGAGAAAAGAGTTACGGACTTTTTTTTCCGTCTAAGAATAACCTTTCTAAAAAAACGATACTATTTTTTCATGGGAACGCTGGAAGTTTGAGAACATGGGGAAGAATTTACGAAGACTTTCTTCCAATTGGATGGAACCTTTTAATTACGGATTACAGAGGATATGGAAAAAATTCCGGAAGTATTTCCGAAGAATCTATGAATTCGGACGCAGAATTATGGCTGAGTTATTTGCTCAATGAGATTAAAATTCCCAGAAATGAAATTGTAATTTATGGCCGATCGATAGGAACAGGAGTAGCAATTGATTTAGTTTCTAAAAATCCAGATTTAAATCTATTTTTAGAAACTCCGTTTATAGATCTATTTACATTAGCACGAAATTATTATCCCTTTATACAAGCTTGGATGTTAAAATTTCAATTTCAGAATCTGGCTAAACTAAAAAATATCCGTTCTAAAATCAGAATATTTCACGGAACACAAGATCCAATTATTCCCTATTCCAATTCGGAAATCATATTCAAAAAACTGAAAGAACAAAATCAAGATGTAATTCTTTTTACGATTTCAAACGGTTCCCACAACGATCTTACTATTTATCCGGAATACCACCGCGCTTTGAAAAATAGCCTGGATGAATTATAACTTACATAAATGTTAATTAGAACTTGTTTTAGAATTATATCAAAACCTAAAGATTAACAAAGATTTTATAATAGAATACTTTTTTTCTAATGTGGAAAGTTTGTAAACGTCCAGATACGACGATTTGTATGAAAGTTTAGTATTTATTAGAAATTTCTAAAGGATTATTATTTAACGTGATTTTGGCGTAAGAAATCCAAATTCCGAAAAAGTCTAAATTTGAACTTTACAGATCAATTCCTTAAACTTAAAAACTACACTAATTTATAAAATAAAAGTTTATAATAATTGAATATGCCGTATTCAAGTGCAAGGACTACTACAAAACCTAATGAAATTAGACTGCTCGAAAGTTCACAAATTACTAAATGCGATCTAATTTGTAGGAACTCATACTTTTAGAAAACTCTTTCCTAGCCGAACTCATACTAACTACGTCTTTTGAGACCACTTTTAGTTTTTCCGAGATTCAATATTCAAATTTAAATCAACTTTCATAAAAAACATCTTCCCAAAATCCCTACAAAATTCAAAAAGAATCATCATCCAACCAAATTTTTATATAAAATCGTCGTTTTGTAATTATTAGATTAGAAATTTATTGTATAGAACCGCAATAGAATTAATTCGTTTTTTGAAATTTTAAAACTTAGATTAAAAGTATTCCGGAAAAAGTACTCTCAGTTTTTTTACCGTCTCTGGGTTTCTTTTTTCAGGAGCTGTAATGATCGAATAACGTGTACTATTTTTCAGACTTAGATCATCTCCATTTCCAAGTACATGAATCAATTCAGAAAGAAGTTTTTTAGCTGTCTCTGCATTTTTAGTCAAATTTGCAATTACCATTTCTACCGTGACGGATTCTTCTCCTTCTCTCCAACAATCATAATCAGTGGACATACAAATCATCTGATATGCAATTTCAGCTTCACGAGCAAGTTTTGCTTCCGGAAGAACAGTCATATTGATAATGTCAGCACCCCAAGAACGATAAAGATGAGACTCCGCCTTAGTAGAAAACAAAGGGCCTTCCATACAAACCAAGGTTTTATCCAAATGAATTTCTAAACCGATTTTTTTAGCAGTTTGTGCGATTCTTTTACTTAGGTTAGGCGAAAAAGGTTCAGCGAAAGGAGCATGTGCCACAACTCCATTTCCAAAATAAGTAGAATTTCTAAAACGAGTACGATCAATAATCTGAGACGGTAAAACAAAATCGAGAGGTTTGATTTCTTCTCTCAAACTTCCAACCGAACTAAATGCAACAATTTCTTCAACGCCGAGTTGTTTTAGAGCGCATATATTTGCATGATTTGGGACTTCAGGTGGAGAAAGAAAATGTCCAATTCCGTGCCTAGGTAAGAACGCAATCAATTTTCCTTTGTATTTACCGATCTTAATTTTATCAGAAGGTTTACCCCAAGGAGTGTCAGGAAAAATTTCTTCGATTAATTCCATTCCTTCCAAGCTATAAAGTCCAGTTCCACCAATGATAGCCACTCTAACGTTATACGACATGATTCCACTCCCTAAAGAGAAAGTTTTCAGATTTTATTCAGGGACAGTTTTAAAAATTGTACTCAAAATGTAAATCGGAACTGCTTTTACGAAAACAATTCTAATGATTTCGAATTTGAAAAAAGATTAGGGCGTTTCCTGCTTTTGAATTGATTATAAAACAAAAACTTACTGTAAAATAAAGCAGGCCGGGCTCTCAGCTTTAGTCAACAAATTGAAGACCAAAAATAAAACAAAATTTAACTGTTGAAACAATTTGTTGACTCCGCATCGATCCCTAACGCTGCGATCCGTAGAGAGCAG
>NZ_FTNA01000045.1 GCF_900156205.1 Leptospira interrogans
AAACGTCTCGGTAAAAAAGCGGATAGAACTTTGTATCAACCCAGTCCGGGTAAATTAAAAATGAAACGAATCAGCGTTCGTGTTCCTTCTGCAAGTTGGACTCTTTTGGGAACATTGGCTCAGGCTCACGGTGTATCGAAATGTTATCTTTTTAATTATCTTTTAAAGTTGGAAGCCCTCGGAGTCGGTAATTCTATCTTGAATACGGTTCGGGCGGGAGTTCCCACGTTTCACTGGTCCTACAGTTATATCCTGCACCTAGATCTGTCAAACAACCAAGTCACTCGAAAACTACACTGTAAACCAGAATCCTATTTCTACGCATTAGACTTAGAGTGGTATTCTACATAAAATCACTGTTTGGCGGCTATTATCAAAATTAAAACTCATTTCGTAGAAGTTCCTAGATTTCGAACTGGATCGACGCAGTTGAATTACTGATTCCTCATATTATTATAACCGTATTTGGGTTATTTGGGATTTTGTTTCTTGTATGCAAAATTCAAGATACTCAATTTTATAGGGATCAGTGAAATCAAACTTCAAAATAAAGAGTTATTCTAACAATATTTAACGTGAGCTCAAAGTAAGAAATCCATGGTTCGATTTTCTAAAAAAATGTGATCTCGATTCCTAATTGTGAGAACTACCGCAAATCATGATTTTGCAAACAAATTGTAAAATTGTATGAACTCATACTTTAAGAAAATTTTTTCTCGTTTTCTTACTCTGAACTCACGTTATTTAGAATTATTGAAAAATTTCATAGCGGCGGTTAACAAAATTGCTTCAATCTACTATTTCCATACAACGGAAATCGATGTAGAGTTCATTTTTCAAAAACTCTAATATGATTTAGTTCTATAAGAATCTAAATTCACATTATAGTATATTCAAAAACCATCAGGAGTAAACGCTGCTCTATAAGCTTCTGGTGGGCAAGATAAAAAAGAGCAGGATTTGGCTCCTTGATTATCCGAATTTTCAAACCAAACTCCTTTCGAAGTTAAGTCTTCGCAGGAAATTCGGATCGAATTTGATTTTTGCCGACCCGAAGAATAACCCTGACAACTCCAAATAGGAATGTTTGAAAAGCAGGAACAGCTTCCTTGGAAGGCCTGAGTATCCGTGCAATAGACACAATCGGAACGGGTTTCGTTGAAAGTGTTTGCAAGTAAACGGATCATCAGATCTTGGTTGTTTTTTTTATCTTCATTTTGACAAAAAAGAATAAGAACAGTTAAGAATATTAAAATATACTTTTTCATATATAATCTCCTATGGAATTGCTGTGAACGGAAAAGAAACCTTTAAAATCGCGTTCAAACCCGGGTTGAGAGCGTAGTCCTTATATCTACTGAGATGATCTACATAAGAAACATTGAATACATTTTGAATACTCAAGTCTACAGTAGGCTTTGAAGTTCCGTCTCCGAAATGAGGAAGTTCAAAACCGAGTCCAGCGTCTATAAGATTATAACCTTTGGTAGGTGTTTCTTTAGGATCGACTCTATATTGAGAGTCATAAAACCTACCGTTGATGGAAAAGTAGAAGTTTTTTAAACCTAAAATAGAATCTTCCGTCCATCTAAGACCAGCCCGTGCTCGATTTGGTGTAGTTCTAGGAAGAGGATGAGTATCGCTTTGATTTCTAGAATAAACAATATCGATTCCACCGGAAAAAACGAGTTTACGGAAAAGTTCTGCTTGGATCGAAAATTCTCCTCCTTTTAAAATCGCGTTTCCTTGTTTATACTCGTATTTTGGTAAACCAGAATCCAAGTCTATTTGGGCTATACTTGCAGCATATATGAAATTTTGAATATGATTTTGAAAAATGCTAATCTCAGTTTGAATTTTAGAAGAAGCAAATCTCAGAGAAAAATCCAGATTATTTGAATATTCAGGTTTTAGATGGTTGTTTCCAATTTCAAATTTACCGGTTCCTTCGTGGACTCCGTATGAGAAAAGCTCAAAAGGAGTAGGAGCCCTAAAACCGCGTCCGTAATTAAAAATGGTGGAAAAAGATTTATAGATCCTCCATACAACACCGGTGGAACCGGTTGTCATATAATAATTTTTGGTTTGTTCGGAGACACCAAGGGTTTGGTTATTTCGAATGTCGACGGAACGTTTATCACCTCTAATTCCAGCGCTGAAAGTTAAGGAACCCAGTTTAAGTTCTTCTAAAAAATAACCGGCAATGTTAATAATACCGTAGGAAGGAATCAACGGCTCTGTACCGATTGTTTTATTTCTTTGTTCCAGGCCAGATATTCCGATGGTTCCTTTCAAAAAATTGAATATAGGTTTATGGTGAAATTTAGCGTCCGCTGTAGTGGTGTCTAGAAAAAGGTTTAAACCTTGGTATTTTTCTTTGGAAGTCACTTGATAGAACTGAAAAGATTTATCTAAAACTTCTGCATTTTTGTCCAAAAGAATATCTTGAATTGGTAGAAGTTTATTTTTAGATTCAATTTCTCTTCGATTGTTTCTTTGATAGGAAAAATCAAGTTCCAAGTTTCCTGCGGAAAAAATAAAAAACGAATGAAAATGAGATTTCTCGTGAAGAAGTTTTTGAGAGACAGTAGCTCCAGGATTTTCGTTTGGATTGTCTAAAAGATCTTGGGTTTGTTCCCTTTTAAAAGAATCCAAATAAAAATTACCCCAATCCCCGTCCAAACCAATGGACGCACTTTGATTTTTTTCTATCATCCCTGTATTACGAAGGGTTCCGTTCGGAGTAGTAATTTTACCCGCTTTTCTGGAATTGGAGCTAGCACGATAACCGAAACCGTTTAGATTTCCGTAGATTGCAAAGTTGCCAGCATCCTGTTTGTTGTTAGAATAACTGTTGGAATTGAAAATGCCTGCCATCTTTGGAATTCCTTCTTCGGAAAGAGGTGCTTTGTCTCGAATGACATTTACTACACCTCCAAGAGCGTCTGAGCCGTAGAGTAAACTACCCGGGCCTCTTATAATTTCAATTTTTTGAATATTGAAAGAATCTAATTCTACTGTGTGGTCGTCACCAAATTGTTGTTCTTCTTGACGAATACCGTCGGTCATAACTAAAACCCTTTGTCCGGTAAGGCCTCGGATGATCGGTTTAGAAGTTCCTGATCCTGTTGTAAGGTTGGAAACTCCCGGAGTATTGTTGATAGCAGACATTGCAGTTTCTCCCCTTTGGCGGTCTAATTGTCTACCCGACAAAACGGTAATTGGTTGTGGAGCAGTTAAAAAATCTGAATTTGTGGATTTAGCGGTGACGTTGATCGCGGATTGGTCCAAAGAACTTTCTAAAAGAGTAAATTGTGTTTTTTCATCTTTTTCACCGATTGTAATTGAAATAGTTTCGGATTGATAACCTCTTGATATTGCGACTAATGTATATTTGCCAGGGGGAACATGATTTAAAACAAATTCTCCTTTTTCATTTGTGATCGTAGTTTTTCTAGATTCTTGGAGTATAATTTTTACATTGGAAATAGAATTTCCGTTTTTGTCTTTTACTATACCTGTTAGCGTGACGTCTAACGCTAAAATGGAAATTGGGGAAATAAGTATCGAAAATAAAAATATTCTAAAATAATAATATAGCTGCTTTTTCAAGCGACACCTCCCGGGCTAAAAAAGCCCATTAGATCAAAAAATTGATTTAAGAAAGTGGGAGTAAAAAAGGAGGTGCTCGACCAAATCTATTTTGATAGGGGTTGAAGTGGTGGATAAAAATTACAAATGAGATTCTAATTTTTTTGAGAAAGACTGAAGGTTGGTTTCCAGTTAAAAAATTTGGATTCCAGAGAGAATTTGATTCTCTTTGGAACTGACAGATCGGACAAGCTACGATTTGTTTTGTATCTTTATTTGTAGAAAAGTAGGTGCCGGAAAATTTTTGAATTTCTTGTTCTACATGGATATGTAGTCCCGAACTCACGAAAAGTATGAGCAATATGGAGAGAAATCCGGATTTGATGCCTTGCAGGATCATTGTATATGATTGCTAATGATAAATCAATATTAATAAGATCAAGTAGAAAATTAAATCATAGATTGAAATGTAGGACCTGCTACTTGAGTATTTCGGAATTTGTTTGTAAAAACGGTTAGTCTTGGTTCCGACGTTGTTTGATTCCAAATTCAGATGTTTATAAAACTTAATATTTCGGTAAAAAGTAAAATGTGGGAACTCACACAAATCTAGATTTTACAGTCAAACTTTCAAAAAATTGTTATAGAACATAAAAACTAAATTTAAAAAAACTAATTAATACAAGTTTCTTATAAAAAAATAAGAAAGAGTTTTCTAAAAGTAATAGTTCCTACATTCATTTATAAAAATGATTGGTCCTAGTTTTTAAAGACTAAAAATGTTGTAGTTCCCACATTTAGAGAATGACTTACAAAGTTCAGATTTCAACTTTTTTAAAAAAAGTGAATCATAGATTTCTATACGAACTCCCGATGTTAGTCAAGAACACGTAAAATTCTATCCAAAGTTTTATGTTTTTCCTCAAAGGGAAAGAAATGAGAAGTTTTTGGCCAAATTTCTAAAGAAGATCGAATATTACCAGAAATAATTTTTTTTGCTGTATTTGGAGAACAAACTTCGTGTGGGTCAGGAATCGTAATATGTGTTTCCGTTTTAATTTTCCCAAACTGAAACAAACTACGATAACTTACCGAGTCAAAGATTTTTGCTTCCACTTCGGGAGCACAACGAAGAATCGCTTCTCCATTAACACCTAATCGAAAACAACTTTGAATATAATCATCGTAAATCCCATTGTCCCAACGTGAAAAGGAAGGAGTTCTTTTATAAATTTTACGGACGGTATCAAGATTTTTGAATTCTCTTCTACGTTTAATAGCTACTTGAGCCAGAGGGTTATGAAAAATACGAGAATACGTAATTTGCAGAAAATTTAATGTAACCGGATCGTGAGCGATTACTTTTTTAAATTTATCAGGAGAATGATACGACGCTAAAAGAAGACTTGCACCTCCTAAGGAATGTCCAATTCCAATTACGTTATTAAGATTTTCATTTTCAATTAGAGAAAGAACTTGGTCTCTGAAAAAATACCAATCTCTAAAATTCAAAGTGGAATCGGATTCTCCGTGACCTGCAAAATCTAGAGCAATCACCCTATGTGAATTTTGTAACGATTCAATATAAAATTTATAAGTAAACGCACTGTATCCATTCGCATGACAAAGAAGGATTGTAGGTTTGGATTTAGAGTTGGTATCTATATAGGAAAGATTGAGCCCTTGAAAGTTAAATGTTTTTCTAAGCATAATAAAAAAATTGACCTTGATCTTTCCAAATCCCTAGGTGGACTGGTTTTCGTAAAGTCAAAACCGGAATCATAACATGCAAATTCAAGTTTTAGTTGTATTTATAATAGCACTTGTATTCAACGCACTTGCCAATATTCTAATAAAGGCAAGTTCTTTAAAAGACGTTTCAGAAAAACCGGATGGGATACAAGGAATGTTGCAAGTAATTTTCAATCCAATGTTTATTGGAGGATTGGCCTCCTTTGGATTGGCGTTACTAGGGTATCGTTTTGTATTGGGGAAAGGATTAAAACTTTCACTTGCTTATCCAGTATTTACGAGCGCCGGTTTTATCCTGGTGTTGATTGTGTCTTCCATTGCGTTTAAGGAAAGATTGACCTGGTCACAATGGGCGGGTATAATACTGATACTGGTAGGAGTATGGTTATGCGCCGCAAATATGTTCGAAACAAAATCTTAAATTACTTTTACCAATTATCTTCTATAAAAACATTAGAAAGTGTGATGGTCGTGTTAAATTTATGAATCAGTTTCAAACAGAAATTTTCTTTTAAGTATCGATCCTATAATTGATAATATCTTAATTAGAGTTATATAATAAAATACTAATGTAGTAATTTGCGTTTCAATAATGAAATTTTTGAACAATAAATTCTCTATTCATATCTGTTTTATGAAAACGGTTGATTGAAGCAACTTTATTATAGAATTTTCCATAATTCTAATGTAACTTCAGGGAAAGAAAACCAGGGCGAATCCGGACCGCGCTTTCGGCTCCAGTCAATAAATTGCATTGTAAAAAGTTAATATAATATTTCTTCCTAAAAATTGAAATACAGTAGGTCAATGAACTGTATAAGATAAACGTTATGCGAAATATAATTTTTAGTATCCGATTGATTGATTCCAGTGCAATTTATAACGATGGAGGTGGGACGGGACGTTTGAGTATCCAGAATAAAAGCAAAAAAGAAAAATCATTCAAATTTAACTTGGAAAATCTGATTTGCACGAGAATCGGCGACTAACAATCTTTGGTTCAAACAATCAACTTTAACTGTCCCTATCTCCATAAACGTATGATCAATTGTAGAAACGTTAAGTAAAGGATCCACAATGCGGATTCTGTTAGAATTAGCGTCCGATACAAACATATAACCGCTGTTATCTATAGAAATGAAAGCGGGACCAAAAAACGAAGCGTTTGTTCCATTTCCATCTACGTCTGCTCCGATTCCGTTTCCCAAAAGAGTGGATACGGTAGAATTTTTGAGATCTATTTTTCGAATTCTATGATCCTGAATATCTGCAGCCAATAAACTATTCATTTTACGATTATAAGCAATTCCTAATGGAGATTTAAAACGAGCTGAAGCTAAATCTCCGTCTAAATAACCAGAAATTCCTCCGGAAAGAGTACTCACCGTACCTGAGTTGAGATTGATTTTTCGAATCGTATGATTGCTTAACTCTCCCACGTATAAGTTTCTTTCTGGATCGATGTCCATAAAAAAAGGACTGTCAAACAAGGAATTGAGTCTATCCCCGTTTTGAAGACCACTCAAGTCGGAAGAACTTCCGGCAAATAAGGAAAATTGTTCCGTAGAATCTATCTTATAAATTTGATTACTGTCTTTGCAGGAAACGTATTTGTCTCCAGTAAGCGGATCGAACTTGATGCCGGAAGGATCTTGTAAAGGTAAGTTTGTAGAAAGAGTTTTTACATTTCCGGAGGGATCAATTTTACGAATCAGGTTGTTTATTTGATCGCTCACATAGATATTTCCGGAAGTATCTACTTCTAAACCGAAAGGAGTTTTGAAAGAGGCTGTGGAAGTGGTACCATCTACGCTTGCTGCTACACCAGTACCGGCAAACAAACTAACAACAGGTTTGTTTGTAATTTTGAGAGAACAAAGATAACATTCTTTAAGAATACAGTCCAGGATCGTGTTTTCAATCCAAGCCTGGCTCATAAAAATACTCGGATTATAAATAGAGGCAGGAGAACAGGAAACCAATACTAGAACGAAAATCAAAATTCTATAGAACATAATTACTTTCTATAAGAATTAGAATGAATTTTTTTTTAGAAAACTACAGTGGACTTTTATGAAAATATAGAAGTTGTATCTATTACTCAGGATTATATGATGAAATACCCAATCTAACAAGTTTACATATCAAACCTGTAAATTCAGAGAAAGAAAATCAGAGTGAATCTGGAGTTGCTGGATAGCGTTTCAGCTTTGATCAACAAATTGAGGAAACAAAATCTTTTTCTGAATTCAATTTGTTATAGAATACGATCTGTCGAGCGCCCATAGAAGCGAGACGCTGAGTTACCTCGAGCACCCATAGAAGCAGACGCTTTAGTTTGAAAGAGCGTTCTGGTCTCAATCGCTTCCGCATAGAACTCCCAGAATTTGTATGTAAATCGTAGTGAAGAAATAGTGAATATAAAAAAAGGTATCTCAAATAGATCTTTTCATCTGAATGGGAGAAGAGAGGTCGTAAATCAATGAATCAAGGTCCACTTTCCGGAATCAAAGTAATCGACTTAAGTTTATTACTACCGGGTCCGTTATGTTCTATGTATTTGGGAGATATGGGAGCTGAGATAATAAAGGTAGAAAATCCCAGAGCGATGGACGCAACTCGAGTAATGTTTAAAAAAGCGAACGGGGCCCCTTCTTTATATTTGATGCTCAATCGAAATAAAAAAGCGATCACTCTCAACTTAAAAAAGGAAAAATCTAGAGAGATACTTTTTAAACTATTAGAAAATGCTGATATACTTCTGGAAGGATTTAGGCCGGATGGACTTGCCAAAATGGGATATGGATACGACGATTTAAAGGAACGTTTTCCTAAATTGATTTATTGTGGAATTTACGGATATGGAACGGAAGGAAAATATAGAAATTTTGCGGGACACGATGTAAATTATCTCTCACTTTCCGGAGTACTTTCTCAGACTGGAAAAACACCTCAGATTCCAGGATACCAACTTGCAGACATAGGAGGAGGGACGATGACGGCCCTTTCTTCAATTTTGGCGGCTTTGTATGCGAGGGAAAAAACGGGAAAAGGACAAAAAATTTCCGTTTCTATGATGGATTCGTCATTGCCGTTTTTATCCTTGTATGGAGGGATTTACGGAGCCACCGGAAAAAATCCAGAAGGAGGAAATGAACTACTTTCTGGTAAATTACCTAATTATAATGTTTATCAAACGAAGGAGGGTCGTTGGGTCGCGTTAGGTGCTCTTGAAGATATGTTTTTTAAAACTTTTTTACGACAGACTGGGTTGGATAAACATTTGGAAGAATTACCTGCAGAAGAAAAAAACTTTTCTAAATGGAAAGAAATACTTACTACCTATTTTTCTACAAAAACATTCGAAGATTTGAATGTTCTTTTTGAAAACCAAGATTCCTGTCTAACTCCTGTAAAAACAATAGAAGAGGTCATTAAGGACCCGGTATTCCAGGAAAGTGGAATGGTTATTGAAAAAAAACATCCAGACTACGGAGATTATTTTCAGTTTGGGGCTCCTTTTTCATTTTCCGAAACCCCTGTAACATATCGTTTGGACCCGCCGAGTCACGGGGAACATAATGAGTCTATCTATCGAACTTTAGGGTATACAGTAGAAGAAATAGAAACGATGAAAAAAGAAAAAGTGATTTGAATTTCATTGGGAAACAATTGGAAGATACTAAATATTTTCTCAATTATAAACATTCTAAAAATTGTGAACAGAACGTTCGTTCTTTGAAATTTTAGAAGGAACTTGTTTTAAAAAGATTTTTGAGAACCTGAAAAGTTTCCAACATGGAATGAATAAAAAAAAATAAAAAACAAACAGATCATTGGTTTTTTCCTTTATATTTTGGTTTGATCTAATCACTGTAAAAAAAAAAGTAGGATTAGAATATTCTCTTAAGATAAGAAGGGCAAAACCGATGTACCAGGAATTTACCGAACAACAGCTCGAGATCAGAGACCAGATTCGCAATTTCGTGAAAAAAGAAATTACTCATGAAGTCGCTATCCACTGGGACGAAGAAAATAAACACCCAGAAGAACTCATCAATCGTATGCGAAAAGAACTAGGAGTGAATGGTTTAACCATTCCCGAAGAATACGGTGGTTGGGGACTTGGTTCTGTTGAACAGTGTCTTGTAACTGAAGAGCTTTCCAGAGGATGTCTCGGAATATCTCTTTGTTTTGGTTATACGGGCCTCGGAATTCTTCCAATTCTAAAAGGTGCTTCTCATGAGCAGAAGAAAAAATGGCTACAACCTGTGGTCGATGGAGAATACGGAGTATCTTTCTGTCTTTCCGAGCCTGGTGCAGGATCAGACGTTCCTGGAATGAGTACTACAGCTGTAAAGAAAGGTGATAAGTGGGTTATCAACGGCACTAAACAGTGGATTACAGGTGGAGGTAGTGCAGGAGCTTATACAGTATTTGCATATACTGATAAAGGAAGAGGAACTAGGGGAGTAAGTTGTTTCTACGTAAAGAGAGACACTCCAGGACTGACCGTTGGTAAAAAAGAAGATAAACTTGGAATCCGTGCTTCCGATACTCGTCAGATCATCTTTGAAGATTGTGCGGTAGAAGAAGCGAATATGATCGGAAAAGAAAATTTAGGATTTATTTATGCGCTTCAAACATTAAACGCATCTCGCCCTTACGTTGCGGCGATGGGAGTGGGGGTTGCTCAAGCGGCTCTTGATTACGCTTCCAAATATGCAAGACAAAGGGAGCAGTTCGGATCTAAGATTTCTAGTTTCCAGGCGGTGCAGCATATGCTTGCGGATATGTCCATTGGTCTAGAAACTTCTCGTCAAGTTACTTATCTCGCGGCGAGAATGTCCGACGCAGATGATCCTAGACTTCCAAAATATTCTGCAATTGCAAAGGCTCACGCATCTGAAACCGCGATGAAATGTGCTTTAGATGCGGTTCAAATTTTCGGAGGATACGGTTATACAAAAGAATATCCAGTCGAAAAATTAATGAGAGACGCGAAAATTCTTTGTATCTTTGAAGGAACAACTCAGATTCAGAAAAACGAGATTGCCGCTTATGTAATTCGTGAGGCAGCATCCGCTAAATAAGAAAATTAGAATTTTTGAAAGTATGTTCCGATTGGGACAATTTGAGAAAATTGAATCTGGACTGAAACGAAAGTTTAAAAGTTTGGATCAGAGAGACAGGCGTTCGATATTATCATCGGGCGCCTTTTTATTTTGTTTAGGTTATGATCTAGTTATTTTTACAACTACAAAATAGATAGTTCAATTTCTTTTCCTATTAAATGTGAATTCGGCTTAAAAAAATCAAGGTGAATTCCTGCTGCTATGGCAGTTTTGGTCAAATTCTAGAAAATTACAAAATTATATTCTATTTTTCTAAAATACTAATCTCTTGATCCAACACTGAGATCTGCGATAGCAGTGTTTAACATCGATTTCTTTTGTGTTATACCGAACTCACTTTTTTAGGATTAGTTTAGTGTCTGTCCCTTCAATTGCTTTTTGGTCGTTGTTATTTGGACGTATAAAAATAATATCCAAAAGTTAATGTTCGATTTTGTAAAAAAATAGAACGTTTTCGGAAGTTGCATCTAACTCAGAATTGGTGGCTTTTTTGAAGGAGGCTCTACATTCTAAGTTTTTAAATAAGCTCAGTATAGTATTATTTTCATGCATCTGAGTAAGTAGAAGACTAAACATACGTCTCAGTTTTTTGGTTTGTTTTTATATGAGCTCCGTGTAAAACAAATCGGAAAGTTTTTCTAAAAGTATATTAGAATTGTTGAAAAATTCCATAGTTTAGATTAACAAAACTGTTTCAATTGAACGTTTCCATGAAATAAAAACAGATAGGGAATTCATTTTTCAGCAATTCTATTTATTTAACGTGAGTTTGGCGTAAGGAACTCATGATTCTGAAAAAGTTGGAATCTGAACTTTACAGATCGATTCTTAAAATGTGGGAACTCCCACAATCTATAAAATAGAAGTTTATAACACTTGAATCTGTCATATTCAAGTGAGGGAACTACTACAAAACTTAAGTTTATCTGTAAAATAATGTAGGAACTACAACAAATTACGATTTTATGAACAAATTCTAAAATTAGAGAAATTCATACTTTTAGAAAATTTTTACTCGCGCCGAACCAGTGTTAAAATGGGATTTAAATTTTGATGATGGCTGTAAAACAGAGGTTTTGTGCAAAAATCGGATTGGACGATGATTCTTTTTGTAGTTCTTACAATTCTCAAAGTTTAACTGTAAATCCAAGATTTGTGAGAGTTCCCACAGATTAAGTCATATAATAAATATTTAAACATTCATTTTTTGTGATTCGAGTCCGGGAGTTCTCACATTTATTTTTGTGGAAAAATCAGGTTTTTATAAAACAAATCCCTTACGCAGAATTACGTTTTTAAGTTTTGAATGTGTAATTAAAATTGTTTTAAATTCGAATTGACAGTATAGATTCACATTCAAAGCATTGATTCAGGATGGTCCAAATGAATAGGATTTTGTCCATTTTCACTTTTATCTCAGTTCTATTTTTACTGAGTGGTTGTAAAGAACCAGATCAAAAAATGGAATTAGAAAGTTTCGTCGTAAAAAACATAATTCATCCCAATAATAATCCATACAATAAAGATAAAGTAGAGTTGGGAAAACTGCTTTATTTTGATAAACGACTTTCACTCAAAGGAGATACGAATTGCGCAATTTGTCATTCGGTGGAAATACGAGATTTGGAAAAAAATTCTCTGCCTAAAAATAAGATTCACAATTCTTCAGCTCCTTCTCTTACTAATGTAGGTCTGTATAAAGACGTGTTTATGGACTCTCAAGCAAATGATTTAGAAGAGATCGTAAAAGAAAGAATTCATACTGCGGTAATGCTCAAAGACGAAAAAACTATCGTAGCCAGACTCAATCGTGTTCAGACATACAGAGAACTTTTTGAAAAATCTTTTGGTTCTCCTGGGATAACCATGGATCGAATCGTAAAAGCAATTTCGGCATTTGAAAGAACGATTCTATCTAAAAATTCTAAATTCGATCGTTACGTGATGGGAGAAGAGTCTGCGCTTTCTCCGGCTCAAAAAAGAGGACTAGACGTTTTTATGAACAAGGCAAAATGTTTTCAGTGTCACAAAGGACCAAACTTTTCGGATTCCGAAAAACATACTACTGGTCTGAGTGGAATTACTCAAAAAGTAAGAACTCCAAGTCTTAGGGATGTTAGCAAGAAAAACAAATTCATGCATAACGGAGAATTTACAAATTTAGAAGACGTAGTAAATCATTTTGTAAACGGAGGGGCAAAAGATTCGATTCAAGATCCACTTCTAAAAGAATCTACAATTACCGAAGAAGAAAAGAAGGATTTAGTTGAATTTTTAAAATCTTTGGAAGGTGAATTTCAACTATTAGAAATACCTAAAATACCAAAGGCATAAAAACTAATAGAATAGTTTGTGATAGGTTATAAGAAAAGGACTTAGAAATAAAAAGGCTCTCAAAAGAGAGCCTTTTAAAATAGAAATCGGTATTGATTGAATCTTAGAGTTCGTGTTTATAACCGAATCTGTAGATTTGCCCACCGACAACGATTGGATATGCAGGAAAAGGAGAAAGGTTCGTAGCTCCTCCTGCAGATTGAGTTTTACCAACTGCATACGCAGCAGACATGATCGTTTCTAATTCAAGAAAAACGTGTCCTTTATCGGTTACTCTGGCCTGAGTTCCAATTAAAAAGTTAGGAGCAATTCCAGAAGTTCTAAATCGAACGTGTTCACGAGTCGTGACTGGATCTGTTCCGTCTGCGATCAAGTTTACAACACTTCCCGCTCCCGCTGCAGCTAAAATGTCATGACCTCCTTTGAGGTTGTTTGATCCGTTTAAACTCCATCCACCATTGAAATAGTTTAAACCTGCTCCCATATATATTGCAGCGTCTTCAGTAACATTCAATTTGATACCAACGGTTGCAGGAATGACGATAGAACTAAAACCCCAAGTCATATCTACAATGTTATAACCAGCGATGTCTGCTTTTGTAATACCGCCAGAAATTTTTTGAGTATATTCTGCAGCAACTCTCCAGAAAAAATATTTACCAAAGTCGGACTCATAACCTACCATCAAGTTTCCTCCGACCATGGCGCCTTTAGTGCTTCTTGCGTTGATCAAGCCGCCAGTAGTTCTATCGAGGGTAATCAATCTATTTTCAGCAGGAATCGCTTTTCTGGGAGCAACTCCTAGATAATTTCCTTCACCTGTAGGTTTTCCTGGATTTTGTACACAAGTAGGATCGTTTGGACCTACTGTACAAGTATCTGTTGATCGGACCGGGCCATAATAACTTGCAGCGTCTAAACCATCTTTGGTGATGGTTCCTCCTAATTGTCCTAGGTCTAACTGTAACCCAAATCCTACAATTGCATATGTTTTTGCACTTAGGCTTGCAGCCGAAGATAATGCTACGGCTAAAATGAGCAATGCCTTACTTATGTTACGGATCATTGATAACTCCTTACTCACGATTCGATTGGAATTTGATTGTGTTTCCGGCAAGATTTGTATTTGGCTCTTAAATCCGGATACAGGGGGAACTTTAGAAGTTCATAGATTAGTGTCAAGCAGGTTTTCGTAAAAAGGTTGAAAAGTTCCTAAATTTCTACAAAGGAAAATAAAAATGAATTTTCTTTTTTATATCAGTCGTTATATATTCTTAAAAAATCCTGAACGAGTGTTATGATTGAAGTTATATTCAATTTCTTGAGTGATCGAGTAAAAATCTTATTTTTATTTTTTAATTTTGATCTGAGTAATATAAAAATATTTATTTCTCCGGATAAAAATAGCGATCTTGTTTCAGTTTTACTAACAAATTATTCTATAAACATTCAGAACTTGTCCTAAAACCTCAAGATGTGGGAACTCACACAAAAATTTAACAATATTAGAATTACTGAAGGTTCGCAAATTACCAAAGGTGACGGTTTTTGTAGGAACTATTGTGTTTTATTAAAAATTTCTAAAAAACTATTATCTAAATTCTTTAAGGTTTTGGGACAAGTTCTCAATATAAAGCTAGAGGTGATTTTTAAATTTAAGGATAAGAATTTTAAAATCAACATCTGTGTACAATGAAAGTTTTACGACTTTGAAATTCATTTTTGTAGATAATTTCCAAAACATAAAATTGCAAATGAGAGGAGAATTTTATCCGTTGATTTTTAAGATCAGGATTGTATCTATCTGAAATAAACTTTTCAGTAAAATACAAATAAACAAATGAAATTGAATGTTATTTTTTTGAGACCGAATTTTGAGTTTATCTCACAAAAATTAAAAATGTGGGAACTCATACAGAAATTATAATAACACAAAAGAATGTTAAAGAACTATAAATCATACATACAAAGATTTTTGTGGGAACTACTACGAAATTTAACAGGATTAAAACTGCTTGAAAGTTTGCAAATTGCCAAATGCGACTAATTTAATTTGTAGGAGCTACTGGCATTTGATTAAAAATTTCTAAAGAATGATCGCGTAAATTTCTTTGAGGTTTTGGGATAATACAGTGCAGAGTCTTTCTTTAGTTCTCTAAAGAGAGAAATCAAATACAATAGAGTTGTTGAAAAATTCCATAGTGGCGATTAACAAAACTGCTTCAATTGCCGATTTACATAAAATAGAAACAGATGGAGAATTAATTTTTCAACAACTTTAATACATTTTATAACATTGAAGAAGCCGAGCATCTTCTCTTCGATTTATTACAATAGATTCAGGTTTCATTCAACATTAGGTTCTATGAGCCCTGAAGAATTTGAGAGAAATATTACTTAAAAAGACTGTCCACTTTTACTACTCGGACGCATGAATAGAATACTTGTGTTAGATTGTTTCAAAAATTTGAATATTTTGGTCTTGCTTTAAAATGCCGTAAATCCCGAATTTGCGGCATTTTTTAAGTACCACTATTTTTTCGTAAATTAGGCCGTTAATAACCATAACCTTACCCACAAGTATTTGGATCTCAATATAAATCTGTCGGAATTACGACAAATCCTCTGTAAAACTTAGTTCCACCCCACAACGCGATTCATAGAGAGCGTTGTGTTGAGTTTTTTTCCTATTTTTGGGTGGGGGTGGTAAGGTTCGGAAAATTTTTATCTATCAGAAAAACATACTTTTTGCAAGTAAAAAGACTCATTCTTGTCGGAACACTTGAAAAATGTGCGTTTTTAATCCTTCTCATTCTAAAATCCTATTCAACTTGTGGGGTTGGTTATGGTTAATAACTTGGTACTATTTTTATGCGTCCGAGTAGTATATGACTACTTCAACGTGAGCTCGGCGTAAGAAAACGAGAAAGAATTTTTTAGAAGTATGAGTTCCTATAATTTTAGAATGTGTTCGTAAAATCGTGATTTGCGAGGGTTGCTACATTTTAGGAATCGAGATCACATTTTTTTTAGAAAAATAAACGATGGAATTCCTTACGTCGAACTCACGTTAATTTAAGAAAGTTTTTTGAAATCTTTTCATTCAAAGTAGAATGAGAAAATATCCGGGCCGAAAGAAAAGCCCGGATGAAGTAAAAGTTTTATATTCTTTCGATGATTGTGGCAATTCCCATACCACCACCGATACAAAGAGTAATCAACGCATAACGTTTTTGTCTTCTTTCTAGTTCGTCTAACGCGGTTCCGAGAAGAATCGCACCTGTTGCTCCTAGGGGATGTCCGAGAGAAATGGAGCCTCCGTTGACGTTGATTTTTTCGATAGGAATTCCAAGGGACTTTTGGGTATAAAGAACTACCGAAGCGAATGCTTCGTTGATTTCCCAAAGGTCTATATCTTCCGGTTTGAGTCCTGCCATCGCCAATGCTTTTTTAGAAGCGGAAACAGGTCCTGTTAACATAATCGTAGGATCTTCGCCGGTAGAAGCCATAGCAGCGATTCTTGCACGAGGTTTTAAACCGTATTTTTTAATTCCTTCATCGGAAGCAAGAAGAACGGAAGCAGCTCCGTCTACGATACCAGAAGAATTGCCTAACGTATGGATATGATTGATTTTTGGAATTTCTGGATAAGATTTAAGAGCGATTGCATCTAATTCTTTTTCTCCGATCGTTTTAAAAACGGGAGCCAGATCCGAAAGCCATTCGAATGTAGATTCGATTCTCGGATTTTCATCCGAATCTACTATGGTTCCATCTTCTGTTTTTACTGGGATGATGGATTTTTTAAAGTAACCTTCTTTGATCGCTTTGTCCGCTTTGATCTGAGAGGATTCTGCAAAACGATCCGCTTCTTCACGGGAGATTCCGAATTTAGTAGCAATTAGATCCGCTGAAATTCCTTGAGGAACTAAATTATAGTGTTTTTGAATATTCGGATTTCCGATATTAAAATCTCTTCCATTCATGTCGGCTCCCATCTTGACTCTGGACATGGATTCGACTCCTCCGCCAAGAGCAATTTGCATAGAACCAGATTGAACATGATTTGCTGCGTTATTCACCGCTTGTAGACCGGAGCCACAAAAACGATTTACGGTGTAACCAGGAACTGAGTTTGGCCAAAGAGCTGACATTACCGCATAACGTGCAATACAAGCGGCTTGGTCGTCTACTTGAGATACACATCCCATTACTACTTCTTCTACAATTTCAGGTTTGATTCCGTTTCTTTCCTGGATTGCGTTTAAGGTTGCAGCAGAAAGTTCTTGCGGGTGAATGCTTGCAAGTGCCCCTCTTTTTTTACCTTTTCCTCTTGGAGTTCTAACTGCATCAATTACATAAGCGTTTGACATTATTCTACCTCGCTGTTTATTTCGCCTTTTGACGATTTTATGAACAGCTGTTTAGTGAATTTGGGTATTTCGGTTTCCATTTTGAAGAGGTGGGGGAGTTTGCAATTCTTTTTGTTAGGGCTTTATAAAGGATTGTTCAAAGTATTACGGATCATCGTATAATTAAATACCATGAACTTTGAAATGGATCTTAGTTTTAAAGAGGAAATTCAAGGGCTTTCATAACTATAAGTCAAACGTGAGTTCATGGAGAAATGAGAAGGAATTTTCTGAAAGTAATAGTTCCCACATTTTAGAAATCGATCTGTGAAATCGTGATTTGTGGTAGTTCCCACATTTTAGAAATCGATCTGTGAAATCGTGATTTGTGGTAGTTCCCACATTTTAGAAATCGATCTGTGAAATCGTGATTTGCAATAGTTCCCACATTTTAGAAACCGATCTGTGAAATCGTGAGTCTAGCTTATTTCAGAAGAATAAATCATGACCGAACTCACATAAATTAACGTGAATTCGGGGCATCTCAGGATGTTTTATAAAAACTTGATTTTTTCATAAAAATAAATGTGGAACAACACTGTTTTTAGCCTTGAAAAATTAAGATCGATCATTTCTATAAATGAATGTAGGAACTACTACTTTTAGAAAAATTCTCTTAGTTTTTTTACGCTGAACTCACATGAGTCACATTTTACGTTCAAACAGAGCTTTATAATAAAAATTATTTTTTGATAGGATGCTCAAACATATGAAAATAGATCAAAAATTAACTACTGACTTTGCAAAGATGTGAAACCATTCAAATAATAGTGTTTAACTCAGATTTATTGAGTTTTTGAAAGAGATCCCACATCAACATCAGTATTATCTTTATGCATCTGAGTAGAGGGAATTTTTTAAGAAAATCTTTTTTAGCATTTAAAAATAACTCTCTTAAAATTAAAAATTTATTTTATAAAGGTTCTTAAAAGTAGTTATTTCTATATTTTTAAAGAAAGGTTAAATTTAAAATTTGTAAGGGACTTAAATTGATTCGTTCCATCAATCAAATTAGATGGAACGAAAAAATTATCCTAATTGGTTCTGGAGTTCCAAGGTAATAGAAGGAGTCGTTTGATGAAGTACGTAGTTTCTAAATTCTTTTGGAGGTTTTCCGGTAAATTTTAGACAAGCTCTTCTAAAAGAAGAAGGAGAATTGAAACCGCTTGCTAAAGCCACTTCTAAAAGATTAATATCTGGTCTTTGTTCAATCATACGTTTTGCTTCTTCTAGTCTATGGAAGCTTAAGAAATCTGTAAAGCTGAGATCCTTATAATTGTTCAAATAATAAGAAGCTTGGTGAAGTGAAAGTCCGATATAAGCTGAAAAATCGGACAAGCGAATTTCTTCGTCTAAATATTCTCTATCTTCCACAAATTTTTGAATTTTTTCTTCGATACGAGATATGTCTAAACGTTCTACTAAATTTTTAGGACTAGTATTGGTTTGTAGAGTTTGAATTTTATTATCTTCTGATTTAATTTCTATCAGTTCGCTGGAAAAACTCACTTTCCAAAATTCAGGATGATTGTATTCCAATATGAAAAAATAAATAATGAAAAATCCTGTAAAAGAAAGTGCAAGAATCATCAAGTTTGGAGTGCCTAACCACATTCCGATCGAATGTACGATAAGCGCTGTACAAAGTGTAAAATTTTGAATTGGATAATTGAAATAGATTTTTTTCATTTTATATTTGATAACATAATAAAGATTAAAAATCCCAGCGGAGAATTGTAAGGTAAAAAGAACTGACTTTCCAAAGTAAACGATTGAAATTAAGTTTTCTATCATTAAAGAAATAAGAAAGATTGTTGGAAAAGAAAGAAAACTATATAGGCTCAAACGTAGAGGATTTTTCAAGGCACCAAAAAGATACATGACGTAGAAGGTGGAAGATAAAGAGGCACAAACTGCAAATCCGTAGTAATAGGAAAAAAAGACACGCTTTTCGAGACTTAAAATTCCATTTGGATCCGAAGTCATCAATGAAAAAGCTTTACTGTGTCCGATAATTAGAAAGCAAGCGCTCATTAAAAAAATTCCTCGAACAAAGTTTAAACGATTTTTGGTTGCTTTGTAAAAACCAGAAAGACCGGTTAAAAAACTAATTACTATACTTGCAGAGTAAAGATATTCTAGATACCGGTTTAATACTTCTTTTACAAAAATTAAATAATCAAGAAAATTCAGATCCGGAAAAAAATCCATTCTACTCTCACCTCTAACAATTCTTTTGACCTAAGATAACTTGGAGATTTAAAAAACTATCTGTTAAGTCAAGACGATCAAAATAAATATTTTATTTCCTAAAAAATATAAACGGATTCCCGTACTCAAACCAAGTAGAAGCATTTTTCTTAAAATTGGAGGAGAGGAAGGAATCAGTTCTAAATAAAAGTTACTATTTACTTCATTAAAAGTCTTTTCAGGATATAAAATGAAATAAAGGGGAGTTTATAGCCTATTTAATTGTGAATAGTTTATAAAATGAGAATGGATTGATGATGTAATTTTTGTGTCAAATTTTGTTAAACGAAATTAAATTGCATTAGAAAAGTATTAATTATTTTTAATTTATAATTATTCTAAAACGTTATAAGTATGGTTGGATATTCAGAGAAATTAAAATTTTATTTAGGACCATTCCAATGAATTTTGAAGCTTGTATCGAACTCGAATTGATTTGATTTTTAATCTATATATAAATTAAAGAATTTTAGTTGGGAAGATTTTTAGATCGGTTCCTTGAATTTTCTGAAAAGATATTTAACCTGTATGAGTATAAATATTTGTAAAAAAGTTTTTATTCCAAAGTTCCTATTATTTTACATTTTAATGACAATATTTTTTTACCTTATGGAACTGGAATGATGTTTTAAAAGAAAAAATAAAGAACTCATTTGATAACTTGGGAGTTTGTAGGGTGTATGGAACTAGATAAATAAGGACTTGGCAAAATAAAATTTAACATTCAGAAGTTTTTATAAACCCTAAAGAAAAAATATTAAGAATTGAATTTCTGTATTTTAATTAACGTGAGTTCTGCATAAGAAAATCAGGCTGCCACACGGATAGGCTCTCAGCTTTGGGCAATAAATTGCATGCAGGAAACGTTATATAATATATTGTTTGTAGTTTCAATTTAAAACGCGATCCATCGAACGACCTAAAACGCGACCCATAGGAAAGCGTTTTGCTGAGTTAACGCGACCCGTTGGGAGTGAGTTCTCCCGCATCGATCCTTTTCGCGTTATGTAGAATTTGTGTTAATTATCAACCATCAGATTCAAAATTCATTTTATAGAGTTCTCTTTAAAATTGTGGGAACTGCTGCGTTTATAAAAAAGTTTTTTACAAAACGATCGTAGGAAGAAGGTATTTTAAGACTAAAATTTAATTTGCTCCGACAAATTCTATCATTCAAAAATTTGATTGAAATTGTGATGAAGTTTTCTCTTGGTTGGATCTCTAAATTTAAGTCGATTTACTTTCGATCTTTACTACGAAAACGCATAAAAGAATATCAAAAATTAAAGATGAATTTTGCAAAAACGTAGAAACAATTACAGATTGCTTATCTCGGAATTGATGATGATTGAGTTTTTATAAAAATTGAGTATCGTAAATTTTTAATGTATGTTTGAACACAAAATATTATTGATTAGGGTTTGTTGAAAAATCCATATCGATAACGGTTTTCCTCATTCGTTTTAATAAAGAAAATTAATTCTCAACAACTCTATTATATAGTTTTGAGTAGGGCTTTATGTTCTGATTTTTGAGGTAATTCTAATATCATTTTATGTAATTTTGTAGTATATTCTAAAAATCGAGGCATGTCAAAAGTCCTACATAACAATATGAGTTTGAAGTAAGGGATCCATTTTTCTGAAAAAAGTTGAAATTAAACTTTGTAAACCTATTATTACTACTCGGACGCATGAATAGAATACTTGTGTTATATTGTTTCAAAAATTTGAATATTTTGGTCCTGCTTTAAAATGCCGTAATCTTGAATTTGCGGCATTTTTTAAGTACCGCTATTTTTTTCGTAAATTAGGCCGTTAATAACTTGGTACTATTTTTATGCGTCCGCGTAGTAAAATGTGGTAACCACTACAAATCACGATTTTATAAACAAACTCTAAAATTATAGAGGTATGTGTTTTTAGAAAATTCTTCTTCAACCGAAATCACGTTAAATAAGTAATAGGAATTCCGTTTGAGAGATAGAATTTTAGACACTCTATTCTATAGTTCTAAGTAATCCTAAGAATCCATAAAAAATTATCTAGGATTTGTATGTGCGGCTTTGGCTTTTAAAGTCAGAGTGGATGTAGAAGTTACGGAAGAAACGCTTGTCAAGAAAAGTCTTAATTTCAAAGTTAAGAATGTATGGCAAATCAAGGCGATTTTCCGAAAAGGACTGAAACAAAAAAGCGTCCGCTTCATAATATTTATGGAAAAGAGATTCTTCGTAAACGTCTTGAAGAAGAAAATTTTTCTAGAACAACTCTTTCCTTTTATCGTTATGTAATTTTAGAAAACGTTCAGGAACTTAGAGATCAACTCTATGCCGAATGGGAAATACTCGGGGTCCTAGGAAGAATTTATATTGCAAGGGAAGGAATTAACGCACAACTATCCATTCCTTCTCATAATCTGGATTTTTTTAGAAAGAATTTAGATTCCAGAAATCAATTTAAAGATATGCAGTTTAAAATTGCGGTGGAAGACGATTCTAAGTCTTTTTTAAAACTCGATTTAAAGATAAAAAAGAAAATCGTAGCCGACGGATTGAACGACGATGCCTTTGATGTGACTAATGTTGGAAAACATCTTTCTGCTGAGGAATTTAATCTTCATATGGAAGATGAGAATTCTATTGTAGTAGACGTAAGAAATCATTACGAAAGTGAAATAGGCCATTTTGAAAACGCGATTCTTCCTCAGTCGGATACGTTTCGCGAAGAACTTAGAATTTTGCTAGAATTGTTAAACGGAAAAGAAAATCATAAAATTCTAATGTATTGCACTGGAGGAATCCGTTGCGAGAAGGCGAGCGCTTGGCTTAAACATCACGGATATAAGGACGTCAATCAACTTCATGGAGGAATCATTTCCTATGCCCACGAAGTTTCTCAAAAAGGACTCGAATCTAAGTTTAAAGGAAAAAATTTTGTATTTGATGGAAGGCTTCAAGAGGCGATTGGAAATGAAGTTATCTCTTCTTGTCATCAATGCGGCGCAAAGTGTGATCGTCACGTAAACTGTGAAAATCCTGGATGCCATGTACTTTTTATTCAGTGCCCATCTTGTTCCGAAAAGTTTGAAGGATGTTGTACATTAGAGTGTCAAAACGTATTACATCTACCTAAAGAAAAACAAAAGGAAATTCGAAAAGGAAAGTTGAACGAGAATCGTTTTTTTTCGAAATCTAAAATCCGTCCTAAGATTTCAGAACTCTATCATGGGATATTGTTTAAGTCTTCAAAGTAGAAGTTTTTTTAGACCAAAACCAAGCCAGAGTTACTCCTGCAATTGCGTGCCAAATTCCCCAGGTCGCGGCTATGATTGCCATACTTCCCTGGCCTTCAAAAAACGCGAAAATCAAAACAAGTCCTAGTCCCGAATTTTGAATTCCGGTTTCTATGGAAATACAACGAGAATCCCTTTCATCTAAACGCATTAGCTTTGAAAAATAATATCCCAATAAAAATCCAACAGCGTTCATTAGAAAAACGTAAAGGAATACTTTATAGATTACGTTCAAAAAAATCTGAAAGTTTGCAAAAAGTGCGATTAATAAAAATGCGGCAAAAATAATGGCTGAAAGTATTCTGATTGGTATTACGATTTTTGCGGTTGTTTTTGGTAGAAATTTTTTTGTTAAAAGACCTAGTAGGATCGGGATTATTAATATCATTAAGATTGCTTTCAATACATCCCAGGGGTTTAGGGAAATTGTTCTTAACGTATTTTGTACAGGAGGATATAAATTTCCCCAGAAGAAAAAATTAAACGGAGTAATAACGATAGCAAGTGCAGATGAGAATGCGGTAAGCGAAATGGAAAGGGCTGTATTACCTTTTGCAAGAAGAGTGACAAAGTTCGAAATGTTACCCCCTGGACAAGCTGCTACTAAAAGCATTCCAAGTGCAATTCCTGGAGAAGGATTTAAAATCCAAAGGAGTAGATAAGTGGCAAACGGAAACAGTATAAATTGAGACAGTATTCCGGTAATGGAAGATCTGGGTTTATCAACTAATAATTTAAAATCTTCAAATCTAAGTTCTAAGGCGATTCCGTACATAATCAACCCTAAAAGTAAATTCAAAAAAGCTAAATTACTTTCATTAAAATGAATCCGAACAGAATCCAATTCTTGCATGGTTTTAATCCGCCCAGGCTACAAAAATTTCCCTTGGTCCGGTAAACGGATGTCTTCCGTGAGATACGGAATAGTTGTCTATCACTAATATGTCTCCGTTCTGCCAGGAAAATAGTGAGATGTTGTTCCAAAATACATTTTGAATTTGTTTTAATTCGGTACCTGAAATTTCTTGACCACCTCCGTAAGTACAATGTGTGTCTAAGTATTCTTTTTTGGTGGTTATTTTTTTGATAAATGTAAGAATTTCGAGAGTAACCGCTACTAAAAATCCTCGGATTGTTTTTTGACGTACAAATATTTTCCAGTATTCCTTACGAGCCGCGTCTATATGAAACACTTGAGAATGATTATGCCATGCTAATGTGTTAGATTCGGGATGTTTACGAATTGCTAATGTAGTATTTACAAGTCTTAGATCATCTTTACCAAACCATTCTACTTTAAAATTCTGTTTTTTAGAAGTTTTTTCAACTTCGTTTTTATCTTTTGTTTGGAACATTTCGTCCCAACGTTTGGTTTTCCAAAATTGAAAACGGGATTGGTTAGAAGGTCCGTTATAAACTCTAGAATATCGAATTTTTTCTTTTTCGAATTTTTCGCGTATATGAGTTGGAATTTCTTTTAGTACTTTTCTAAGATCGGTAATAGGTGTTTCTCCAAACTTTCCTGGAGCTTTTCCGCAATAGAAAAAAAGTTTTTTAGGTGGGGAATCTAAAAAACTCATTTCCGCGTGTTGCATTATAGGATAGGCAGATGGAAGTTCAGTAGCGGTAAACGTGTATTTTGTCACCTGATTGCGAGGAGACGTTCCGAGATAATTATTCTTTAGATTAGAGTCTATGTTTAGAATTACTTCTTCAAAATCTTGAGGAGAAATTATTTCGAATCCTCTAAAAAGGATTGCTCCATATTGTTTTAGATCATCAGTTAATACGCGTTTATTGGTCTTAATCCATTGGATCAGAGTTTGTTTGCTTTTTTGTGTAGTAGAGTTTGGTTGATAAATTACAGGAAGCGGGTTTTTTGGATTAAAAAAACTTTTTGATAATTTGATCCCAGAAGATGTGATTTTGAGTTTTGTTTGTTTTTTAGTATTACTTTTGGTTGAGGGTTTTCCTTTTTTTATTTTAGTTTTAGAAAAAGTTTTGGCTGCCATAAATTTTGTCCCCCGAATGTTTTTCCAGATATTACTTCAAAGGGCGGATCTGGAAAAGGCTTTTTAAATACCTTGAGGGACGGAAGAGCTCATTTGCAAGGAATATTTGATATAGTGGATATAAATTTAATAAATTGGATTTATGGAGTTGCTGGTATTCTACTTTGTTCATAATTTCAGGATGATAAAAGTACAATAAAATCATTTAAAAAAGACATTTTTGACATATTTAGTTGGTTTTGATTTTTTATTTTTAGATAGAGATTTCATATTTTGATTCTGTTTTAAAAGAATTATATCTGTTAGGTAGAATGATTGTTTTTGGGATAGAATTTAAAGAAAGTTCATTCGTTATAAGTTCTCAAATATAAATTCGTATCAGCCGCCTTGTATTTTGAAATGATAATTTCTTTTTTGGGTTTTGGACAAAAATGTTTGATGGAAATGTATTTTTGGTTGCCCCGAGTTATTTAGTATTTAAGAATAAAATGAAATTCTAATTTTGTGACTTCTTCTGTTGTAATTGCTCTAATTTTGTCTGTTTTGATTGTAGATGGAACTTTTAATCATGACCGCAATGCTGTGTTTATTATTTCCAGTTTTATTTACAAAAGGATTTTAAGTTGTCGTAAATATTTTTTAATGAGATCATTTGTTGGGGCAACTAGACTAACGTGAGTTCGACATAAGAAAATTTGGGCGAATCGGCTTGCCGTAGGCAAGCCGGACCGGACTTTCTGCTCTGGTCAATAAATTGTATATAGGAAGCGTAATACAATATTCATCTTAAGTTTCAATTGATTATAAAACACGATCTGTCGAGCGCCCATAGAAGCGAGACGCTGAGTTACTTCGAGCGCCCATAGAAGCGAGACGCTGAGTTACTTCGAGCGCCCATAGAAGCAAGACGGCTTTAGTTTGAGAAAGAGTTCTGCTGAGTTTTCCTGGCATCAATCCCTTTCGAGTTATACCAAACTCACGTTGATTTAGATCCCGAGTTAATTTTCTAAGTATTGCCCTTGAAATTTGTGATAATTCCACATTGGTTTGATATACAGAATATTCAGGTTTTCTAAAATTGCGGGAACTTTCACAAACCACTATTTTACGAACAAATTCTAAAGTTGTAGAAACTCATAAAGAATTCACGTTTTTAATATTAGAGTTGTTGAAAAATTAATTCGCCATCGATTTCCGTTGTATGGAAACTGTCGATTTGAAGTAGTCACATAAAAGTGGACAGCCATTTAAGCAATATTTGTCTCAAATTCTTCAGGGCTGATATAACCTAATGTAGAATGAAACCTGAATCTATTGTAATACACTTCGATAAAATCGAATAGAAGATGTTCCGCTTCTTCAATGTTATAGAATGTATTGTATTCGATTTCTCTTTTTACAGAACTAAAGAAAGACTCTGCCACCGCATTGTCCCAACAATTTCCTTTTCTGCTGTTGCTTCGTCTGATACCGTTGGCAATTAGTAGTCTGCGTGTTTCTTTAGAACAGAAATTAGAACCCCGATCCGAATGAAAGATCAATCCTTTCCGAGGGTTTCTTGACAACACTG